>NZ_JAVAYO010000008.1:0-380207 GCF_054863005.1 Bradyrhizobium sp. 25ACV
CATCCAAATTCGCGGGGCGAGGGAGGCCAGAAGGAATGGTCGGCTCCCGGGAGATCACGGCATAAGCCGTCCAACCATCGCGCAGGGAAGGCCGAGTGATCGGCGACACCTGTATGCTGCTGTGCGGTTCTTTTTGCGCGTGCTTTTCGCGCAGCAGACCGCGGGTGCCAGCCGGCACCCGGCCTTCCCTGCGCCCTCTTGGCTTTATGAGGGTGAAGCGACGAAGCAAAGCTCGGGCGATTCAAGCCGCGAGGCTGCGAAGGCGTGTCCGTGAGCTGAGCTGCGTGCCACAAACTCGATCTCGTAGGGTGAGCAAAGCGCAGCGTACCCACGCCTTGTTGCTCATGGAGGGAGATCGTGGACACGGCGCTACGCGCCTTTGCCCACCCTACGGCACGGCCGTTGAGATGTGCACTGGAGCATCGCGATGTCGCCTCATCCGCAAGGGCTCCTCGCAATGACCGCGTTGAGAGAACATGCGCCCTCTCCGATCTCGTGCCCCGGACGCTGCGCAGCACGAAGTGATGCGCTGCAGAGCCGGGGCCCATCCCGGCTCTGCGCAGCAACGCTAAGAGGCGTTGCTGCGCGTCCGGGACACGAGAGCGAGGCCCCCTAATTCAACACCCGCTTGTTGTCAGGGCTGTCCAGCGAAAACGCCGGTACGTCGATCTCGAAGCGCTCGCCGCTTTCGGTGACCATCTGGTAGCGGCCGGTCATGAAGCCGGAGGCGGTCGAGAGCGGGACGCCGGAGGTGTATTCGAAGCGTTCGCCGGGGGCCAGGATCGGCTGCTCGCCGACCACGCCCTCGCCCTTCACCTCCTGCTGGCGCCCGGAGGCATCGGTGATGATCCAGTGCCGCGTCTTGAGCTGCACGGTCTCCTCGCCCGAATTGACGATGACGATGGTGTAGGACCAGAAGTAGCGCGAGCGGTCGGCCGACGACTGCTCCGGAACAAAGTTCGGCTCGACGGTCACTTCAATCTGACGGGTCACGGCGCGGTACATGGCTGCTATCATACCGACATCCGGCGCTGGAACCAAACGCCGGAGGCGGCTCTGGCGACATCGTCCCGCCAGAATTCGAGGGGAATGACACCCGGATGTGATCCGGCCGCTTTGCGAGACGACGACCGGACCGGTACACTCCTCAACGTCGCGATTTGCGGAAGGGTTTTTAGGCCCCGATGACCATTGCCGACCATGTAACGGGATCGACGATCGCGGGAACCGCCAAACCTGCAGACGCCAAGCCTGTAGACAGCACGCCTGTGGACAGCAAGCCCGCGGGGGCGAAGGCGCGCGCGACCGCGCCGACCATCACGCTGCCCGCCATCGGCGAGCGCGAGCTCCGGCTCGACCTGTTCCGTGGGCTGGCGCTGTGGCTGATCTTCATCGACCATCTGCCGCCGAGTCTGCTGACCTGGTTCACGATCCGCAATTACGGCTTCAGCGACGCCACCGAGATCTTCATCTTTATCTCCGGCTACACCGCCGCCTTCGTCTACGGAAGGGCGATGCTGGAGAGCGGCGTCGTCATCGCCACCGCGCGCATCCTGCGCCGGGTCTGGCAGATCTACGTCGCCCACGTCTTCCTGTTCACGATCTTCCTCGCCGAAATCTCCTACGTCGCGACCAGGTTCGAGAACCCGCTCTACACCGAAGAGATGGGTATCATGGATTTCCTCAAGCAGCCCGACGTCACCATCGTGCAGGCGCTGCTGCTGCGTTTCCGGCCCGTCAACATGGACGTGCTGCCGCTCTACATCGTGCTGATGCTGGCGCTGCCGCTGATCCTGTGGTCGATGAAATGGCGCCCCGACGTCACGCTCGGCCTCTCGGTCGTGCTCTACGCGGTCACCTGGGAGTACGATCTCTACTTCTCCGCCTATCCGAACGGCTTCTGGGCCTTCAATCCGCTGGCCTGGCAATTGCTGTTCGTCTTCGGGGCATGGTGCGCGCTCGGAGGTGCGCGACGGATGTCGCGTATCCTGGCTTCGCCGGTGACGATGTGGATCGCGATCGCCTACCTCGCCGCGGCGTTCTACGTGACGCTGACCTGGTACGTGCCGCAGCTCTCCCAATTCATGCCGAAGCGGGTCGAGCAGTGGATGTATCCGATCGACAAGACCGATCTCGACGTGCTGCGCTTCACGCATTTCCTGGCGCTGGCCGCGCTCACCGTCCGCTTCCTACCCCGGGATTGGCCGGGCTTGAAATCGCGCTGGTTGCGACCATTGATTCTATGTGGCCAGCATTCTCTCGAGATCTTCTGCCTCGGTGTCTTCCTGGCCTTCGCCGGGCATTTCATTCTCGCCGAAGTCTCCGGCGGCGCAGCCATGCATGCGCTGATTAGTCTCTCCGGGGTCCTGATCATGTGGGGCGTGGCCTGGGTGATTTCGTGGTACAAGCGCGTGGCTGACAAGAGCGGTGCGAAAACCAAAAACGCCGTCGGCAACGCCGATCTGGCGGGAGGGGGCTGATGAAGGCGAAGGTTCTCCTGAGCCTGGTCCTGCTATGCGGTAGCCTCGCCGCGCCTGTGGCGCGCGCGGGCGATGCTGCGTCTGGCGCTGCCACCGCGCCCGCGGCGTGCGAATTGCCGTCTTATCTGCTTACCAGCGAAAGCCAGCTTCCCAAGGTCGCCGAGGCCGTCAAGGCCGGCAAGCCGCTCGAAATCCTGGTCGTCGGCAGCCGCTCGACCACGATTCCGTCTTCGGAGGGCAGCTCCTATCCGGCGCGTATGGAAGCGATTCTGAAGGAAAAGCTGCCGCCGTCGGAAGCAGTGCACGTCTCCGTAGAAATACAGAGCAAGAGAACGGCGGAGGAGGCCGCCTCGACCTTCGTTAAGCTGATGGAAGCAAAAACCCCTACTTTGGTCGTCTGGCAGACCGGGACCGTGGATGCCATCCGATCCATCGATCCCGACGAATTTCGCAGCGCAGTCACCGAGGGGGTTATTGCGTTGCAAAAGGCAGGGGCCGACGTCGTCTTGATGAATTTGCAGTACAGCCCGCGTACCGAAACGATGATCTCGGCCCAACCATTTCTCGATAATATGCGCGTCGTGGCGCAGGAGCATGATATTCCGCTGTTCGATCGCTTCACGATCATGCGGCAGTGGAATGATCAGGGTCAGTTCGACCTGTTCAGCCCGTCCCGCGGGCCCGAACTGGCGAAGCAGGTTCATGATTGCCTTGGCCGGGCGTTGGCACAGTTCGTGATCGACGCAGCCCATCTGGAGCCGGCCCAGCAGCAAAATTGAGGTCTAGCGTTAATGAGTTCTCTCCGCCCTTTTTGCCTGACGGCATGGCTGACCGCGCCTGCAGCTGCAGTGCTGTTGTTGCTGGCGCCGGCCCCGCAGTCCCATGCGCAGACCCAAGCCGCGCAGGCGACACAAGCACCGGCGCGGTCGGCTGATCCCGCTCCCGCTTCGCCGTCCCAGACCACCGTTGCCGTGACCTCGCCCGAGCAGCGCGGCATCACCGCGCGCGCCATCGACAAGGTGAAGCAGGTCGCCAAATCCGCCGGCGACGTCTTCAACCGCGTGCCCTGCCTGCCGTCAAAGGGCGGCTCGAAGGCGATGGGTTCGCTGCCGCATGTTGCAAGCAAGCTCGTGGCCGGCCAGCCCGTTGTGATCGTCGCGTTCGGCTCGTCGTCGACCGCAGGATTCGGCGCGAGCTCGCCGGAGTTCAATTATCCGAACCGTCTTGCCGCCCAGCTGCGCCGCCACTATCCGACCGCCGACATCACCGTCGTCAATGCCGGCGTCGGCGGCGAGGATGCGCCGGAGATGATGAAGCGCCTCCAGACGCAAGTGATCGACGTGCATCCGGATCTCGTGATCTGGCAGGTCGGCACCAACGCGGTGCTGCGCAATCTCGATCCCGGCGACACCGCAAAACTGGTCGAGGACGGCATCAGCCGCATCCAGGCCGCCGGCGGTGCCGACATCGTGCTGGTCGATCCGCAATATTCGCCGGCCGTCAACCAGCGTGGCGAAAGCGCCGGCAAGATGGTGAAGCTGCTGGGCAAGGTCGCCGAGCTGCGTCACGTCGGCATCTTCCCGCGCTTCGAGGTGATGCGCGACTGGCACGAGAACCAGTCGATTCCGGTCGAGAGCTTCGTCATCGCCGACGGCCTGCACATGAACGATTGGGGCTATGCCTGCTTCGCCCAACTGCTCGGCGACGACATCATCCGTTCGGTGGGGCAGATCAAGCTGGGTGTGAACGTGCCCGCGGATGTGAGAACCTATCGGCCGATGTAAGCACGGTGCCGTAGGGTGGGTTAGGCGAAGCCGTAACCCACCATCCATCAGCGAATGCCGAACGAAGTTGGTGGATTACGCCTTCGGCTAATCCACCCTACAGCGCTTCCCCTCACGCCTTCTCCAGCGCCGCAGTCAGATCCTCGATCAGATCATCGGCATGCTCCAGCCCCGCGGAGAAGCGGATAAAACCTTCGCTGATGCCGAGCGCGGCGCGGTCCTCCGGCTTCAGGCGCTGATGCGTCGTGGTCGCCGGATGCGTGACGAGGCTCTTGGCGTCGCCGAGATTGTTGGAGATCTTCGCCAGCTTCAATTCGTTGAGCACGCGGAACGCCGCGGCCTTTCCGCCCTTGACCTCGAAGCCGACCAGCGTCGAGCCGCCGCGCATCTGCTTTTTCACCAGCGCTGCCTGCGGATGATCGACGCGGCCCGGGAAAACCAGCCGCGAGATCTTCGGATGGCTCGCCAGCACGTCGGCGATGCGCGCGGCCGTATCGGTCTGCGCGCGCACGCGCACGCCCAGCGTCTCCAGGCCCTTGAGCAGGACCCAGGCGTTGAACGGCGAGATCGAAGGGCCGGTCTGGCGCATGAAATTGTGGATGTGCTCGGCGATGAAGGCTTCCGACGACAGGATGATGCCGCCGAGGCAGCGACCCTGGCCGTCGATGTGCTTGGTCGCGGAATAGACCACGACGTCGGCCCCGAGCGCGAGCGGGCTTTGCCAGATCGGCGTTGCGAACACGTTGTCGACGACGAGCCACGCGCCGCCCTTGTGCGCGATCTCGGCAATCCCTGGGATGTCGAGCACATCCAGCGTCGGATTGGTCGGGCTCTCCAGGAAGAACGTCTTGGTGTTCGGCTTCACGGCGCGCTGCCATTGGTCGAGGTCGAGACCGTCGACCAGCGTGGTCTCGATGCCGTAGCGCGGCAAGAGGTCCTGGATGACGTAGAGACACGAGCCGAACAGGGCGCGGGAAGCCACCACGTGGTCGCCGGCCTTGAGTGGCGCCAGGATCGCCGTCGTCACCGCGGCCATGCCTGTTGCCGCCGAGCGGGCGGCTTCGGCGCCCTCGAGCTCGATCATGCGGCGCTCGAACATCGCGATGGTGGGATTAGAGTAGCGCGAATAGATGAAGCCCGGATCCTCGCCCTTGAACCGCGCCTCGCATTGCTCCGCGGTGTCGTAGACATAGCCCTGGGTCAGGAACAGCGCCTCCGACGTCTCGCCATATTGCGAGCGCAGGGTGCCGGAATGGACAAGGCGGGTTTCGGGACGGTAGTTGGTGGTCGACTTCGACATAGGTACCTCCGACGTGACCGTCGAGCGAAAACGGTCACAAAAAAACCGGCCTGGATATCTCCACGGGCCGGGATCACAGAGGTCCCCGGCCTGTTTAGCGACTTATTTAACGTGGCTGCAAGCCGGCCGGCTCAAATCACCACGGGATAAGTGATGCTCATATTCCGCAATGCCCTTTCCGTCAAGGCGTCCATCGGATAGCCGTAAAAGACTTGTATTTCCGGCATGTCCGGATGCATCTGATCCCTGACGAGGACCCCCGGTTGACGTTCACGGTTGCGCCCGACGCCAATGGTATCCTGCCCGACCGCATGATCGCGGCGATGGCGGCGGCCGGGCTCATCCTGCCCGCCTATGACTTCGTCGAGAGCCAGATCCAGCCGGCGAGCCTCGATCTGCGTCTCGGCGACATCGCTTATCGCGTCCGCGCCAGCTTCCTGCCCGGTCCCGGCGCCACCGTCGCCGAGCGCATCGACGAATTGAAGCTGCACGAGTTCAGCCTCGCCGACGGCGCGGTGCTGGAGACCAACTGCGTCTACATCGTGCCGCTGTTGGAGAGCCTCGCGCTGCCGCCGGAGATCGTCGCGGCCGCGAACCCGAAAAGCTCCACCGGCCGGCTCGACGTCTTCACCCGCGTCATCGCCGACGGCACCCGCCGCTTCGACATGATCGGCGCCGGCTATCACGGTCCGCTCTATGCCGAGATCAGCCCGAAGACGTTTCCGGTGCTGGTCAGCGAGGGCTCGCGTCTGTCGCAGGTGCGCTTTCGCACCGGTGACGCCATCCTCAATGCCGACGAGCTCGATGGCTTGCATGCCGCCGAGCGTCTCGTCGACATCGACGATGCCGACCTCTCGGGCGGCGTCGCCGTCTCCGTCGATCTCTCCGGCGAGAAGGCAAACGGCTTCGTCGGCTACCGCGCCAAGCGTCACACCGGCGTCGTCGACGTCGATCGTCGCTCCGGCTACGCGGTGGAAGATTTCTGGGAGCCGATCTCGGCCCGTCCCGACGGCAGCCTGATCCTCGATCCCGGCGAGTTCTACATCCTGGCGTCGAAGGAAGCGGTGCAGGTGCCGCCCGACTACGCCGCGGAGATGGTGCCGTTCGATCCGCTGGTCGGCGAATTCCGCGTGCATTATGCCGGATTCTTCGATCCCGGCTTCGGCTATGCTGGCGCGGGCGGAAAAGGCGCGCGCGCGGTGCTGGAAGTGCGTTCGCGCGAGGTGCCGTTCATCCTCGAGCACGGCCAGATCGTCGGCCGCCTCGTCTACGAGAAGATGCTGGCCCGTCCCGACGCGATGTACGGCCAGCGCATCGGCTCGAACTATCAGGCCCAGGGCCTCAAACTATCGAAGCATTTCCGGGTGTAGCTGCGCACCCTACTGTCATGCCCCGGCTTGACCGGGGCATCCAGTACGCCGCGGCCTGTCGATTTGATCACTGCCGTCTCGGAGTACTGGATCGCCCGATCAAGTCGGGCGATGACACCGAATGTGTGTCGGGATGTGCAATCATTCGGAGTGATACAAGGTGGTGACATGGCCAACGAATCCGAACTCGACGCAAAGATCGTCGAAGACGTCGCGGATGCGCTGATCTATTCGGACCGCTCCGGCACGATCATGCGGTGGAACCGTGCAGCGACGGCGCTGTTCGGCTTCTCCGCTGCGGAAGCGCTCGGACAGAATCTCGACCTGATCATTCCCGAACACCTGCGCGCCGCGCACTGGAAGGGCTTTGAAGCTGCGCTGGCCAGCGGCCGCATGAAGCTTGCGGGCAAGCCGACACTGACCCGCGCGCTGCACAAGAGCGGGCGCAAGCTCTACATCGAGATGACCTTCGCGCTGGTGTGGGATTCCGGCGGCAATGTTCTGGGATCGGTCGCGATGGCGCGCGATGTCACCGAACGGGTCGAGCGAGAGCGCGCGGCCAGGACGGCGCCGCCGCAAACTTCGTGATGCGGAATTGGCGGGCGGCCGCGCAGGGCGCTCTGCACGGGCGTCATGTTGCCTGCCGGAAGGTGCGGTGACACACTCGATCGCAACAACGATCGGGAGCGAAACGAATGACCGCCGCAGCTGACGCCGTGCAGGAAGCGCAATGGAAGCGCTGGCGTGCGGTCGCCGACCTCTACCACGCCTATTTCACCGGCCTCATCCTCACCGTCGTCACGCGGCGCGGCACTGCGGATGCCGCCGAGTTCGTCTTCCGCGTGTTCCGCCGTCAGCAGCAGGAGCGCTTCCTGCCCGGGCTTAGGAAGCTCGGGATCGATCATCTGCCGCCGGCGGTGGCGGCCGCGCAATATCACTATCTCTCCAACTGGATCGGCGGCGTGCATGTCGAATACATGTATGAGAGCGACGCCAAGGCCTGGATCCGCTATCCGCCGCCGCGCTGGATCTGGAAGGGCACCGCGATCTGCGGCGTACCGGGCGAGGTTTCCCGCGCGATGCTGCGGGGATGGCACGCCAACAACGGCGTCGCGCTCGGCGATCTCAGGCTCGGCTTCGTCTGCACCAAGCAGAGCGTCGACGGCCAGGACGGGCTCGAAGGCTATTATTGCCAATACGATCATCCGCTAGAACTCGATCAGCGCCTGGTGTTCGCGCGCCACCTCGAAGCGCCGCTGTTCGACGCGAAGACTGCGCCGGCTTTGCCGGTTGCGAGCTGGCCGAAACCACGACTGGAAAAAGCCTATCGTAACTATGCGATGGAGTATGTGCGCACGGCGGCGCCCGTGATGGTGCAGCTGTTCGGCCCGGAAGACGCCGGCTATCTGCTGCACCTCACCGGCAAGCTGATCGGGATGCAATATTTCGACGAAGTCGCCGCCGCGCTGGCGATGAGCCGCGGCGGCGCAAGCGAATTCGCGTCGTTCCTGAACGCGCTGTTCGCGGCGCAGGATGACACGGCCGAGACCTCGCGATCCGAAGGCACCTTCGAAATCCGCCAGCAGAGCTGGAAGCTGATGGACGACGTTGCCGATTATCACCCCGCCTGCGCCAAGGCGCTGGAGGGCTTGTTCGAGGGGCTGGCTGCGGGATGCGGGCGGCATATCGGCGTGCGTATGCGCGCTGCTGCTGGCGGCCGTCCGCCGCTGGTTTGGGCCGTGGAATAGGCGATGGCGCCGCCGCGCGCTTCGCCTCTCCCCGCAAGCGGGGAGAGGGAGAACAACAGCCGCAATTTCACGGGCTGAAATGCGCTGCCGCAGGGCACGCCTGCAGCTAGCGCAGTAGGAATCGCTGCGGGCCGTGCTAACAAGCCTCTCGCCGCGCCTTCTGCGCGAAGAAAATAATTGGCACACCTACGCATTGCCGCGCCGCAAATGGCGCCCCGTGCCCCGGAGAGGACATGTCCGACATCGCCGAAATCCCGGTCGATGAGCAAGAGCGTCCGCTGCCGCCGCCCACGCCGCCAGTGCGAAGCGCGCTTGTAGACGGGCCGATCCTGCGCACGCTGCTCTCTCTCGCCTGGCCCAACGTGATCGCGCTCTCGGCCGGTACCTGTACGGTGATCGCGGAGACCTCCTATATCGGCCGGCTCGGCGTCGAGGCGCTGGCGGCGATGGCGCTGGTGTTTCCGACAATCATTCTGACCATGACGATGTCGGGCGGCGCCATGGGTGGTGCGGTGGCTTCCGCCATTGCCCGCGCGCTCGGCGCCGGCGATCGCGAACGCGCCGCCACGCTCGCCGCGCATGCGATCCTGATCGGCATCAGCTTCGGCCTCGTCTTCATGCTGGGCATGCTGATCTTCGGGCCGCGGGTGCTGGAAATGCTCGGCGGCCGCGGCGACGTGCTGACCCACGCCGTCGCCTACACGCAGGTTTTTTTCGGCGGCGCCGTGCTGCCCTGGCTGCTCAACACCATGGCCGGCGTGCTGCGTGGCACCGGCAACATGAAGCTGCCGTCGTTCCTCATCCTCAACTCGGCGGCCTGGCAGATCGTGCTCGGCGGCACGCTCGGCCTCGGGCTCGGGCCGGTGCCGCAGTTCGGCATGCGCGGCGTCGCGGCCGGTGCGCTGATCGCCTATTCCATGAACATCTGCATCATGGGCTGGTACCTGTTCTCCGGCCGCGCCCGGGTTACACCGAAGCTGCGCGGCCTGCGCATCCAGTGGGCGATGTTTTTCGACATCCTGAAGGTCGGCGCGATCGCCTGCTTCTCGCCGCTGCAATCGGTGCTGACGATCTCGATCTTCACCCACATGCTGGCGAAGTTCGGCACCACGATCCTCGCCGGCTACGGTATCGGCGCGCGGCTGGAATTCTTGCTGACCTCGATCGCGTTCTCGTTCGGCATCGCCTGCGTGCCGATGGTGGGGATGGCGATCGGCGCAGGCAACATCGCGCGCGCCCGGCGCGTCGCCTGGATCGCCAGTGCTGCCGCCTTCATGGCCGTCGGTGCGCCGGCCTGCGTCGTTGCGATGTTTCCCGATCTCTGGATCAACATCTTCACCGACAGCGCGGCCGTGCGCGCGGCGAGCCATCAATATCTCTCGACGGTCGGACCGTTCTACGCCTTTTTCGGCATTGCCACGACGATGTATTTCTCATCGCAAGGCGCGGCCAAGGTGATCGGGCCGGTGCTGGCGCAGACGGCGCGGCTGATCTACATCTCGGCGGCGGGCTGGTGGCTGTCGACCCACGAGGCGACCGCGCAGAGCTTTTTCTGGCTGGCCGCAAGCTCGATGGTCGTGCTCGGCCTGCTCTCATTCTCCAGCGTGGTGCTGACGCGCTGGGGACCGCGCGCGAGCAAGGCTGCGATCAGGCCGGCTCTCTCGGGCGTCGCCGATTAGCGATGCCTGTGGCGGCGATGGCCACCGCCGCCGACATTGGCGAGCCGCATCAGTTGCGGGATCATCGCCATCATGTCGCCGCCTCCAGCGCCGCCGATCATGCCCATGATGTCGCCGCCACCAACGCCGCCATAACCGGCCGGCATGGTACCGCCACCCATCGGGGTGTAGCCGCCGTAATAGGGCGCGCCGAAGCCGCCGCCGAGATTGCCGCCGCCCATCATGCCACCAAGCCCTCCGCCGCCGTCCATCATGCGGCTCATCACCGGGCCCATGGTCTGCATCATCATGGCGAAGCGGCGCTTGCCCATCTTCGCCTTCATCATCTCCAGCATCGGGGCCATCTGGGTCATCATGTCCTCGCCGCCGGCACCTCCGCCGCCGAGGAACTGCGCCTTCGCCGGCGAGCTCGCGACTGAAAACAGCAGCAGCACGGCGGCCGCCTGGCAAATCACCTTGTCCGCACCTCGCATGGCATGCTCCTCGCGTCTCGTGGCGCCGCCGGGAGAGCGGAGCCAACCGGACGCACGCCGCGATGGTTACGGCTGGCGAGGACTGAGCTCTGTGAGAAAACTCACAGAGCCGCGTGGGCCGCCGCTAGGCTGCAGCGGGCGGAAACGCTTTATGTATCGCAACGACGGCGTCCCTGGTCTGGCCCTGGACGTAGGCTGCGAGCTCGTTCGGCAGCATGTCGATGATCCACAGCAGGCGGCTTCTCCGCTCGCCGTCGGCGATCACCTGCACCGAGGCGCTGTAATGCTTCAGCCGCTCGTTGTTGATGGCATAGACGAGGCGCCGCCGCGCGTCGTCGCAATCGACCAGCACTTCGCGCGCCACCGAGCCGTTGGCGAACGTGACGATACGCGCATCGCCGTCGAGCGTGCAGGCGGTGACGAAGCCGGGCGCCAGCCGCTCATGCAGTGCGCCGAAATCGCGCACCGCATCCCAGACGTCGCGCGCCGGGGCATTGATGGAGATGTCGTTGTGGATGGAGGCCATGGGATACCCATTGTTGGAGTCATTCCGGGGCGCGCGGAGCGCGAACTATGGTGCGCAATCGCGAACCCGGAATCTCGAGATTCCGGGTCTGGTGCTTCGCACCATCCCGGAATGACGGCGTATGTGGCACCTCAGGTCGCGCCTCACGCACAAACCGCCTCGACATTGTTGCCATCAGGGTCGATCAGGAACGCCGCGTAATAGGTCGGGCTGTAATCCTTGCGCGGCCCGGCGCCGCCGTTGTCGCGGCCGCCGCTCTTCAGGCCTTCGCTGTGGAACGCCTTGACCGCGTCATGATTTCCGGCGCGGAACGCGATGTGCGCGCCGTCGGCCTTGCGGCCCTTGTTCAGGTGCAGCCATAGGGCAGGCTCGCCCTTCGGCCCGAAACCCGCATAGCCGTCGCCGCTGGAGCACAGGACGTAACCGAGCGGCGCCAGCACCGCGGTGTAGAATCGCGTCGCGGCGTCGAGATCGGCAACGCGAAGTCCGATGTGGTCGTACATGGTCGTCTCCATCTGCAAAGCGCGCCGAAACTGGCGCGCGCCGGAGACGACCCTAGTCGGGGTGAGGCGGGCGGCTCTTGGAGAATCTTGCGCTTGGCAGCCGGCTAATTCGCCGGCACCTCCGACTGCCACCGAATCACCCGTTTCAGGTGATAGACGTGAACCCACATGTTCGTTCCGATCACGCTGACTGTTGCGACGATCAGGGCCGTGAGCTTCTGCGGGTCATGAAGGGCGAGGACGAGCAGGAACGCGGACAGGGCGGCCGTGACGCCGAAGCTGAACCAGAGCCCGATGAGGCGTGGTGCAAACCAGGCCGGTTCCCCGTCGGTGCCCCACTGCATCGGAATCCTGCGCGAGGTGATCTGGCGGCCATAATAGATGGCACAGCCGGCGATGAAGGCAAGACCAACGGCAAGCGCGATCAGTGTGGCCGCAATCACATCACTCGGGGCACTGTTCATCTGCCGGGTCGCCGCACTCAAAGAGCGTTGATTCGCTCTTTGGTTGTAATATCGCGCGGCGTGCCGCAAGCCCAGTACGACGCGCCCGTCTGGTCAACAGACTATTACCCCACCATGCGGCCGATCTGTCTCAGTTGAGGACGAGGCGTTCGGCGAAGACGCTGCGCTCCCCGCGCGAGGCCTGGCGGAACTTGGTCGGCGATACGCCGGCAGCGCGGTGGAAGGTGCGGACGAAGTTGGAGAGATCGCCGAAGCCGACGTCGTAGGCGACATCGGTGACCGCGATGTCGTCATCGGTGAGCAGCCGCGCTGCGTGCCGCAGCCGCGAGCGCACCAGATATTGATGCGGGGTGACGCCGAGCACGCTCGAGAACAGCCGCAGGAAATGGAACGGGCTGAGGCCCGCCTGCTTTGCGGCCTGTTCGAGATCGACCTCGGCATGCGAGTTGTCGTCGATCCAAAGTGCGGCCTCGACCGCGCGGCGGCGGTCGCGCGCGGTGGGGGTGGCCGGCTTGCGCGCCTTGCCGGAAACGACGTCGACAAAACGGCCGGCCAGGATCTGGCCGACCTCGTCCAGGCCGATATCGCTGTTGCCATCTGCCGCCGTCTGGGCGAGCTCGCCCAGCACCATCAATTCGGGCAGCGGCGGCGTGGCGCCGACCTGCCAGACCTCGCCCCGCCCGCCGAGGGCATCGACCATGTCCGCGCTGAGGAAGAACGACAGGCAGACATCGCCGCTGACATGTTCATGCGTGCAGGTGTATTCCTCGCCGGGCGCGCCGACCAGCATCGAGCCCGCCACCAGCTCGAAGAAGCCGGCGCGGCAATGACAGCCGAAGCTGCCCGAGCGGACATAGGCGATGGAATGCCCGGTGCGGCATTCGGCAAATGGCGTGTCGCCCGGTCCCGCGTCGCAGCGAAACTCGGAGACGGTCATCGATTGCGAGGTCAGCAGTGTGGTGGCGTCCATGCCGCCTTATCTAGGCATGATCCGGACAAGTGTTAGCGGTTTTCCGACGAGATCACGCCCGAAAAACAAAGCTGAGGTGCGATCAGGGTCGCACCTCAGGTGGGGGCGCGCGGCGGAGCAACGGGCAGCAGCACCTCGAACAGCGTCTTGCTGGCGACGGGATGCGCGCCCTCCAGCGCCAGCAGCCGTCGCTTGGAGATCACCCCGCCGTAAGGCGAGAGCCGATCGGTGTAATTGCCGGCCTCCAGCATGCGGTGGCAGGGCACGATCAGCATGTAGGGATTCTTGGCGATGGCCTGTGCCACCGAATGTGCCGCGCCTGAAGCGCCCAGCGCCTTGGCGACCTCGTGATAGGTGCGCGTCTCCCCGCGCGGAATGGAGCAGGCGAACTCATAGACGCGGCGGTTGAAGCCGGGCACGCCGCCGGCATCCAGGCTGACCTCGGAAAAATCGGGATCGTTGCCCTGCAGCAGGCTTACGATGCCGTCGATCGCAAGCTCGGCATTGTCGGAGGGGCGCTGCTCGCGCGCCTCGGGATGGACCGCAAAAATGCGGCGGCGGGTGTCGATCTCCCGTGCCTCCGGCAATTGCACGGCCATCACGCCGGTGTCGCTCCAGATGATGCCGCAGCGCCCAATCGCCGTGTCGAATATCGTATAGCCACGCCCCACCATGCACACGCCCCACTCAGTGCACGTCTCTCCCCAGACACGAGATCATAACACCGCCACAATCCGGCGCACCTGGAATCTTATCAGGACGTTAACAACTGTCGGGCCGGGCGCGCCAAACCGCTTGGCGACAGGCGCCGTCTCGGCTAATCAGGACGGGCGCGCAAGCCGTGCATAAGCGGGCGTAGTTCAATGGTAGAACGGCAGCTTCCCAAGCTGCATACGAGGGTTCGATTCCCTTCGCCCGCTCCAAGTTTTCGGCCCGGCCGGTCAGCAGAATGTGGTAGACTGAAGCCATGGTCAGGACGCTCGAACAAGCCATCGCGCAAATTTCCCAATTGCCTGCCGCCGATCAGGAAGAGATCGGCCGGAAATTGCTGTCGCATGTCGAAAAGCTTAACGCTCTCAGGTCTGAAATAGACCGCGGCATCCATTCGCTCGATGCCGGCAAGGGCGAGGCCCTGAATATGGAAGAGCTTCTGCGCGACAAGAATTCACGGCATCGTGGGGCATAAGCTCCCCATCATTTGGTCGCCGGAAGCGCTTGCTGACATTGATCAGCTTTGGGACTACTACGCCGAGGCTGCAGGAGGCCAGACGGCCGACAGGGTCTTGCGCCAGATCGGGAAAGCCGTTGCGCTCGTCGAGGATTTCCCCTTCGCGGGGCGGGCGCGCGACGAAATTCGCTCCGGCCTGCGTTCGCTGACGGTCGCTCCGCAAATTGTCTTCTATCGCCTGAAGGATGACCGGGCAGAGATCGTGCGAGTGCTCGACGGCAGGCGGGATATTGAGGCCATTTTTCCCAATGACGAGAATGAGTAGCTGAGCGATGGCGCTGTAGCGTCGCTCGTTCACGGCGCCCAAACGTTCCTTGCAGGCGTCCGCCGGCAAAGATTCTAATATGTTAGCCTCTCACTCCCGGCACGCGCGCCTCGCCCGCCCCAAGCTCCTCATGCCCAGTGGATGCGGTCCCTGCGCCGGGCGATGTCTGGATGAAACCCATGGACCAGCAGAAACTCGACCGTGCGATCGGTCGCCGCCTGAAGACGCTTCGGACGCAGGCAGGCATGACGTTGAACGAGCTCGCTGGCCGCTCGGGCGTCAGCCGGGCCATGATCGGACGGGTGGAGCGGGCGCAGAGCAGCGCGACGGCTGCGCTGCTGGGAAGACTCTGCGCGGCGCTCGACGTGTCGCTCAGCGATGTCGTCGCGCTCGCCGAGAAGCCGCCGGAGCGGTTGGTGCGGCTTGCCGACCAGCCGCACTGGCGCGATCCCGACAGCGGCTATCGAAGACGGCACGCCTCGCCAACGGATGCGGCGAGCGGCATCGAGATCATCGTCGTCGATCTGCCGGCCGGCGCGCGGGTGCCCTACAGCCCCTGGGGCCGCAACGCCTTTACCCAGCAACTGCTGATGCTGGAGGGCGCAATCGCCGTGCACATCGACGCCAAGGCGGTGCGCCTGCGCGAAGGCGACTGCCTGGATTTCGACGTGATGCGCGCGGTGATCTTCGAGAACGAAACCAAGCAGGACGCGCGCTACGTCATCATCACGCGGCGCGGCGCCTCCTATGGGAAGATGTGAGATCAGGGAAGGCCTGATATGGCCTGTCGACAAGTCCGGTCAATGCTCAGGCTAGGTTGCGAGGGCGGCTGGACCCGCTTGCCGGCCCGGGAGCTGACGGCCCTCAAAATGAGTTGCGTACCTCAAAACACCTCTGCTAACCTTCAGCGATGGCCGAGACCCTCGCCGCGACCGCGCTGACGCTGAAGGATATCGCCCGCGAGGCGGGCGTCAGCCTGGCGACGGTCGATCGCGTGCTGCACAACCGCCCGGGGGTGCGGCCGGACACGGTGCGGCGCGTCCAGGCGGCCATTGAGCGCAACGCGTTCCAGCCGCACGTCGCCGCCGCCGAGCTCGCCCGCGGCCGCGCCCGCCGCTTCGCCTTCGTGATGCCGTCGGGGCCGAACCCGTTCATGCAGCAGATCGAGGCCTATCTCGGCGAGATGTCGGCCTGGCTCTCGGTTCGCCGCCTCAATGTAGAGATGGTCGCGACCGACGTGTTCGATCCCTCGGTGCTCGCAGGCACGCTGGAGGCGCTGTCGGGCGATTACGACGGCGTCGCGGTGGTGGCGTTGGATCATCCGGGCGTCCGCGCCGCGATCAACGATCTCGTCGATGCCGGCACCAAGGTGGTGACACTGGTTTCGGACGTGCCGTCCTCGCGCCGCCACCATTATGTCGGCATTGACAACATTGCCGCGGGGCGCACCGCCGGCGCGCTGGTCGGGCGGCTGGCCGGTCAAAAGTCCGGCAAGGTCGCGATCGTCGCGGGCTCGCAGGGCCTGCGCGACCATGCCGAGCGCATCTTCGGCTTCAACCAGGTGATGGCGTCGGAATTCCCAGGGCTCAGCGTGCTGCCGGTGCTGGAAGGGCGCGACGAGGACGATCGTTCGGAACAGGTGCTGGCGCGGCTATTGGGCAAGCATGCCGACATCGTCGGCCTTTATAACGTCGGCGCGGGCACCCAAGGCGTCGCCAAAGCCTTGAATGACAAGGCCCTGAGTGACAAGGCGTTGAGCGATGCCGGCCGCGACAAGCAGGTCGTGTTCGTCGGTCATGACGTCACCGTGCTGACCCGCCGGCTGCTGCTGCAGGGCGTGATGGATGCCGCGATCTCGCAGAACCCCGGACACGAAGCGCGTGCCGCGGTGCGCGTGCTGCTCGCGCTCGCCCGCGGCGAGCCGATCCTGCGCGAGCAGGAGAAGATCAGGATCGACATCGTGATGCGGGACAATCTGCCTTAGCGGCAGTGGATATCGAACGGGCCGTGGCGGAGAGCGTGACGTCAAGATCGCGCCTCGCAAAAGGGCAAAGAGGAGGACGATTTGTATCTCGGACTGGACATCGGCACATCCGGTGTGAAAGCGGTGCTCGTGAGCGAAGCCGGCGCGATCCTCGCGACGGCGGCGCGCGAGCTTGCGCTGTCGCATCCGGCGCCGTTGTGGTCCGAGCAGGACCCCGATTCCTGGGTCGATGCTGCCATCGGTGCGGTCGACGATCTTGCCGCCCGCCATCCACGCGAGGTCACGCGGGTCCGCGGCATCGGCCTGTCGGGCCAGATGCATGGCGCGACGCTGCTCGACGAGGACGGCCGGCCGCTGCGTCCGGCGATCCTCTGGAACGACGGCCGCTCGCAGGTCGAATGTGCCGCGCTGGAGCAGCGTTGCCCGTCGCTGCACGCGATTGCCGGCAATCTGGCCATGCCGGGTTTCACCGCCCCGAAGCTGTTGTGGGTCGCGCGGCATGAGCCAAAAATCTTCGCGCGCGTCGCAAAGGTGCTGCTGCCGAAGGCTTATGTGCGCTATCGCCTGACCGGCGAGATGATCGAGGATATGTCGGATGCGGCCGGCGCGCTGTGGCTCGATGTCGGTCTGCGCCGCTGGTCGCCCCTGTTGCTGCATGCCACCGGGCTCGATCTTCACCACATGCCGCGCCTCGTCGAGGGCAGCGAGGCGAGTGCCATGCTCGCGCCGGAATTCACACAGCGCTGGGGTATGGCGAAAAATGTCGTTGTCGCCGGGGGCGCCGGCGATAACGCCGCGAGCGCGATCGGGCTCGGCGCGATCGCGCCGGGCGATGCGTTCCTGTCGCTGGGAACGTCCGGCGTGGTGTTCCGCGTCACCGATCGGTTCGCGCCGGCGCCTGAAACGGCGGTGCATGCGTTCTGTCACGCGCTGCCCGGCCTCTGGCACCAGATGGGCGTGATGCTCTCGGCGGCGGCTTCGCTGGCCTGGCTCGCCGGTGTGATGGAGACCCCGGCTGCAGCGCTGCTGGCGCCGCTCGGCGAGCGCGTCGATGCGCCGAGCCCGATCAAATTCCTGCCCTATCTCGACGGCGAGCGCACGCCGCACAACGATGCCGCCGCCAGCGGCGCCTTCGTCGGCCTGCGCGGTGCGACCGGGCGGACGCAGATCGTGCAGGCCGTGCTCGAAGGCGTCGCCTTTGCCGCGCGCGACAATCTGGCGGCGCTGAGCGCGGCGAGCGGGCCTGTTGCCGAACTCGATCTCGTCGGCGGCGGCTCGCGCTCGCCGCTGTGGGCGCAGATCTGCGCCGATGTGCTCGGCATTCCCGTCCACCGCATCGAGGAAGGCGAGGTGGGGGCGGCCCTCGGCGCCTCCAGGCTAGGCCGGCTCGCTGTGACCGGCGAGCGACCCGCAGCGGTCTGCACCCGCCCGCGGCGGCTCGCGAGCTTCACGCCCCGCGCATCCGTCACCGAGGCCTATGACGAGGCCTACCGGCGATGGCGCGAGCTTTATCCCGCATTGAAGGAGTGCTCTTAAGTGAACGCGTCAGCCAAATTCTTCGATGCGACTACACCTGTCGCCTTCGCCGGCAAGGATGCGGGACAGGCGCCTGCGTTCCGCTGGTACGACAAGGACCGCCTCGTGCACGGCCGTAGGCTGGAGGATCATCTGCGCTTTGCGGTCTGCTATTGGCATTCGTTCTGCTGGCCGGGCGGCGATCCCTTCGGCGGCGAGACGTTCCTGAGGCCGTGGCACCAGGGCGGTGACGCGATGGCGCAGGCCCGGGCCAAGGCCGACGTCGCCTTCGAGCTGTTCCGCCTGCTCGACGTGCCGTTCTTCACCTTCCACGACGTCGATGCCGCACCGGAAGGCGCTTCGCTGGCCGAATCCGTCGCCAATCTCAACGCGATTGCCGATCTGTTCGAAGCGAAGATGGCCGCGAGCAAGGTGCGCCTGCTCTGGGGCACCGCCAATCTGTTCACGCACCGCCGCTACATGGCGGGCGCGGCGACCAATCCGGACCCGGAGATCTTCACCTACGCGGCAGGCCAGGTCCGCGCCGCGCTGGAGGTGACGCACCGGCTCGGTGGCCAGAACTACGTGCTGTGGGGCGGACGCGAGGGCTACGAGACGCTGCTCAACACCGATCTCAAGCGCGAGCTCGACCAGCTCGGCCGCTTCATCTCGCTGGTCGTCGAGCACAAGCACAGAATAGGCTTCAAGGGACCGATCCTGATCGAGCCGAAGCCCAAGGAGCCGACCAAGCATCAATATGATTTCGACGTCGCCACCTGCTACGGCTTCCTTGCGCGCTATGACCTCTTGAAGGACGTCAAGCTCAACATCGAGCAGAACCACGCCATCCTCGCCGGTCACTCCTTCCACCATGAGGTGGCGCTGGCCGAGGCGCTCGGCGTGTTCGGCTCGCTCGACGTCAACCGCGGCGACGATCTGCTCGGCTGGGATACCGACCAGTTCGCGATGAACGTTCCGGAGCTGGCGCTGGTGTTTCACGAGATCCTGAACCGTGGCGGCTTCACCACCGGCGGGCTCAATTTCGATGCCAAGATCCGGCGGCAGTCGATCGATCCGGACGATCTGATCCACGCCCATGTCGGCTCGATGGATGCCTGCGCGCGCGCATTCCTCGCCGCCGCCGACATGGTCGATGCTGGCGCCCTCACGGCGCCGCTCACTGAGCGCTACGAGGGATGGGCCGGCACTGAGGGCCGCGCCATTCTCGGCGGTCAGCGTTCGCTCGCCGATCTTGCCGACCGCGCGCTTCGTCCCGGCTTCGACCCGCAGCCGCGCTCGGGCCGGCAGGAATATCTGGAATCCTTGGTCAACCGCTATGTCTGAGCGAGGCTGCTGATGGCAAACGCTGACGCGACCCCGGTCCTCGAGCTCTCCGGCATCGGCAAGGAGTTCGGCGCGATCCGCGCGCTGCACGGCGTCGACATGCAGGTCATGCCGGGCGAGGTGGTCGGCCTGATGGGCGACAATGGCGCGGGCAAGTCGACGCTGGTCAAGATCATCGCCGGCAATTTTCGCCCCAGCCACGGCGAGATCCGCTTTGCCGGCAACGCGGTCCATTTCAGCCGGCCGGTCGATGCCCGTGCCGTCGGCATCGAGGTTGTCTACCAGGACCTCGCGCTATCGGACAATCTCACGGCGGCGGCCAACGTGTTCCTCGGCCGCGAGCTGAAGCGCAGGTTCGGGCCCATCGCATTGCTCGACCACAAGGCGATGGCGGCGCGCGCGCTGGAGCTGTTCGGCGAGCTGCGCTCCGAGACGCGCCCCGACGACCTCGTCAAGCAGATGTCGGGCGGCCAGCGCCAGGCGGTCGCGATCGCGCGGACGCGACTCTCCAATGCGCGGCTGGTGATGATGGACGAGCCGACCGCCGCGATCTCGGTGCGCCAGGTCGAGCAGGTGCTCGGCCTGATCCACCGGCTCAAGGAGCAGGGCGTCGCTGTGATGCTGATCTCGCACCGCATGCCTGACGTGTTCGCCGTATGCGACCGCGTCATCGTCATGCGCCGCGGCGAAAAGCGGGCCGACAAGCCGATCCACCAGACCTCGCCAGAGGAAGTCACCGCGCTCATCACCGGCGCGAAGGAGGCGGCGTGATGGCCATGCCCATGGAATCTCCCGTCATGTTCTCGAACGTCGGCAAGACGAAATGGTGGCAGCGCGGCCTCTTCGCCTCCCAGACCGGCTACGTGCTGCTCGCGCTCGCGGTGCTGCTGGTGATCATGCATTTCGCCAGCCCGTATTTCTTCACTGAAGGCAACATGCAGAACGTCGCGAAGAACTTTTCGTTCATCGCCATTGCGACGCTCGGCGTCACCTTCGTCATCATCACCGGCGGCATCGATCTGTCGGTGGGATCGATGATGTGCTTCTCGGCCATGATCACCTCGATGGTGATGACCGAGCTGTCGGCGCCCGGCTCGCCGGCGGGCGCGCTGTTCGTGCATCTGGCGGCCGACGGCAAGACCGTAATTGCCAACGTGCCGGGCCTGATCCTGCTGGTCTCGATCCTCGCCGGGCTCGGCGTCGCGCTGATCGCCGGGCTCGTCAACGGCTTCTGCATCGCGGTGCTCGGCCTGTCGCCCTTCGTTACCACGCTCGGCATGCTCTCGATCGTGCGCGGGCTCGGCTATGTCGTCTCCAACGGCCGCGGCAGCTTTCCGGGCGGGCCCGACGCCGATCGCTTCTACGCACTCACGTCGGGCGACGTGCTCGGCGTGCCCGTGCCTTTCATTTATCTCGTGATCCTCGCACTGACGATGGCCGTGGTGCTGCATCACACCTCGTTCGGCCGTCACGTCTTCGCGCTCGGTGGCAACGAGAAGGCCGCTGAATTGACCGGCATTCCGGTCGTGCGGGTGAAGATCGAGGTTTATGTGATCTGCGCGCTCGCAGCCGGCCTCCAGGGCATCATCATCTCCGGCTGGCTCGGATCGGCGCCCGCCAACATGGCGACGTCCTACGAACTCAACGTGATCGCGGCGGCCGTGATCGGCGGCGCGAACCTCGCCGGCGGCATCGGCGGTCCGCTCGGGGCCATCGTCGGCTGCGTGCTGCTGGAGGTGATCCGCAATGGCCTCGTGCTGGCGCAGGTCTC
Source organism: Bradyrhizobium sp. 25ACV (assembly GCF_054863005.1). NCBI lineage: Bacteria > Pseudomonadati > Pseudomonadota > Alphaproteobacteria > Hyphomicrobiales > Nitrobacteraceae > Bradyrhizobium > Bradyrhizobium sp. 25ACV. The sequence continues at coordinate 21,405 of NZ_JAVAYO010000008.1, forward strand.
CTCCTACTGGCAGCAGACGCTGGTAGGCGTGATCATCATCCTGGCCGTGCTGGTCGACCGCATCCGCTCGCGGATGAGCTGAAGGTGACGTCGTTCCGGGAATACAACGAAGATGCCGCCTGTCCGCTTCCCGGACGTTTCAAAGAGGACGGGCGCCAGAGAAGGGTGGAGGAGACAATGAGGAAACTTCTTCTTGCCGGCATCGCCGTCGCAATGATGGCAACGCCGGCGTTGGCGGCGAATTACCGCTTCGTCATCGTGCCCAAGGCGATGAACAATCCGTTCTTCGACTTCGCGCGCGACGGCTGCCTGAAGCGCGCCAAGGAGCTCGGCAATATCGAGTGCATCTACAAGGGACCGGTCGAGCATGAGCCAGCGACGCAGGCCCAGATCATCCAGGACTTCGTCACCCAGAAAGTCGACGGTCTCGCCATATCGGTGGCCGACGTCGCGGCCATGACCAAGTCGATCGAGGCGGCGACGGCCGCCGGCATCCCCGTCATCACCTTCGATGCCGACGCGCCGGGCTCCAAGCGCATCGCCTATATCGGCACCAACAACAAGGAGTTCGGCGTCGCGCTCGGCAAGCAGCTCGTGAAGATGCGGCCCGACGGCGGCAAATACGCCATGGTCTCGGGCGGCCCCGGCGCCAAGAACCTCGCCGAGCGCGTCGACGGCGTGCGCGAGGCGCTGAAGGGCTCGAAGTGGACGGAGGTCGCGGGCTCCCCGACCTTCTGCAACGACGATCCCGCACTCGCGGTCCAGCAGATGACGGATATGCGCACCGCAACGCCTGATCTCGCCGCCATCGTTCCCATCGGCGGCTGGCCGATGTTCGCTCCCGAAGGCTTCAAGGCCTTCGCGTCCAGGAACAAGAAGGACATCGATTCCGGCAAGTTCACGCTTGTCGTCGCCGATACGTTGAAGATGCAGCTCGAGCTGCTGCGTGACGGCTATGCCAATGCGCTGGTCGGCCAGCGTCCGTTCGAGATGGGCGAGAAGGCGATGGACACGCTGCTCGCCATCAAGAAGGGCGAGAAGGTGCCGGAGATCGTCTACACCGGCCTCGACCTCGTCACCAAGGACAACGTCGCGCAGATGTTGAAGTAGGAGCGTCCGCCAGCCCCGCGCTCCTGCGTGCCTCCCCCGCTTGCGATTTTTGCAAGCGGGGGAGATGATCTGGGCTGTTGGAATGAAGACAAGGCAATGGGAATGAAACGGTCGCGGCTCGGCTCGCTCGACGTCACCTCAATCGGTCTCGGTTCCGCCCCGCTCGGCGGATTGTTCAGCCCGGTCAGCGATGCCGATGCGGAAGCGACGATCGCGCGCGCCTGGTCGCTCGGGGTGCGCTTCTTCGATACCGCGCCGCTCTACGGCTTTGGCCTTGCCGAACGGCGATTGGGGGCCTTCCTGCGGCAGCAGAAGCGCGACTCCTACGCCATCTCCACCAAGGTCGGCCGCCTGCTGCGCACGTCCGATGGCGGCGCCACCGAGGACGAGCACTACAAGGGCACGCCGCGCGAGCGGCCGGTGTTCGATTTCAGTCATGACGGCGTGCTGCGCTCGGTCGAGGAGAGCCTGGTCCGCCTCGGGCTCGACCGCGTCGACGTGCTGCTGGTGCACGATCCCGACGATCATTATGACGACGCCGTCGCCGGCGCCTTCCGCGCGCTCCAGCGCCTGCGCAGCGAGGGCACGGTGAAGGCGATTGGTGCCGGCATGAACCAGTCGGAGATGCTGGTCCGCTTCGCCGAGGCCGCGCCGGTCGATTGCTTCCTGCTGGCCGGGCGCTACACGCTGCTCGACCAGGGCGCACTGGATGCGCTGTTTCCGCTCTGCACGACAAAGAGCATCGGCATCCTGCTCGGCGGCATCTACAACAGCGGCATCCTGGCCAATCCGCACACCAGCGCGAAGTTCAACTATCAGGACGCCGATGCTTCGCTGGTTGCGCGGGCGCTGGAGCTGCACGCGCTCTGCCGCAAGCATGACACCGAACTGAAGGCCGCCGCACTGCAGTTCTGCATGGCGCATCCGGCCGTCACGGTGGCCGTGATGGGTGCGCGCAACGCCGCGGAGGTTTCCGACAACATCGCGATGTCGGAGAGAGCGGTGCCGGCGGCCTTCTGGCAGGAACTGCGGGCACGAAACCTCGTCGATGCGCGCGCGCCGCTGCCGGGTGGGGCATAAGGCATGATCATCGACGCCCATCAGCACTTCTGGGATCCTGCGCGCGCCGACTATCCCTGGATGGCAGCGGACGAGCTGACGCCGATCCGCCGTGCCTTCGGTCCGGCCGATCTCGCGCCACTGTTGAAAGCGAACGGCATCGACGCCAGCATCTTGGTGCAATGCCGCTCCGCGCTGGAGGAGACCGAGGAGTTCTTGCGTATTGCGCACGAAAATCCCTTCGTCGTCGGCGTGGTCGGCTGGGCTGATCTGACGGATGGTGCGCTCGGCGAAACGCTCGATCGGCTTCGTGCTTCACCCGGCGGCGGCAAGCTGGTCGGAATCCGCCACCAGGTCCACGATGAAGCCGATCCCGATTGGCTGCTGCGCGAGGACGTCCAGCGCGGCCTCACCGCCGTGTTCGCGCACGATCTCGCCTATGATTTTCTCGTCCGCGCCCTAGAGCTGCCGTCGGCGATCGCCACCGCGCAGGCCTTTCCGCAGGCGCGCTTCGTGCTCGACCACGCCGCCAAGCCGCCGATTGCCGACGGCGGCAGCGACGAGTGGGCCGATCGCATCAAGGCGCTCGGGGCTTGCGACAATGTCTGGTGCAAGATCTCAGGGCTTGCGACCGAAGCGGTCTGGAATGATTGGGATGCGGAACGCCTGTTTCCGTTCGTCGCGCACGCCGCGAGGTGTTTCGGCGAAGACAGGCTGATCTTCGGCTCGGACTGGCCGGTGTGCCTGCTTGCGGGGAGCTATGGCGAGATCAAGAACGCGCTGGAGGGGTGTTTGGCGAAGCTTGGCCCGCAGCTGCGGGACAAGGCTTTTGGCGTGAATGCCGCGCGGGCGTATCGGCTGGCGATCGCGCCTTAGCGTCTGAGCGCGCTCTTGCTTCCTGCCTCTCCTGGCAAAGCAGGAGAGGGGAAGCAGCGGCGTGCGCCACCTGCCTACTCCGACATCGGCTTGTCGGAGATGTCCCAGTCCTTGCCGGTGAAGGTGGAGATGAAGAGCGTCTTCATCGGCGTGTAGTCTTCGGGCGTGTAGCTGTAGGTGACGCCGTCGAGGAAGTAGGGCGAGTGGAAGCCTTTGAGGTTCGAGGCCTGCTTCAGCACGTTGGCGCGGGTGAGGTCGTCGCCACAGCGGCGCAGGATCTCGCCCATGGTTACGGCCTGGCCGTAACCGGCGAAGGCGATGGTATTGTCGGGGTCGATGGCCGGCGTGTACTTCTTGCGCAATTCCTCGAACGCCATCACGTCGGGATCCTTCTCCCATTTCGGCAGGCCGACCTCCTTGTTATAGCGGATGGCAACGATGCCGGTGGCGTTCTCGAGGCCCGCGGCAGTGAGGATCGAGCGGCCGGTCGAGCCGGCGGAAAGAAGTTGCAGCGGCTTCCAGCCGAGCTCGGCGACCTTCCGGATCGACTGCGACGACGCCTTGCCGGTCGAGATGTTGTAGAAGACGTCGGCGCCCGACTTCGAGAGGTTGATGAGCTGGGAATCGACGGTCGGCTCGGTGAGATCGTAGGTCTGCTCCATGATCACCTTTGCGGTGCCGCCGGCGTCCTCCAAAACTTTCTTGAAGGGACCGAGGAAGTCGCGGCCGAAATCGTCATTCTGGTAGAGGATGCCGATCTTGGCGTTCGGCTTCACGCTGACGACATGCCGCGCCAGGATGCGCGCCTCGGTCGGATAGAGCGGCAGGCCCGCCATCGTCCATTTGAATTCTTTCGGATTGTTCCACTTCGACGCGCCGGTGTTGAGCAGCAGCTGCGGCACGCCCTTGGAGTTCAGGTATTTGTGCACGGCGGTCTGCGGCGCGGTGCCGAGCGAGCCGTACAGCGCGAGCACTTCCTCCTGCTCGACCAGGCGCCGCGTCGCCTCGACGCATTTCGGCGCGCTATAGGCATCGTCCATGGTGAGAAACTTGACCTTGCGTCCGTTGATGCCGCCCTTCTCGTTCAGCATCTGGAAATAGGCCTCGCCGATGCGCCCCAACACGCCGTAGAGCGAGCCGGGGCCGGAATGCGGCACGGTCTGTCCGATCTTGATCTCGGTGTCGCTGGCGCCGGCATCGTATTTCTTCTCCGCGGCCCAGACGTAAGGCGCGGGCAAGGTGGATGCGGCGATGGCGGCGAGCGCGGCGGCGCTGAAATCGCGCCGCGATGGATTCTTCGTCATTATTTGTTTCTCCCTGGCATGCGCATTGTGCTGGGAACGCAGCACGCCTCGCAAGTGGGAAGTCACGGCTTTGCGACGCAATGACGCTCAAATCGCCGGGCGCTAGCGCCTAGACTCAAGTTTTCTCAGCGATCACGACGAGGCCGCGCACGGGCTCGTTGTTCTCGATCCGTGGAGAGGCCGGCTCCAACGTCAGCAGCTTGAGCCCGGCCTTGGCGATGGCACCGCGCACATATTCCGCCGAATGGGCATAGCGCAGGCCTTCGCCAAGTACGACGCCATTGCCGTCATGCGTCTCCAGCGTGAAAGCGAGCACGCCGCCAGATACGAGCACGCGTCTGGCCTGGTTGAGGACCGGCGTGAGGTCGGGGAGATAGACGAACGCATCCGCGGCGACGACGAGGTTCGCGCATCCATCGCCTTTGCTGCGCAGCGCTTCGATCATGTCGGCGACTTCGAGCTCGGCGTAGAGGTTGGTGGCGCGCGCCTCCTTGATCATGCCGGGCGACAGATCAATGCCGATGAAATGGTCGACCTGCTTGGCGAAGGCCGCGGCCGCAAGCCCGGTGCCGCAGCCGAGATCGATGGTGCGTTTGAAGAAGGCCGGCTTCTTCGCGGCGACCCGCGCGGCCACCACCGCCTTGAAGATCAGCGCCGGGGCGCGATAGTCGAGATCGTTGACCAGTGTGTGCTCGAAGCGAGGCGCGTACTGATCGAACAGGGCCTGCACATAGGCCTTGGGCATTTCGGCCATCTGTGCGTCGCCGAGCCGCATCAGATGCAGGCCGGCCCCATGGTGGTCGTCGGGATCGGACCGCCGCGCTTCTCGAAACGCCGCGACGGCCTTGTCGCGCTCGCCGAGCCGCTGACGGATTTCGCCGAGCGTGAACCAGGCCGAGGTGAAGTCAGGCGCGAGCTCGATCGCCTGCTCTATGAGGTCAGCGGCGGCGGGCAGGTCGCCCTTGAGCTGGAGATCGCGCGCGAACTCGAAGCGGCGGTCGGCCATGAGATCGCCTGAGGACTGGAATAGGCGGAGGGGCATTGGAGGAACCGATTTTCATTGCCGGGCTTGACCCGCCTGCGGGGCCGAAGCCCCTCCGGCGCGGCGAAGGCCCGGCAATCCATCAAAAAAGGAACTCTTTAGGGGGATGGATGCGCGGGTCAAGCCCGCGCATGACCGGTGAATATCGGGGCCCCGTGACTATATGACCATCATGCGTCCGCAAGACATCCTGCTGCCAGTTGCTGCCGGCCTGTGCTGCAAGCCCGGCGGCTTTCATATCGACCCCGTCCGCCCGGTCGAGCGGGCCGTGATCACCCACGGCCATTCCGACCATGCCCGCGCCGGCCATGGTGCGGTGCTGGCGACGCAGGAAACGCTGGACATGATGCGGCTGCGTTACGGCGAGCATTTCGCCGGGTCGATGCAAGCCATCAACTATGGCGAGGAGATCCGGCTCGGCGACGTCAGCGTGAAATTTCACCCCGCCGGCCATGTGCTGGGATCGGCGCAGATTGCTGTGACCTGCAAGGACACCTGCATCGTCGCCTCCGGCGACTACAAGGACGCGCCCGATCCGACCTGCACACCGTTCGAGCTGGTGCCCTGCGACGTCTTCATCACCGAGGCGACGTTCGGGCTGCCGGTGTTCCGGCATGGAGATGCGAGCGACGAGGTGAAGAAGCTGCTGGCTTCCGTCGCGCTGTTTCCGGAGCGCGCGCATCTGGTCGGCGCCTATTCGCTCGGCAAGGCGCAGCGCGTGATCGCGCTGCTGCGGCAGGCCGGCTATGACGCTCCGATCTATCTGCATGGCGCGATGGAGAAGATCACCGAGTACTACCAAAGCCGCGGCATCGCGCTCGGCGAGCTCAGGCCGGTGAAGGGCGTGAAGAAGGCGGCGCTGGCCGGGACCATCACGCTGGCACCGCCGTCGGCCACTTCCGATCTCTGGACGCGGCGGTTTCCCGATCCCGTCACCGCGTTCGCATCGGGCTGGATGCGCGTGCGCGCCCGGGCGCGGCAGCGCGGCATTGAGCTGCCGCTGGTGATCTCCGACCACGCCGACTGGGACGGCCTCACCGCCACCATCGCCGCAACCGGTGCCGGCGAGATCTGGGTCACGCACGGCCAGGAAGATGCGCTGGTGCATTGGTGCCAGAGCAAAGGCCTCAAGGCGCAGCCGCTCGATCTCGTCGGCTATGGCGACGAGGAGGAGAGCGAGACGCCGATCACTGACGAGGCCGAAGCATGAACCGCTTCGCCGAACTCCTCGACCGTCTCGCCTACGAGCCCGGCCGCAACAACAAGCTGCGGCTGCTCACCGGCTATTTCCGCGAGGTCGCAGACCCCGACCGCGGCTACGCGCTGGCCGCGTTGACCGGCGCACTCAGCTTCAAGCACGCCAAGCCCGCCCTGATCCGCGATCTCATTGCGGCGCGCACCGATCCGGTGCTGTTCGGCTTGAGTTACGACTACGTCGGCGATCTCTCGGAGACGGTTGCGCTGATGTGGCCGAGGCGCGGCGCAAATAGCGACGAGTCTTTTCCGGGCTACCCCTCTCCCCAACCCTCCCCCACAAGGGGGGAGGGAGCGCAGTTGCGTGCGACGCGACAGACGGGCTCGACGATTGAGAGTGATTCAGCGCGTGATGGACGCACCACCCTCACCGTTCCCTCCCCCCTTGTGGGGGAGGGGCAGGGAGGGGGGTACTCCGGGCGAGATGCCAATGAGTCCTCTCACCCAAGCAACCACAACAACCCGCCACCGCCGACGCTGACCGAGGTCGTCACCACGCTGCGCACGCTCGGCAAGACCGAGCTGCCAAAACAGCTCGAGCGCTGGCTCGACGAGCTCGATGAGACCGGCCGCTGGGCGCTGCTGAAACTCGTCACCGGCGCGCTTCGCATCGGCATCTCGGCACGGCTGGCGAAGACCGCGGCGGCCGCGCTCGGCGACAAGGATCCGCACGAGGTCGAGTTGATCTGGCCTGGCCTTTCGCCGCCCTATCTCGACCTGTTCGCCTGGCTGGAAGGGCGCGGCGAAAAGCCGGTCAATCGCGATCCCGCGCCGTTCCGGCCCGTGATGCTCGCACATGCGATCGAGGACAGCGATTTCGCCCCGCTCGATCCCGCCGACTACATCGCCGAGTGGAAATGGGATGGCATTCGCGTGCAGGCAGTCGCCGGCCGCGACGAGCACGGCCACATCACGGCGCGGCTCTATTCGCGCACCGGCGAGGACATCACGGGGAGCTTTCCGGATCTCGTGCCGTCGCTGCGCCTGCCAGGCGCGATCGATGGCGAGCTGTTGATCCTGCGTGAGGGCCGTGTGCAGAGTTTCAACGTCCTGCAGCAGCGGCTCAACCGCAAGGTCGTCTCGCCCAAGCTGATCAAGGAGTTTCCGATCCACCTTCGCGCCTACGATCTGCTCGGCGACGACGAGAACGATCTGCGCGAGCTGCCATTCGCGGAGCGGCGCGAGCGGCTTGAGACCTTCATCGGGAAGCTTAGCGATCCCCACATCGATCTGTCGCCGACCGTTCCCTTCGCGAGCTGGGAGGTGCTGACCGCCGCGCGTGCCGATCCCGCGAGTGCAGGTGCCGGCGAAGATGCGGATGCCGTCGAGGGCGTGATGCTGAAGCGGCGAGATGCGCCTTATCTGCCCGGACGTCCCAAGGGCCAGTGGTGGAAGTGGAAACGCGATCCGCACATCATCGATGCCGTGCTGATGTATGCGCAGCGCGGTCACGGCAAGCGCTCGTCCTTTTATTCCGACTACACGTTCGGCGTCTGGACCGCGGGCGAGGGCGGCGACGAACTGGTGCCGGTCGGCAAGGCCTATTTCGGCTTCACCGACGAGGAGCTGCTGCAGATCGACCGCTTCGTCCGCCGCAACACCACGGAAAAGTTCGGCCCCGTCCGCCATGTCGTGCACGAGGGCGACAAGGGCTTGGTGCTGGAGGTGGCGTTCGAGGGCCTGCAGCGCTCGCCGCGACACAAATCCGGCGTCGCCATGCGCTTTCCCCGCATCAGCCGCCTGCGCTGGGACAAGCCGCCGCGCGAGGCCGATCGGCTGGAGACGCTGGAGAGGATGCTGAAGGCGGAGGCGGTGGAGGTGGAGGTGTGAGTGCGTTTTATGAGAGCGCTCGATTGTCGCCAAGGCGGAGATGCGCTCCCTCTCCCGCCTGCGGGAGAGGGTTGGGGAGAGGGCTGTCTCCGCAATGGGACAATCCCCTAGAGGAGAAAGCCCTCACCCGCGCCTTCGGCGCGACCTCTCCCGCAAGCGGGAGAGGTTGGCGCCCGCGGCCGGCAGCGCTCCCAAACCGAGGCTACCCGAATTAAACTCCCGTAACCCGATTGACGGTCCGTCACGGGTTCCCCATCTGCCTCGCCGTGCCCTATAATGGGTCGAATCCGCCTACAGGAGTTTGAGATGGTCCAAGACGTCAGAGATTTGCCGGCCGGCCGCAACGACGGGCTGAACCGCTTTCTCGGCGGCTCGCCGCTGGCGGTCGCGTTTCGCCTGGTCCTGCTGTCGATCCTGGTCGGCGTCGTGCTCGCCGCGATCGGCTTCGATCCCTGGAACATCCTCACCAGCATTCGCCTGTTGTTCCAGCGGCTGTGGGATCTCGGCTTCGACACCATCAACTGGCTGTGGCGCTACTTCCTGCTCGGCGCCGTCATCGTGATCCCGATCTGGCTGCTCTCGCGCGTGTTCGGCACGCCGCGCGGCCGGTGATATTTTGAAGGTCCGCAGCCGATGCAATTGCGTTTTGTCGGCTGCGGCGATGCTTTCGGCTCCGGCGGCAGGCTCAATACCTGCTTCCACGTCTCGGGGCGCGAGGCCAACTTCCTGATCGATTGCGGTGCGTCGGCTCTGCCGGCGCTGAAGCGGCTCGAGATCGCGTGCGAGGACATCGATCTCATCCTGATCACGCATTTCCACGGTGATCATTTTGCCGGGCTGCCGTTTGTCCTGCTCGACGCGCAATTCTCGCGGCGGACGCGGCCGCTGACGATTGCCGGCCCGCAAGGCATCGAGACGCGGCTACGCGAGGTGATGGAGGCGCTGTTCGAGCGCTCCTCGAAGACACAGCAGCGCTTCGAGCTAAATGTCATCGAGCTCTCGCCCGAGCAAAGCCGCGCTTTCGGTGCCGTGACGGTGACGCCCTATCCGGTCGTGCACGGCGAATCCGGTGGCCCCTTCCTCGCCTACCGCGTCGAGGCCGAGGGCCGCACGCTCGCCTACAGCGCCGACACCGCATGGACGGAGACGCTCATTCCGCTGGCGCATGGCGCGGATCTTTTCATTGCCGAGGCCTATATGTACGAGAAGGTGGTCAAGAACCATCTCAGCCTGAAGACCTTGGAACAGCATCTGCCCGCGATCGGCGCCAAGCGGCTCGTCCTCACCCATATGAGCGATGACATGCTGTCGCGCCTTGAAGCTCTGCCCCATATGGCGGCCGAGGACGGCATGGTCGTCGTGTTCTGACCATGCACGCGCCCGTCCATCCCAAAGTCGGCACGCGTGAAGTGTTCGCCATCGCCGGTCCGGCGATGGTCGCGAACCTGACCACGCCGCTGATCGGCATTGTCTCGACCACGGCGATCGGCCGTCTCGACGATGCCGCGCTGCTCGGCGGCGTGGCGATGGCCTCGGTGATCTTCGACTGCCTGTTCTGGCTGTTCGGCTTCCTGCGGATGAGCACGCTCGCCTTCACCGCGCAATCGCTCGGCGCGGGTGACACGCGCGAGCCGACCGCGATCCTGGCGCGCGGCTTCATCGTTGCCGGCCTGATCGGCGCCGCGCTGATCGTGCTGCAACTGCCGCTGGCCGCTGTGCTGTTCGACCTCATGGGCGGCAGCGAGGGTGTGACGGGGGCCGCGAAGACCTACTTCAAGATCCGGATCTGGTCGTCGCCGTTCGCGCTCGCCAATTACGTCATCCTCGGCTGGTTGATCGGACAGGCCCGCGCCAATTCGGCCTTGTTGCTTCAGGTCGTCATCAACCTCGTCAACATGGCGGCGACGATCCTGCTCGTGCTGATCTACGACACCGGCATCGCCGGTGCCGCGATCGCCGCGCTGTTGTCGGAAGCGGTCGGGTTCGCCCTCGGCGTGATCGTCTGCCGCCATTATGCCGATGGCGGCTTTGCCGTGCCGTATGCGACCCTGCTCGACCGCGACAAGCTGTTGCGGATGCTGGCGGTGAACACCGACATCCTGATCCGCACTGCGGCGCTGATCGCCGTATTCCTGTTCTTCACCGCCAAGGGCGCGCAGGCCGGCGACGTCACGCTGGCCGCAAACTCCGTGCTCAACAATTTCCTGCTGGTCAGCGCCTTCTTCCTCGACGGTCTCGCCAACGCAGCGCAGCAGCTCTGCGGCCGCGCCGTTGGCGCGCGCGATGCAAAGGGGTTCGCGGATTCGACCCGGCTGGTGCTGTTATGGGGGCTCGGCTTCGCGCTGGTGGTGTCGGGACTGTTCGCGCTGTTCGGGCCCGCCTTGATCGATTTCATGACGGCGAGTGACGACGTCCGCCATGCCGCGCGCGAATTCCTGCCGTTCGTCGTGCTCGTGCCCATCCCCGGCGTGTTCGCCTTCGGCTTCGACGGCATCTATATCGGCGCGACCTGGGCGCGCGAGATGCGCAATCTGATGCTGGCTTCGCTGCTGATCTTCCTCGCCGCCTGGTGGGCGCTGCAATCGCTCGGCAATGCCGGACTGTGGTGCGCGCTGATGGCCTCCTACCTCTCGCGCGGCGGCTTGCAGGCCGCACGCTATCCGGCGCAGTTCCGGGCGACGTTTTCGAAATCGTAGCTCTGGTGTCCCGGACGCGCTGCAGCGTGAAACGCTGCTGCGCAGAGCCGGGACCCATTTCTCATCGAGTTCGCTGTCACATGGGCCCCGGCTCGGCAGCGCACCACGCCGAAGTCGGCGCGCTGCGCTGCGTCCGGGCACGAGACCGTCTTACATTCCCGGCCAGTCTTCCGCTGTGAGCGTCGCCGCATCGGCGCCGACGATCTCGGACAGGGAATCCCGCCCGGTGCGGAGCAGCGTCGAGGTGAGGTCGCGCTTGATCTCGTCGACGAGGCCGAGGCCCTTGTAGATCAGCGACGAATAGAGCTGGATCAGGCTCGCGCCGGCGCGGATCTTCGTCAGCGCGGCACCGCCCGAATCCACGCCGCCGACCCCGATCAGCGGGAACGCGCCCTCGACGCGCACATAGGTCTCCGCGACCATGCGCGTCGACAGGCGGAACAGCGGCCGGCCGGACAGGCCGCCTTGCTCCTTGGCGCGCATTTCCTCCCGCAGCGTGCTCGGCCGCGCGATCGTCGTGTTCGACACGATCATGCCGTCGACCCGGCGCGAGCGCGCGACCTGCACGACGTCGTCGAGCTGGGCGAGACTCAGATCCGGCGCGATCTTGAGCAGCACCGGCGTGTCGCCGGCCTTCTGCCTGACGCGCTCGCGGGCGTCGATCACTCTGGCGAGGAGATCGTCGAGCAGGGCGCCTTCCTGCAAATTGCGCAGGCCCGGCGTGTTCGGCGAGGAGACGTTGACGGTGAAATAGCTCGCGACCGGCGCAAAGGTCTCGATCAGCTTGACGTAGTCGGCGACGCGGTCCGGCGAATCCTTGTTGGCGCCGACATTGACGCCGACGATGCCGCCGTGTTGCGCGCGCGCGGCGAGCCGGCGCAAGGCGACGTCGGCGCCGTCATTGTTGAACCCCATGCGGTTGATGACGGCCTCGTCGCGCTCCAGACGAAACAGCCGCGGCCGCGGATTGCCGCTTTGCGGCTTCGGCGTCACCGAGCCGATCTCGACGAAGCCGAAGCCGAGCCGCAGCAGCGCGTCCGGCACCTCGGCGCTCTTGTCGAAGCCCGCGGCCATGCCGATCGGATTGGGAAAGTTGAGCCCGAAGGCGCGCATCGCGAGCTTGGGATCGTCAGCGCGCGGCTTGACCGGCGGCAGGAAGCGCAGGCCCTGGATCGCGAGGCGGTGGGCGTCTTCCGGATCGAGCCAGCGCAGCACCGGCAGCGAAAAGGCGTCGAAAGCGCGGATCACGGCAGCAGCTCCGGAGTGTCGTGGCCGCCGTCCGAGCGGATGTTGAGGTTCATCACCGACAGCACCGCGCCGAGGTCGAGCTCGCCATAGAGATGTGGAAACAGCTCGTCATTGCGCGAGCGCTCCCAGCGCAGCTCGCTGCCGAGTGCGTCGCCGTCGACCTCGACCAGGAACAGCGCGCGCTGTCCGACATAGTGCTTGCGCAAGGTCTCGGGAACCTGGGCAGCGGTGGAGAAATGGATGAAGCCGTCGCGCGCATCGTCCGCGCTGCCCCGGTAGACACCCTGCCGTTCCGCCTCGCGCCAGGCCGAGGCCGGACAGATTTTGTAGATCTTGACCACCGCTTGCGCAGCCCTGTTTGCTCTTTGAGTCAGCTCTTTGAGTTTCTTGGGTTTTTTCGCCGCGTGCGGGTCCCCGAAACCCGGGCGCGACCGTAAAGGCCGCCCCTTCCGAACTCAAGGCTTAGAGCCTATTCCGTTCCGATGAAATCGGAACGGGGGTCTGGATTCCCGTTTTGGCGCGTTTTTCTAGTGGCGAACCGGTATCCACATCGCTTAAAGGCGCGCCTGCCCACCGCCTCTTGCGCGCAAAACGGAAAACCGGTTGATTTGAGGATAGTTTTCCTGAGTTGCGACGGGCTGGACCTTGCATGGTCAGACAGGCCAAAGCGCAGAGGATACTGACGCACGACCAGATCTGGGTCGCCCTGGATCGGTTGGCGGCGCGCGCCGGTCTGTCGCCATCCGGCCTCGCCAAGCGCGCCGGGCTCGATCCCACCACCTTCAACAGATCCAAGCGTGTCACCTCCGACGGCCGCGAGCGCTGGCCCTCGACCGAATCGATCGCAAAGGCGCTGGCCGCGGCCGACTCCTCGATCGAGAGCTTTGCGCGGCTGATCGACGATGAGGCCGGCGACGGTCGCTCGGTACCGCTGCTCGGCTTCGCGCTGGCCGGCGCGAGCGGCGCTTTCGATGAGGCCGGCCTTCCATCCGGCAAGGGCTGGACCGAAATCGCGCTTCCCACCGAGGACAGCCACACCTTTGCGCTGGAGATTTCCGGCGATGCGCTGCTACCTGCCTATCGCGACGGCGACCTCATCCTGGTCTCACCCGGCGCACCGATCCGCAAAGGCGACCGCGTGGTGGTGAAGACCAAAGGGGGCGAGGTGGTGGTCGCGACGCTGGGGCGCCGCACCGCGAAGGCCCTGGAGCTTCAGTCGTTCGATGCGTCGCAGGCCGGGCGCACGATGGCGGCGAGCGACGTGGCGTGGATCGCGCGCATCATGTGGGCGAGGCAGTAATGGTCACCTAAGCCGGTCATGACCCGCATTCCTGCGCGCCGCGTTTCATCCGATCGCCATTGCGACTCAGCGGCCCTCTCGCATAGGTTGCCGCCGATACTACGGCTACAGCTTTTATCTTGGGGAATACGATGAATCGCCGTCACGCATTGAAGGCTCTCGCGGGTCTTGCGCTTTGTCCGCTCTGCAAGCCGGCCTTCGCAGCCGAAGGCGCGCATTGGAGCTATGAGGGCGTCGGCGGTCCGGCCAAATGGGGCGATCTCGATGCGGCCAACAAGGCCTGCGCGGTCGGCCTGCAGCAATCGCCGATCGACATCGAGGGGACGATCAAGTCGCAATTGCCGGTTCTGAAACTGAACTGGGGCAAGAGCGCCGACACCATCGTCAACAACGGACACACGATCCAGCTCAACTTCGCCGAGGGCAGCACGTTGATGCTCGGCGACGTCAAGTACAAGCTGCTTCAGGTGCACTTCCACCGGCCGAGCGAGCACATGATCGGCGGCAAGAATTTCCCGATGGAGGCGCATTTCGTCCATCGCAACGAAGCCGGCGGCCTCGCCGTGGTCGGCGTGCTGATGGCCGAGGGCAAGCCGAACCCGGCCTTCGGCAAGATCGTCAAGACCATGCCGGCGGCGGAAGGCCCCGCGGTGAAGGCGGATGCGGGCATCGATCCGCACGCCATGCTGCCGCAAAAACTGAGCTACTTCCGCTATCCCGGCTCGCTGACGACTCCGCCCTGTTCGGAAGTGGTCGAATGGCTGCTGCTGACCACCCCGATCCAGGTGTCGGTCAGCGATGTCGCTGCGTTCGCAAAGCTCTATCCGATGAACGCGCGCCCGGTTCAGAAGGACAACCGGCGCTACGTGCTAAGGTCGATCTGAGCTGGCGCTCCACACACCACTGTCGTCCCGGCGAACGCCGGGACCCATACCGCGTGATCTATCGGACGGTGGCGGTCGTCGTACCGAAGTAAGCGCGACTAAGAGTCTTCGCCTAACTTCTCCCTGGGTTATGGGGCCCCGGCTTTCGCCGGGACGACGTCGGGAGAGAGCGGGTCTCACGCGCTCCGCGCCAGCGCGCCGTCGATCATGTTGACCGCGTTCTGCACGCCGTACACCGCGACGAAGGAGCCGAAGCGCGGGCCCTTCTCCTGGCCGAGCAGCACCTGATAGAGCATGTTGAACCAGTCCAGCGTGACGCCGGGACGGCCGTCCTTGCCCTTCTTGACCTGGTCGAGGAACGGCTCGCGGCGGCCGATCTCGTAGACGACGTTCTGGATGTCCTCGGCAGATGCGTCCTGCGCAAGCTGTGACAGCGCATCGCGCAGATCCTGCAGGGCGCTGCGCTCGTTGTCCGAGGGCACGCGGAACTGCTTCGTCGGCGCGACGAAATCGCGGTAGTAATTGATGGCGTAGCCGACCATCGCATCGAGCTTCGGATGCGTCTGCGGCGAGACGCCCGGACGATAGCGGCCAATGAAACCCCACAGCGTCTCGGCATTCTCCGCGTTCGACGACGACACCAGCGTCAGCAGCAGCTGGAAGGTGACGGGCATATCGCCCTGCGGCGGCTTGCCGTTGTGGATGTGCCAGACCGGATTGCCGAGCTGCTGCTTGTCATCCTGCCGGGCGAAGCCGTCGATGAACTGCTGGTAGTCGTCGACATTGCGCGGGATGACGTCGAAATACAGCCGCTTGGCCGCCTTCGGCTCGCGATACATGAACAGCGACAGCGATTCCGGCGAGGCGTAGCGCAGCCATTCGTCGATGGTGAGGCCGTTGCCCTTCGACTTAGAGATCTTCTGGCCCTGCTCGTCGAGGAAGAGCTCGTAATTGAAGCCTTCGGGCGGCGTGGCGCCGAGCGCCCTGGCGATCGCGCCGGAGAGCTTCACGGAGTCGATCAAATCCTTGCCGGCCATCTCGTAGTCGACGCCGAGCGCGACCCAGCGCATCGCCCAGTCGGCCTTCCACTGACACTTGACGTTGCCGCCGGTGACGGGCGTCTCCACTTCCTGGTTCGTATCGGGGTCGACATAGGTCACGGTGCCGGCCGCAACGTCGCGGCGGATCATCGGCACCTGCAGCACGACACCGGTGGTCTTGCTGATGGGCAGGAACGGCGAATAGGTCGCGCGGCGATCGGGCCCTAGCGTCGGCAGGATGATCGCCATCACCTTGTCGTAGGCAGCTAACATCTTGAGCAGCGTCGCGTCGAAGCGGCCGGACGTATAATAGTCCGTCGAGCTCGCGAACTCGTAGTCGAAGCCGAAATGATCCAGAAACGTGCGCAGGCGCGCGTTGTTGTGCGCACCGAACGAGGGGTACTCGTTGGAGAACGGATCCGGCACCCGCGTCAGCGGCTTGCCGAGATGCGCGGCCAGCATCTCCTTGTTGGGAACGTTGTCCGGCACTTTCCGAAACCCGTCCATGTCGTCGGAGAACGCGAGCAGGCGCGTCTTGACCTTGTCCTCGGTCAGCACGCGGAAGGCATGGCGCACCATCGACGTGCGCGCGACCTCGCCGAACGTGCCGATATGCGGCAGGCCGGATGGTCCGTAGCCGGTCTCGAACAGCACCTCGTCCTTCGGGCTCTTCTTCAGCCGCGCGACAATGGCCTTCGCCTGCTCGAACGGCCAAGCGTTGGATTGTTCGGCGAGCGCACGCAAATCGCTCGGGCTCATGTTGGGATCGACAACGGACATTCAGAAGGGCCTCCGGGCCGCGGAAAATAGCGATTTCCGGGCAGAATGCAAAAGTTGCGGAGCAACTATCGCGGGGATCGTAGGGTGGGCAAAGCGAAGCGTGCCCACCACCTCAAAGACGTGGGCACGGCGCTGACGCGCCTTTGCCCACCCAACGGCAGTTTGCTCGTCGCGAGCGCAGGGCTAAAACGGGCTCACCGAGAAATACCGCAGCCACAGATCGGTGTAGCGGCCCTTTTCCCAGACGCGGAACAGGGCCCAGTTCAGGGCCTGGCGCAGCACGTCGTTGCCCTTGCGCACGGCGATGCCGATGCCTTCGCCGAAGAAGCGGCTCTCGACGAAGGGACCGCCGGAGAAGGCGCAGCAATCGCCGGAATCGGTGCCGTTGATCCAGAACGCCAGCGAGATGGCGTCGCCGAAGATGAAATCGACCTCGCCCTTGCGCAAAGCGCTGCGGAGCGCGTCGTCATTGGGATAGCCGTGCAGCTCGGCGTCGGTGAACATCGCCTTGAGATAGGCCTCGTGCGCGGAGCCGGCGATGACACCGACCTTCTTGCCCTCGAGATATTCCGGGCGGATCTCCGGCATCACCGCGTCCTTGCGCGAGGCGAAGCGGGCCGGCACGCGGTAATAGGGATCGGTGAAGTCGACCCGGGCGCGCAGCTGCGGGCTGACCGCCATCGAGGCGATGATGGCATCGCCGCGGTTGGAGGAGAGCGCGTCGACCAGCGTCTCGAAGCGGCGCATCTGCACTGTGCAGGTGACCTTGATCTCCTCGCACAGCGCGCGGGCCAGATCGACGTTGAAGCCGGCCGGGTTGCCGTCGGCGCCGGTGAAATTGAATGGCGGATAGTCGGTCTCGGTCAGGAAGCGGATCACGGTCAAGCGCGACAGGTCCGGCCGCTCCGGTCGCCGCCGCGGGTCCCAGAAGCCGGGCACGGCCTGCGGGGCGGCTTGTGGAGCGACCTGCGGCGTGGCCTGAGGCGCCGCCGGGGGCCGCTTGGCGGGCGCCTGGGCCTGGGCGTCGGGCAAGCCCATGAGCAGGCAGACGCCAACGGCTAGCCCCGCCAGCAAGCTACGAGCAGATTTGGACGATTTCGCCTGTTGCGATGGAGCCATCGGCCGGAAATGAACGAATTTCATTGGGATCGGAGGGCGTTATAGACCATCCCGACGGGAACGCGAGCATGGAATGCAGCCAAGTCGAGGTGCGCTCCCTCTCCCGCTTGCGGGGGAGGGCCGGGGTGGGGGTATCTCCGCGGGCGAGAGCCCCAATGTGGAGAGAGCCCCACCCGGCGCGGTGTGCGCGCCGACCTCCCCCGCAAGCCGGGAGAGGTTGCGCCGAGAATGCCACTCGATCCTGCGCTCTTCTCAGAGATACTTCTTCAAATCCGTCGCCGCCTCGTCCGGCGTGCGCTTCAAATTGAACGGGGAGACGAACCGGCCGTCGCGGTCCATCAGATAGATCAGCGCGGTGTGGTCCATGGTGTAGTCGCCGTCCTTGGTCGGGACCTTCTTGGCGTAGACCCGGTAGGAGGTGATGACCTTGGCGGTCTCGGCGGGATCGCCGGACAGGCCCTCGAGGTGCGGATCGAAGCTCGACAGATATTCCTTCATGGTCGCTGGCGTATCGCGCTCGGGATCGACCGAGATGAAGACGGCATTGACCTTGTCGGCATCCTTGCCCATCGCGCGCAGCACTTCCGAGATCTCGAACAGCGAGGTCGGACAGACGTCGGGGCAATGGGTGTAGCCGAAGAAGATCAGGGTCGGCTTGCCCTTCAGGCTCTTGTCGGTGACGGCCTTGCCGTTCTGGTCGGTCAGCTGGAACGGGCCGCCGATCGCGGCCGGCTGCGCCACCTTGCTGACCCCGCCCATGGCCCAGAACATGATCAGGAGGCCGACAACGAGGCTTGCGGCAAAGGCGGTCGCAATCACCAGCGGACGGGCGGCGGAACTCATGAGCGGAAAACTTCCTGTGGCGGATCAGAAGCAGGCGGCGAAACCGGTCCTGATCATTTCGAAGAACATCTGCGTGCCGTAGTGGAACCACAGCGCCAGCGCGCCGAGCACCAGCAATCCGCCGATCCCCGCGCCCGCCAACAGCAGCACGAACGGCGTCCGGCCGGCAGTGGGCGAATTGTCCTGTATCGGATGGGCCGGGTGCACTGGTTGAGCCATGACAATCATCGGGGCGAAGGCCCCGGTTCCCTGGCTTCCAGATAAGCTTTGGCCCGCCTGCGGGCAAGGCGCCGCTGGCGGGCCAGAGCGATCCCGTCAGGCCTAGACGATCAGTGAACCAGCTGGCCACGGGCGGATTCGAGCTGGTCCGCCTGCGGGAGGGGCCGGCGCAACGGCTTGATCGTCGAGGCCTGCGCGTCCATGTAGCAGGGCTTGTACATGGCCTGGAGCTGCCTGCCCTTCAGGAAGAGCATGTGCGGGGTGAGGCCGCCGCGCTGGGTGATCCAGCGCTTCACCTGCGACGGATACATCGCGTAGAGCATCTGAGTCGCCTCGGTGTTGGTGACGGCCCGGCCGTTGGTGCCGAAATCCCAGGCGGCATGGAAGCCGAGCGTCGCGCTCGAGGTCACGCAGATGCGGTCATGCGGGATGGCGCCGAGGACGATGGTGCAGGCGGACGCGCAGAGGCCGTCGATGATGACGGTTTCGCCCGACTGCCGCAGGTCCTGGTATCTATCGACGTAAGTTCCAATCCGGCCACCGCGGTCATCCGCGATCCGAACCACCGCGTGAGAAGCCCCCATGCCCGCGATCAGGAGAACCGCCGCAAGCAACCCCGTCAGAAACTTCATTGTCCCCCGCCCCGGTCGAGTTCGAATCTGCGTGTCAGGTGGTGATGCACGGCTAGCGTCCGTCGTAACCGAGGTTTTGTCTAGGCAGGGCGGCTGACTCAAAACAAATTCAAATCCAGTGTTGCGTCCGCGCTGCACTCGGCCGGTCTCTATCCCAAAGTGGAACAAGTTAACGATGTCTTACGCGCCACGCCCTTGATCTCAGTTACGACCGCTGGCTTCAATCCGGGCGACTACAGGGAGGAACCTGTGGCGGGGGAATCATGGAGGGGGAAACACATGGCTGAAGAGACTGACGTCATCGTTGTCGGCGCGGGCCTATCGGGACTGGTTGCCGCAACCGAGATCGCGGATGCCGGCAAGCGCGTGATCGTGGTCGACCAGGAAGGCGAGCAGTCGCTTGGCGGCCAGGCGTTCTGGTCGTTCGGCGGATTGTTCCTGGTCGATTCGCCCGAGCAGCGCCGGCTCGGCATCAAGGATTCCTTCGACCTGGCCATGCAGGACTGGATCGGGGCCGCCGGCTTCGACCGCGACGAGGACTTCTGGCCGCGGCAATGGGCCGAGGCCTATGTGGCATTCGCGGCCGGCGAGAAGCGCGCCTGGCTGCGGGCGATGGGCCATCGCATCTTCCCGGTGATCGGCTGGGCCGAACGCGGCGGCTATGACGCGATGGGCCACGGCAATTCGGTGCCGCGCTTTCACGTCACCTGGGGCACCGGGCCCGGCATCGTCGAGCCGTTCGAGCGCCGTGCGCGCGAGGCGATGAAAAGCGGCCGGCTGAGCTTCAGGTTCCGCCACCGCGTCGATGCGCTCTCGATCACCAACGGCACGGTGGACGGCGTCAGCGGCGCCGTCCTCGCCCCCGATACGATCGAGCGCGGCAAGAGCTCCTCGCGCAACGTCGTCGGCGAGTTTGCGCTGAAGGCGCAGGCCGTGATCGTGGCGTCCGGCGGCATCGGCGGCAATCACGAGCTGGTGCGGCAGAACTGGCCGAAGCGGCTCGGCGATCCCCCGAAATTCATGATCTCCGGTGTGCCCGAACATGTCGACGGCCGCATGATCGGCATCACCGAGAAATCAGGCGCGCGGCTGATCAATCGCGACCGCATGTGGCATTATGTCGAGGGCATCCAGAACTGGAATCCCATCTGGCCGCGCCACGGCATCCGCATTCTGCCCGGCCCCTCCTCGATGTGGTTCGACGCAACAGGCACGCGGCTGCCGGCGCCGCTGTTCCCCGGCTCCGACACGCTTGGCCAGCTCAAATACATCATGTCGACCGGCTATGATTATTCCTGGTTCATCCTGACCCAGAGCATCATCAAGAAAGAGTTCGCGCTGTCGGGCTCGGAGCAGAATCCCGACCTCACCGGCAAGAGCTGGCGCATGACCTTGCGCCGCGCCACCAACAAGGGCGCGCCTGCGCCGGTCGAAGCATTCAAAAGCCATGGTGTCGACTTCATCGTACGCGACAAGATCGAGGACCTTGTTGCGGAGATGAACAAGCTTGCCGGCAGCGACCTCCTCAAGCTCGAGCACATCAGGATGCAGATAGAGGCGCGCGACCGCGAGATCGCCAACGCTTACGTCAAGGATGCGCAGGTGATGAACATCCACAATGCGCGCCGCTATATCGGCGATAAGCTCATCCGCACCGCTTCCCCGCACAGGATCCTGGATCCCGCGCAGGGGCCGCTGATCGCGGTCAAGCTCAACATCCTCACCCGCAAGACGCTGGGCGGCTTCGAGACCGATCTCGACTCGCGTGTGTTCGGCAGCGAGGGCAGCGTCATTCCCGGCCTCTATGCGGTCGGCGAAGCTGCCGGCTTCGGCGGCGGCGGCGTGCACGGCTATCGCTCGCTGGAAGGCACCTTCCTCGGCGGCTGCCTGTTCTCGGGCCGCAATGCGGGCCGGGCCGCGGCGAAAGCGGTAGGCTAGATCGTGCGGCGGTGGATGTGCATCGGGGCGGTGGTTGCTGCATTGGCCGCCGCATCAATCGCATCCGCCGAGACGATCGACGTCAACGGCGCAAAGCGCTCCTACAGTGCGCAATTGCCGGCCAGGAAGCCGGCACCGCTCGTCATCGTGCTGCACGGCAAGACCCAGCGCGGCGCCGACATGATCGCGCGGACGGCGTGGCCGCAGGTCGCCAAGCGCGAGGGCCTGGCTGTGGTCTTTCCTGATGGCCTCAACCATGCATGGGCGGATGCGCGAACCAAGGCAGGGCCGGCGCTGCGCGGCCCGCCGGTGGGCACCGACGACGTCACCTTCCTCGCAAAGCTCGTCGAGAAGCTGGTGGCCGACGGCACCGCCGATGCAAAGCGCGTCTTCATCGCGGGCGTCTCCAATGGCGGCGCCATGGCGATGACCATGGCCTGCGCCCGCGCCGATCTGTTTGCGGCCGGTGCGAGCGTGATCATGAATCTCACCGACGAGGCCGCCGTCACCTGCCATCCGTCACGGCCGCTGCCGATGCTGCTCATGAACGGCACGGCCGACCCGCTGGTCCCTTACGCGGGAGGACGCGGGTCGAGCTATTTTGCCGCAGACGGGTTCTGGTCGACCGAGGAGACGCTGGCGTTCTGGCGCAAGCTTAATGGCTGCGAGACCGACGATGCCAGCGTGACCGACTTGCCCGACAAGGCGCCTGCAGACCAATCGACAGTGACCCGGATCTCATCGCGCTGCCCGAGGGGACACGACGTCGTGCTCTATCGCATCAACCATGGCGGCCACCGCATGCCTGGATTTTCTCCGGATGCCCGCTTCCCGAGGGTCGCAGCCGGCCTGCTCGGGCCGCAGAACGGCGACATCGATGGCGCCGAGACGATCTGGGCTTTTTTCAGTCAGTTTCCGTGAGGCGCACATGCTGGGCGTTGACGGCATGCGTGCCCGGCAACGCATGCGCCGCAGGCAACGCATGCGTGCCCGGGGTGGCACGGCGCGAGGTGCTAGGCTAGACAGGGCCGCCATTCCAGTGAGGAGATCCGTAAATGAGCATTCAGCGTTTCGAAACCGGCCCGCGCATGAGTCAGGTCGTCGTGCATGGCAACACCGTCTATCTCGCCGGTGTCGTCGCCAACAAGGCCGCCGGCGAAAGCGTGACGAAGCAGACCCAGGACATCCTGGCGACCATCGACGGCCATCTCGCCAAGGCCGGCACCGACAAGTCGAAGCTGCTCTCGGCCACGATCTACATCACCGACATGAAGACGTTCGGCGAGATGAATGCGGTGTGGGACGCCTGGGTCTCGGCCGGCAATACCCCCGCCCGCGCCACCGTCGAAGCCAAGCTGGCGGCGCCGCAATACACCGTCGAGATCATGGTCACGGCCGCGAAGTAATCTTCACGACCAATTGGCATGCGAATGGAGCGCGATGACGACATCATCGCGCTCCATTTTTTTCGCGCAACGATGACCTGCGAGGTAATCGATAAGCGCGCGTGAACCTTCGATAGTCAGGGACAGCCGAATACGGCGTCATCGAAGGAGAGCACCATGACCGACCCCATCACCATTGCCGGCCGCTACATCGAGCTCTGGAACGAGCGCACGGCCGGCCGGCGCCGCGAGCTGCTCAGCGACAACTGGACGACGGATGCGAGCTATGTCGATCCCTTGATGAAGGGCCACGGCCGCGACGGCATCGAGGCGCTGATCGCAGGCGTGCAGCAGCGCTTTCCCGATTTCAAGTTCAAGCTGATCGGCGAGCCCAACGGCTACGGCGATCACATCCGCTTTTCATGGGGACTTGGTCCCGACGGCACTGACAGCCCTATCAAGGGCACCGATTTCGCCGTGCTGAAGGACGGCCGCATCAGAAGCGTGACCGGATTTCTGGATCAGGTGCCGGCCGGGGCGTGAGAGCGCTGGCCCTCCTCGCGCAGGCGGGGAGGGTCGCACCCCTCGACGAAGGCGTCCCTACGGCTTACCTGTCATGCTGTGCCGCGCCGCATCCTCAAAATTCAGGCCGAGACGCCTGCGCTGTTGCCCGACCGCTTCAACGCGTGGTTCGCAGCCCGTGGCTGGTCGCCGCGCGCGCATCAATTGGCGCTGCTGGAGAAGGCGCGCGAGGACGCTAGCGCGCTGCTGATCGCACCGACCGGCGCCGGCAAGACGCTGGCGGGATTTCTGCCGACGCTGGTGGAGCTTTCGACCGAGGCGGCCGAACGGAAGGCGGGTGAGAAACAGAGCCTCGTCTCCACCGGCCGCAGCGTGCAGCGGACCGGTGGCCTGCATACGCTCTATATCTCGCCGCTGAAGGCGCTCGCTGTCGATATCGCGCGCAATCTGGAGCGGCCGATTGCGGAGATGGCGCTGCCGATCAAGGTCGAGACCCGCACCGGCGACACGCCGGTGTCGCGGCGGCAGCGGCAACGGCGTTATCCGCCTGATGTGTTGCTGACGACGCCCGAGCAGCTCGTCTTGCTGCTGTCCTCGGATGACGCGCCGTTCCTGTTCTCCTCGCTGAAGCGCATCGTGCTCGACGAGCTGCATGCGTTGGTGACGTCCAAGCGCGGCGATTTGCTCTCGCTCGGGCTGGCGCGGCTGTGGCGGCTAGCGCCGCAGATGCGCGCAATCGGGCTGTCGGCAACGGTGGCCGAGCCGGATCAGCTCGCGCGCTTCCTGGTGCCGCAGCCCGACGGCAGGGAGCGAGCAGCCGACATCGTCATCGCCGGCGGCGCGGCGCCGCCGCTGGTCGAGATGCTGGATACGCGCGAGCGCCTGCCCTGGGCCGGCCACAGCGCGCGCCACGCACTCCCTGAGATCTACGAGCTGATCAAGGCGAACAAGACCACGCTGGTCTTCGTCAACACCCGCAGCCAGGCCGAGATGCTGTTCCAGAATCTCTGGAGCATGAATGACGACGGCCTCGCGATCGCGCTGCATCACGGCTCGCTCGACGTCGCGCAGCGCCGCAAGGTCGAGGACGCGATGTCGGCGGGGCGCCTGCGCGGGGTGGTCTGCACCTCCTCGCTCGACCTCGGCGTCGACTGGGGCGACGTCGATCTCGTCGTCAATATCGGCGCGCCCAAGGGCTCCTCGCGCCTGATGCAGCGGATCGGCCGCGCCAACCACCGCCTCGACGAAGCCTCGCGCGCGGTGCTGGTGCCGGCCAACCGTTTTGAAGTGCTGGAGTGCCGCGTGGCCATCGATGCCATTGCCGAGAACGCGCAGGATACGCCACCCTTGCGCACCGGCGCGCTCGACGTGCTGGCCCAGCACGTGCTCGGCTGTGCCTGCGGCGAGCCGTTCCTCAGCGATGATCTGTATGCCGAAGTGCGCACCGCCGCGCCTTACGCAGACTTGTCGCGGACGGATTTCGATGACGTCGTCGATTTCGTCGCCTCCGGCGGCTATGCGCTGAAGACCTATGAACGATTCGCCCGCATCAAGCAGGACAAGGAGGGGCGCTGGCGCGTCGCCAATCCCAAGGTGCGGCAGAGCTACCGGATGAATGTCGGCACCATCGTCGAGGACGACATGCTGAAGGTGCGCCTGGTGCGTTCGCGCGGCGGCGGAGCGGGGTCGACAGGTGTGATCGCGCGCGGCGGCCGGTTGCTCGGCGAGATCGAGGAAGCCTTCATCGAGGGCTTGAGCCCCGGTGACACCTTCGTGTTCTCAGGCGAAGTGGTGCGCTATGAAACCCTGGTCGAAGACCAAGTCTATGTCTCCCGCGCCAACGACAAGGACCCGAAAGTGCCGTCCTACATGGGCGGCAAGTTTCCGCTTTCGACCTATCTCGCCGAGCGCGTGCGCCGGTTGCTCGATGACGGCCGCGCCTGGGGCGGCTTACCGGAGCAGGTGCGCGACTGGCTGTCGCTGCAAAAGGACGTCTCGCGCGTGCCCGCGGTGCGCGAGCTCCTGGTCGAGAGTTTTCCGCGCGCCAACAAGCATTACATTGTTTGCTATCCCTTCGAGGGCCGTCTCGCGCATCAGACCCTCGGCATGCTGCTGACGCGCCGGCTGGAGCGCGCCCGCGCGCGGCCGCTCGGCTTCGTCGCCAACGAATATGCGGTGGCGATCTGGGCGCTCGGTGATCTCTCCTTCATGATCCGTGATGGCCGGATCGACCTCAACGCGCTGTTCGACCCTGATATGCTCGGCGACGATTTGGAGGCATGGCTCGCCGAGTCCGCCCTGATGAAGCGCACCTTCCGCAACTGCGCGATCATCTCCGGCCTGATCGCCCGCCGCCACACCGGCGAAGAGAAGAGCCGCCGTCAGGTGCTGTTCTCGACCGATCTCGTCTACGATGTCTTGCGAAAACACCAGGCCGATCACGTGCTGCTGCGCGCCGCGCGCGCCGATGCGGCCACCGGCCTGCTCGATCTGCGCCGCCTCGGCGACATGCTCGCCCGCATCCACGGCCGCATCACGCACCGGGAACTCGACCGCGTCTCCCCATTGGCCGTGCCCGTGATGCTGGAAATCGGCCGCGAGTCAGTCTATGGCGAAGCTGCAGACGAGCTTTTGGCCGAAGCCGCCGATGAGCTCGTCAAAGAGGCGATGGATAGAAGCGGGTAAGACGTGACGACAGGCGCGCAGGTTTCAGGAGATGTCGACATGCGCGTGTCCACAGTCACCATCAGCGATGTGACCTTCGCCGCCGATCTCTCCGGCGCGCTGTTCTGGGACGAGCAGCGCCTGCTCGTCGTCTCCGACCTGCATCTGGAAAAGGGGTCCAGCTTCGCCGCCCGCGGCGTGTTGCTGCCGCCTTACGATACGCTCGCCACCCTGAGCCGTCTCGCTGCTGTCATCTCCCGCCATGATCCGCGTACCGTGATCGCACTCGGCGATAGCTTTCACGACCGCACGGCGCATGAGCGGTTGTCGGCCGACGATCGCGATGCCGTCGCCGCGCTCCAGACCGGCCGCGACTGGATCTGGATTTCCGGCAATCACGATCCCATGCTGCCGCGCGATCTCGGCGGCACGGTCGCCGACGAGGTCGCGATCGGCCCGATCACCTTCCGCCACGAGCCGACCGGCGCGCGCGGCGAGATCGCCGGCCATCTCCATCCCAAGGCGCGCGTCTCCGCGCGCGGCCGCTCGATGGAGCGCCGCTGCTTCGCCTCCGACGGGATGCGTGCGGTGATGCCGGCGTTCGGCGCCTATGCCGGCGGCCTCAGCATCCGCGACGCCGCCTTCGCAAAGATCTTTCCGGCCAATGGTTTTGTCGCCCATCTGCTCGGCGACCGCCGCGTCCACGCCATTGCGGCTTCACGCTGCTCCTGAGGCCAAAAATTGGGACAGCACTACGTTCAGTAGTTTTCCGGAATCGCCCAAGCGCGTTGCCGGCTCTAACTTTGCGCTTGCCGGGGCTGGAATTTCTCATCCCGAACAAGAATTGTAACCGGCAAGGGGCCGCTGCGAGGCGGCCCCTTTCATTTCGGGCGATCAAAACTGGCGGGGACAGTCGCCGAGTTCGGAACAAATTAAGAACACTTTAGCAAGTCTTTGATATATCATTGTGATTCGGCGCGTTGCCGATACAATATCTAGCGTCTGTCAGACTTTGCGAGGACTACATGTCCACCATCGCCTTCGATCAATTTGCCCTCACCCGGATCGCCGATTTCGCGCGCTCGCTATCCCGGCTGCATCAGGCGGCGCGGCGCCAGAGGATCGATGACGACCAGTTCGACCGCGAGTTCAATGCGGTGTGCCAGTCGATCTGGGGCTACACCATCGACGATGTCAGCGACGACCTGTTCTCGACCGAGGATCATCTGTTCCTGGACACGCTGGACGAAGCGCATGCGCGCATCTTCGCGGCCGAGCAGGGCTACGACCTCGTCGGCGATCAGGGCATGCTGACGGACTGGTGGGGTTTTTGCTGGATGATCCTGGCCGAGAAGCGCGGCCTCTTGACGCCGGACAACCGCGCCGCCGCGCGCGCAGCGATCGAGGAGAAATATCTGGCGGCGCCGAACGTGATCGGGGTGATTATCGGACGATAGTGCCGCAACCTCCGTCATTGCGAGGAGCCCTTGCGACGAAGCTCGCAATGACGGCGTGGTGAGGGCTTGGACTTAATCCAACCCCGCCCGCTTCGCCGGCTTTGGCGTCTTCGGCACCGTCACGTCGGGCAGCGTTTCACGCACGATCTCAGCAGCGGGCGCATCTGCCGACACTGTCTCTGCCCGCACCGGGGCCACCTTCATCTCGCCGAGGCGGGCGCGGACTTGCGCGGTGAGGCCGGGATAGGAGGCAACCGGGGTGAAGTCCGCAGCCTGGTCGTTGCCGACGCGGATGCCGGTATAGGCGACGAGGCCGTCAGTGGTGGCGATCACGTCGCCGGCTTTCAGCGAGGAGTCCAGCGCGAGATCGACCGGGGCAAGGCCGACCGGCTCGCGGCCGTTGCATGTGCAGTCGGCGCGCAGCGCCTTGCGGTAGGCGAACGCGTTCTCGCTGTCGGCGTAGCGCTCGCCGGTCAGCAACGCGGCGCCGTCGATCGAGGAGCCGAAATAGACCTTGGTCGCGCTGGCAGGACAGAACGCCTGACACATCTGCGCCGGTGAGGCGAGGCCGCGCATCAGCGGAAAATATTTGCCGTCGCAGCTGCGCACGCAGAACGCAGGGCCCGAGCCGCCAGCCGCCGCCGAGCGGGTCGGCGGCACATATTGCGGGGTTGCGGCATTTTGCTGCCCGGTGAAGGGATCGGCGTAGGAGCTCGACTGTTGCGGCACCTCGCGCTGCGGCCGCTGCTGCTGCATGCCGCCGAAGAAGAAATCGAACAGGCCCTCGGCCGAAACCGGGGCCGGAGCCGCAAGTGCTCCAAGGGTGGCGGCCACAAGCATCGCGCGACGCCGCCGGCGCGCATGGGACAGGACTGTACGCAAACGCTTACTCCACCCGACGCTTCCGAACCGGCTGGGACCTCAAGGGGTCTCAGCACATGATTCACCATAAGGCGCGATGGTAAATGAGCAGTTGAGCGGAGGCGGTTTCAAGACGAGGCGGTGGCCTCTTTAGGGCCGGGCGCAGCTTTGGACGGATGGTTGCGTCCGGGGCACACTGACGCATGACGGCGAGGGATGTTTCGCCGCGTCAGGCTTTCAAGAATTCCGAGGCCTTGTACAGCGAACGGAACGGCAGGCCGGCCGCACCGAACGTGTCGGTGGCGCCTTCCTCGCGATCGACCATGGTCAGCACCAGCACCACCTCGGCGCCGGTCTCGCGCACCGATTCCACCGCCTTCATCGCCGAGCCGCCTGTCGTCGTGACGTCCTCGACGATCACGACGCGCTTGCCCTCGAGCGTCTCGCCCTTGGGCAGGCCCTCGATCGCGAGTTTCGCGCCGTGCTCCTTCGGCTTCTTGCGCACGAAGAACGCCGCGATCGGATGGCCCTTGATCCATGAGATCTGCGCCAGCGCGCCGGCGAGCGGCACCGCGCCCATCTCAAGCCCGCCGATGAAATCGAGATTGTCGTCCTTCAGCGCCTCATAGGTCAGCTCGGCGAGCAGGGTCGCCCCCTCAGGGTCGAGCA
The DNA here is from genome assembly GCF_054863005.1 of Bradyrhizobium sp. 25ACV. Classification (NCBI taxonomy): domain Bacteria; kingdom Pseudomonadati; phylum Pseudomonadota; class Alphaproteobacteria; order Hyphomicrobiales; family Nitrobacteraceae; genus Bradyrhizobium; species Bradyrhizobium sp. 25ACV. The sequence goes on from NZ_JAVAYO010000008.1 coordinate 50,137, forward strand.
TGGTCGGCTTGAGGTTGAAGTAGAAATCGCTCTTGCGGCCCGACGCGAGCGTCACCTCGCCGCGGCCGAATGAGCGCCGGCGGATGATTTCGAACAGGCGGGCGCGGGAGGCTGATTTCGACACGGCGGTCCCTCGGGAGCGTTTTTGGAGGAGGCGGAATTTATCCGCGACAGCCGCGACATTCCAGAGGGGGCGTCCCTCGTCAACAGGGATCGGCCATCCCGGACCGCCGGTTGTGGGGGCGCGACGTTCTGGAGTAGGTGGGATGCCAAACCTGTTGGGGAAGGAAGCAAGGCATGACCATCGAGCTGCACACTTGGAACACGCCGAACGGCCGCAAGATCTCGGTCGCGCTGGAGGAGATGGGGCTGCCCTACAAGGTGATCCCGGTGAACATCACCAAGGGGGAACAGATGGCGCCGGGGTTCCTCAAGCTCTCCCCGAACAACAAGATCCCTGCGATCGTCGACCCCGAAGGGCCGGACGGCAAGCCGGTCAGCATCTTCGAATCAGGCGCGATCCTGCTCTATCTCGGTGAAAAGACCGGCAAATTCCTGCCGAAATCGCTGGGCGCCCGCATCCCGGTCTATGAATGGCTGATGTGGCAGATGGGCGGCTTCGGCCCGATGCCGGGCCAGGTGCATCATTTCATCGCGCTCGAGAACGAGCAGGACCGTGCCTACGGCCTGAAGCGCTACATGGCTGAGACCCGCCGGCTCTACGGCGTGCTCGACCGCCAGCTGGACGGCCGCGACTTCGTCGCCGGCGACCTCTCGATTGCCGATTTTGCCATCCTGGGCTGGGCCTGGCGCCACCCTCGCCACAAGGTTGAGCTGGCCGACTTCCCCAACGTCAAGCGCTGGTACGAGGCCTTGATGGCGCGCCCGGCGGTGAAGCGGGGCATGGAGGCGAAGCTGGATTGAGGCTTCGCTCTTACCCTCCCCTGGAGGGGGAGGGTCGATCGCGCGAAGCGCGAGCGGGGTGGGGTGATCTCTCCACTCGGGCACTGTTGGACGGGGAGGGACCTTCACCCCACCCCGCTACGCATTCCGCTTCGCTACATGCGCAGCGACCCTCCCCCTCCAGGGGAGGGTGAAGAAAGAACCTCACACCTTCTTCGCTTCGACCGCCATCCGCACCGCGAGCCCGGCCAGCACCGTGCCCATCAGCCAGCGCTGCACCAGCATCCAGCTCGGCCGGTTCGCCAGGAACAGCGCGATCGATCCCGCCGCGAGCGCGATCATCGCGTTGACGCTGACGCTGATCGCGATCTGGATTGCCCCGAGCACGATCGACTGCGTCAGCACGCTGCCTGCGGTGGGATCGATGAACTGCGGCAGCAGCGCGAGATAAAGCATTGCGATCTTTGGGTTGAGCAGGTTGGTGACAAAACCCATCGCGAACAATTTGCGCGGGCTGTCGATGGCAAGCTGCTTCACCTGGAATGGCGAGCGCCCGCCCGGCTTCACCGCCTGCCAGGCGAGCCAGAGCAGATAGCCCGCGCCGGCGAAGCGCAGCGCGTCATAGGCGAAGGGAATGGCGAGCAGCAGCGCCGTGATGCCGAACGCCGCACACAGCATGTAGAACACGAAGCCGAGCGCGACGCCGCCGAGCGAGACGATGCCCGCCGCCGGTCCTTGCGTGATCGAGCGCGAGATCAGGTAGATCATGTTCGGCCCCGGCGTGAGCACGAGGCCAAGGCAGACGAGGGCGAAGCCGAGCAAAGCGGAGGTGGGGGGCATGGGTGAACCGGTGCGGGAGATGGCACGGTTCTAATATGCGAGGCGCGGTGGGGCCATCGCGCAATTGCTCGGAGGACAATTCAGGTTCTCGCATGTCACTCCAACGTCGTCCCCGCGAACGCGGGGACCCATACCCCCAGGGAGAAGTTTGACGCGCGATAGTCATGGGCAATCTTCGCCAAACCCGATCCAGTGGCTATGGGTCCCCGCTTTCGCGGGGACGACACCGGCTGTGTGGCGTCAGCGCGTGCAAGCGGGAGAGGTAAAGAGCCGCCTCAATGCGCCTCGTCCCAGTTGTTCGCCGCGCGCGCATCGACATGCAACGGCACCGACAGCAGCACGGCCGGGAACGGTGCGTCCTGCATCACGTGCTGCACGACGGGCAGCGTCGCCTCGACCTCGGCGTCGGGCACTTCGAAGATCAATTCGTCATGCACCTGCAGCAGCATTTGCGCCGACAGCTTCTTTGCGGCGAGGGCATCCTCCACCCGCGTCATGGCGCGGCGGATGATGTCGGCCGCGGTGCCCTGCAGCCGCGCGTTGATCGCGGCGCGCTCGTTGAAGGCACGCACCGAGGCGTTGGAGGCCTTGATGTCGGGATAGTGGCATTTGCGGCCGAACAGCGTGGTGACATAGCCGTTCTGCCGGCAGAAATCGCGCGTCTCGTCCATGTAGGCGCGGATGCCGGGGAAGCGCTCGAAATATTTCTTGATGTAGGCCGAGGCCTCCTCGCGGGCGATGCCGAGCTGGTTGGCGAGGCCGAACGCGGAGATGCCGTAGATGATGCCGAAATTGATCGCCTTTGCGCGGCGGCGGATCTCGCTCGGCATGCCCTTGATCGGCACGCCGAACATTTCCGATGCCGTCATGGCGTGAATGTCGAGACCGTCGCGGAAGGCCTGCTTCAGTACGGGAATGTCGGCGATCTCCGCCAGCAGCCGCAGCTCGATCTGCGAATAGTCCGCGGAGACCAGCTTGTGCCCGGGTGTTGCGATGAAGGCGCGTCGGATTTTGCGGCCGTCCTCGGTGCGCACCGGGATGTTTTGCAAATTCGGCTCGTTCGACGACAGCCGGCCCGTCGTGGTCGCGGCCAGCGCGTAGGTGGTGTGCACGCGATGGGTCTGCGGATTGACGTAAGTCGGCAGCGCGTCGGTGTAGGTCGATTTCAGTTTCGAGACCTGGCGCCACTCCAAAATCTTCTTCGGGAAGTCATGGCCCTGCTCGGCCAGCTCGTCCAGGACCTGCGCGGTGGTCGACCAGGCGCCGGTCTTGGTCTTGGTGCCGCCTGACAGTCCCATCTTGCCGAACAGGATGTCGCCGATCTGCTTGGGGCTGCCGACATTGACCGGCTCGCCCGCGATCTCCTGGATCTCGGCCTCGACGCGGGCCGCGGTCTGGGCGAAGTCGCCGGACAGCCGCGACAGCACCTGGCGGTCGATCGAGATGCCGCGCCGCTCCATGCGCGCAAGCACCGCGACCAGCGGACGCTCCAGCGTCTCGTAGACCGCGGTCATGTGCTCGGCGACGAGGCGCGGCTTCAGCACGCGCCAGACGCGCAAGGCGACGTCGGCGCCTTCGGCCGACAGTGCCGCGGCCTTGTCGATCGGCACCTGGTCGAAGGTGATCTTACCCTTGCCGCTGCCGAGCAGCTCGCTCTCCTTCAGCATGGCGTGTCCGAACCAGCGCTCGGACAGCGATTCGATCGCGTGCGAGCCGCGGCCGGCATCGAGCACATAGGAGATCAACTGCGCATCGTCGGTGTTGCGCAAGGTGATGCCGTGCTGCGCCAGCATGACGCCGGTGAATTTGAGATCGAAGCCGATCTTGAGAATGCCCGCCGATTCCAGCACCGGCCGCAGCGCCTCGATCGCATCGGCATGCTTGACCTGATCGGGTGCAAGGCCGGCGTCGAACAGGCCGGCCCCGCCGCCAGCTTGCTTGTGCGCCAGCGGCACATAGCAGGCCTCGTTCGGCGCCAGCGCCAGCGCGATGCCGCAGAAATCGGCCTGCATCGGATCGATCGAGTTTCCGCGGATCTCGACCGCGACATGACCGGTATCGTGGATGCGCGCGATGAAGGCGTCGAGCTCCTTGAGCGACTTGATCGTTTGATATTTGGCGCGATCGACCGGAAGCTTGCGCAGCGCCTCTTCGCGCGCGGCGGCCAGGGAGATCGGCGCGCCCTTCGGGCTCGCAGCCTTGTCCTCCTTACCCGCTGACTTGTTGGGCTCTTTCGCCCGGGCTTGCGCCGACGTATCGCCGCCCGGCGCAGGCACGACATCCGAGGGCGGCAGCGTCGTGAACACGCTGGCACCGCTGGCATAGCCAGGGTCGGCATCGACATTGGCGGGATCGATTTGCGAATAGTCGGCGACCCGCCGCGTCAGCGTGGTGAATTCCATCGCCTTCAGGAAGGCAATCAGCTTGCGCGCGTCGGGCTCGTGGACGGCGAGGTCGTCGAGCGGCACGTCGAGTGCGACCTTGTCGTCGAGTAGCACGAGCTGCCGCGAGATCCGCGCTTTCTCGGCGTTCTCGAGCAGCGCCTCGCGCCGCTTGGGCTGCTTGATCTCGCCGGCGCGGAACAGCAGTTGGTCGAGGTCGCCATATTCGGTGATCAGCTGCGCCGCGGTCTTGATGCCGATGCCGGGCACGCCGGGCACGTTGTCGGTGGAATCGCCGGCCAAAGCCTGTACCTCGACGACCTTGTTCGGCGGCACCCCGAATTTCTCGATCACCTCGGGGATGCCGATGCGGCGATCCTTCATGGTGTCGTACATGGTGACGCAATCGGTGACGAGCTGCATCAAATCCTTGTCGGAGGACACGATGGTCGCGCTGGCGCCGCGCTCGCAGGCCTGCCGCACATAGGTTGCGATCAGGTCGTCGGCCTCGAAGCCCACTTGTTCCAGGCAGGGCAGGTCGAAGGCGCGGACCGCCTCGCGGATCAGCGCAAATTGCGGGATGAGATCGTCAGGCGCCGGCGCCCGGTGGGCCTTGTACTCCGGGTAGATCTTGTTGCGGAACGTGACCTCCGACTTGTCGAAGATGATCGCGAGGTGCGTCGGCCGGTTGTCTTCCGGCATGTCGCGGAGCAGCTTCCACAGCATGTTGCAGAAACCGAGCACGGCGTTGACCTGCAGCCCGTCCGACTTGCGGTTCAGCGGCGGCAGCGCGTGATAGGCGCGGAAGATGTAGCCGGAACCGTCGACCAGGAAGATGTGGTCGCCCTTGCCGGCCGGCTTTGCTGCAACCGGTTTAGCCGCAACCGGTTTGGCAGCAGCTGGCGCGGCAGTGGGGGTATCGGCTTTGGCGGAGGTCTTCGGGGAGGTCTTTGGCATGGCCGCAATGTATGAATTTTTGCGGGCTTTGACAGCCTCGGAACGGGGATTTTTGGCGCAATTCACACACCTCTCGTCGTCCCCGCGAACGCGGGGACCCATAACCACAGGGAGTAGTTTGGCGAAGGCTGACTGTGCCTAAGCTCCGGTACGAAGACCGCGATCCATCGACAAATCACGCGGTATGGGTCCCTGCTTTCGCAGGGACGACCAATGACTACTCCGCCGCCTGCAACACCGGCCCCGCCTTCTTCGGCGCAATCCAGAAGGCCTCCGGCCGTTCGAACAGGAAGCGTGCATTGAACAGCAAGGCGCCCCGCCAGATCGCGAGCGCTCCGAGCACGCCGGCGACGGTGACGAACAGCGAAACCGTGCCGATGTCGGGAATGATGCCGGTGCGCAGCAGCAGCGTCCGCGTCGCCGCCATCGGCAGGAAGAAGGCGAGATAGATCACGATCGAATGCTCGCCGCAGAAGCGAAAAAAATTCAGCCACTGCGCGCGTGCGAGCAGCGTGCCCATCGTGATGATGGCGCAGGCACCGGCAAAGCCGAGCACGAGCGAGACGATCTTCCATTCGCTGGCCCCCGACGCGACGAGGCCGGCATTGACCAGCACCCAGGTCGCGAGCGCTACGAGCGCCAGGACGGGATGCTTCCGCGCGCGATCCGACAGCGCGAACACGTAAGGCGCGAACAGATAGCCCGAATAGAAATAGACGAAGCGTGAGCAGAACTCGTCGATGGCGGTCCAGCCGGTCGAGATCCGGGCTGTCTCCAGGGCGGCGGCGACCAGCCAGATCGCGAGCGGCGGGAATTTGCGTGTCAGTTTTGTGACGACGAAGAAGACCGGCAGCAGATAGATGAACCACAGCGTGCCGAACGGCTCGATGAAGGATTCGAGATACAGGAGGCCAACGTGGTGCCAGCTCGTCTCCGCCGCGAAAGCCGGCGCCTTGAAGCCGAACTGGATTGTCACCCAGACGACATAGAAATAGGCGAAATGCACCACCTTGCGGTCGAGATAGGTTCGCCAGTCCCGATCGATCACCAGCGGCAGGAACAGGCCCGAGATCAGGAAGAAATCCGGCATCCGGAACGGCTTTGCGAAGGCCACGGCGACATGCATGAAACCGGTCTGGCCGGCGGCGAGCTCGACCCCCAGCACCGAATGCATCATCACGACCATGATGATGCAAATGCCCTTGGCGTAGTCGATCCAGTCGACACGCGCGGCAGAAGGGAATTGGCTGCCTCCGCTCCCTGCAATTGTGCCAGATGGTGCCATGGTGTCTCTTTTCGAGGCGCGTTCCGCCCCGTCCTGTTCGGGTGCGGGGCAGTGTGGGGCCTGCACGGTTTCCGACTTCTTTACCGGTTCAACTCCCATGCCGCTTTTTTGCCTGCGGACTGTTCCCTCCCCTCGGGAAAATGCTAAACCGCCCCGTGTCGGGGTTTCGTTAACCAATCTAAAACAGGGATTTTCATGCGCATCGCGATGATCGGCACGGGTTACGTGGGACTGGTGTCCGGAGCCTGCTTTGCTGATTTCGGTCACGACGTCACCTGCGTCGACAAGGACGAGAAGAAGATCGCGGCGCTCCATCGCGGCGAGATCCCGATCTACGAGCCCGGGCTCGACGAGCTGGTCGCGACCAACGTCAAGGCCAAGCGGCTCGACTTCACCACCGATTTGTCCAAGCCGGTCGCCGATGCCGATGCCGTGTTCATTGCGGTCGGCACGCCGTCGCGCCGCGGCGACGGCCACGCCGACCTCTCCTATGTCTACGCCGCAGCGAAAGAGATCGCGCGGTCGCTCACCGGTTTCACCGTCGTCGTGACGAAGTCGACCGTGCCGGTCGGCACCGGCGACGAGGTCGAGCGCATCATCCGCGAGACCAATCCCAATGCCGACGTCGTGGTCGCCTCGAATCCCGAGTTTCTGCGCGAGGGCGCGGCGATCCGCGACTTCAAATTTCCCGATCGCGTCGTGGTCGGCACCTCCGACGAGCGCGGCCGCAAGGTGATGGGCGACATCTACCGTCCGCTGTCGTTGAACCAGGCGCCGATGATGTTCACGGAACGTCGCACCGCCGAGATGATCAAATACGCAGCGAACGCGTTTCTCGCGACCAAGATCACCTTCATCAACGAGATCGCCGACCTCTCCGAGAAGGCCGGCGCCAACGTCCAGGAGGTCGCGCGCGGCATTGGCCTGGATAACCGCATCGGCACCAAGTTCCTGCATGCCGGTCCCGGCTTCGGCGGCTCGTGCTTCCCGAAGGACACCAAGGCGCTGATCAAGATCGCGCAGGATTACGACGTCTCCTTGCGCATCGTCGAATCCGTGCTGGCCGTGAACGAAAATCGCAAGCGCGCGATGGCGCGCAAGGTCAGCCAGGCGCTCGGCGGCAATTTGCGCGGCAAGACTGTCGCCGTGCTCGGCCTCACCTTCAAGCCTGATACCGACGACATGCGCGATGCGCCGTCGATCCCGCTGGTGACGGGCCTGATCGACATGGGCGCGAAGGTCAAGGCGTTCGATCCCGTCGGCATGGAGCAGGCCAAGGGCGAGTTGCCCGATATCACCTATTGCGAGGACGCTTATTCCTGCGCGCAAGGTGCCGACGCGCTCGTCATCGTCACCGAATGGGTGCAGTTCCGTGCGCTCGATCTCGACCGGCTGAAGAGCGTCATGGCGCAGCCCGTGGTCGTCGACCTGCGCAACATCTACCGCCCCGAAGACATGGAAGCCGCCGGCTTCACCTATGACAGCATCGGCCGCCCGCCTGTGCAGGGCTGATCGCCACACACGATTGTCATACCCCGCGAAGGCGGGGTATCCAGTAATCCCGATCTTCGTGATGATCGGGATCTGAGTTGACTGGATCACCCGCCCGGCGCGCAAGGCGGGTGATGACGGATGCGAGATCTTGCCCCGCAGTTTCGACACACCCCTCCCGATCGATGCCGTGCTCGACGATTTGTCGCGCACGCTGGAGTCCAACAATGCCGCCGTGCTGGTGGCGCCGCCCGGGGCCGGCAAGACCACGCGGGTGCCGCTGGCCTTGCTCGATGCGCCCTGGGCGAAGGGCAAGAAGATCATCGTGCTGGAGCCGCGGCGCATCGCGGCGCGGGCCAGCGCCGACCGCATGGCCAAATCGCTGGGCGAACGCGCCGGCGAGACCGTCGGCTATCGCGTCCGGTTCGGCTCGAAGATCTCGCGCACCACGCGCATCGAGGTGGTGACCGAGGGCATCTTCACTCGCCAGATCCTCGACGATCCCGAGCTGTCAGGCGTTGCCGCCATCCTGTTCGACGAATTCCACGAGCGCTCGCTCGATGCCGACATGGGCCTGGCGCTGGCCCGTGACGCGCAAACCGGCCTGCGCGAGGACTTGCGCATCCTCGTGATGTCGGCAACGCTCGATGGCGCGCGCGTTGCAAAGCTGCTTGGCGATGCACCCGTCGTCGAGAGCGAGGGCCGCGCCTTTCCCGTCGATACGCGCTATCTCGGCCGCAAGGCGGATGCGCCCATCGAGCGGCAGATGGCGGATGCGATCGCATCGGCGCTGCGCGCCGACAGCGGCTCCGTGCTGGCATTCCTGCCGGGCGCCGCCGAAATCCGTCGCACCCAGAACTTTCTCAGCGAACGCGTGCAGGACGCCAGCATCGAGATCGTGCCGCTGTTCGGTGCGCTCGACGCCGCCGTGCAGGATCGCGCCATTTCGCCTGCTCCCAAAGGCATGCGCAAGGTGGTGCTGGCGACATCGATCGCGGAGACCTCGCTGACGATCGAAGGCGTACGCATCGTGGTCGATTCCGGTCTTGCTCGCGTGCCGCGCTACGAGCCGGACATCGGGCTGACCCGGCTCGAGACCGTGCGCGCCGCGCGCGCGGCAGTGGATCAGCGCCGCGGTCGCGCCGGCCGTACCGAGCCAGGTGTCTGTTACCGGCTCTGGGACGAGCCGCAGACGGCCTCGCTCGCGCCCTACACCCAGCCGGAAATCCTGAGTGCCGACCTGTCCTCCCTGGTGCTCGATCTCGCGCAATGGGGCGTCGCCGACCCCTCGGCGCTCTCATTCCTCGATCCGCCGCCGGCGCCGGCTTGGAAGGAGGCAAAAAGCCTCCTCTCCGAGCTCAACGCACTCGATGGCGATGGCCGCATCACCGCAGAGGGAAAAAGCCTGCGTGCACTGGCGCTGCCGCCGCGGCTGGCGCGCATGATCGTGGATTCGCATCGCGCAGGCGAGGGCGAGGCCGCCGCCGAGATCGCGGCCATCATCACCGAGCGGGGGCTTGGCGGCGACAGTGTCGATCTCGAGCATCGGCGCGACCAGTTTCGCCGCGACCGTTCGCCGCGCGCCGCCAGCGCGCGCGATCTGGCGCGGCGCTGGGCCTCGCAAGTGGCGGCTTCGGAGAAGGCGGGGCCACAGGATGATCTCTCGACCGGTTTGATGCTGGCCTATGCGTTCCCGGATCGTGTCGCGCGCAATCGCGGCAATGGCAGTTTCGTGCTTGCCAACGGCCGTGGCGCCGCGGTCGAGCAGACCTCCTCGCTCGCCCGGGCGCCCTATATCGCGATTGGCGAGATGACGGGAACGGCGGCGAGTGGGCGTATCCTGCTCGCTGCGCAGATCACTGAGAGCGAGATCGAGCGGAATTTCGCCGAGCATATCGAGAGCGCGGACGAGATCTCGTTCGATCGCGGGGCGATGGCATTGCGCGCGCGGCGCAAGCGCGTGCTGCACGCGATCACGCTGTCCGAGGCGACACTTGCTGTCTCGCCCTCCGAGGACACCGCGCGCATCTTCGCGGATGGATTGATCGCCGCCGGCCTTGATCGGCTGCCCTGGTCGAAGGCTGCAAAGCAATGGCGCGACCGGGTGATGTTCTTGCGCAGGGCCGAGGGCGACAGCTGGCCCGACCTGTCCGACGAGGGATTGATCGCGCGCCGCGACGACTGGCTGGTGCCGGCGCTCTACGACAAGATCGCGCTCAAGGACGTTTCGCCCGGCGATCTCTCCGACGCGTTGATGGCGCTGCTGCCGTGGGAGATGCGTGCGCGGCTCGATCGCGAGGCGCCGACGCATTTCGAGGCGCCGACCGGAAGCGTGCTCGCGATCGACTACGAGGCCGAGCAGGGGCCGACCATCGCGGTGCGGCTGCAGGAATTGTTCGGCCTCAACAGCCATCCCTCGATCGCGGCCGGCAAGGTGCCGCTGGTGCTGGAATTGCTCTCGCCGGCACAGCGCCCGGTGCAGGTGACGCGCGACCTTCCCGGTTTCTGGCGCGGCAGCTACGCCGCGGTCCGTTCCGACCTGCGCGGCCGCTATCCCCGTCATCCCTGGCCGGACGATCCGGCCAGCGCAGTGCCGACCCGACGCGCCAAGCCGCGCGGGACGTGAGATGTTTTCTTCCTCGCCTCGCTCTTGCGGGGAGAGGGGAGAGGGGAGAGGTTCAAGTCGCCCCCATTAACCGTTCGCTCATCCTTTTCGTCAAAATAGCATTGCTCTGGCCGCAGCAATGGTCGCGGCTTGGCGTGTCGCGTGGTGAAGTCGAGCTTTCCGGCTCGGAAGTGGTGTGATGCGTAACATTATGATCGTCGCAGCCGTCATGATCGGCCTTGGCACCTTCATGGCGCAGATGGCGGACAAGATGAGCTCCGCCTCCGCAACCTCGGTGCCGCGCACCACGGTCGCCGTCGCGGCAACCGCGCCTGCCGGGGGCCGCAGCCTCACCATTCCCCGCGATGGCCGCGGTCATTTCCAGACAGAAGGCCGGATCGACGGCCAGCGCATCGGCTTCATGCTCGACACCGGCGCCTCCGTGGTTGCGCTGAACGAGACCTCGGCCGCCCGCTTTGGCCTGCGTCCCTCGCGCAGCGATTACAACGCCACCGTCTCCACCGCCAACGGCACCATCAAGGCCGCGCGCACCCGCATCGCCATGCTCGAGGTCGGCGGTCTCGTCGTGCGCGACGTCGATGCCATGGTGCTGCCCGACGAGGCGCTGTCGGAGAACCTGCTCGGCCTCTCCTTCCTCTCCCGCCTGAAGCGCTTCGAATATTCCAACGGCCAGATGGTGTTGGAGCAATAAGCGGAGCCTTTCGCGATCAAGCGCCGTCCATTTCAAGATAGCTATTTGCCCCGACCGCCTCTGCGGTAACGTTTCTTCGTTACCAAACTGCCGCAATTATCGGCCATAAGCCTTCATTCCCGCCTTCCGCTGCGGCCTGGCATTCGCTAAGGCTGCATCAATTCCTGCCCTTTTTCACGAGACCGTCTCAATGTTCCCCAAGCCGAAATCCGTATTGCTGCCCAACACCTACGCCTTCGAATCCGAGCCGATGGTGAAGCCCACGGGCTTTCGCGAATACGACGCGCGCTGGTTGTTCCAGAAGGAAATCAACCTGATGGGTGTGCAGGCGCTCGGCATGGGGCTGGGCGCGCTGATCGCCGAGCTCGGCGTGAAGCAGGAGATCGTCACTGGCCACGACTTCCGCGGCTATTCGGCCTCGATCAAATACGCGCTGATCTCCGGCCTGATGGCGGCGGGCTGCAAGGTGCATGACATCGGTCTCGCGGTGACGCCGATGGCCTATTTCGCGCAGTTCGATCTCGACGTGCCCGCTGTTGCGATGGTGACCGCCTCGCACAACGACAATGGCTGGACCGGCGTGAAGATGGGCGCCAACCGTCCGCTGACGTTCGGTCCCGACGAGATGACGCGGCTGAAGGAGATCGTGCTGGGCGCCGATTTCAAGAACAAGGCCGGTGGCTCCTACCAGTTCCACGAGAACTACCCGGCGCGCTACATCGCCGACCTCACCTCTCGTCCGAAGCTGACGCGCAAGCTCAAGGTCGTCGCAGCCTGCGGCAACGGCACCGCCGGCGCGTTCGCGCCGCAGGTGCTGGAGGCGATCGGCTGCGAGGTGATCCCGCTCGATACCGAGCTCGACCACACCTTCCCGAAATACAATCCGAACCCCGAAGACATGGAGATGCTGCACGCGATCCGCGATGCGGTGCTGCATCACAAGGCCGATGTCGGCCTCGGCTTCGACGGTGACGGCGACCGCTGCGGCGTCGTCGACAATACCGGCGAGGAGATCTTTGCCGACAAGGTCGGCGTGATGCTGGCGCGCGACATGTCGGCGATCCACAAGGACGCGCAGTTCATCGTCGACGTGAAATCGACCGGCCTGTTCGTCACCGATCCGGTGCTGCAGAAGCAGGGCGCGAAGGTCGCCTATTGGAAGACCGGCCATTCCTACATGAAGCGCCGCACCAACGAGACCGGCGCGCTGGCGGGCTTCGAGAAGTCCGGCCACTTCTTCTTCAACAAGCCGTATGGACGCGGCTATGACGATGGCCTGGTGTCGGCGATCGCGATCTGCGACATGCTCGACCGCGCGCCGGGCAAGTCGATGGCGGACCTGAAGGACGCGTTGCCGAAGACATGGTCGTCGCCGACCATGTCGCCGCATTGCGCCGACGAGACCAAATACGGCGTCATCGACCAGGTGGTGAAGCATTTCGAGGGCTTGCAGGCCAAGGGCGCCAAGATCGGCGGCCAGGCGATCCGCGATCTCGTCACCGTCAATGGCGTGCGCGTCACGGTCGAGGACGGAAGCTGGGGCCTGGTGCGCGCCTCCTCGAACAAGCCCGAGCTCGTCGTCGTGGTCGAAAGCCCGGTCTCCGAGCAGCGCATGCACGACATGTTCGAGATGGTGAACAGCGTGCTGCGCACGCATCCCGAAGTCGGCGAGTACAATCAGAAGATTTGAGGTTGCTTGAGTGAGGCACGATCCATGCCTCTCTCTCCGCTGTCATTCCCCGCGAAAGCGGGGAATCCAGTACGCCGCAGCTTCTCCGTATCCAATCGCGGTCTCTGGAATACTGGATCGCCCGGTTAAACCGGGCGATGACAGTTTTCGTGTGGTAGTTGCTACGCCGCCACCACCGCCGGGATCGGCAGCGCCGTCACCGACTTGATCTTCTCCATCGCGAAGCGCGAGGTGACGTTCTTCAGCGGCACGGCGCTGATCAGCTTCTTGTAGAATACGTCATAGGCCTGCATGTCCGCGACCACGACGCGCAGCATGTAGTCGACGTCGCCGGCCATGCGATAGAACTCCATCACCTCGGGCATCGCGCTGACGGCTTCGGCGAATTTCTTGAGCCAGGCGTCGGAATGATCGGAGCTTTCCACCGAGACGAACACGGAGATGCCGAGCCCGATCTTGTTCTGGTCGACAAGGGCCACCCGCTTCAGGATCACGCCGTCGGCCTCCAGCCGCTGGATGCGCTTCCAGCAGGGGGTCGAGGACAGGCCGACGCGGTCGCCGATCTCGGCGACGGACAGGGAGGCATCCTCCTGCAGAACCATCAGGATCTTGCGGTCGATGGCATCGAGGCGGCGACTGGTCTCGGGGATCTGGACGGCAACGTCGGTCATTTGAAGAACTTTGTTCCATTTAAGGGGCTGATTTCCCTGATATAGAGAAAATCTTTCCCCAGCAAGCCCATAATCTCGGCTCATCCATGGAATTGCTCTAGGGCCTCCCTCGCAAAAACTCTTCAACTTCAATGCGTTGGGGTGCAGCCATGCCACCGCCGTGGCGAGTGCATTTCAGTGCTGCCGCGGCCGCGGCGAATCGCAGCGCCTGCCGCACGTCGCCGCCCTCAGCGAGGCTGAGCGCGAAGGCGCCATGATAGGCGTCGCCGGCGCCGAGCGTATCGACCGCCTGGACCGGGAAGGCCGCGGTCTCCTCCAGCTCGCCTGCCTCGTTCAGCCAGATGCTACCGAGCGGACCGCGGGTTGCGGCAAGGAAGGCGGGCGTCAGCCTGGCCAGGCGTCGCAACGCCTTGCCGTCGTCGGCGATACCGGCGGTCTCCTGCACCTGCTCGCTGGCGAACAGCAGATGCGAGGCGGCGGTCAGCAGCCCGTCCTGCAACGACATCGCGCGATCGACACCGACGATGACGGGAATGCCGCGTCGCCGGGCCTCGGCGCAGAGATCAACGCAGAATGAGGCACAACGGCTTTCGACGAGGACGGCGCGGCAATCGGCCAGCAATTCGTCGGCATCGGGCAGCTTCACGCTCCACAGGCCGGGATCGCGATAGATCGTGAGGGTCCGTTCGCCCGAGGGCTCGATCATGATCGCCGAAACCGGCGTGGTCACATCAGGCATGCGCACGATGCGCGTGGTGTCGATGCCCTCCTGCGCCATTTGGTCGAGGATGAAGCCGCTCGATGTCTCGCGCGCATCGCCCATGGGGCCTGCGAAAAAGACGCGGCCACCAAGTCGCGCAATCGCGATCGCGGCATTGAGCGCGTTGCCGCCGCAGATCTCGGCGAGGTGGCTGGCGTTGGCCTTGCTGCCGCGCGTCGGCACGGCCTCGACCCGAAAGGTGAGGTCGCGCACGGGAATGCCGATGCAGAGGATTCGCGGCGCGATCCCGGATGCAGTCATCGGCGGTCAGCTCTTGTCGTGCACCCAGCGGCCGAGCAAATGATGGGCGATGGCGAAGGGATGCGGGCCGGCGAGCCCGTCCGGATGCGTTCGCGCCAGCATCAGGGCTGCCTCCTCGCGCGTGAACCAGCGCGCATCCTCCAGCTCCGAGTGATCGACGACGATGTCCTCGCTCACAGCCCGCGCGCTGCATCCGATCATCAGCGACGACGGATAGGGCCAGGGCTGCGTCATGTAATATTGCACGTCGGTGCAGCGGATCCCGGATTCTTCCAGGATCTCGCGGCGCACCGCGTCCTCGATGGTCTCGGCGGCCTCGACGAAGCCGGCGAGGCAGGAATACATCCCTGCCGGAAACTGCTTCTGGCGGCCAAGCAGGCACTTGTCGCCGGAGGCGACGTGCATGATCACGACAGGGTCAGTCCGGGGAAAATGCTCGGCCTTGCAAGCCGGGCATTCGCGCTTCCAGCCGCCTTCCTTCATCGCGCTGCGAGAGCCGCAATTGGCGCAATAGCCGTGGCGCTGGTGCCAACCGACCATCGACTTCGCCATCGCGATCGCCGACAGCTCCTCGGGCGGAATCGCGCCCTGCATCGCCATGCCGCGCAGCTCGGTGACGGTGTAGTCCTCGCGCCCGACCAGCTTCTCGGCGGCGGCCTGCGACAGGCCCATGCCGAACATCGCGGCGCCGTCCCGCAGCCCCAGGAAGATCGTGCCGGGATTGGCGCCGCACTTCAGCGCCTCGTCGATCGAGAGCAGCGCGCGAATCTTGTCGCCCTCGCGCTTGATCAGGAGCGAGTCGCGGTAAACGACATAGGCGCGCGAGGAGGGCTTCTGCTCCATCGCGAACAGCTTTTGGTCGTCGCGGCGCAGATGCGCGGCGCGATCGAGGATGTTGGTGACGAAGGCCGGCTGTCCCAGCGGAAATGCGTTGAATGCTGACATTATCGTTCTTTCAACCCAACCAGATCTTGCGGCGAAGCGCGCTGATGAAATTCTGAACCTCTGCGGCGTCATGCGCCAATGGCGGCATCACGCCCCAGACCGGCCGCGGCCAGGCCGCGTCACTGGTGCGGCGCGCGATGATGTGAACGTGAAGCTGCGGCACGAGGTTGCCGAGCGCCGCGACATTGAGCTTGTCGCATCTGGTGATCTCCTTCAGGGCGCGCGAGACGCGGGAGATCTCCGTCATCAGCTGCGCCTGCTGCACCTCGTCGAGATCGATGATCTCGACCGCGTCAGCGCGCCGCGGCACCAGCAGCAGCCAGGGATAATGCGCGTCCTTGATGACCAGCACTTTCGACAGCGGCAGATCGCCGATGTCGATGGTGTCCTCTTTCAGGCGGGAGTGCAGCGACCAGGCGGGTTCGGGCATATGAGTTTCCGGATGGCCCGACGGGGACGGGCGTTTGGGCACGACCATACGATAGGGAGTTAGCGAGGGGAAGGATGCCAACTGCATACTCGATCGTCGTCCCGGACAAGCGCAGCGCAGATCCGGGACCCATCACCACAGGGAGTAGCTTGGCGCAGACACGGAGTTGCCAGCCCTCGCCAAACTCGATCCTGTGGTTATGGATTCCGGGCTCGCGCTACGCGCGCCCCCGGAATGTCGGAAACTACGCCTCCGCCAGCACCCGCGCATTGGCGCGGACCGAGGTTTCGCTGACGCGAATGCCAAGGCCGGGCCCGTCGGGCACCACGACATGGCCGCCGCGGTTGGCGACGCGCTCTTCCAGCACGTCCTCGGTCAGCACGTGGTGCGGCATGTAGAATTCGCAGCCGAGCGAGATGCCCGGCGTCGCCGCGATCAGCTGCGTGCCGGCGGCAAGGCCAATGCCGCCTTCCCACAGCGTGCCGCCGTAGCCGGGCAGGCCGGCGATGTCGGCGATGGCCATGATCGCCTGCGCCTCGAACAGGCCTCCGGCCTTCATCAGCTTGATCGAGACCGCATCGGCGGCCTCGCGGCGCACCACTTCCATCATGTCGCGGCGGTCGAAGCAGCTTTCGTCGGCCAGCACGGGCGTTTCCAGCGCGGCGGTGAGCTGCGCCATCACGTCGAGGTATTTGCGCGGCACGGGCTGCTCGATGAAGGTCGGCGCGAACTCTTCGACATCGCGCAAAATCTTGATGGCGCCGAATGGTGCGAGTGCCTGGTTGTAGTCGACGCGCAGATCGACCTTGTCGCCGAACTCCTTTCGGATCGCTTCGAGATGATCGAGATCCTCGCGATGCGGCTTCACGCCGGTCTTGACCTTGTAGATGACGTTGCCGTCCGGAACCATTTTTCGCATGCGCTCGAGATCGGCGGCGAAATCCGGATCGGCGATGGAGAAGGAGAGGGGAATCGTGTCGCGCACGCGGCCGCCGAGCAGGTCCGCGACCGACAGTCCCGATGATTTGCCGACGATGTCGAGCAGCGCCATCTCGATGGCGACTTTTGCTTCGGCGTGACCGACCAACGCGCGGTCGAGCTCGGCCATCAGCGCACGAATGCGGCGCACCGGCTTGCCGAGCACGATGGGCCTTAAGTAAATATCGAGCGCGGCGAACGCGGCTTCCGGTGTTCCCGTAAAGACCTCCCACGGCGCAGCCTCGCCCCAGCCGATCACGCCGTCGCTGGACGTGAGCTCGATCAGCACGCGCTTCACCGTGCCCTTGACGTTGCCGACGCCCTGCAGGCGCGCCATCTTGATCGGGCTCTCGATCAGGAACAGCCTGAGACGTTCGACGGTTGCTTCGGTCATGTCAGGCCTCCATTGACGTGCCAGACCTGGCCGGTGACGTAGGATGCTTTTGGGGATGCCAGGAAGGCGATGATCTCGGCGACCTCTTCCGGTCGCCCGCGGCGGCGCATCGGGATCAGCGCTTCGGTCGCGGCGATCTGCTCGGGCGACAGCCGGCTCTCGCTCGGCTTGTCCTTGACGATGAGGCCCGGCGAAACCGCGTTGACGGTGATGCCGTCGCTGGCGAGCTCGATCGCGGTCAGCCTCACCAAGGCTTCCAGCGCGGAACGGCTCGCCGCCGTTGCCGCGAACGGCGCGAATTCGGGCCGGATCGCATGCGCGACGAAGGAGGACACGGCGACGATCCGTGCATCTCGCCCAGCGCGCAGCAGTGGGAGCGCCCCATCAACCAGACGCGTGAAGGCCAGCGCAGACTCGTCCATCGCCTGCCGGAACTGATCCGCCGGCGTGCCGATCGCGCTGCCGCGGCGGGCATGGCCGCCGACCAGGATCAATCCGTCGAGCCGGCCGAAGGCGGCTTTCGCGGCGGCGATGGCGTCGGTGGCGGCAGTCTCCTCGGCGAGGTCGCCAAGGCACGTTGCAACGGCCGCACTGCAGGCTTCGGCCTCCGCCGCGGTCGCCTTAAGTCCGTCTTCGTTCGAGCGCGTGTGCAGAACGAGCCCGACGCCGGGCGCCGCGAGCAGTTTTGCGGTGGCACGGCCGATGCCGCTGGCGGCACCGGTGACGAGATAGATGCGGTTGATATCGGACATCACGATGCCGTTGTGGCCGGCGGCAGCGCGCCGGTGCGGTGGAAATGGCTGAGGAAGGCGCGCGTGGCGGCTTCCTTTGGATTGTCGATCACCTGCCGCGCCGGGCCTTCCTCGACCACGACACCGTCGCGCATGAAGATGAGGCGGTCGGCGACCTCGCGGGCAAAGGCGATCTCGTGGGTCACGATCACCATGGTCATGCCTTCGGAGGCCAGTTGCTGGATCACGTTCAGCACCTCGCCGACCAATTCGGGATCAAGCGCCGAGGTCGCCTCGTCGAACAGCATCACATCGGGCTCCATCGCGAGCGCCCGCGCAATCGCGACGCGTTGCTTCTGTCCGCCGGACAGCGTCGCCGGATATTGGTCGGCCTTCTCGGCAAGGCCGACCTTGGCAAGCTGGGCGCGCGCGAGCGTCTCGGCGTCCGCCTTGGCCATGCGCCGCACCGTAACCGGTCCCTCCATCACGTTCTCAAGCGTCGTCATGTGCGGGAACAGGTTGAAATGCTGGAACACCATGCCGGTGGTGGCGCGGAATTTTGCCAGCGTCTTCACATCAGGCAGCTTCGCGCCGTCACCGAACGCAAAGCGGGTGTCGCCGACGCGGACGCTGCCGCCATCGGGCACGACCAGCAGATTGATGCAGCGGAGCAGAGTCGACTTGCCGGAGCCCGACGGGCCAATCAGCGCCACGACGCCGCCCTTGGTGACGTCGAGATTGATGTTCTTCAGGACCTCATTGCTGCCGAAGCTCTTGCGCAGGCTGCGGATCTCTATTTTTGATGCCTCGCTCATTCGCTGACCGCCAATCGCTTCTCGCCGCGGCGGACGAGGATGGTGAGCGGGATCAGGATCGCCGCATAGGCGACCGCGACCGCGGTGTAGGTCTCCAGCGGCCGGTAGCTGTCATGGGCGGCGACCTGGCTCTGATAGACGAGGTCGGGCACCGCCAGAACCGAGACCAGCGAGGTGTTCTTGAACTGGATGATCGACTGGTTCATCAGCGCCGGGATCATGCGCTTGATCGCCTGCGGCAGCACGATGCGCCGCATGGTCTGGATTGGCGTCATGCCCAGCGCGGCACCGGCTTCGGACTGGCCGCGGTCGATCGAGATGATGCCGCCGCGGATGATCTCCGAATAGAACGAGCCGCCATAGAGCGAGAGCGCCAGCGCCGAGGCCGTGATCGGCGTCATCTCGACGCCGGCGAGGATCGGCAGCGCGTAATAGAACCAGATCAGCTGCACCAGGATCGGCGTGCAGCGAAACGCCTCGATGAAGGTGAGGGCGAGAAGACGCAACGCCCTAAAGCGCGACAGGGTGCCGAACGCCCCGAACAAGCCGAACAGCAGCCCGCATACGACGATGACCACGGTGAAGCCGACGGTGACGCCAAGCCCGTTGAGAAACAGCCAGCGATAGCTCCAGAGGATGCCGAAGTCCCACTGATACATGTGTGTTTTTACTCAGCCGGCGAAAAGCTTGGAACGGTGTCGCGTCGTTCTCGGTGCACCTCTCCCGCTTGCGGGGGAGGTCGACGCGCTCGGCAGCGCACTTGCGCGCCAGAGCGCGGCGGGTGGGGGGCTCTCTCCTCTGGGGGAGTCTCTTTGTGGAGAGACCCCCACCCCAACCCTCCCCCGCAAGCGGGAGAGGGGGCAGAGCGGGGTGCGCGGAGATAGCCAGCCTAACCTTACCGGTTGTTACAACGAAACGCCTGGCGGAATGTCCGCCTCGGTCACGCCCACCAGCTCCATGTTGGTGATGATCGCGTTGCGGATGAAGCCGAGGCCCTTGTTGAAGTCGATCCAGGTGTTGACGTAGTCGCGCCAGGTCTTGTCGGTCTCGCGGCGGAAGCCGGCATTCGAGGTGGTCGCGAAGATCGGCGTCGGCAGCACGAGCTGGCCGAGCGAGGGGTTCTTCTTCAGCACGGTCAGCGACAGCATGGTGATCAGGCACTGCGCGTCGACGCGGCCGGTCTGCAGCGCGGCGGTGGCGTCGTCCGCCGTCTTCAGCCGCGTGATCTGCGCCTTCGGTGTCAGGCGGCTGACGACCTGATCGTGCGAGGAGCCCTGGTCGACCGCGATCTTGATGTCGGGCGAGTTCAGCTCGGCCCAGCTCTTCGGCTTGAAGTCCTTCTTGCAGAGGATAGCGAAGGCGTTGTTGAACACCGGCACCGAGAAGTCGACCACCAGCGCGCGCTTCGGGGTCGGGTTGAGGCCGAAGAAGATGTCGATCTTGTTGGCCTGCAGGTCGAGCACCGAATTGCCCCACGTCGTCTCGGTGATCTCGAGCTCGGCCTCCATGTCGTCGGCGAGCCCCTTGGCGATGTCGATGTAGAAGCCCTTCCACTGACCGCTGGAGAGATCCTTCATGTAATAGGGCGCGCCGCCGCCGACCGCGCCGATCCGCATCTTCTTGGTGCGGCGGATGCGGGCGAAGGTCGATTCGTTCGGATCGGCGGTCTGGGCCACGGCCGGCGAAGCCAGCGCGGCCGCGGTCATCGCGCCAAGTCCGACAATCGATGCAACATCACGACGTGTAACCATTGGGATCAATCGCTTTTCTGGTTGGGACAGGTTCCGGCAGGTTCATACCAAGGCAGCACCACCAGTGAAAGCACAGCCTATCGGCTGGGCAGATCGGGAATTGCCCGGATGCTGGGCAGGCGCCGTCAATCAAGGGCGATAGCCGCTTGCTTTCCGCCCCTTTTGGCCCCAAATAGGGACCGGGAGATTGGCGGTGGACGAGCCACTCGCCAACCGGGTCAGGTCCGGAAGGAAGCAGCCCTAACGAGGTCCGGATCGGGTCGCTCGTCAGTCTCCTACCTGTTTTTCGAGCGAACCAGCGCCGGCGGCACCAGCCGCCAGCGCGCTCCTTTCCGCAAAAGCCGGCCAAGAGACATTTCATTGCGGATCGACCGATGACCGACGCTGGCGCCCCTCCCAATCCCGACAGCGCCGGCCAGGCCGGCAACGCGCCCTACCGGGTGCTGGCGCGCAAATACCGTCCTTCCAGCTTCGATGATCTGATCGGCCAGGAAGCGGTGGTCCGCACCGTCTCCAATGCGTTCGAAACCGGGCGGATTCCGCAGGCCTGGATCCTCACCGGCGTCCGCGGTGTCGGCAAGACCACCACCGCGCGCATCCTGGCCCGTGCACTCAACTACGAGATGCCTGATGGTTCGGTGAAGGGCCCGACCATCCACATGCCGACCCTGGGCGTGCATTGCCAGGCGATCATGGAGAGCCGGCACATGGACGTGCTGGAGATGGACGCGGCCTCGCACACTGGCGTTGACGACGTCCGCCAGATCAATGACAGCGTGCGCTACGCGCCGGCCAGTGCGCGCTACAAGGTCTACATCATCGACGAAGTCCACATGCTGTCGACGGCGGCATTCAACGCCTTCCTGAAGACGCTTGAGGAACCGCCGGAGCACGCCAAGTTCGTGTTCGCGACCACCGAGATCCGCAAGGTTCCCGTCACCGTGCTGTCGCGCTGCCAGCGTTTCGACCTGCGCCGGGTCGAGGCCGACGTGCTGATGAAGCATCTCGCCAACATCGCGGCGAAGGAAAGCGTCGAGATCGAGCCCGAGGCGCTCGGCATCATCGCGCGCGCCGCCGAAGGCTCGGTGCGTGATTCGCTGTCGCTGCTCGATCAAGCCATTGCCCATGCGGCTGGCACCGTGAAGGCCGATGCGGTCAGGCAGATGCTGGGGCTCGCCGATCGCACCCGCGTCATCGACCTCTTCGATTCGCTGGCGCGCGGCGACATCGCCGCCGCCTTCAAGGAGTTCCGCGACCAGTACGACGTCGGCGCCGATCCCATCGTCGTGCTCTCGGACCTCGCTGAATTCGTCAATTTTGTTACCCGCGTGAAGGTCATTCCGGCGATTGCCGACAACGTCGCCTATGGCGAGACCGAGCGGGTTCGCGCGCGGGAGTTCGCCTCGAAAATCTCGATGCGCGTGCTGTCGCGGATGTGGCAGATGCTGCTCAAGGGCATCGCCGAGGTGCAAGCCGCGACGCGCCCCGCGGCGGCCGCCGAGATGGTGCTGGTCCGCATCGCCTATGTCGCCGACCTGCCGACGCCGGACGAAGCGATCAGGATGCTGGAGCAGAATGGCGGCGGCGCGCCGGCCGCGAGCGGCGGCGGTGCTGCACGCAGCGTACCGGCCGCGCCGACGGCGTCCGCAGCGCCTGTTCGCATGCCGACCTCGTCGCCTTCGTTTGGCGGTGGTGGTGCGCGGCCGCAGATGGCGGCACCTGCGCCGGATCCGCAAGGTGCCGCGCCGGCGTTGCGCATCACGAGCTTCACCCAGCTCGTCGCGCTGGCCGGGCAGAAGCGCGACATCATGACCAAGAGCGCGCTCGAAGGCGACATGCGGCTCGTCCGTTTCGAGGAGGGCCGGCTGGAGGTCGCGCTCGAGCCGAACGCCTCCAAGACCATGATCTCGGAGCTCGCGAAGAAATTCGAGCTGTGGACCGGCCGGCGCTGGACGGTAATCGTCTCCAATGAGCAGGGCCAGCCGACGCTGCGCTCGGTGAACCAGGCGGCGAAGCAGGAGCATGCCCGTACCGCGGAGGCCGATCCGCGCGTGCGGGAGGTGCTATCGCGTTTCCCCGGCGCGAAGGTTGTCGAGGTCCGCAGGCTTGCCCCCGAGACGCCGGAAGCCAATATAAACGCTGACTATGGCAGTGACGATCCGCCCGACGGTTCCGACGGCGACGATCTCTGAGCCCATCTTTTCCAAGGACGAGCACCGATGGCTGATTTTCTCGGCATGATGAAGCAGGCGGCGCAGCTGCAATCCAAGATGCAGGAGATGCAGGAGCAGCTGGCCAACGTGGAAGTCGAAGGCATCTCGGGCGGCGGCCTCGTCGCCGTGCGCATGACCGCGAAGATGGACGTCAAGGGCATCAAGATCGATCCTTCGCTGATGAAGCCGGAAGAGCGCGAAGTGCTCGAAGACCTGCTTGTCACCGCGCTCGGTGATGCGCGCCGCAAGGCGGAGACCGCGATGCAGGAGAAGATGCAGTCGCTGACCGGCGGGCTCGGCCTGCCGCCGGGGTTGTTCGGCCAGTAAGATGGGCGCGGTTGCAGGTCCCGAAATCGAGCGGCTGGTGCAGCTTCTCGCGCGGCTGCCGGGCCTCGGTCCGCGCTCGGCGCGGCGCGCGGCGCTGCATCTGATCAAGAAGCGCGAAGCGCTGATGATGCCCCTGGCCTCGGCCATGCAGGTCGCGCTCGACAAGGTCCAGGTCTGCAAGACCTGCGGCAACATCGATACGCAAAATCCCTGCACCGTCTGCACCGATCCCAAGCGCGATGACGCCATCATCGTCGTCGTCGCCGACGTCGCCGATCTCTGGGCGCTGGAGCGCGCCAATGCGACCCAGGGTCGCTATCATGTGCTGGGCGCGACATTGTCGCCGCTCGACGGCGTCGGCCCGCAGGATCTGACCATCGACGCGCTGGTGGCGCGCGCGCATGATTCTCGGGTGCACGAAATCATCCTGGCGCTGAATGCGACGGTGGACGGCCAGACCACGGCGCACTACATCACCGACCTGCTCCAGGACGCCAACGTAAAAGTAACCCGGCTGGCCCATGGTGTGCCTGTCGGTGGCGAGCTTGATTATCTCGATGAAGGTACGCTATCGGCCGCGATGCGGCAGCGTACCCTGTTCTAGCCATCCAGACTTTACGGAACGGACGACATGACGAAACTTTTCGCCACACGCTTGGCTTTGGTCGCGACGATGATGCTGCTGGCGAGCCCGGCCATCTCCGCGCAGCAGGACGACGGGGCGCCGCCGCCGTCCAAGCCCGGCAAGCCGATCAACGCCGGCGAGGTGTTGTCCGGCGAGTTGAACGCCTTGAAAGTGCGCGACGTCAAGAATGCCGGCAAGCGGGTTGCGACCTACCAGATCACGTCCGAGCCGCGCCGCCTGCCGCCGCCGAACGGGCTGTGCAATCTCGAGACCGGGCCCGAGACGTTCCAACTCGTTCCGAGCGGCGATGCGCAAGCGGCGCAGCTGAAGACGTTCGTCGGCAAGGAAATCTCGGTCAAGGTCGACGAAGTCGCCTGCGCCAGCGATCCCGGCCAGATGAGCGAAGCCGTGATCACGAAGTGGAGCCTGATCAAGAAGCAGTAGGGGCGGCGAGGCGGGATGCCGTAGGGTGGGCAAAGCGAAGCGTGCCCACCACCTCTCTCGAATTCCTGGCGCGATGGTGGGCACGGCGCGTTGCGCCCTTTGCCCACCCTACGAGACCATCACACCCTGACCGGCCCCAGCGCCTCGAAGTGCCCGCGCTTCTGCAAGTACGCCAGCAGTACCAGGCTCGGGATTGCCACCAGCACGCAGATCACGAAGAACAGCGGCCAGCCGGTCGTGTCCGCGACATAGCCCGCACTCGACGACAGATAGGTCCGCCCCACCGCCGCGAGCGCGGTGAGCAGCGCATATTGCGTCGCCGTGTGCAGCGGGTTCTGGCAGAGCGCCGAGAGGTAGGCCACGAAGATCACGGTGCCGATGGCGCTGGTGAAGTTCTCGGCGCAGATCGCGAGCGCCAGCGCCCATTGATTGGTGCCGACCACTGCGAGCCAGGCAAAGGACAAATTGGCCAGCGCCTGCACCACGCCACCGATCCAGAGCGACATTGCCAGCGGATAGCGCCGCGCGACGAAACCACCGGCAAACCCGCCGATCAGGGTCGCGGCGAGGCCGACGCCCTTCACGATCGCCGCATAGTCGTTGCGGGTGAAGCCGAGGTCGATCACGAACGGCGCCGTCATCGTGCCCGAGAAGGCATCGGTGAACTTGAACAGAACGACGAAGGCGAGCGCGGCGAGTGCGTCCTTGCGCGACAGGAATTCGGAGAACGCGCCGATCGCCGCGCTCAACACACGCGCAAATGCGGTCTCGGTTTGTGTCGCAGCTTCCGCCTGTGCGGATTGCGGCGGCTCGGTCGCGGCCAGCGCGGTGATCGTGCCGATCAGCACCATCGCGGCCATCACCACATAGCCCCACATCCACGCCGAGGTGCGGGGTATGCCGGTGCCTTCGAAGCCCGAGACGATGAACAGCGCGCCCGCGGTCGAGACCAGCATTCCGATGCGATAGGCCGCAACGTAAGCCGCCATACCGGCAGCCTGCTCGCTCTCCGGCAGACTCTCGACGCGGAAGGCGTCGACCACGATGTCCTGCGTCGACGATGTCGTCGCCACCAGCAGTGCGCCGAGCGCGACGTAGAACGGCGAGCTGGCCGGGTCGGTCATCGCCAGCAGCAGGATCGCGACGATCAGGAGAAGCTGCGAGAACAAAAGCCAGCCGCGCCGCCGCCCGAACGCCCGGGTGAACAGCGGCACATGCAGCGCATCCACCAGCGGGGCCCACAAGAATTTCAGCGTGTAGGGCGTGCCGACCAGCGCAAACAGCCCGATGGTCTTCAGGTCAACCCCGGCCTCGCGCATCCACACCAGCAGCGTCGAGCCCGACAACGCCAACGGCAGGCCGGAGGAGAAGCCGAGAAACAGCACGATCAGCACCCGCGGCTGCAGGTAAACGGCAAGGCTGTCGCGCCAGGAGGCGGCGGGGGCGGAGGTCGCGGCGGGGGAGGTCGCGTCGGGAGCGGTCATGGGGCGGTGTTAGCAGATTCTGGCCGTGATGCCTCGTCTCCCTCTCCCCGTTCTTACGGGGAGAGGGCGGGGTGAGGGGCCTCTCTCCGCGGATGAAGTCGCGGAGGGACCCGTACCCCCTCACCAGGATCGCACCGGACGATGCTTTGCATCGCCGAGGCGATCCGACCTCTCCCCGCAAGCGGGGAGAGGTGAAGATGTCACTCCCCCGCCTGGAGCTTCCGCGGGAACAGCTCACCCGCGCCCGTCGCCACCAGCCGCGGCCCTTCCGCATCGCTCTTGCTGAAATCGAGCTCCTCGATGCGTCCTGCGCGCTTTTCGATCTTGTCGGCGGAGATCAGGATCTGGCGGACGTCCTCGTTCGCGTCGGAAAAGTGTTTCTGCAATTTGACCACGCGGTCGCGAAGGCGGCCGAGATCGTCGCCGAGCTTGATCACTTCGGTCTGAATCTGGTCGGCGGCATCGCGCATGCGCGCGTCCTTCATGATCTGCTGCATCACCTGGATCGCGAGCATCAGCAGCGAGGGCGACACCAGCACGACGCGGGCGCGATAGGCCTTCTGGATCACGTCGTCGAAGCCGTCATGGATCTCGGCGTAGACCGATTCCGACGGCACGAACATCAGCGCCATCTCCTGGGTCTCGCCGGTGACGAGGTATTTTTCCGCGATGTCGCTGACATGCTTCATCACGTCGCCGCGCAACCGCTGCGTGGCAACGCGCCGCTCCTCGTCGGTGCGGGCGTCGTGCAACGCCGTCATCGCCTCCAGCGGAAATTTCGCGTCGATGCAGAGCGGGCGCTGGTCGGGCAGGAACACGACGCAGTCCGGCCGCTTTCCCGTCGAGAGCGTGAACTGGAACTCGTAAGCGCCCTTCGGCAGACCGTCCTGGACGATCGCCTCCATCCGCGCCTGGCCGAAGGCGCCGCGCGACTGCTTGTTGGCGAGCACGTCGCGCAGGGTCGTCACCTGGGTGGTGAGATCGGTGAGGTTCTTGTGGGCGCTGTCGATGATGCCGAGCCGCTCGTGCAGCGCGCGCAGGCTTTCCATGGTGTTGCGGGTCGAGTGCTCCATCGATTGGCCGACGCGATGGGTTACCGAATCGAGCCGCTCGTTGACCGCGCGCGCCATCTCGGCCTGGCGTCCGGCCAGCGCCTGGGTCATGGCGTCGACCCTCCCAGAGGATTCGCTCTGGGCGCGCAGCACCTCGCTGAGGCGCTCCTCGAGCTCGTCGGCCCGGATCGCATGCGCCATCGCGAGTTCCGCGCCGCGCCGGCCCGAGCGGGCGATCACGACGGCAATTACCACCAGGAGGATGAGGACGAGGGCGCCGAAGCCGATCAGCGCATCGATCGTGCGCACCGGCCAGTCGCCCAACATGAAAATGATCTCGTTCATTCCGCCCTTCTAGCCGATTCGCTGGACTCCCGCGAACGAAGAGGGAACGGCGGCGGTTAACGACCCCCTAATTTTTATGGTTAACGAAAGCTGAAGTTTTATGGTTAGCGGGAGGTTGACGAGGTTCCTCTCCGCATTGACCGCATCCGGCATGGGGCTTAAATCGCGGCTATGGCCCTCAGAGAAATCATCATCCTGCCCGACAAGCAGCTGCGTCTGGTCTCCAAGCCGATCGAGAAGGTCACGCCGGAGATCCGCAAGCTTGCCGACGACATGTTCGAGACCATGTACGACGCGCCCGGCATTGGCCTCGCCGCGATCCAGATCGCGCAGCCGCTGCGGCTGATCACCATGGACCTCGCCAAGCGCGACGAGAACGGCGAGACCACGCCGCTGCCGCGCGTCTTCATCAATCCCGAGATCGTCGCCTCGTCCGAGGAACTGTCGGTCTACGAGGAAGGCTGCCTCTCGATCCCCGAATATTACGAGGAGGTCGAGCGCCCTGCGAAGGTGCGCGTGCGCTTTACCGATCTCGACGGCAAGGTGCACGAGGAGGACGCCGAAGGCCTCTATGCCACCTGCATCCAGCACGAGATCGACCACCTCAACGGCGTCCTGTTCGTCGACTATCTGTCGAAGCTCAAGCGCGACCGCGTGATGAAGAAGTTCGAGAAAGCCGCCAAGCGCGCGGAGTGAGTAGAGCTCGGCTCTCTCACGTCGTCATGGCCAGGCTTGACCCGGCCATCCACGCCTTGCTTGCTTTGTCGCCAAGACCGTGGATGCCCGGGACAAGCCCGGGCATGATGGGGAATCAGAACTCTCACCGAACGCAGCCACATGCCCCTCCGCCTGATCTTCATGGGCACGCCCGATTTCTCCGCGCCGACGCTGCTCGAACTCGTCGCGCATGGCCACGAGATCGTCGCCGTCTACACCCGCGCGCCGAAGCCCGGCGGGCGGCGCGGCCTGCAATTGCAGCCGACGCCGGTCGAGGAGGCTGCGCGAAAGCTCGGCATTCCCGTGCTGACGCCGAAGACGCTAAAGACCCAGGAAGCGCTCGACGAGTTCAGCGCGTTCGACGCCGATGCCGCCGTGGTCGTCGCCTATGGCATGATCCTGCCGCAGGCGGTCCTCGATGCGCCAAAACTCGGCTGCTACAATCTGCACGCCTCGCTGCTGCCGCGCTGGCGCGGCGCGGCGCCGATCAACCGCGCCATCATGGAGGGCGATGCCGAGAGCGGCGTGATGGTGATGAAGATGGATGTCGGTCTCGACACCGGCGATGTCGCCATGGCCGAGCGCCTCGCAATCACCGACAACATGACTGCACTCGATTTGCACGATCGTCTCTCCCGCCTCGGTGCCGATCTGATGGTGCGGGCGATGGCCGCGCTCGCCCGCGATGGGCTTCAGCTCAAGAAGCAGAGCGAGGACGGCGTTACCTATGCCGCCAAGATCGACAAGGCGGAGGCGCGGATCGACTGGAGCAAGCCGGCGCGTGCCGTGCTGCGCCACATCCACGGCCTGTCGCCGTTTCCCGGCGCCTGGGCCGAGCTTGCCGGCGTCAGCGAGAATGCGCGCGTCAAGATCCTGCGGTGTGAATTGGCGAAGGGGTCGGGCGCGCCGGGCGAGGTGCTCGATGACAAGCTCACCATCGCCTGCAGCGAGGGCGCCATCCGCATCATCGAGCTCCAGCGCGAAGGCAAGGGCCGGATGCAGGCCGCGGACTTCCTGCGCGGCGTGCCGTTGAAGGCGGGAGCGAGGTTCACCTAGTCAACTCGTCATACGCGGGCTTGACCCGCGTATCCATCTTCTAACAAAACTCTTTCCCAGGCGATGGATTGCCGGGTCAAGCCCGGCAATGACGTCGGATAGAGCTGGATTGAGATGCCCCGCTACAAGCTCACCATCGAATATGACGGCGCGCCGTTCTTCGGCTGGCAGGTGCAGGACACGCTGCCTTCGGTGCAGGGCGCGCTGGAGGCGGCCGTGAAGGCGATGACCGGCGCGGATTTGCGCGTGCATGGCGCCGGCCGCACCGATGCGGGAGTGCATGCGCGTGGCCAGGTCGCGCATGTCGATATCGACAAGCAGTTTCCGCCGGGCCGGTTTCGCGACGGGCTCAACGCGCATCTGCGCCCGCATCCGATCGCGGTGCTGGAAGCGGAGATCGTGCCTGACGCGTTCGAAGCGCGCTTCTCCGCGGTGAAGCGCCACTATCGCTACCGCGTCATCAACACCCGCGCCAACCTCGCGCTCGACATCGGCCACGCCTGGCGCGTGCCGCGCCGGCTCGATGCCGATGCGATGCGTGCGGCGGCACAGCGTCTGCTCGGCAAGCACGATTTCACCACGTTCCGCGACACCGAATGCCAGGCCAAATCGCCGGAGAAGACTCTCGATCAGCTCGACGTGCTCCGTGATGGCCGCGAGATCACCATTGTCACCTCGGCGCGCTCGTTCCTGCACAGCCAGGTGCGCTCGATGGTGGGCTCGCTGGTCTGGGTCGGCGAGGGCCGCTGGACCGCCGACGATCTCTCCGCAGCGTTAGAGGCGCGCAACCGCACCGCCTGCGGCATCGTCGCCCCGCCGGACGGGCTGTATCTGATGAAGGTGGATTATTAGAGCCTTATGCTGTCACATCGTCATGACCGGGCTTGTCCCGGACATCCACGATCTTTCTTGTTAGCGGCAGCAAAGAACGTGGATGGCCGGGACGAGCCCGGGCATGACGGTGGGCTTGGCGGAAAGCGCCCTACTCAAAATATCGCGTCAAAATCCCGCGGTAGACCTGCGTCAGCTTCTCCAGATCCTTAACCGGCACGCGCTCGTCGACCTGGTGCATGGTCTGGCCGACGAGACCGAATTCGATCACCGGGCAATAGCTGGAAATGAACCTTGCGTCCGAAGTGCCGCCTGACGTCGACAGCTCGGGCTTCCGCCCCGTCACCTCCTCGATCGCGGACACTGCGAGATCGGTGAACGGGCCGGGCTTGGTAACGAACACGTTGGAGTTCGAGGGCTCCCAGACGATGCGGGCCTTAATGCGGTTGCCGCAGGCTTTTGTCAGCCGCGTCTCGACCAGCTCGCGCAAGGAGGCCTGGGTGTGGTTGTCGTTGTAGCGGATGTTGAACTTGGCGCGGGCCTCGCCGGGGATGACGTTGTTGGCTTTATTCCCGACGTCGACCGAGGTGAACTCGAGATTGGAGGCCTGGAATTGCGCGCTGCCATGATCGAGCGGCTCGTCGGAGATCGCCACGATCAGCCTGGAGATGTCAGGCACCGGATTGGAAGCGCGATGCGGATAGGCGACGTGGCCCTGCACGCCGTCGACATAAAGCGTGCCGGATTGCGAGCCGCGACGGCCGACCTTGATGGTGTCTCCGAGCGTCTCGACATTGGAGGGCTCGCCCAGCACGCAATGGTCGAATTTTTCGCCGCGCTCGGCCGTCCATTTCAACAGCTTGATGGTGCCGTTGATGGAGACGTCTTCCTCGTCGCCCGTAATCAGGAACGAGATCGAGCCCTTTCCGTCGTTGCGCGGCTTGCCGTCATTGGCGGCGAGATGCTCCAGCACCGCCGCCACCGAGCAGGCGATGCCGCCCTTCATGTCGACCGCGCCGCGGCCGTGCAGGATGCCGTCCTTCACCTCTCCGGAGAACGCACCGACGCTCCAGGCGCTCTCGTCCCCGGGTGGCACCACGTCGGTATGGCCGGCAAAGGTGATGTGCGGGCCTTCGGTGCCGATCCGCGCATAGAGATTGTCGACGTCGGCGGTGCCTTCCTCGCTGAAGGTCACGCGGTGGCAAGTGAAGCCGGCGGCGTTGAGGGCTTTTTCGAGCACCCCGAGCGCACCGGCATCTTCCGGGGTTACCGAGGGGCAGCGGATCAGATCGCGGGCAATGGAGAGAGCATCGGTCATGCGCCCCGCTTAACATGCATGCCGCCGGGTGGGCTAGCACGGGGCGGGACAATTTCGATCTCGCGGCTCTGGTCCCAGCCTTTCGCAGGGGAGGCGGCGGATGCCGAACTGTCCTCGATATCGAGGAGCGGATCAGGGCCGAACCGGTTGTGGCCCGAGGTGCCGGACCGGCAGAACATTTCGACGAGGCCACACAGCCACAGCAGTGCGGCAGTCAGGTTGAGCGAAAATATCCAGCTTGATTTGGGCAGCAGGTCCGCGAACTGGCTGAACAGGCCGGGCAGGAAGAAGAACGGAACGATCCACCAGCCGCTCTTGTCGCGGTCATGGAGTCGCTTGATCGCCGTCGCGAGATAGATCCAGAAGAACAGCGCCATGCCGGACGCCTTGAGGATCGAGCCCGCGAGATCGGCTGATGCCAGCGCGTGGGAGACGCGGGGGTCGACCAGCTTGAAGAGGCCGTCGAGACCGAAGTCGAAATCGAACTCAATTCCGAGCTTCAGGGTGGACCTCGTCCCTCCGGCGATCCCGATGACTTGACCGGCAATCTCCAGCAAACCCGCCAGCAGCGCGACGATCAGCAGCGCCTGTCACAGCAACGCGCGGTTGATCCGACCGTCGAAGCGGAACAGATACCAGGTCCAGTCCATACGAACGGCTCCGGGCGGGAGGAGCCGCCCGAGGATTGGTCGCGATGGAGGGAGGGTGGGTTCGAACCCGTCATCCTGAGGTGCGAGTGGCGCGATGCAAAGCATCGCGCCGGGAGCCTCGAAGGATGCACGGCCCAGGTGTTGCGGCAGCCGGGCCATCGCCCTTCGAGGGCCGCCGAAGGGGCGGCCACCTCAGGGTGACGGTCAGAGAGCGGGGCTTGTGGCCTCAGCTCAATCCCGCAGCAGCTCGTTGATGCTGGTCTTGGAGCGCGTGCGCTCGTCGACGCGCTTGACGATGACGGCGCAAGCGGTGCTCGGGCCGATCTGGCCGTTCTTCATCGGCTTGCCGGGCAGCGCGCCGGGCACCACGACGGAATATTCGGGCACTTCGCCGATGAAGACCTCGCCGGTCTCGCGGTCGACGATCTTGGTCGAGGCGCCCAGGAACACGCCCATCGCCAGCACCGCGCCCTTGCGCACGATCACGCCCTCGGCGACTTCCGAGCGCGCGCCGATGAAGCAATCGTCCTCGACGATCACGGGCTCGGCCTGCAGCGGCTCGAGCACGCCGCCGATGCCGGCGCCGCCGGAGATGTGCACGCGCTTGCCGATCTGGGCGCAGGAGCCGACGGTGGCCCAGGTGTCGACCATGGTGCTCTCATCGACATAGGCGCCGAGATTGACGAAGGACGGCATCAGCACGACGTTCTTGGCGATGAAGGCCGAGCGGCGGACCACCGAACCGGGCACGGCGCGGAAACCGGCGTCGCGAAAACGGTTCTCGCCCCAGCCTTCGAACTTCGAGGGCACCTTGTCCCACCAGGTCGCCTTGCCGGATCCGCCGGGAATGACGCCCATGTCGTTGAGGCGGAACGACAGCAGCACGGCCTTCTTCAGCCACTGATTGACCTTCCACTTGCCGTCGCTGCCGCGCTCGGCAACGCGCGCCTCGCCCTTGTCGAGAATCTCCAGCGCCTGGTCCACGGCCTCGCGCACCTCGCCCTTGGTCGAGGTCGAGATGCCGTCGCGTGCGTCGAAGGCGCTGTTGATGGTGGATTCGAGGGCTTGGAGGGACATCGGGATTTCCTCTGGGGAAGGCGTGGTTTCGTGTGAATTGGAGCGCTTTTTCGGGATTTGGCGGGGCGGAGTCAAGGCATACTCCGCTGTCGTCCCGGACAAGCGTAGTGGCCCCCGTAGCCCGGATGGAGCGAAGCGCAATCCGGGAAAGCCTCTCCGCCGCGCGAATTATCCCGGATTTCGCTTGCGCTCCATCCGGGCTACGGGCTCACCGCGAGAGCCTTCCCAAAAACCCCGTCAGATCATCCGTGACGTGGTCGACATGGGCGGCATCCCGGCCTTCCAGTTCCCAGTCCTCCCGCATCACCTCCTTCGTTCCGTCAGGCACCACCAGCACGGTGGTCATGCCGAGCTGGTGCGGGACGGTGAGGTTACGGGCGAGGTCCTCGAACATGGCGGCTTTGGTCGGATCGACCGCGTGGTCGGCGAGGAATTTCTGATAGGTCTGCGCCGCCGGCTTCGGCTCGAACTGGGCGGCGATGATGTCGAACACGCCGTCGAAATGCGAGGCGAGGCCGAGACGCGCCAGCACCGCATCGACATGGTCGACCGAGCCATTGGTCAGGATCAGCTTGCGCCCCGGCAATTTTGCAATGGCTTCGCCGAGCGCAGGGTTCGGCTCCAGTGGCGAATGGTCGATCTTGTGGACGTAGGCGAGATAGTCGTCGGCGGAAACGCCATGCAGGGTCATCATGCCGCGCATCGTGGTGCCGAAGCGCAGGTAATAATCCTTCTGCAGTTTTCGCGCCTCCGCCGGCGTCACCTGCAGCCAGCTCGACACGAACTCGGTGATCCGCACATCGACCTGCTGCCACAGATTGACGTGATGCGGGTAGAGCGTGTTGTCGAGGTCGAACACCCAGGTGTCGACGTGGTTGAAGGTGCGGGGAGATTTCATTACAGCTCTCTCGATCACGGCACCGCAAAGCGCAGCGTCTTGCCACCGCTCGACATGTCCACCGCGCCAAAGCCGGTCGCCGCGAATCCGCGCGCGCCGCAATCGGTCTGCTCAACGGTCTCGAACTTGGTCTCGCGCGTGCAGAGCTGCCTGTCGCCGCCCCAGTTCAGCGGCCGGTCCTTCAGCTTGACGGCGCGGTTGTCGGCGTCGACGGCTTCCGCGAAGCTGAAGATCTGCTTCGGTTGACCGGTCACATCAGGGTGCAGGCACGTCTTGGGATCGATGCGATACCAGCCGCGGCTGGTCACGGACTTGCCGTCGTCGGTTGCGATCGCCGCCATCACCTTGTGCGGCGTGTCGTTGCACCAGGTGAGGCCGGTCGTGGACGGCGTCTGCACCGCATCGACCATGGTCTTGAAGAAGTTTTGCGAGCCCACGATGTCCGACGACAATCCGCGGCTCTTCAGGAACGCGGCCAGGGCTGCCTGCGTCTTCGGTCCGTCGACGCCGTCGATCGGCGCGGCGTCGTAGCCCGCGATCACCAACAGCCGCTGGATGCCGGCGAGGCGGGCCTGCTCGTCGTCGTACTCGGAATCCTCGGCGAGATACGCAATGAGGTTGCCGTCGGCTCCTTGCGCCGGCGTCACTTGCGTAAACGCAGCCTGGGTCTGGCCGCTGCGGCATTGCCGGGCCGCCGCGATGACGAAATTGTCCTGCGCCACGCACAGCATGTCGCTGCCGTTCTGCGGAATCGGGGAGGCGCCATAAACGCCGAGCGCGCGGGCGTTGAGCAGGATGCGATCGGCGGTCAGCGTGCCTTGCACCACCACGCGGCAGGTGGCGGGATCGACCCTGAACCAGCCGCGCGTCGCCGTCGCCGCCTTGTCGTCGATGCCGATCGCGGCCTCGACGACATAGGACATGCGGTTGCAGATCTTCAGATCGGCGAAGGCCGGCACCGACGAGAAGACGAACGAGACGGCCGCGGCCGGCAGCGCCATCAGGAAGCGGGTCAGGGGTGAACGGCGGGAGCGCTGAGCCCTCCGCCCGTCATGGCCGGGCTTGTCCCGGCCATCCACGTCATTGCCACGAGAAGAAAGATCGTGGATGCCCGGGACAAGCCCGGGCATGACGGCTTTCGTGCGTGGCGTCTCTCGCATCACTTGTGGATCAGCGTTCCCGTGCCCTGGTTGGTGAAGAGCTCGAGCAGCACCGCATGCTGCATCTTGCCGTCGATGATGACGACGCCCTCGACGCCCTGCTCGAGCGCATAGATGCAGGTCTCGACCTTCGGGATCATGCCGCCGGAAATGGTGCCGTCGGCGATCAGCTTGCGGGCATCCTTGACCGACAATTGCGGGATCAGCTTCTTCGACTTGTCGAGCACGCCGGGCACGTCGGTGAGCAGCAACAGGCGTTTGGCCTTCAGCGCGCCGGCAACCGCACCGGCAAAAGTGTCGGCGTTGACGTTCAGCGTCTGGCCGTCCTTCGAGGTTGCGAGCGGCGCCAGCACCGGGATCAGCTCGTAGCCGATCAGCTGGTTGAGCAGCGTGAGGTCCACCTTCTCGGGATCGCCGACGAAGCCGAGATCGATTGCCTTCTCGATGTTCGAGCCCGGATCGATGATGGTCCGCGTCGTCTTCGACGCCTTCACCATGTTGCCGTCCTTGCCGGACAGCCCCACGGCCTTGCCGCCGGCTTCGTTGATGTAGCCGACGATCTGCTTGTTGACGGAGCCGGCGAGCACCATCTCGACGATCTCGATGGTCGCCGCATCGGTGATGCGCAGGCCGGCGGCGAATTCCGAGACGATGCCGAGGCGCTTGAGCATGGTCGCGATCTGCGGCCCGCCGCCATGCACCACCACCGGATTGATCGCGGTCTGCTCCAGCAGCACGATGTCGCGGGCAAAATTCTTCGCGGTCTCCTCGTCGCCCATGGCATGGCCGCCATATTTGATGACGATGGTTTCCTCGTCATACTGCTGCATATGCGGCAGCGCTTCCGACAGGATGCGGGCCTGGTCGAGCGGGGAGATGTCGGTCATGTCACGGATCTCGCTGGCGGGACTGGAGCGGCCTGCGTTCTATCCGATTGGCGGGCGTGGCGCAAAGTGTGGTGTTCGCTCTTACCCTCCCCTGGAGGGGGAGGGTCGGTCGCGCGAGCGCGGTGGGGTGGCGGTCTCTCCGCGCTGGACAGTGTCCGAGTGGAGAGATCACCCCACCCCGGCTCATATTTCGCTACGCTCAACATGAGCCGACCCACGGGCGAGCTACCCGCGTCCCGGACCCCTCCAGGGGAGGGTAAGAAAGAGCGTCACTTCCTCGCCACCACCGCCGCCGCACTCACCGCCAGCCACCCCAAGATCATCACCGTCCCGCCCGTCGGCGCTGCATATGGAAACAGCGAGTGTCCGGCATATTGCCGCAAGGTGAGGTCGCCCGCGAACAGCACGGCGCCGATCACGAAGCCGAATGCGCCGATGAGGCCAATTCCGCCGTGCAGAAGGCCGCGCGCGAGCAGGGCGACAGCTGCAAGTATGGCAGTTGCATGAAACAGCAGCATCGCGCTGGCCGAGGCCAGCCGGCTCGCATCGCCGCCATGCGCCGAGGCGGCGGCCAGCGCGACGCCGGCGGCGCCCATCAAACCGGCAAGTCCGATCAGCAGGCGCTGCGCCACCATTACGAAGCCCGCTCTTCCAGGAGTTTCGCCATCGCGGCGCGCAAGCTCTCCATGCCGGTCGAGCTGCGTGACGAGGTCGCGAGCACATTCGGGAACGCGGCCGGATGCTTGGCCAGCGCCGCCTCTGTTTCGGCGATGCGCGATTGCAGCTCGGAGGCCTTCACCTGGTCGGCCTTGGTCAGCACGATCTGGTAGCTGACCGCGGAGCGGTCGAGCGTCTTGAGGACCTCGAGGTCGACCTCCTTGAGGCCATGCCGCGCGTCGATCAGCACGTAAACGCGCGCAAGCGAGGCGCGTCCCAGCAGGAATTTGTGGATCAGCTCGGTCCAGGACGCGACCTGGCTCTTGGGCGCCTTGGCATAGCCGTAGCCGGGCATGTCGACCAGGCGCAGGTCGGTCTTGCCGGGGACCTCGAAGAAGATCAGTTCCTGGGTGCGTCCCGGGGTATGCGAGGTGCGCGCCAGCGCGTTGCGCCCCGTGAGCGCGTTGATCAGGCTCGACTTGCCGACATTGGAGCGCCCGGCAAAGGCGACCTCCAGCCCCGCCATCGGCGGCAGCGTCTGGATCGAGGGCGAGGCCCAGATGAACTGCCAGTCACGCGCGAACAGCTTTCGCCCGGCCTCGATCAGCTTCGCATCTTTGTCGTCGGTCATGCCGTTCATCCGACCACTCTATCCTCTCGTCATGGCCGGGCTTGTCCCGGCCATCCACGCCTATCGGCGCGGCACCCTCCAAAACGTGGATGCCCGGGACGAGCCCGGGCATGACGATGTGGAGGCATTTGCCCGCGTGACCAGGCACTCGCGTGGAGCTACGTCGCCTTCTTCGCGAACGTCGCCTTGAGATTGTCGAATAGCTCCACCTTCACCCCGTTGCGGCGCATGATGTAGCTCTGCTGGATCACCGAGAGCAGGTTGTTCCAGGCCCAGTAGATCACGAGGCCCGCCGGGAAGCCCGCCAGCATGAAGGTGAAGATCAGCGGCATCCAGTTGAAGATGATCTGCTGCGTCGGGTCCGGCGGTGTCGGGTTCAGCTTCATCTGGAACCACATCGTGATGCCCATGATGATCGGCCAGATGCCGAGCGCGAGGTAATGGCCGAACACCGGAATCGTGGTCGGATCGAACGGGATCAGCCCGAACAGGTTGAACAGGTTGGTCGGATCCGGCGCCGAGAGGTCCTTGATCCAGCCGTAGAACGGCGCGTGCCGCATCTCGATGGTGACGAACAGCACCTTGTAGAGCGAGAAGAACACCGGGATCTGGATCAGCACGGGCAGACAGCCGGCGACCGGATTGATCTTCTCCTTGCGGTAGATCTCCATCATCTCCTGCTGCTGCTTCACCTTGTCGTCGGGGTAGCGCTCCTTGAGCGCCTGCAGCTGCGGCTGAACCGACTTCATCTTCGCCATCGAGGCGTAGGACTTGTTCGCCAGCGGGAAGAACAGCAGCTTCACGATCACGGTCACGAGCAGGATCGAGATGCCGAAATTGCCGAAGAAGCGGTAGAAGAAGTCGAGGCCGAGGAACATCGGCTTGGTGATGAAGTAGAACCAGCCCCAGTCGATCAAGAGATCGAAATGGTTCAGCCCCAGCTCCTTGTTGTAGCCGCCGAGGCCGGCGAACGGGAACACGCCGACCACGCCGGCTTCCTTGGCGCCGGCGAACAGCCGCGCGTTCGCGGTCGCAGTGCCGCCGATGGCGACGGTGACGGGGTCGAGCAGGTAGTCGGTCTGGTAGGTGTGGACGTTGCCGGATGGGTTCGACGAGAAGCGCGCCTGCAGCTGGGCATTGGTATCCGGCAGCAGCGCCGAGGCCCAGTACTTGTCGGTGATGCCGAGCCAGCCGTTGGTGACCTTGAAGTCCACCTTCTTGCTTTCGTCGATCTTCTTGTAGGCATATTCCTGCAGGCCCTGGTCGCCGAGATAGCCGATCAGGCCTTCATGCAGGATGTAGTAGCCGGAGACCTGCGGCGCACCGTGGCGCGAGATCAGCGCGAACGGATAGAGCGTAACCGGCGCATTGCCGACATTGCTCACCTCGTCCTTGATGGTGAAGAGATAATGGTCGTCGACCGCAATGGTGCGGCGGAAGGTGAGACCATCGCCATTCTCCCATTTCAGCACCACCGGCGTCGTCGGCGTCAGGCTGCCGCTGCCGTCCTGCTGCCAGACGGTCTGGGCATCAGGCATCTTCGCCGTCACGCCCGTCGCCGCCACCCAGCCGAATTCGGCGTAATAGGGCTCCGCGGTGCCCGAGGGCGAATAGAGGATGATCGGCGGCGACTTCGGATCGACCGTTTCGCGGAATTGCACCAGCGCGATGTCGTCGATGCGGCCGCCCTTCAGCGCGATGCTGCCGGCAATCCGCGGCGTGTCGATCTTCACGCGCGGGCTGGCCGCAATCGCGGCCTCGCGCGCCACCACGGGCTGGGCCTGCTGGTTCGCGCCCGGCGTTGCCGGCTGAGCGGCGTTGCCCGGCTGCTGCGGCGTCGCGCCCGGCGTTGCGGAGGCCGACGGCTGCGGCGTGGTCTTCTGGAGCTCGGACTGCGCCTGCTGCTGGGCGCGCTGCTTCTCCATCGCCGGCACATTGTAGAAATACTGCCAGGCGATCAGGACGAGGCCCGACAGAATGACGGCGAGGATGGTATTGCGATTGTCGGTCATCTCTGGGGTCTCGTCATCAATCCGGTTTGCGGCTGGCAGCAGGAGCGGGGCGGGGCCCGGTACGGTCAGTCCTCGGGCTGCGTCCCTTCGCAGGTCCCTTGGCCGTATGCCGCGCCGGCTTCGTGAACGCCATGCGCAGATCGTCGAGCATGGTGGCGAAGTCGCGCGAGAGCGCGCCGCTTCGTCCGACCAGGACATAATCATGATGGGGCTGCATCGACACCGGATCGAGCCGCTTCACCAGTTCGCGAAGCCGGCGCCGGATACGATTGCGCGCGGGGGCGTTGCCGTTCTTTTTGGTAACGGTGAAGCCAATCCGGATCGGGCCGCCGTCATCGCGGGGGCGGCTTTGCAGGACGAACGCGGGACTGTTCACCCGCGCGCCATTGGCAACGGCGAGGAAATCCGCCCGCTGCCTCAGCCGATCCATGATGAAATCCCGGAAAAGGGGGTCCGGCTCAGGCGCTCAGACGCTTGCGGCCGCGAGCGCGGCGGGCGGCGAGAACCTTGCGGCCGCCGGCAGTGGCGAGACGGGCACGGAAGCCGTGACGGCGCTTGCGCACCAGTTTGCTGGGTTGATAAGTCCGCTTCACGGGTTTTTCTCCGCTGACCGGGCAATTTGCCTGTAGAATTGATGGTAAAGTCCGGAAGATGCGGCCCAAAACGAGCCGTTTCCGGCCCCAAGAGAGCCGCTCCCGGTGTCGCACCGGGTCATCGCGGACAATTTGCGCGGCTTATAAGGGAGTGCCTTCTTTTCGTCAACGCCGCACAAGCGCACGATTCTGGTGAATATCGCTGTTTGTGCGGGGTTTTTAACCCTTGAGGTGGCGACTCGCGATATCAGCGCTTACATCCCACCTCGGCAGATTAGCGATCCGTAATTTGACCGGACCCGGGTCGGGCCGCATCTTCATACCAACAATCCTTCATCCGCCAAAGGCGAGGGCGACTTTCGTGGCAACGACAGACCTCCAGCCGGTCCAGGATCAGGATCAGCCGGACCCGCCGGCGATGCGCCCCCGTGGGACGCGCGGGCTCGGGCTGTCAGGCAAGCTGTTGCTGCTCACCGTCCCTCTGGTGATGATCGCGGCCGTGCTGCTCTATGTGCCCGCCATTGCCAACTTCTGGGTCAACCGGCTGAACGACCGCGTCGCCGCAGCCAATACGGCGGCGCTGGTGCTGGATGCGGCGCCGCTCGGCATGGTTCCCGATTCGCTGTCGCGCCAGATCCTGAAAAGCATCAATGCCCGCGCCGTCGCGATCAAGATGGGCCAGCAGCGCCGATTGCTCGCCAGCGACAATTTGCCGACCGCCATCGAGCATGACATCGACCTGCGCGACATGACGGCGTGGGAGGCGATCACCGGCTCGTTCCGGATGATGCTGGAGACCGGCAACCAGGCCATCCGCATCGTCGGGCCCGGCGTCGGCACGGCCCAGTTCATCGAGATCGTGACCGACGAATTGCCGTTGCGGCAGCAGATGTACCGGTTCTCCCGCAACGTCGTGGTGGTCGCGCTGATCATCGCGGCGCTGACCGCGGGCCTTGTCTACCTGGCGCTTCATTATCTCTTCGTCCGGCCGATGCGGCGGCTGACCGCGAGCCTGGTCGGCTTCCACGAGAACCCTGAAAGCTCGGCCGGGATCATCGTGCCGAGCCAGCGCAGCGACGAGATCGGTGTCGCCGAGCGCGAATTGTCGGACATGCAGCGCGATCTGATGTCGATGCTGCATCAGAAGAGCCGGCTCGCCGCGCTTGGCCTCGCCGTGTCCAAGATCAACCACGATCTGCGCAATCTGCTGGCCTCGGCCCAGCTGCTGTCGGATCAGCTCGCCAGCGTGCCGGATCCGCGGGTGCAGCGCTTTGCGCCAAAGCTGGTGCGCTCGCTCGAGCGCGCCATCGCCTTCTGCCAGTCGACGCTGTCCTACGGCCGCGCCCAGGAGGCCGCGCCCGACCGCCGCATGATCCTGATCGAGCCTGTGGTGCTGGAGGTGCGCGAGACCGCGGGCCTCGCCTCCGACGCCTCGATCGCCTGGGTCGCCGCGATCGATCGCGGGCTTGCGGTCGATGCCGATCCCGATCAGCTGTTCCGGGTGCTTCTCAACCTCGTCCGCAACGCCGCCCAGGCGCTGGAAAGTCACGCCTCCGGCGAGGGCGGGGTGCAGCAGATCCGGATCACGGGAAAGCGCGAGGGTGCTGTCGCAATTCTCGAGGTTTCCGACACCGGCCCCGGTGTCCCCCCGAAGACCCGGGAGCATCTATTCGAAGCGTTCCAGACCTCCGGCCGCCCCGGCGGCAGCGGCCTTGGCCTCGCCATCGCCGCTGAGCTGGTCCGCGCCCATGGCGGCGATATCCACCTGGTCGAGGGCACCATCGGCGCCACTTTCCGCATCGTCATCCCCGACCGCCCCGTCGAGCTCCTTTCCATCCGCAACGAGCGGCAGAGGGCGTGAGTCGGCCAAAGGCCTATAGTCTCCCGTCATTCCGGGGCTCGCGTAGCGAGAACCCGGAATCCCGAGCTTTGGCGCGAGATTCCGGGTTCGATGCTGCGCATCGCCCCGGAATGACATCCAAACCGTCATCTCCTTGCAAAATCTCCCCATCCCGGACCTTGCCAATCGGGACAAGAGCGGTTAGTCAGAGCGCTCTTTCGCACCCCCTCCGGTTTTGCCGGGGGCTGCCTGCGGGCCAAGCCCGCGCTGTTTGCGAAAAACGCGCCCGTAGCTCAGCTGGATAGAGCATCAGACTACGAATCTGAGGGTCGGACGTTCGAATCGTTCCGGGCGCGCCAGTCGCACAAGTTCTCATTGAGAATCAAGAAGTAACGCAGATACAAGCGCTTAGCTGCCGCGTGGTGGTCACAAGCGGTGGTGCTAATCGTGCGTGTTTTAATGGGTGTTATCAAGGATAGGCACGGGACGTATTGCGCCCGGAAGACGGTGCCGGAGAAACCCGAGGGATTGCAGGCTGCAGTCGCTCGCGAGTTGAATAACGGCAAGGCAGCGCAGAAACACCTGAAGCGGTCGCTGGGCACCAAGGACGTTCGCGAGGCCAACATACGTGCCAAGCCGGTCCTTGCTGAGTTCGACCGCATCATAGCCAAGGCCAAGGCGAGCCTTGCTGAAACCTCGGCACCCATAGCCTGCGACGGGCGAATGGAGCTGTTCCATGAAGGCAGAAAGGACTGGCAGGCTTGTCCGGTTTGTAGCAGCGAGAACAAGAACGTTTCGGATAACGGCGTTTGTCAGACGTGCAGGGGTATCGGCACCATAGACGATGCTGCGCCATTGCGCGGCGGGAACTCGTAGGCGCTGTTAGGCTGAAACAGAGGTGATCGCCGGAGCCCCCAGCAGTCCCGCCGGCATTGACACACAGGAGACACATAAGTGGAGATTGGGTCGAACTGGACTTGTTCGTACTGTCGCCATGCGCAGGTCATAGCTGCTGAACGCTTCCATGACCAAGAGCTGGAGTTGCACATTCAAGGCTCCAAGTTACTTATGCCCGGCATAAGATTTACTGCGGTCGTGTGCGCAAACGAACAATGCAAGGAACTCACTCTTTCCGCCGGGCTCTACTCGGCGACAGCCACGGCATCGGGGGGCTCACGCAGGCAGTACATCCGCTTGCCAGCCAAACGTTGGAGCTTGATGCCACAATCTGTCGCAAAGCCGCAGCCCCCTTGCGTGCCTGAACCGCTCCGGGCGGACTACGCCGAAGCCTGTGCAATTCGGGACCTCAGCCCAAAAGCGGCAGCCACCATAATCCGGCGATGTCTTCAAGGGATGATCCGCGATTTTTGCGGGATCAAGAAGGGTCGGTTGATTGATGAAATCAAGGAGCTTCGGAAGCGGGTTGACGAAGGAGATGCGCCACGAGGTGTCCACCACGATAGCGTTGATGCAATCGACCATGTGCGAGGGATCGGGAACATTGGTGCGCACATGGAGAAGGACATCAACACGATTATCGACGTTGACCCTGACGAGGCTCAGCGGCTTATCGAGTTGACGGAAATGCTCTTCGAAGAATGGTACGAAGCGCGCCATAGGCGAGAGCAGCGCCTACAGCAGATTGGAGCCATTGCTGCCGAGAAGGCTTCGGCCAAGACGTCTCGTGCTGACGGCGAACCTCAGACCGGATGATCACCCTTCGAGCTTGTCGGTGGTCACAGAAGGTGGTACGAGCCGCAAGGCAGCGAAGAAGAATTGTGCTTGTTTTTCAAGGCAGAAGCTGTGCATCGGTCGCCTCGTTCCGGGCGCGCCATTCTTCGCCGAAAGGTCAGGACCTAGCAGCATCTGGTCGCCAGACGGACCCGAGACCGGATGGCGACGCCGTGTGAGGAGCGGAATGAAGATATCGCAGGCGTTCAAGTTCGAGGCGGCGCATCGGCTGCCGAACGTGCCCGAGACCCATCGATGCCGCCGGCTGCACGGTCATTCCTACCGGGTCGAGGTCCGGCTGGACGGGCCGGTCGATCCTCACACTGGCTTCGTCGCGGATTTTTTCGACATCGAAAAATGCTTCGCCGACATCCTGGGCGCGCTGGATCACCACTGCCTGAACGAGGTCAAAGGCCTCGAGAACCCCACCGCCGAGAATATCGCGATCTGGA
This sequence comes from Bradyrhizobium sp. 25ACV, assembly GCF_054863005.1. NCBI lineage: Bacteria > Pseudomonadati > Pseudomonadota > Alphaproteobacteria > Hyphomicrobiales > Nitrobacteraceae > Bradyrhizobium > Bradyrhizobium sp. 25ACV. Next base: position 93,737 of record NZ_JAVAYO010000008.1, read on the forward strand.
TCTGGGACCGGTTGAAGCCGAGCCTTCGACAGTTGTCGGCGATCCGTGTCTATGAAACAGCGGACTGCTGGGCCGAATATAACGGGCAGTAGCGATGGCCCTGCGCTGATCCGGCGCGGGTTCGAATTGTTCCGGGTGCGCCAGTTCGGTAGTAAGTACGTCCCATGCGTACCATCGATCGTCTGTTCTCCTGCCTCGTCCTGTTCCTTGCAATCGCAGCCGTCCCGGTGCTTCCCGCGCGCGCGGCCGAGACCTGCCCGTTCATCAGCGCCAAGGAGCTCGCCGGCGCGATGCCGGCGCTCAAATGGTCGCTGATTTCAAATCAGGACGACCGCGGCTGCATCTACCAGGCCGGGCGCGGCGACACGATGATGCTCTCCGTGTTCCGCAATCCCGACAAGGACCGCGCCAGGGAATTGTACGCGACCTTCGTCAAGACGCTTGGCGAGCGCATGCCGCTCAACGCCGTGTCCGGGATCGGCGACGAAGGCCAGGGCGGAATGAGCGCGGCCGGCGCGGAGCGTCAGGAGGCCTCGGTCGTCGCCTTGTCCGGCGATTACATTCTGCAGATCACCGTCTATCCGATCGGCCGGCGCGCCGACGATACGCTGCTTGGGCCGGTCACCGAAGCCGCGCGCGTGGCCGTCGCCAATGTGAGCAGGAGCAGCGAACGGTTCGGCAATTGCGAGTGGCTCACGGCCGCGGATGGCGACGGCTTTCTCGACGCGAGCACGCTGACGGTCCAGCGCACCGGCGCGGGCAGCTGCATGATGTTCGATCGCGAGGCCAACACCATGACCGTCGCGGTGATCGCAACCTCGCGCGACACCGCCATCGGCATGATGAAACGCGCAGGTCCCTGCAAGCACGTGGCGATACAAGAGCTCGGCGGTGAAGCGTTCGGCGAGCATTCCTGCACCAAGGGCAACGGCAACGCCGTCACCATCTACGTGTGGAAGAACGGCAGGCAGGCTTCGATCGTGTTCGCCCCGGTCAAGCCGCATCCGGAATCCGGCTCGGTCGAGCGCCTGAAGATGGTCGCGGGGCGGGTTTATGGCAAACTGTAACGGCGCCGTTGCTGGCGCAAGCGGCCCGTAGCTCGGCTGGATCGAGCGTAGGAATCTGCGGGGTGGACGTTCGAAGCGTTCCGGACGCGCAGTTTGCGATTCCACGTCAGAGCACGCTGCCGTCTCCCGAGGCCCGCGAGCTCTCTCTGAAATGCCACGAGCCTACTCTTTGCCTTCGTCGCTGGCGGGTGGGACGTGGCGCCGAAAGTCCATTCTGTCGTGAAGGATGCGCACGATTTCGATCGTGCTGTCCGGCGCGGCCCGATACATCAGGAAATGGCTTCCGCGACGGCCATGCCGCGCCACGTGAAGCGTGCGAAGGTTTGCCATGATCTCGTCTCGGGGCCTGGAGCCCGCAACATTGGGACCGTCGGCAAGCTCGCCCATCGCCTGAACAAGGGTATCGCGATAGATTCGAGATTGTCGCGCGCCAAAATTCTCGGTGGTCCATCTGAGGATGTTGGCAAAGTCGACCTCTGCAGCTGCGCCGAGACGAACGCGCCATCTCCGCCTGGCCATGACGGCTATTCGGCGGTTCGGGAGATGATCTTCTCCGAGAGGTCGGTCAGATAAGTTTGCAGGTCCTCGACACTTTCAAATTCCTTGAAGTCTCCCTGGTCCAATGCCCCGACGCCGGCGCGCGCCGCGCCCCGCAGGGCTTTCAGCTTGCCTGCATCTTCCGCCTCGCGTTGCTCCACGAGCCGCAACCCGTCGCGCAGCACCTCGCTGGCATTCTGGTAGCGGCCAGACTTGACGAGGGTCTCAAGGAGCTCTTCCTGACGCTCTGTCAGCACGACGTTTCGGGTGGGCATCGGCATTTCCCTGTTGCTCAAAGCCAGGCTACCTATGGCATATTATGCCATGGGCGTGTGATCTCCTCAACCCAGCACCTCCTTGCACTTGGCCGCGAAGGCGTTGAGGTACGCGCCCATCTCGCCGGCCAGCGCCTCGGACCGATCGACATTCTGCAGGCTCATGTTGAGTGCGTAGACCGGAAGCCCGCCCAGCACGATGGGCGTGGCAACGGCGAGAACGCCGGGTTGCCACGACACCGCGCAATAGCCGTTGCGTTCGACCGAGCGAATCGATGTCCTGACGCCCGCAAGCAGCGCCTTGGTGGCAGCAGTGCTGCGCCTCTTGAACAGTTTCAGCAATCGCTCGCGCTCGGCCTCGGCAATGCCGGCGAGGTACGCACGCCCCAGCGACGTCAACTCCATCGGGACCTGCTGGCCGGCGACGACGTTGCGCAGCGCCGCTCGAGGGCTGTAGCGGATCGACTCCAGATAAACCATCATGGTGCGATCCGCGGTCGCGAGCCCGACATTGAGCCGGCGCTTGGCCGATTCGACCCGCATCATCGGTCCGATCGCGTTGAGCACCGGTGATCCCGTCCGCATCGCGTGACCTATGCTGATGACGGAGGCGGCAAGCCGGTAGGTCCGCTGGTTACGGACCTCGTCGAGCATCCCGGAATTGACCAGCGTTCGCGTCAGCCGGCTGACCGTCGATCGCGGCAATCCTGTTCGCTCCGAAATCTCGCCGTTGCCAAGCGTGTCGACGCCGGGCCGGAACGACCGGAGGATCTCGATGCCCCGTTCGAGCGAGCGGTTGCCGTCAACCCCGCCCGCATATCTGCGCGCCTGCGCCACATCAGCCTCCGCCCAGCGTTTCCACTAAGTGGAATTAGGGGGATGTTCAGGCGGACGCAAGCCGCTATCAGCACAGGGAAGAAGAACGCCCGGCCGCACCTGGGGCCCAACGAGGAAACGGCACGGCCGAAATCGGCATTCGACACCCGCAATGCGTCGCGGCGATCGATCCGACTCCAACCAAGGAGCTTGCCATGTCCTATCAGCTCATCGAATTTTCCGTCGAGGCCGGTGTCGCGACGATTGCATTCAACCGGCCGGACCGGCGCAACGCCATGAGCGACGACATGCGCGCCGAGTTCGTCGGTGCGCTCGAAACCGTGGCTCGCGACAAAGCGATCAAGGCTCTGGTGCTGACCGGGCGCGGCAGTGCGTTCTGCGCTGGCGGCGACATCAGCGGAATGAAGCGCCGGCTCGAGGCGCCGCAGGGCGAAGTTGCATTCAACGGATGGAGCCGTCAGCAGGGCGTGCATCACGTGCAATCGTTCTTGCTGGGCCTGCCGAAGCCGACGATCGCCGCTGTCAACGGCGCTGCGGCGGGCCTCGGTGCGGACACTGCGCTGGCCTGCGACTTCATCATGGCAACGGAGCGATCGAAATTCAGCTGGTCCTACATCAAGCGCGGTTTGATCCCCGACGGTGGCGGCCTGTATTTCCTGCCGCGCCGGGTCGGGCTTCCCAAGGCGAAAGAGCTGATCTTCACCGGGCGCGTCGTCGAGGCCGACGAAGCGCTCGCGCTCGGCATCGTCGATCGCAAGGTGGCCTCGAGCGAGCTCCTGTCGGCAGCGCAGGCCTGGGCGGGCGAACTGGCTCAGGGCTCTCTCACCGCGCTGGCGCTGGGCAAGAAGATCCTGAACGAGACGTTCGAGCATTCCGCCAATGACATCTTCAGTCTCGGCAGCCAGGCGCAGGCGATCTGCTACACCAGCGCGGAGCATCGCGACGCGGTGACCGCGTTCCTTGCGCAATCCGCGTCGAAGGATTGAGCCATGGATGCGATCGAACGCCTGATCCGGCCGCGTAGCGTTGCCGTCATCGGTGCATCGGCGGACCCGAGCAAGACGTCGGGGCGACCGGTGTCCTATCTCCAGAAGCATGGCTTTGCGGGTGAGATCTATCCCGTCAACCCGAAGGTCGAAAGCATCGGCGGTCTGACCTGCTACCCCGACATCGCCTCGCTGCCTGACGTGCCTGACGTCGGTGTAGTCCTGCTTGGCGCCGAGCGCGCGCACATCGCGGTGCGCGAATTGTCCGAGCGGGGGGCTGCCGCGGCGATCGTTCTTGCCAGCGGCTTCACTGAAACAGGGGCAGAAGGTGCCGAGCGTCAGAAGCAGCTCATGCAAGCCGCCGGCTCCATGCGGATACTCGGGCCGAACACGATCGGCCTCGTCAATCTCACCGACAATATCGTGCTGTCGGCGTCGGGCGCGCTGGCGATGGATGACTTCCCGGCGGGCGCCATCGGATTGGTCTCGCAAAGCGGGGGCATTCTCGGCGCCTTGCTGTCGCGCGCCGCGGCGCGTGGGGTCGGTCTGTCCAAGCTGGTGTCGACCAGCAACGAAGCCGATCTCGAACTGGCTGATTTCATCGATTTTCTCGCCGACGACAGCGCAACCGGCGTCATTGCGCTCTATGTCGAGGCGATCCGCAATCCGGCTCGCTTTCGTCAGGCGGTTCTGAAAGCGCGGCGCGCCGGCAAGCCAATTGTCGCCTTCAAGATCGGTCGATCGGAGGCAGGCGCACAGGCGGCGGTCTCGCACACCGGCGCGCTGGCCGGTTCGGACCGCATGTATGACGCCTTGTTCAGGCAACTCGGCGTGATCCGCGCCAGGACGTTCGAAGATCTGCTCGACATTCCGGCAGCCCTTGCCGCGGGACGGAAGCTCTCCGGCCGGCGTGTTGCGATCCTCACCTCGACCGGCGGCGCCGGCACGATCGTATCAGACAGTCTCGGCGTCGCCGGCTTTGCAACGCCCTCCCCCGACACTGAGACGGCCGCGCAATTGCGCAGCCTCCAGTCGGGACCGCAAGCCAATCTCGATCGCAACCCGATCGACGTGACCCTCGCCGGCCTGCAGCCGGATCTGCTTCGCGCCGCCATCCGCATCCTGCTCGGAAGTCCCTCCTACGATGCGCTGGTCGTCATTGCCGGCTCGTCAGCCGTGGGATCGCCGAGCCTGATGGCCGATGCCATCCACAACTGCCTGCAGCTCAGCGACAAACCCGTCATTGCCCATGTGAGTCCCTACGCGCCCGAGGTGGTTTCCGTCCTCACCCGGCGAGGCGTCCCGGCCTACACGTCCGCCGAGAGCTGCGCAGCTGCGCTCGACGGGCTCTTGCGGGCGGGAGCGCCGGAGCAGGTCCAGACACCCACCTCGCCCCTGACGGCAGCAGATGTCAGCGACTTCCCGGCGGGATCGCTGGATGAGGCTCAGGCCAAGGCGCTGTTCGCCCGCTTTGGTGTTCCTGTCGCTGCAGAGAAGGTGGTCGCAACGGCGAGCGAAGCGGAGCAGGCCGCACGAGACTTCGGCGGCCTGGTCGTGCTCAAGATCCTCTCCCGCGAGATCGCGCACAAGAGCGATGTCGGCGGCGTCGCAGTCAACCTGACCGCCGAGACGATCGGCGGCCGCCTGACGGAAATGACGGACGAGGTCGAGGCCAGGGTCGGGACACGACCGGACCGGTTCCTGGTTCAGGAGATGGTTTCAGGTGGCGTCGAGATCATTCTCGGAATGCATCGCGATCCCCTGGGAACGGCCATCCTCCTCGGCATGGGCGGAGTCACTGCCGAATTGTTCAAGGACACGACGATGCGCCTGCTGCCACCGGATGGCGGCCTCAGCGTGTCAGAGGCGAAAGCGATGGCGCGCGATCTCGTCACATGGCCATTGCTGGACGGTTTTCGGGGCCGGCCGAAATGCGATGTCGAAGCGCTCGCAGAAGCGATCGTCGCTTTCTCGCGCATGGTTGCGCAACTCGGCGATCACCTCGTCGAGGCCGAGATCAACCCGGTGTTCGTATTGCCGGCGGGCGGGGGCGTGAAGGCGGCAGACGGATTGGTTGTTCTCGATGCCTGAACAAAATCGGATGGAGCTCCAGATGGCCAGTGGCGGAAACATCAATCACGACGGCGCGTGCGGGAACGGCTTCGCCGTGCGGCGCTGGCTGAACCTCGCCGTCCTCGCTTGTGCCGTCGTGCCGGCGGTTGCCGGGCTCGGACTGGCGCCGGCGCGCGCCGAATATCCCGAAAAGATCATCAAGATCGTGGTGCCCTTCGCAGCCGGCGGCGGGACCGACATCATGGCGCGAACGACGGCGCAGGAAATCCAGACGGATCTCGGCAAGTCTGTCATCATCGAGAACAAGCCGGGCGCGGGGACCATCATCGGGACCCAGACGGTGGCGACCAGCGAGCCCGACGGCTATTCGCTGCTGATGGCGACCTTCGCGCACGCGGTCAATCCGAGCCTGTACAAAAAGCTGCCGTTTGATCCGCACAAGGATTTCGCCGCGGTCTCGCTGATCGCGCGGTCCTTCAATATCGTCGTCGTCAACCCCGCATCCAGGATCAACTCGATCTCGGATTTGATCGCAGAAGCCAAGGCCAATCCCGGCAAGCTCAATTTCGGCACGTTCGGCACCGGCACCTCGGCCCATCTCGCAGGCGAGCTGTTCAATGCGATGGCCAAGGTCAAGATGACGGCGGTGCCCTACAAGGGCGCGGCGCCCGCGATCAGCGATCTCTTGGGTGGACAGATCGACGTGATGTTCACCACCGTGGCAAGCGCGGCCTCGCTGGTGGCTGCAGGCCAGCTCCGGGCGCTGGCTGTCACGTCCGCCGAACGTTCGGCGGCATTTCCGCAATTACCTGCTGTCGCCGAGGCCGGAGTGCCCGGCTACGCCGCCGAATCCTGGTACGGATTGTACGCTCCGGCCAAGACGCCCGCTCCGGTGATTGCACGTCTCAATCAGGCAATCGCAAAGGCGGTTCAGTCCGGCGCTTTCAAGAAGCTGGAGGCCAACGAAGGCCTCATCATGGTCGGCGGCGCTCCGGAACAGCTCGATCGCTATGTCGGGCAGGAGGAGGAGCGCTGGCGCAAGCTGGTCAAGGACGCCAACATCGAGGTGCAATAGACACGGGCTGCGCTTGAACCACCTTTGAGTGTCGGCAGCCTCTCGCGGTGCGCGGAGGCTGCCGCATGCTCATGTGAGCGTCACGGACAGGAGTGACGCAGACCATCGCGGCCCAGATAGGTCCCTTGTTCGTAAGGATAGCCGGAGAGCAGAACGGGGCCAGCGCATTGCGAGATACCGCGCACGCCTCGCTCCTATCTGTCCTCGCCGTCACGCCGGCGGAAGGGATCGGCGACATCATCGTGACCGCTGCGGCTACTGAAGAACATCAGGGCCATCAGCCCGCAGCCGACGAGAAGGGAGAAGAAAGCTCCGAGGCCAAGCGCGATCCAGCCATGCTTGCCCATGTCGACCCCGCTGCTGGCTCCCCAGACTGAGAATCCCCAAACGCCCGTGAGGATCAACATGGCTCCGAGAGCGACCAACAGGGCGATCTGGCCGGCACTGATGTTTTTCATGGCGGTTTCCGTTGAGAACGAGGAGGTGTTTCCGTCACGATGTCGGCCTCTGCGGGGCTCTCCTGGGTCCGCACACGGAACGCGCCTGACGGGGCGCGTTCCTAGCGCAGGAGGCCTATCCTCAGTCGGATGACAGCCCTCATTCGGAGACGGCGAGAACGGTCAGCCCCCTGACACGCTTGTCGGGCGTCTCGAATTCGATCCGCTGCCCCTCCGAGAGGCCGATCAGGGCCGCTCCAACAGGCGTCAGGATCGAGACCCGGTTGAGTTCGATGTTCGCCTCGTGCGGATAGACCAGCACGATCTCCCGACTGGCACCTTTCTCGTCATCGCGATAGCTCACTTTGGAGCCCATCCTGACCACGCCGCGCAAATCGTTCTCTGCGGCGACCGACGCGCGCTCCAGTTCGCGCGCCAGAAACTGGGCGACACGGGGAAACAGATCCATGGTCGAATTCGCCAGCGAGCTGAGACGCCGCGATTCGTCTTCAGTGATCTTGATCGGCGGCAACGCCGGCTGATCTCGCCGAATCTCGGTTTCGAAGTTGTGCATTTGATGTCTCCTATGCTGCAGTTGGACCGGGATCGTCATCGAGCGGCTTGCTGCGCCGATGAGCCCGGAAGAGCGGGACGACGTTGGGGCTTGATTGGGTGACGTCCTGAACCCTGACGACGTTCAGGCAGCCGGCGAGGATGTATGGCATTTGGTCGCCGACCCGCAGGCCGATCAAGGCTGCCCCCAAAGGTGTCAGGACCGAAATGCGGGCGGGATCCGACCCACACTCCTCGGGCCAGACCAGTTGCACGATGCGGCGCGGAACGCCCCAGTTCGTGCAATAGGTGACCCATGATCCCACGGTCACCCGCGAACGGAGATCGTCCCAATCGTTCGGCACGATGTCGGCACGGTTGACCTCACTGATGAGGAATATCCCGTCCAAATCGCCTTTTTGGGCGGCAAGGCGGGCAAGTCGTTCGAGTCGCGGATAGTCCGATGCGGTGAGCGCGATTCTTGGAAGAGGCAGCACGGCACACTCCTTCTGCTTCAAGACGACCTCTCAGGGCGAGGTCACGAAAGCTGGAAAAGAGCCCGGACGGCGCAAGCACCGTCCGGCTAACCGCCTGCTTGAAGGCGGCCGGCGTGAAGACCAAAGCGCGCGGTGCGCGCATCTATGTCGACGACATATGCCATGACAGCCTGACTATAGTGATTCATTTCACGGCCACCATTGCGGCGAAACCGCACAGTCGCGAGCGGTTGAATCATTGCATCAGGCAGCGGTTGAGAGGCGATGTGAGCTTCGTTGTACAGCTTATGCTTTCACCGCAGACCTTGCTCGTCGATCAGGATGCGGTGGATCTCGATGCGCTCCGGCAGCTCGATCAGGAATTCCGCGTCGCGCGCGAGATGATGGACCTTGGTCGGCTCGCCCTTGGTGAAGGCCGTCATGGCCGCGATGTCCGTCCAATAGGAGATGGTCGTGAACCACGTCTCCTCGTCGCGGTCCTCGCGCAATTGCTGCACACCGAGCGCGGTCCCTCGCAGCGGCGGAATGCCCTCGGCCTGCAGATAGGCTTGGTAGGCGTCGGCGAGATCGCGGCGGGTGCGACCGCGCCAAATGCGAGCGATGGTCGGCTTGGTCGGCATGGTGGACTCCTTCCAGGCAAAACGCCGTGCTTCGCAGTCTCGTTCCATGCGCCTCCCTGTCGCTGCCGGCGGCGGAACCTGTGCCGGCTGCTGACGGTCCCGTCTTGGAATTCCCCATCATTGATCTGAAACAATGATGATCCCGACGACCAATGCTAGAACGACTCGCAAGTCGCGACTCAGGGCTCCCCAGCCGGTCGCGACAATCGCAGCGCGTGTTGGAATCTGAGGGCTCAATGGGACGACTACTGAATATCGTGACGCCGCTACATACGGCGACGAAGCGCGACTACATGGGCCGCATGAATGACGACAAGATCGGCTGCTCGCTGAAAGCGCGGGAATACGAGGTCGATTATTGGGACGGCGACCGCCGCTTCGGCTATGGCGGCTACCGCTTCATCGAGGGGCGCTGGGCGCCGGTCGCGAAGGCGCTGATCGAGACCTATGGCCTGAAGAACGGCTCCAGCGTGCTCGACGTCGGCTGCGGCAAGGGCTTTCTGCTGTACGAGATGCAAAAGATCCTGCCGGGTTTGAAGGTTGTCGGCTTCGATATCTCCAAGCACGGCCTCGAAAATGCGCACGAGCAGGTGAAGCCCTACCTCTTCAACTATCGCGCCCAGGACATCTATCCCTATGGCGATGACAGTTTCGATCTCGTCATCTCGCTCGGCACCCTGCACAATCTTCGGCTGTACGAGCTCGAGGCGGCGCTCAAGGAGGTCGAGCGGGTCGGCAAGAACAAATACATCATGGTCGAGGCCTACCGGAACGTCGCCGAATTGCACAACCTCGAATGCTGGGCGCTGACGGCGGAGTCCATCCTGCACACGTCCGAATGGATCTGGCTGTACGGCAAGCTCGGCTACACCGGGGATTACGAATTCATCTATTTCGAGTGATCGGGCGCTCCTCATGGACATCAAGACTGCCAAGGCGGCCATTCTCGTCGAAACGGGCAAGCCGCTGATCATCGACGAGTTCACTCTGCCGGATGCGCTGGAACACGGCCAGGTGCTCGCGCACGTGCACACGTCGAGCATCTGCGGCGCGCAGATCAACGAGATCGACGCCGTCAAAGGCGTCGACAAGTTCCTGCCGCATCTCTTGGGGCACGAAGCGCTCGCCACGATCGTCGAAACCGGACCCGGCGTCGTCTCCTGCAAGCGGGGCGACACCGTCGTCATGCATTGGCGGCCCGGCAAGGGCATCCAGTCCAATACGCCGGCCTATTCCTGGCGCGGCAAGCGCCTCAATGCGGGCTGGGTCACCACCTTCAATGAATATGCCGTGGTCTCGGAGAACCGTGTCACGCCCGTTCCCGCCTCGATCGACCGCACCAGCGCGCCGCTGCTCGGCTGCGCGGTGACGACCGCACTTGGCGTCGTCAACAACGATGCGCAAATCGCCATCGGCGAAGCTGTCGTCGTGTTCGGCGTCGGCGGCGTCGGGTTGAACATCGTGCAATTCGCCGCGATGGTCGGCGCCTATCCCGTCATTGCGATCGACCGCCTCGACAACAAGCTGGCGATGGCGAAGGATTTCGGCGCCACCCACACCATCAACTCCGACGCGGTGAAGGATGTCGCTGCCGAGGTTCGCTCCATCACCGGCACCGAGGGGCCCGACAAGGTCGTCGAGACCACCGGCGTCAAGAATCTGATCGAGCTCGCCTACGAGATCACGGCGAAGAAGGGCCGCTGCATCCTCGTCGGCGTTCCCCGCGAGAAGGCCGAGATCTACACGCTGCCGTTACATTTCGAGAAGGTGCTGAAGGGCTCCGAAGGCGGGCAGTGCCAGCCCGCGCGCGATATCCCGCGTCTCGTTCGCCTGAGCGATGCCGGCAAGGTGAGCTACCGCGGGATCGTGACCCACGAGTTCGCGCTCGACGACGTCAACGACGCGCTGGATTTGATGCGCAGCGGCACATCGGGGCGGATCCTGCTGAACATCAGCTGAGCGCGGCGGCGACGACGCCGACAACATGCCGACGCTGGCGCTGCAGCAGCCAGGCTGCGATCGCCATGTTCACGATGTTCCAGGCGATGCCATTGACCAGCGCCGAAGCATAGGAGCCGGTCCAGTCGTAGGTCGCGCCGGCCATCCAGGCTCCCAGCGCCATGCCGGCGAGGGTGACCGAGATGGCGAGGCTGACGCGGAAGCCGGCTTCCCGCGCCGGGAACAGCTCGCGGATGATCACCGCATAGCTCGGCACGATGCCGCCCTGCGCCAGGCCGAAAATGGCGGACACGACGTAGAGTGAGACCAGCCCGTTGAACGGCAGATAGAGCGCGAGTGCCATGGCCTGCATCGCCGAGCCCAGCAGCAAGGTCGGCAGGCCGCCGATGCGGTTCAACAGCCAGCCGAAAACAAAGCGGCTCGCCACGCTGAAGCCGAGCATGACTGCCAGCATTTCGGCGCCGCGCGCAGAGCCGTAGCCGAGGTCGCCGCAATAGGCGACCAGGTGGACCTGTGGCATCGCCATGGCGACGCAGCAGCAGATGCCGGCTAACGCCAGCAGGCCCTGGGTGACGGAAGGGGGCAGGCCGATGGTCTGCATCGTGCTGCCGCTGCCTGCCGCTTCGCGTGCGGCCATGCGGACGCCGGGCCGCCGCAGCAAAACCAGAGACAGCGGCAGCATCGTCGCCAGGCAGAACAGGCCGATGCCGATATGGGTCTGCCGCCAGCCATACGCGGCGATGGCGTGCTGGACGATCGGTGGCCAGACCACGCCGGCCAGAGAGCTGCCGGCCATCGCCAGGGAAATGGCAAGGCCGCGGTGCTTGTCGAACCACAGCGAGACGTCGGCGACCAAAGGCGCGAAGCTGGCCGCGCCGCCGAGGCCGATCGTGAGTCCTGAGATCAGCGCGAACACGAACAGGCTTGGTGCGAAGGCGGTGAGGACGTAGCCGAGACTCATCAGGACCGTGCCGCCGGCCAGCGGCGGCAGGATGCCGAAGCGATCTGTCAGGCGGCCGATCACGATGCCGCCGATCATGAAGCCGATGATGGCGAGCGTGTAGGGCAGCGTCGCCTCGGCGCGGGGCGCATTGAAATCGGCCTGCACCGCCGGCAATGCCACGACCAGCGACCACATGCCGACGCAGCCCAGTGTGCTGAGTGCCATGGAGACGGTGAGGCGAATCCAGGAATAGGAGTTTTCGATCGACGGCGTTTCGGGTGGCACTGCGACAGGTTTCCTCGGGCTGGGCTAGGATCGGCCCTGGGGTATCGCTCGCCTTCACCGGCGACAAAGCAGGATTTCTCTTTTGTCGAGCGAGCAAAACTCATGCATCCTCGCGGCCTTCCCGCATCGCCCGGAGCCGGCCATGACGTATCTGCTGCCGCCACTCAATGCCCTGCGCGCCTTCGAGGCCGCCGCCCGCCATCTCAGCTTCAAGCAAGCCGCTCATGAGCTGCACGTCACCGCCGGTGCCGTCAGCCAGCAAGTCCGTCTGCTGGAGGAGCGGCTGGGCGTGCAGCTGTTCGAGCGACGGACACGGCAGATCATTCTGACCTCTGCCGGCGAAACCTACCTGGCGCGGGTCCGTGACGCCTTTCGTTGCCTTGCCGAGGCCACCGCCGAGCTCAAGCCCGAGGGCGTCACAAGCCTGATGCATATCGGGCTCCACGCCAGTTTTGCGGTCGATGCGTTGCGGGCGCGCCTGGCGCAGTTCCGCCGGGCCGAGCCCCAGCTCGCCATTCGCATCAGCCAGCCGGCGGGGCTGCACGAGCTGCTCGAAGGCAAGGTCGACGTCGTGATTGCGGACAGGGTGCAACGCTGTCCCGGCTACAGGTGCGAGCCCCTGGAGAGCGGCTTCCTGATCGGGCCGCTCGGCACTGCCGATTGTCCGGAGATCGAAACCTTGCGGTCCTGTCTGCTTGGCGATGTCGAGCGCGCGCGGCCGGCCACGCCGAGGGCGCCGCTGGCTACCAGTGCGGCAGGCCCGGCACGCAGACCATCCAAGCCGTTCTTTTCCGCCTGAACGGGCCGGTTCTAAGGTTTTACCATGACGGCTTCGCGCGCCGGCCGTAACCGCCGGTTAACCATGGATATTTACGGTGTCGAAAGCCTCTGAACTGTGACTGTCAGTTGATTTCGAGTCGAGCCCATGGCGTTCGGTAGCCGCGCAACTCCGCGAAGCATCGCCCCGACGGAGCCTGCGGCTTCGTGGGAAGCGCCGCGGGCTGCGCGGGTGAAACCTGACGGCGCCGCGCCGGCGCTGATCAAGGGATCGCTGACCGTCACCGGTGTGCTCGCTTTCCTGCGCGAGAACGGCCGGCGCATTCTGACGCTGGCGGTGGCGCTGTTTGCCCTCGGCGCCGTCGTTCTGATGATTCTGCCGGTCCGGTACGCCGCGACCGCCCTGGTCGTGCTCGATCCCCGGGAGCTGCGCGTGACCTCGGACCAGGAGGTGCTGCCGGGCATCGGCCAGGACGCCGCGGCGCTTCAGAGCCAGATCGAGATCGCCAAATCGGACGGTTTTCTCCGCCCCCTGATCGAGCAGCTCAAGATCGCAGATGACGATGATATCGCGGGCGGCTATACCGACATGACGCGCCTGCTCGAGAAATTCCGCAACCGCCTCGAGATCACGCGGCGCGGGCTCACCTACGTCATTGCGATTTCCTTTACTTCGAACCGCCCCGAGCGGGCCGCTTACTACGCCAACGCCATCGCCGAGGCGTTCGTTGCCAGCCAGGGCCGCGTCCGCACCGAGGCCACGGACGAGGCGGCCGACTGGCTCAAGAACCGGCTGAACACGTTGAACGAGCGGCTGCGCGCATCGGAAGACGCCGTCGCCGCCTTCAGGCTCGAGCACAAGATCCTCAATGCCGGCAAGGATTCAACCACGCAGCAATTGCGGGTGACCGATCTCAATCAGCAGGTTTCCGCCGCCCGTCTTCGCACCGAGGAAGCCAAGGCGCGCTACGAGCAGGTGCAACGCGATCTCAAGGCCAATGTCGAAGGTCCCGTGAAGCAGGACCTGTTGAGCATGCTGCGCGCGCAGCGCTCGACGCTGAATGACCAGATCGCGCAGAAGAAGGCGGTGTACGGCGACCGCCATCCCGACCTCGCGATCTCCTACAGCCAGCTGGCCGATATCAACCGGCAGATCGAGGTCGAGCGGAAAAAGAACATCGACACGGCGAAGTCCGAATATGAGGCTCAGCTGGAGCAGCAGAACGCGCTGGAAAAGCAGCTCAAGGCGGTCGAGACGCAGATGCTGGTCGACGGCCAGGCGCTGGTGAAGCTGCAGGAGCTGCAGCGGGACGCCGATGCCAACAGGAACATTTACGAGCAGTTCCTGTCGCGGTTCAAGACGACCAACGAGCAGCGTCAGCTGCAAAACTCCCAGACCAAGATCGCTTCGCCCGCCATTCCGCCGCTGCGCTCGACCCGTCCGCCGCTCGCTCTGCTGCTGGCGGCGCTGGCGATCGGCTCGCTGCTGACATCGACCGCCGCCATCGCGGCGATGACGAGCATGTCCGGCGGGCCAGCGCCTGCCGAGGCCGCCGTGCACGCGGGGGCAGAGGACTCGCAAGCCCGGCAAGTCCAGCACCAAGCCCAAACTCAAGTCCAGCCTTCCGCCGCTGCCGCGCCCCGGCCCGAGGCGATGCCGCGCCTTCCTGTCTGGGCCCGCATCCCCGATCTTTCATCCGGAGCCGGGGCCCACACCAACACCGTCTGGCAACGACCGATCGCCGCCTCAGTCGAGCTCGATCTCGGCGCCTATCTGCGGCCGCTGCTCGAGCGGATAGATCGCGTGCCGGTGCGCGGTTGCAAGGTTGCGCTCGTGCTGTCGGTCGGCAAGAGCGCCGGCGGCAACACCGTTGCGCGCTCGCTCAATCGCGCCGCCGTGAACCGGGGCATGATGAGCGTCTTGATCCGGCTGCAGGGCGAATTCGCAGGTCACCAGCCGCCGGTGACCGAATGGAACGACGGCTCGACCACGGCGGGACTTCAGTCGATCGACGAGCTCCTGAGCGCCGGCCGAAAGGCAGATGCGAGGCCCGAGGACGATATTCGTTCGGAGTTCGATCTGATCATCGTCCATGCCGGCAATCTCGCCTTGCAGCCCGACGCAATCGCGCTGGCAGCGCATGCTGACCTGATCGTCATGGTGGCGCGCGCCGGCGAGCTCGGTTCGGCGGCGATGCGCCGGGTAACCGCCGCGCTGTCGAGGTATGAGACCGTGCCGACGGGTCTGGTCATCAATCACGCGCCTGCGGGCTCGACGGCGCCTCACCCCGAGGGCGGCGCGTTGGGTCTTGCGGTTTGACGATGACTGCGGCGCGCCGTCGTGTGCTGACTGCTGCGATGCTGCTGTCGATCTCATTCGGAGCGCCGGCCTTCGCCGACACTTGCGTGCCCGTGCCGCAGACGGTCGCGCCGGTGAGGCTCGCCGCATTGTCGCGCGGCTTCAATGCCGACGGCTGGATCAACGGCGAGGTGCCAAGCCGCGAACTGCTGCAGCAACTGCGCCGCGCTGGAATGAGCCATGTCCGGCTGCCGGTCCCGGCCGAACGCGTGATGCCGCGTTTCGCATCGAAGGCCGAACGCGACGAGACGCTGCGCGTGCTCGACACGGCGCTGAAGCAGCTCACCGCATTCGGCTATGCCACGTCCGTCGATCTTCATCCCGGCGAGCGTTTCAATCGCCTGCACAAGGAAGATACGGACGCGGCGCTGCGCGAGATGCAGGACGCCTGGAGCAGTCTTGCCCAGGTCATCCGCTCCTATCCGGCCGATCGCGTCTTCGCCGAGCTGCTCAACGAGCCCGATATCGACGCCGACACATGGCAAAGGCAGGTCGAGACGCTCGCCGGCTTCGTCCGCAAATTGCTTCCCACCACGACCCTCATCATCGGTCCGGTCAACTGGCAGCGCGCGGACTCGCTGCCGCGGTTTCGTCCGCTGGAGGATCCCGACATCGTCTATGCCATCCACTTCTATGATCCCATGGTGTTCACCCATCAGGCCCACTGGGATGCGCAGGATCCGCTGCACGACATCATGGATCTGCCTTATCCGATCAACGCCGGCGATCCCAAAGTGCAAGCGCTGCGCCAGGATCTGCAGGCGAGGGGCGCGACCAAGGCGCTCGGCATGCTCGACGTCGCAATCGCCGCCGCCAAGGACAAGCCGCAGGCCGATCGCTGGCTCGCACCTGCGCTCGCATGGCAGCAGCAGTTCAGGCGGCCGATCATCGTCAACGAGTTCGGCGTGCTGAAAGCCGGCGCGCCGAGACAAAGTCGGCTGCGCTGGCTGGCGGACGTTACCGCTTACGCCCGCGACCATTGCTGGGGCTGGACGCATTGGGAGCTGGCGCAAGGCTTTGGCCTCGTCGATCGCAGCACGGGCAAGCCAGATCCCGACGTGATGCGGGCGCTGCTCGGCGCGCCCCGGCCCGGCCGGCGCTGACATCGCACCGCTTCGCTATCGTTAAGGAATCCTTACACATCGCCCCGCTATCGTGCTCCCCGCGCGCTGCCAAAGGACGATCGATGGGTGCCGGGGACTTAACCCAGGTTCAGACCGTGCCGGCCGAGCCGTCGCCGCCGGCCTGGCGCGAGCTGGTTCCGACCCTCTGCATCGCCGTGGCAGCGATCGGTTTTGCTCCGGTCCTGCATTTGGCCTATCCGGCCCTGGCCATTGTGGTCGAGGTCCTCATCGGCATCGCCATCGTGCTGGCGGTCCCGACCTATGCGCCGGCCATCGCGATTTTCGTCCTGTTCTTCCAGAACCTGTTCGTCTCGATCCTGTCGCCGCTGGTTCCGCTGCCGTCCGATCTCGACTTCATCAAGGGCTACAATTTCCTCGTCTGCTCTGTGATGTGGCTGGCGACGTTCGGCCTTTACGTGCTGGGCCAGAGGAATCAATCGGCTGAGGTGAACCAGATCATGCGCTGGGGTGTCGTCACCCTGGCGGTGGTGTCGCTGTATTTCGCGATCGGCTTCATCCAGGACGGACAGCCGGCGGCGGTCTATCTGCGCAATATCGTGCTGCCGCTGTTCCTGTTCCAGCTCTCGCTTCTGACGGCCGCGACCTATGAGGTGCGCATCACGCCGTTCCTGGTGACGCTCGCGGTCATCCTTCTGCTGTGCGGGTATGTCGAACTCGTCTTCCGCGATCTCTGGCTGGCCATCACCAACAGCTATACGTTCTGGGGTTTCGACGAGCTCAAGGCGACCCATTCGGGTGTCTGGGAAGCCCAGATGCGGGCCACCGGCAACGTGCCCGTCGACCTCAAGGACCGCTTCAGCTTCGATTTTCTGAACACGCCCCTGCTCGAAGGGTTCGGCCTGTCGAAGATGCTGCGCATCAACGGTCCGAACATGCATCCGATCAGCTTCGCTTACGGCGTCGGGTTTCTCGCCCTGTTCCTGTTCTCGGTGGGACGGCCGCTGCTGGCCCTCGCAGCATTGCCGCTGCTGATCTTTTGCAGCGTGAAGGGCGCGCTCATCGTGGTGATCTTCGTGGTCGCGGCCTGGATCGCGACCCGTCTGATCGGCGCCGTGGTGACCTTGTTGCTCGGTTTCCTCGGCATGGCCGCCTTCGCGGTTCTGGCGATCCGCCTCGGGCTGCAGATCGGCGACTATCACGTCATTGGACTGATGGGTGGTTTGGACGGATTCGTGCAGAGACCTTTCGGCCGCGGCCTCGGCATTGGTGGTAATTTGTCGGAGAGCTATTTTTCCATCGACTGGAGTGCCGCACAGGCGGCCGGAACGATCGATGGCGCCGTCGAGAGCGCGATCGGCGTGCTCTTGTACCAGATGGGCGTTGGCGCCTTCGTGCTGCTGGCCTTCTATTTCGCGATGGCGCTTAGGGCATGGCGCCTCTACGCCTCATCGGGCTATCTGACGCAGGGTCTCGCCGGCTTCGGCGTCATGGTCGTGCTGCTCAACGGATTGTTCCAGGAAGAGGCCCTGTTCGCGCCACTCGCGCTCGGGCTCATGCTCTCGCTCACGGGCCTCGTCATCGGCAGTCATGTGAGAATGCAGAGTGCCGCCAGCGAGCAGGCGGAGTTGAGGCACCTCACGCGCTACCAGCCCGTGGCGTAGCTCAGCGCCAGGCGCCCACACCTGAACGCTCTGACGCAGGAACTTCCGATTTTTCCCGGCGTTGGTCCCGTGTGTCGCATGAGCGGCCGGTCCGCACGATGAAGAATTTCTCCAACGCTGAATTTTCACCCGAGGTGATCGCGATCATGACGAGCGCCCTGGAAGCCGCGGTTGCGAGCCTGCCGGAGCCGGTGCAAGCGTCGCACGTCAACATGCTCGCCGAATCCATCCTGCGCACGGCCGGCGCGGGCGAGCGCAACGTCGCCGACCTGCAAAGGATCGCCTTGATGGAGCTGCAACTGATGCCGCGCGAGTGATGAGGCGGACATGAGGACGACCTCTGTTGCGATTGTCGCGATGCTTGCCACTCTGTCTGCCGCCCAAGCAGACAGCTGGACGACTTACCGCATCGCCGAGACCGGGACCTCGGTGGACATTCCCGCTTCGCTCTTCAAGGAGATGGCCGGCAAGCCCGATGGCTACGGCCAGCAATTTCGCACCTCCGAAGGCAGGGCCGATCTCACCGTACAGGCCGTTTCCAACGGCCAAGGTCTTTCGCCGGCTGCATTCCTGGCCAGGAAGAGTCCGCCGTCCGGCATCATCTACAGGCGTGTTGCCGCGAAGTTCTTCGTGGTCTCCAGCATCAAGCGCGACAAGATTTGGTACGACCGCTGCAACTTTTCGCGCGGCTATGTGCACTGCGTGCTTATCAATTATCCCGCGGCCGAAAAACGGCAATGGGACCGCGTCGTCACACGGATCAGCCACAGCCTGAGCGCCGACTAGACGGGGCGCCATAAAGACCTGCCCGAACTCACTCAGGCACCAGATTGCGAGCCTGGTGCTAGATGGTTGACGTTTGTGCAGGCGACCATGGCCGGGCTTCGCGCCATGGGCTGTGCCGAACGTGCAGGTGAATCGGTCACGCCAGGAGCACGATTGCCTCGCCCGGCATCATCGAACTGTCATCGCCTTGTCATTCGCGCTCTATTGATCGCTGCTCCTTTCGCCGCGCATCGTGGAGACTGACATGCATCTGACCAAATCCATTTCGTCCGACCGCCGGTCGATCCTCAAGGGCCTCGCGGCCGCAGCCATGGCGCCGATTGCTGCGCCGGCGATGGCGGCCGAGGGCCTTCCGGCGCAGCCGGCTGGTTCGGCCGCCGCGATCGCCGCCGACAAGGCCTATTGGGCGGCAGTGAAGGGGCTCTACGCCGTGACGCCCGATGTCGTCAATTTCGAGAACGGCTATTGGGGCATCATGGCCGAGCCGGTGCGGCGCGAGTTCATCCGCCAGTCCGACATGATCAACTTTCAGAACACCTATTACGCGCGGCAGCGCGCGGGTGCGGATTTCGAGGCGGTGCGCGCCAAGGTGGCGGAGGCGGTCGGCGCGGCGACCGAGGAGATCGCGCTCACCCGCGGTGCGACCGAAGCGCTGCAGCTCCTGATCGGCGGCTACAACAGGCTGAAGCCAGGCGATGCCGTGCTCTATGCCGACCTCGATTATGATTCGATGCAGTATGCGATGAACGCGCTGAAGGGGCGCCGCGGCGTCGACGTGGTCAAGTTCGACGTGCCGGAGCCCGCCACCCGCCAGGCGGTGCTCGACGCCTATGCCCGCGCCATCGAGGCGAACCCGAAGACGCGACTTCTGCTCCTGACCCATGTCAGCCACCGCACCGGCTTCGTCATGCCGATCGCCGAGATCGCCCGTATGGCGAAGGCCAAGGGCATCGACACCATCGTCGACGCCGCGCATTCCTGGGGGCAGATCGACTTCCGGGTCGGTGAGCTCGAGGCTGATTTCGTCGGCTTCAATCTGCACAAATGGATCGGCGCGCCGCTCGGCGTGGGCTTCCTCTACATCAGGAAGGACCGCCTCGCCGCCATCGACCGCGACATGGGTGACGAGGATTTTGCGGAGGCCGATATCCGCTCGCGGGTTCACACCGGCACAGTCAATTTCGCCACGGTGCTGACGGTGCCGACGGCCGTGGCGTTGCATCAGCAGATCGGCGCCGCGGCAAAGCAGGCCCGCTTGCGCCATTTGCGCGACTATTGGGTGAGCCGCGCCCGCGGATTCAAGGACATCGAGATCCTGACGCCGGACGAAGTCGGCTCATACGGCGCGATCACGTCGTTCCGTCTCACCGGCAAGTCCAGCAAGGCCGACAACGAGGCCATCGTGGCGAAGCTGCGGGACAGCCACAAGGTCATGACGGTGCGCCGGGCCGGCGTCGCCAGGGGCCAATGCATCCGCGTGACGCCTGCGCTCTTTACCGATGAGGCCGATCTCGACCGCCTCGTCGAGGCGCTGGCGGTGATCACGGGGACGAAGACGGGGTGAGGTGGAGGCGGCTAGCAAACCAGATTCGAGAGCAGTCTCGTGCAGCCATCCTTCGAGACCCCCGCTTAGGCGGGCTCTCAGGAGAACGCGGAGCGCCTCAGATCACGCCTTGCCACATGAGCTGTTGCTCTGATGCAAGCTGGCGACGTCGGCACGGCCTTGGCTTTCCGCGACCTGGATCAACGTGATTGCACCGGGCGTGATGATTCCCATCTGTGGCTGGGCGGAGAGGTAGGTGGTGCTGCCGGCGCGCAGATCGAGGCTCACTTTCTCGCTTCCCTGTCCGAACAGATTGCTGCTCAGCGGAAGATTATTGACCGCAACCTCGTGGCGGCCCGGAGGCAGGTCGCAGGCCAAGAAACCTGCAGCCTGACTGCCTCCAACGGAGCGTCCATCGACCGAATAGCTTGGTTGGATCGCGAAACCCAGGGCGGATGAGCGATAGACCACCAGCCGCGCAGTATTTGCCTTGACGTTATCCGTCAGAGCCGTGCTGCCCATCGGCCCTGACGCACACCCCGCAAGCAGGAAAGCCGCAACGAAAATCCCCGGACGCAAGCCCATTCCAACCCCCTGATTCAGTCCAACAGTCCCCGGGGGATCATTGGCGGGGGTGGTGGACGAAGTCAATCGCGACTTCTGGTCGTGCCGCGCCAGCTCATGTCACCGCCACCCCAGCGCCGGTGCGACGTGCTTCAGGATCGCCTCGATCGCATGCGCACAGTAATCGACCCCTAACTGGTTCGGGATCGTCAACAGCAGCGTGTCTGCCTCCGCGATCGCCTCGTCCTGGCGTAGCTGCTCGATCAGCGCATCGGGCTCGGCGGCATAACTCCGGCCGAAGATCGCCCGGGTCTGCGGGTCGATGAAGCCGATCTGGTCCTCGCCTTCGCCGCCCCGGCCGAAATAGGCGCGATCGCGATCGTCGATCAGCGCAAAGATGCTGCGGCTGACGGAGACGCGGGGCTCGCGGGCGTGGCCGGCCTCTTTCCACGCCGCGCGATAGGCGCGGATCTGCGCGGCCTGCTGCACGTGGAAGGCTTCGCCGGTCTCGTCGTTCTTCAGCGTCGAGCTCTGCAAATTCATGCCGAGCTTAGCCGCCCACACCGCGGTGGCGTTCGAGCCGGCGCCCCACCAGATCCGCTCGCGCAGGCCTTGCGCATGCGGCTCCAGGCGCAGCAGCCCCGGCGGGTTGGGAAACATCGGCTGCGGATTGGGCTCGGCAAAGCCTTCACCGCGAAGCAGGTCGAGAAACACCTCGGCGTGGCGCCGGCCCATGTCCGCATCGCTCTGGCCGTCGGCCGGGCGATAACCAAAGTAGCGCCAGCCGTCGATCACCTGCTCGGGCGAGCCGCGGCTGATGCCGAGCTGGAGCCGTCCGCCGGCGATGAGATCGGCGCTTCCAGCGTCCTCCACCATGTAGAGCGGGTTCTCGTAGCGCATGTCGATCACGGCGGTGCCGATCTCGATCCTGCTGGTTTTGGCGCCGACCGCCGCGAGCAGCGGGAAGGGCGAGGCGAGCTGGCGCGCGAAATGGTGCACGCGGAAATAGGCGCCGTCCGCGCCCAGCTCCTCGGCCGCAACGGCTAGCTCGATCGATTGCAGCAGCGTGTCCGCCGCGGAGCGGGTCTGCGATTGTGGCGAGGGGGTCCAGTGCCCGAAGGACAGAAATCCGATCTTTTTCATGGGGGCAACGTAGGCATGATCGGAAGAATTTGCGAGACGCTGGCCGAGGGAAAAATGGCGGCAAGGCGTGTGCCCGTAAGTGCTTCCAGGAGGAAGCAGGCCCCGCTTCGCACCACGACGTCAGGTCGTTCGACTTTGATCTGCCATGCCCGGAAGCGGCCTCAGATTTCGCAACCGGTCAAATTCAATGCCTTGAGCAGGCCACCGAACGCCTTGAGTCGACAGGGCTCGGGCTCGCTGGCGGCCTTTGCACGCTGAACATTGGCAGTTCGCTTGGCAACAATTGCCTTTGGCTTCGGCTTGGGACGTTCGGCGGTCGCGATCGTCTTCGCATCGCGCCGATGACGGACGATCGGTTCCGGCGCGGTCGACCCGACTTGGATGGCTTGCGGAGCAACGGGGTTATCGACCGGAGCAACCTGTGTCGGCATCGCGCTGCTCACAGCGGCAACCTCGAGGCGATCGGCCTTCGGCAACGCGTCGTGTGACGCAGAGACGCTTGCGCTCTGCTCGGCAAGCGGCGGGGCGATCGCGACGGCGCGACGCGGTGGAGCGCTCAGCTCCATTGCCGACAGCACGCCTGCGCTCAACAGGATGAGGAGGCCCAACAACGCCATTTTCAGCATAAAGCGCCTCTAACCCGGGGTTAGTGCCGCTGAAAATTCTCCGCTGCAATAAGGCAACTTGTCGGCGGCAGCCGGCGTACGGCCAACCATTTGCCAACAGGGTTAACGTCGGTGATGCGTTGCAGCCGTTGAGAAGCCGCCGCCCACGTCGGTGGGCAGACCGTACTCCGGCGTCGGAACACGGTCTGGTAGCGGCTTCGAACTGAGCACCGAGAGGGCCATCGTCATGTCTGCTGTTTGAGGATAGCCGACACGGCCTGACCGATTGGGCGACCGCTGCTTTTGACCCAAAGCGGACCTGGACGGGCGCCACTGCGGTTCAACTACGGAAGTCCTTTTGTCGACGTAAAGGGATTGAATCCCCGTTCTGCAAGAGCAGCCCATGAAGCAGCGCCAAGATGTGGCAATCGGAAATAGAGTCGTGGCTTGGCCGGATCGGTATCCAGCATGAATCCGGTCGGTAGCGCTCGGACACTTGTGGCATAGAACCCGCCATCCGGCGACCTCTGGGATTCGATGACAGCGACCAACGATTTTGCCTCCGCAGTCCTGCCGAGCAATTTCAGCAAGAGAGCCATTTGGCTTGTCCCTTCGGTCCACACACCATCTCGGTCTTCACCGTAAGAAAAGCCCTCGTCGACTCTCATTCGCTGTTCGGCGGTCGTAACGGCCGATGCAAATCTCCTGGCCGCTCCGGGGAGCGCCGTCAACGGCCAGACTTGAGCATCAAGGGCCAAAATCGGATTGCGCGTGACACCATCTTCGGCGGTGCCTGCGGCGAAACAGCCGCATGCCGAATCCCACATCGTATTTACGAAGCGCTCAGCAGCTGTTGCCATGTCACGCCAGCGCGAATCGCCTGTACGGGTTGCAAGAAGGCCGAACGCGGCGGCGAGGTCAGTATTGTGTTCAGTCGATTTCCATGTCCGCAACTCGGGCGTCGGTTCGTGCCCAAACGTACCCCCCGTGAAACCGCCAGTCCCGCGCCTGTCAGCCCATTGCGCGACCCAGGTGCCAAGCCGTGCTGCACCATCGCGGAATCGAGAGCCAGTGTTCACATCATCAATCGACAGCAACGCCAACATGGCCCATGCGATGTTACCGTTATCGCTGCCCACCTGATAGCGATCCTCTAACCACTTGTTCTGCGTGTTGTCCCACCACCCCGGAAGTTTGACAGGGCCATTCGCCACCACACCCCCGGCGTAAGCGTTCCGGAGCCGTCCATCATGCCAGGTTCGGTCATTGTCGATGGCCCAGAGAATCGCCGCGCCGATGCGACGTGCTTTGTCTCGCTCACCGCAACCGACCAATGCGATGGCGGCCACCGCATTGTCGTAAAGGTATGCGGCGCCACGCAGAGGCCCCGAGTCCACGGTCGGATAGCTGGGCAAGAACAAGGGCCCAGGCGGTGCCTTATCGATTAGACCAGCGAGGTACCCGCATGCAGACGCTTCCGGTGTTGCCAGAGCCGGTCGTGGAGTGGCGACCACAATGATAATGATAGTCGTTAGAATCCATACGAAGGATGTTATTCGGGCCACTTGCCGTTCTCCGGGTGGACGCTGATCCTATACCCATCGGCGATGTCTGGATGGCCCATCGCAGCCACTCCGCCCGACGTCTCGATATCGGCCGTGAGGAGTAGACTGGACGCCACTTTGACTAACTGAACGACACGCTCGACCATTACGGACTGAGCGGGCCGATTGCTCCGCGTTTTCAACATGACAACGAACTCATCGGGCGGCGCCCTCAGTCGGCGGCCTCTTTGATCTTCCCCGATCCGCCACATTTCGTGCAGGGACGAAACTCATGCTTTTCGCCTAAGCGAACCGGATGCATGCCCCTGTCTTGGCCGGTCCCGTCACATTCAGGACAATTGCGTTCAACTTCCTGCTGGTCGGTCATATGCACCTCGCAGTTGAGATGCTTGCTTATCACACTAAGCAGGGAATGTCGCCTTCTGGCCCTTTGCCGACTCGCAGAGGCAAACCGGCCATGGCCGGTTTTGAAGGCAGAACGGACACCGCCTGATTTCGACTACACACCCTGGCGCATCCGGCTCTGGCATGAATGCCCGGCCGTGGTGGCACCTCACGCGTAAGCCACCCAGCCGCGGAAGGCGAAGCCGGTATAGAACAGCGTGGGATCGGTGAAGCCGGCCTCGCGCAAGATCACCTCATCCTGCGCGGGGGCGAGAATTTCCAGATGGTTGGTGACGGCGTTCCGCGCAGCCGCCGCCTGCTCGGGCTCGACGCCGGATGAGGCCAGGAACGCCGAGTACCGCGACAGCCACAGCGGGCGCTCCTGCTCGCCATCGGGCGCGCTCAGATGCGCGACCACGAACGGTGCGCGCGGCTTGAGGCGGCGGCGGACCTCCGAGGCGATGCGGCGCCGCTCGGCGACATCGACGAAGTGCAGGGTCAGCAGGCAGGTGGCACCGTCGAACGGTCCCTCCGGCGCATCATCGATATAGCCTTGATGAAGGCGCGCACGGGGTGCGAGCGATCCCAGGGTTTGCCCTGCCAGTGCCAACATCGCCGCGGACGGATCGACGCCGTCGAAGCGCCAGCCGGGATGCGCCTGCGCAAACGCCTTGAGCTCCAGTCCGCCACCGGCGCCGAGGACGAGCACCTGCCCATCGCTGGGGACGCTTTCGGCGAGCAGAATCGCCGTCATGGACTGCATGGCGTCATAGCCCGGCACGAAGCGCCGCGGCCCCTCGGTGTATCTCGCCACGAATTGCGGATCGGAGAATGCGGCTTGCATGTCGGTCATGATGTTGTCCCCGTGATTGGAGCCGTTCACGCGCGATGCGCGCTGATGTCGTGGATCTTTCGAGACCCGAGCCGCTTCCGAAGATCCTCGTCCAGCATCGCCAGCGTCACCTCGCCGAGCCGCGCCAGCAGCAGCGCCTCCGCATCGTCAAAGGCCTGATCGAGCGCGGCATTGACGGCCTGTTCGACGAGACAGCCGGGCGCCTCGGTCCGGTTGCCCATCGCCAGAAGCGGGGGATTGCCGAGCGCGGCATAGACGTCGCGTAGCGTCACCTTCGACAGGTCGCAGACGATCGTCCAGCCGCCGCCGTGCCCCTTCTCGGAGCGCACGTAACCGATCTCCCGCAGGCCCGCCATGATACGGCGGATCACCACCGGGTTGGTGTCCATGGCCTTGGCCAGCGTCTCGGACGTGAACGGCCCAGGCTGCTGCGCCATGTGCAGAAGGACGTGCAGCACGCCGGAGAGTCGGGAATCTCGTTTCATGTAACTTTATATGTTACATGATGGCGGTGAGGTCAAGCGGTCTCTGCGCAGGTCTTCCGAGCCCATGCTTCGACCGCGAGCGAAGGACCCGCCACCAGACCTGTGCACAATCGCGTCGCAGGGCGCAGGCTGTCGACAAAGATGCAAAACGGCACGTTTTATGGCTGGCGAGTCGTCGCGGCGAGCTTTGGTCTCGCCGTTCTCGGCCTTGGTTTCGGCTTCTATGGTCCGCCGATCTTCCTGAATGCAGTTCGCGAGGCCAGGGGTTGGCCGCTGGCGTTGGTCTCGACGGCCGTGACCTTGCATTTCCTGACGGGATCAATCGTGACCGCCAATCTGCCGGCGCTGTATCGGCGGTTCGGGATTGCGGCTGTGACGAAGGCCGGCGCTCTCTCGCTGGCCGTCGGCGTCTTGGGATGGGCGAGCGCGACAACGCCGTGGCAACTGTTCGGCGCGACGTTGCTGAGCGGCGCGGGCTGGGTGACGATGGGCGTCGCCGCCGTCAACGCTATCGTGTCACCCTGGTTCGTCCGCCACCGCCCTGCGGCGCTCGCCGTCGCGTATAACGGCGCGAATGTCGGCGGGATCATCTTTTCACCGCTCTGGGCCGTGGCCATTGCAATGTACGGCTTTGCCACCGCAGCAGCCGTCCTCGGCGTGATCACGGTCGTCCTGGTGTGGACGCTCGCAAGCACCATGCTGTCACGCACGCCTGCGCAGATCGGATCGCTGCCGGACGGAGCGCAGCCCGCGGCGGCGACCGGGCCCGCGGACGCCGCACGGCCGCTGCCGGGATCGCTGATCTGGCGAGAACGTAAATTCCTGACGCTTGCGACCGGCATGAGCCTTGGGCTGTTTGCGCAGATCGGCCTGACCGCGCACCTGTTCTCGTTGCTGCTGCCCGCGCTCGGCACGCAAGGGGCCGGGCCAGCGGTCGGATCGATCGGCGTCATGGCGATCATGGGTCGAACGCTGCTGGGTTGGCTCATGCCGGAGCGCATCGACCGGCGGCTGATCGCCTGCGCCAGCTACACCGTTCAAATCACGGGCTCGATCATCTTCATCGCCGCGGCTGGAACGAACGTTCCGCTGTTGATTCTTGGTGTTGTCCTGTTCGGTCTCGGGTTCGGCAACGGCACGTTCCTGCCGCCGCTGATCGCCCAAGCCGAATTTGCACCGGAGGATGTGCCACGTGTCGTCGCGCTGATCGTTGCGATGTCGCAGGGCGCCTATTCATTCGCGCCGGCGGTCTTTGGCTTGATCCGCGAGTGGTTTTCGGTCGGCGCCTCTGGCGCCGCGCCAGGCTTCTATGTTGCCGCGGCGTTGGTTCAGGGATTGGCGGTCTGCGCTTTCTGGGCGGGGCGCCGTGCGCCGCGCTGAAGCCGTCGGGGCCGACACGCAACAACGGACGCGCCGATGATGTCATCCTGCTCCTGTTTTGCCTGACGGATCAATGATCGTCTCGTAAAATCAGGAATTCTCGCCGCGAACTTCCGAAAAAGATCATGCTCGAACGACAAAGCCAGGGCGCGGTGACGGCTCATGCCGATCTTGCCGCGTCCTATGCCGTTGATTTTGCTGTCCCCGGCTACTGTGCATGGGGTTGTTTTCGCACATTTCTGTCCTGCGATCAGGAAGGCCGGGATAGACCATGCTGATTTGTCACGGTGACGCCGCCGAGCGCGGGGACAACAATCGGCCAGGGCGACCGTAACGACTTTTCGTCCTCACCTCGCGCGGCGTCCGTTTTCATCAGTCCATTTTTGGAGGCGCATCATGCAGGTTTATAATGTGGTCAGGTTCAAGGTGAAGCCGGGCGAGGAAGCCGCCTTCCTCGACGCGCACCGGAGCGGCAAGGCCAAATGGCCGGGGCTGGAGCACGGCGTCATCATCAAGACCGGCGAGCAGACCTTCTGCCTCATCGGCATATGGGCCAGTCAGGACGCGCTGGTTGCGGCGCGATCGGCGATGATCAAGACGCTCGACAGCTTCAGGTCCGTGCTCGAGGACCAGGGCAATGGACGCGGTGTGACGGACGCGGTGTCGGGGCCGGTGGTGCTCGGTCTCTAGCAGCGAGCGGTGCCCGCTACTTCATCACCCGCAGCCCCTTGGTCGTGAACCGCTGGGTCTTCTCGCCCGGCCGCACCGGTCGCCGCGTGCCGGCGGCCTTGCCGGTGCCGGGGGGCTGGTGCGCGGGGACGAGCTGGTGGGGCTGCGAGCCGATCAGATCGCGGCGGCCCATCTCGATCAAAGCCTCGCGCAGCACCGGCCAGTTGTCGGGATCGTGGTAGCGCAGGAACGCCTTGTGCAGGCGGCGTTGGCGCAGGCCCTTGATCGCCTCGACCTTGTCGCTGCCGCCGTGGCGCACGCCGCGCAGCGGGTTGACGCCGGTGTGGTACATCGCAGTCGCGGTCGCCATCGGCGAGGGCAGGAAGGTCTGCACCTGATCGGCGCGATAGCGGTTCTTCTTGAGCCACAGCGCGAGGTTCATCATGTCCTCGTCGGTCGTGCCCGGATGCGCCGCGATGAAATAGGGGATTAGGTAATATTTCTTGCCGGCCCGTTCGGCCGCTTCGTCGAACATCCGCTTGAACTTGTTGTAGGCGCCGATGCCCGGCTTCATCATCTTGTCGAGCGGCCCGCGCTCGGTATGCTCGGGGGCGATCTTCAAGTATCCGCCGACGTGATGGGTGACGAGCTCCTTGATGTATTCGGGGCTCTCGACCGCGAGGTCGTAGCGCACGCCGGAGGCGACCATCACCTTCTTGATGCCGCGGGTCTCGCGCACCTTGCGATAGAGCCGGATCAGGTCGTCATGCGAGGTGTTGAGGTTCGGGCAGATCTCGGGGAAGACGCAGGACGGCCTGCGGCACGCCGCCTCGACCTTCGGGTCCTTGCACGCCATCCGGTACATGTTGGCGGTGGGGCCGCCGATGTCGGAGATCACGCCGGTGAAGCCCGGCGTCTTGTCGCGGATCTTCTCGATCTCGCGCAGAATAGAACCCTCGGAGCGGTTCTGGATGATGCGGCCTTCATGCTCGGTGATCGAGCAGAAGGTGCAGCCGCCAAAGCAGCCGCGCATGATCGTCACCGAGAACTTGATCATGTCCCAGGCGGGGATTTTTGCTTCGCCGTAGGACGGATGCGGCGCGCGCGCGTAGGGGAGGTCGTAGACCGCGTCCATCTCTTCGCTGGTCAGCGGGATCGGCGGCGGGTTGAGCCAGAGATCGCGATCGCCGTGACGCTGCACCAGCGGCCGCGCGTTGCCGGGATTGCTCTCCCGGTGCAGCACGCGCGATGCGCGCGCATAAGCTTCCTTGTCCTGCTCGACCTGCTCCAGCGCCGGCAGGCGGATCACGGTCGCGCCCTTCTGGCGCGTTGCGCCCTCGTCGGCGGAATCGAGATCGTCGGCGTGCAGCTCGGTGTAGTCCTCGGGGACCTTGCGAAACAGCGCGACGCCCCTGATGTCGTCGAGCGCGCGCGGCGCTTCGCCGGCGGCGAGCCGCTGCGCCACCTCGACGACGGCGCGCTCGGCGTTACCGTAGAGCAGCAGGTCGGCCTTGGCGTCGGCCAGCACCGAGCGGCGCACCTTGTCCGACCAGTAATCGTAATGCGCGATCCGGCGCAGCGAGGCCTCGATGCCGCCGAGCACGATCGGCACATCCTTGAACGCCTCGCGGCAGCGTTGCGCATAGACGACCGTGCAGCGGTCCGGCCGCTTGCCGCCTTCGCCGCCGGCCGTATAGGCGTCGTCGCTGCGCAGGCGGCGGTCCGCGGTGTAGCGGTTCACCATGGAATCCATATTGCCGCCGGTGACGCCGAAGAACACGCGTGGCTTGCCTAATGCCCTAAACGGCTCGGCCGAGTGCCAGTCCGGCTGCGAGATGATGCCGACCCGGAAGCCCTGCGCCTCCAGCAGTCGCCCGATGATGGCCATGCCGAAACTCGGATGGTCGACATAGGCGTCCCCGGTCACCAGCACGATGTCGCAGGCGTCCCAGCCGAGCGCGTCCATCTCGGCGCGGCTCATCGGGAGGAACGGTGCCGGCTTGCGCGGCTGCGCCCGGGCCATCAGCGGCTTTGCGGCGGTGATCATCTGGGTGTCCATGGCGCCAAGGGATAAGACCCCACGCCTCCGAATTCAACCGACGGACGCGTGAAAGATTGAGGTTCCCGGGCCGCAGCCGGGTCGCGCCAGGGTTCTCACCGCGGCCGACATCGGATATCCGGTTGCTCCATGGGCAAGGAAACCTCTGACGGCGGTCATGACGCGGTGGCCGGCGTATCGCCGTCCACGAATGCCTGGCTCGGCGTGATTGCGCTGGTCGGCTTCATCCTGGTGGCGACCGCGCAGGCCTCCAATCAGATTTTGGCGCGCGGACTCGCAGGCTCCGTCCCGCCCTTCACGCTCGCGTTCTTCCGCTGGAGCATCGTCGCAATCGGGCTCGCGCCGATCGCGCTCAAGGAGATTCTCGATGGCCGCGTGCCGCTGGCCGGGAACATCTGGCTGATCCTCGCCGCCGGCTTCATGGGCATGTTCCTGTGCGGCGGTCCGGTCTACGCCGCGGGCGTCTCGACGACGGCGATCCACATCGCGCTGATCATGGCGCTGTCGCCGATCACGGTGCTGCTGATCTCGGCCCTGCGCGGCATGGAGCATGTCGGCTCGCTGCAATGGCTCGGCACGGCGCTGGCGCTCGCAGGCGCGCTGCTTGTCATCTCCGGCGGCCATCCGCAGACACTGATCGAACTTCAGACTGCAGCGGGTGACGGCCTCGTCGTGATCGCGATGCTCGGCTGGTCCGGCTACACGCTGCTGCAATCGCGCGCCGCGCCAAAGGCGACGCTGCTGGCACGCATCAGCCTGTTCTCGGGCGCCGGCGCCCTATTCTCGCTGCCGCTCGCGGCCATGGAGATATGTGGGCGACGCCGGGGCAGGTCTTCAGCACCAAGGCGCTGTCGGCCTATGTCTTCGCCGGGATCGTTCCCGGCCTGCTCGCCTATGCCGGCTTTGCCTGGCTCGGCGGCAAGTTCGGCTCGGTGCGGACCTCGCTCGTGCTCTATCTCGGGCCGATCGCCAGCGCGCTGCTGTCTTTCGCCATCCTCGGCGAACCGCCGCAGCTGATCCATCTTTTCGGCGGTTTGCTGATTTTGGGTGGCGTCTGGGCCAGTTTGCGCCGCTAGTTCCATCCGCATGCGTCCGGGTTCACCCGCAGGAACCATCGGCCTTCGCGGACATTCTGATGAGGGGTTGCCGCGAGCCCGGCTCGCGCGCACTCGCGATGTTCGCCTCTGGCGATGGGGGAGCTGTGAGTACAGTAATAGAGAACCTGCTGTTGCGAAAGCAGAAGCTCGTGGAGCAGCTCGAAAAGGCGCCATCAGTCGAGGACCGCGACAGGATCGAGCACCAGCTCGAGCAGATCAATACCGCGCTGGATTTTCTGGACAGGCCGGGACCGAGGGAAGGGCGCTAGAGGCGCTCATTCCACTTTCAGCGCGTCCACCTTCAAGGCCTTGGCATAGACCACTCCCGAATTGGTGATATGCGTGGTCATCAATTCTTCGAAGGCGGTGAACTCGCCGCGCGCGAACAAATCGAGCAGCCTGCGATGCTCGTCGAACGAGGTGCGGGTCCGCACGTCGATCGGCGAGGTCAGATTGGTGCGGAGCGCGGCGACGCGGCCGGAGACCAGCTGATAGGATTCGGCGAGATAGCGATTGCCGCAATGGGTGAACAGCGCCTCGTGAAACGCGGCATCGGCGCGGCCATAGGCGATGTTATCCTTTGCCGCGACCGCCGGCTCCATCGCCGCGATGGCCTCGCTCATTGTGGCGATTGCACCGTCACGATCGTGACCATAGGCGAGCTCGGCGGCCTTGGGTTCGAGCGCGATGCGGAAGGTGCAGAGCGCGTTGATGTCGTCCGCGCTCGGCGTGAACACAAAGCTGCCGACCTGCGGGCGGATCACCACGAGGCCTTGCGCCTGCAGCTGGCCCATCGCCTCGCGCACCGGCGTGCGGCTGACGCCGAAGGAATTGGCCACCATCTCCTCGGAGATGGCGGCGCCGAGCGCGAACTCGCCGTCGATGATAGCCTGCCGCAGCCGCTGCATCACCCGCTGCGACAGCGATTTCGGCGTATCGAGCTTGAGCGAGCGCATTTGCGTTTCTCAGACGACCTTGCCGGGATTGAGCAGATGATCGGGGTCGAGCGCTGCTTTCAGCGTCCGCATCAGCGCGATCTCGGCCTCGCTCCTGGCATGGCCCAGCCACTTCTTCTTCAACGTGCCGATGCCGTGCTCGGCCGAGATGCTGCCGCCGAGCTCGCGGACGAGACCATAGATGATCGTGTCCATCTCTTCCTTCGGCTGCTGCTCGACGGAACGGCCGGCGACCCAGGAGACCAGATGCAGATTGCCGTCGCCGATATGGCCGTAATAGACGCTCTCACAGCCCTTGATGCCGGAAGCCAGCGCCGCCTTGCAACGCGTGACGAATTCGTCCATCCGCGCAACCGCAAGGCCGATGTCGTAGGAGATGTGCGGGCCCAGCACCTGGCCGAATCCGGCGCAGATGTCGCGCACCCGCCAGAAGGCCTGCGTCTGCGCCAGCGATTGCGCCACGGCGGCATCGGCCAGCAGCCCGCGTTCCATCAGCTCTTCGAGCCAGGCCTGGAAGCGCGGCGCGTCCAGGCTCTCGTCGGTGCCTTGCGCCTCGACCAGCACGTAGAGGCCGTGACCTGCGGCGACCGGCGGCTTCACGCCGGCGCGGGTCGTGATCACGTCCCAATAGTCCGGCCACATCACCTCGAACGCCGACAGCAGCGGCCCGAGCCCGCTGCGCGCCGCATCGAGCAGCGCGATCACCGCGGCATAGTCCTTCAGTGCGCAGAGCGCCGCCATAGTCGAGCGCGGCTTCGGAAACAGTCTTAGCACCACGCGGGTGATGATGCCGAGCGTGCCTTCCGAGCCGATGAACAGATGCTTCAGATCATAGCCGGCATTGTTCTTCATCAGCTTGTTGAGGCTAGTGATGATGGTGCCGTCGGGCAGCACGACTTCGAGACCGAGCACCAGCTCGCGCGTCATGCCGTAGCGGATCACGCGGTTGCCGCCGGCATTGGTCGAGAGATTGCCGCCGATGGCGCAGGAGCCGCGCGAGCCGAGGTCGAGCGGAAAGAAGAAGCCGGCTTCGTCCGCCGCCTTCTGGATCGTCTCCAGCGGCGTGCCTGCCTTCATCGTCATCGTCATCGACGCGCGGTCGATCTCCTCGATGCCGCTCATGCGCTCGAGCGAGATCGCGACCCAGCCGGCTTCGGGCGATGCGCCGCGGCACAGCCCGGTCAGTCCGCCCTGCGGCACGAACGGCAGCTGCGCCTGCCGGCAGGTCGCAATCGCATCGGCCACGCCCTGCGCGTCGACGGGGCGGATCACCGCAAGCGGCGTTTGCGGCAGGCTCGCGCTCCAGTCGTTGCAGTTGCGCGCGGGCACGTCGGTGCCGATCAGGACGGCGGCTGCGCCGAGCTTGTCGCGCAGGGCGCCGAGCAATTGGTCGGGACGCTTCACCGGGGTCACCATGTTCATGCGAGACCTCCCTAAATCTGGCTGCGTCCATGCGCGCCGTGATGGTGGAAAGGATTTGCCTCTTTCTTGTATGTAAGGTACAAGATGGAAAGTAAAGCAAAAACAAGGCTCGGAAGCCCCTTGAAGACCAATGGGGGATCAGAGGCTTGGTCCGAGATCGCAGCTTAGAGGGTAGTGAGATGACGGAGGCAATTCGCGGGTTCTGGGTGGCATCGGCGACGCCGCTGGCGGCCGACGGCAGCGTGGAGTCCGCCAAGCTGGCGGCTCACGCCAAGCAGCTGTTCGGCAGGGGCGTCGACGGCGTCGTGCTGTTCGGCACCACTGGCGAGGGCACCTCGTTCAATGTCACCGAGCGAGTTGCGACCATCGAAGCCGTGCTCAAGGCCGGTGTCGCGCCGGAACGCATCGGCATCGGTGGTGGCTTCCCCGCCATCACCGACAGCATCGCACTCTCGCGCGCCGCGCTCGGTCTCGGCCTGCGCCACGTGCTGGTACTGCCGCCTTACTTCGATCGCAGCGTCGCGCCTGAAGGTATCGAGGATGCCTTTGCCGCGATCATCGACGGCGTCGCCGACGATCGGCTGCGAGCTTATCTCTATCACATCCCGCAGACGCCGGGCGTTGCGATCCCCACCGCCGTCGCCGCAAGCTTGCGCAAGCGTTACGGCAAGGTGATTGCCGGCCTGAAGGACTCCAGCGGCGACTTCAAGCAGTTCCAGGCATTCCGTGCCGCGGCTCCCGAGCTCGCCATCACCGTCGGCAATGAAGCCGATATCACCCGTGCGATCGCCGCCGGCGGCGCCGGCACCATCTGCGGCATGGCCAATGTCGTGCCTGAGCTGGTCAAGGGCATGGTCGAGGGCAAGGATGTCGAAGCGCGCATGCAGGCTGCGATCGACGTCGTGCTGAAGACGCCCTCGTTCACTGCGACGCTGAAAGCAATCCTGGCGGCACAGACCGGCGATGCAGCCTGGCAGCGCGTGCGCCCGCCGCTCCGCGCCTCGTCCGACGGCTCCGCGTTCAAGCGGAAGCTCGACGAGTTGACGGCTCCTGCCATCGCCTGAGACCGCACAAAAGCGTGATACGCCGCCACGAATTCGCGTGCTGCGTGTCGCGGCCAGCACGACGGCAATCGGAGATTGCCGTTCGACGCCGCTCCGTTCTTAGAACGGTTCAACACTAGAGCGATTCAACTCTGCCTGCGGTTCTCTTCGGGCACAGCGGCTGTTAGACGCGCCAGCTTCAATGCTGCGTCTGACCTGGAAGTGAATCGAACGTGCGTGCTTATCTGGATGGCCCGCGCATCTGCGGCCATCGAACTCATGCCGGCAAGAGCCGTGCGGGTCTTCTCATCGGAGCGGCCGTGCTGCTCGCCGAATGCCCCTCCAACATGACGACCGCGCAGGCGCAATCGGCCCTGCCGCCGGTGACGGTGGAGGCGCCGGCGCAGCGACCGAAGCCGGTGCGTGCATCGGATCAGGCGCCACGCCGCACGCAGGCCGCCGCGCGCCAGCGCAATCGTAACTCCGCGCCCGCCGCAGCGACACTCTCGGAGCGCGCGGCCGCGGAAGCCGCCGCGCAGCAGGCCGCAAAGCTCGGCTACCGCGCGATGCCGAGTGCGACGACGCTGCGCAGCGGCGCCTCGCCACTCGACACCTCGCAGTCCGTCAACGTCGTGCCCGAGCAGGTGCTCAAGGACCAGTTGCCGCGCAACATCGACGACGCGCTGATCAACGTCTCCGGCGTCACCCAGACCAACACGCTTGCCGGCAGCCAAGACGCGGTGATCCGGCGCGGCTTTGGCGACAATCGCGACGGCTCGATCATGCGCAACGGCATGCCGCTGGTTCAGGGCCGCAGCCTCAATGCCGCCGTCGAAAGCGTCGAGGTGCTGAAGGGGCCGGCCTCGCTGCTCTATGGCATCATGGACCCCGGCGGCATCGTCAACACCATCAGCAAGCGTCCGGAGCTCTATCAGCACGGTTCGATCACGCTGCTCGGCTCGGCCTTCAACGCCTCCAAGACCGGCGCCGACGGCCTGCTCGACGTCACCGGCCCGATCGGCGACCAGGGTCTCGCCTATCGATTTATCGGCTACGGTGTCAGCGAGGACTATTGGCGCAATTTCGGTCGCCACCGCGAGATGTTGATCGCGCCGTCACTGGCCTGGTACGGCCAGGACACCACGGTCCAGCTCAACTACGAGCATCGCGAGTTCATCTACCCGTTCGATCGCGGCACGGCGTTCAACCCGGTGACCAAGGCGCCGCTCGCAGTGCCCGCCACGCGACGGTTAGATGAGCCCTTCAACAACACGTGGGGTATGTCCGACCTGATGCAGGCCTCCGTCGAGCATCGCTTCAACCAGGACTGGAAGCTCTACGCCGGCTACAGCTACAACACCGAGACCTTCAGCGCCAACCAGCTCCGCATCACCGGTATTGACTTCACGACCGGCAGGGAGACGCGCAGCAACGATGGCACGGGAAGCTCGCTCAGCAACGTCAGCTACGGAACGTCGTATATTTCCGGTAGCTTCTGGCTCGGCGACATGCGCAATGACGTCGTGTTCGGCGGCGATGGTCAGTATCGCACCATCTACCGCGACACCTTGATCCGGCAGACGACGCCCGCCTTCAATGTCTACAATCCCGTCTATGGGCTGATCGGGCCCGGGACGACGGCGTCGAACAGCGATAGCGCCCAGACCGACAAGCTCGGCCAGTGGTCTCTGTTTGTCCAGGACACGCTGCATCTGACCGAGCGCTTCGCGCTGGTCGGCGGCGCGCGCTACATGGACTATGACCAGATCGCCGGCCGCGGGAAGCCGTTCAACACCAATACCAATGTGTCACAGGACAAGGTACTTCCGCTCGGCGGCGCCATCTTCAAGCTGACCGATCAGATCTCGCTCTATGCGAGCTACACCCAGTCCTTGAAGCCGAACTCGACCATTGCGCCGATCGGCGTGGTGATCGATTCCAACATCGCTCCGGAAGAGGGCGTGTCATACGAGGCCGGCGTCAAATTCGATCTGAACAAGCGCATCTCCGGCACGTTGGCCCTCTACGATCTCGACAAGAAGAACGTGCAGACGACGAAGACGAACAGTGCAGGAGTTGTAGAGCTCCATACCGTCGGCCGCGCACACTCGCGCGGCGTCGAACTGGACGTCACCGGCAGGCTCACCGATAGCTGGGCTCTGATCGGCAGCTATGGTTATACCGACGCGCGCGTGACGGCTTCCGAGGACGTGACGCTGCGCGGCAGGAAGCTGCAGAACGTCGCGCTGAACACCGCATCGCTCTATCTGGTGTATGACTTCGGCACCGCATTGCCCGGTCAGCTCCGCCTCGGCGGCGGTGCGCGCTATGTCGGCGACCGTCCCGGCGATTCCACCAATACCTTCTTCTTGCCGTCCTATGTGGTCGCCGATATTTTTGCGACCTACGAGACGAGATACCAGAACACGCCGGTGATCTATCAGTTCAACGTCAAGAATCTGTTCGACACCGTCTATCATCCCTCAGCCGTCAACAATCTCAACGTCGCGATCGGCGATGCGCGGCGCGTATCGCTGTCGGCCACGGTGAAGTTCTAGTCATGGCAGCGCGGCCCGGACACACCATCAAGGCGGTCCTGTTCCAGGTCCATTCCATCGCGGGCCTGGTCCTTGCTCTGCTGGTGTCCCTGATCGCGCTGACCGGCGCGATCATGAGTTTCGAGGACGAGATTGTCGATCATCTCAACGCCGGCATCATGCAGGTCGCGCCGCGTCAGGCGCCGGCGTTGATGCCTGATGCGCTGGTTGCGCAGCTGAAGGCTTCGCAGGACCTCGGCAAGGTCGCCGCCGTCACGCTGTCGAGCGATCCATCTGCGGCGATTCATGTCCGCTTTGCGCGTGACGACCGGGGCGACCGGCCGACTTCGTTCTATGTCGATCCCTATGACGCTAGCGTGCTCGGCTCGCCGCGCGGCGAAGCGTTTTTCGCGACCGTGCGCCGGCTGCATCGCTGGCTGCTCCTTCCCGGCGACGGCAAGGGCTGGGGACGTCCGATCACCGGCACGGTCGCGCTCGGCCTGATCGTCATGCTGGTGTCGGGCCTCGTGCTGCGCTGGCCGCGTCGTGCAGGCAGTCTGAAGATGTGGCTGAAGCCGAATCTTGGGCTTGGTGGCCGCGCTCTGCACCGGTCGTTGCACACCGTGATCGGCACCTGGGTCCTTCCGGTCTATCTGACGATGACCCTCACCGGCCTGTATTTCTCCTTCGAATGGTACAAGGACGGCGTGACCTGGCTGCTCGCGCGTCCGCACGTCACGGCAGCGAAAATGCCCGCAAAATTGCCGCGTGCGGCCAACTCCAAACCGGCGCCGCCAATCGGATTCGATCAGGCCTGGATGACGTTCCAGCGTGAGGAGGGCGATCGGTTCTCCAGGGCCTTGCTGACGCTGCCGGCGCAGGGTACGACGTTGCGCATCCGGTCGTGGGGGAAAGCCTCGTTGCTGGAGACCACGCGCGATGAATTCCGCCTCGACGCCGTCACCGGGCAGTTGGTCTCAGCGGAGCGCTTTGCTGACAAGACGTTCGGCGAAAAGATCATCGCGGCCATCTACGACATCCATCGCGGCGAGATCCTGGGCTGGCCGGGCAAGCTCGCGTTCATGATGGCGGCGCTCTTGATGCCGTTATTCGCGGTCACCGGCATTCTGCTCTATCTGTCGCGCCGCAAGCTGCGCCGTCCGGTACAGAAGCCGCTCGGGCGACTCGTTCCCGGCGAGTGATCGGGCGAGGCTAGCCAAGGCGCTTCTAATCGGTCAAAAGCTCATGGCCCTCTTCTCAAGGTCCGTGCCATGAAGCTTTCCACCGTCACCCCCGCCGATATCCGCCGCGCACTGCTGCTGCGCGAAGAAATCGCGCTGCTCGATCTCAGATACGAGGCAGGCTTTGCGACGGGGCATCCCCTGTTCGCCGCCAACATGGCCGTGGATCGAATCGAGGTCGAAGCCAAGGTGCGGCTGCCGCGCAAGGACGTGGCGATCGTGCTTTACGATGACGGCGAGGGGCTGGTCGCGGCCGGCGCCGAACGCCTGGCCGCGCTCGGCTATAGCAATATCAGCGCGCTCGACGGCGGGCTGAAGGCCTGGCGCGCGGCGGGCTATCAGATGTTCGAAGACGTCAATTCCTATTCGAAGGCGTTCGGCGAGCTGGTCGAAGCGCGCCGGCACACGCCGTCGTTCAGCGCCGACGAGGTGGCAAAACTCATCGCGGACAAGGCCAACATCGCCATCCTCGACGTCCGCCGTTTCGACGAATATGCGACCATGAACATTCCGGGCTCGGTCAGCGTGCCCGGCGCCGAGCTGGTGCTGCGGGCAGGGCAGGCCGCGCCTGACCCTGAAACCACCATCATCGTCAATTGCGCCGGCCGCACGCGCTCGATCATCGGCACCCAGTCGCTGATCAATGCCGGCGTGCCCAACAAGGTGCGGGCGCTGCGCAACGGCACCATCGGCTGGACGCTGGCGCGACACACGCTCGACCACGGCGCTGACAGGCGCGGCGCGATCGGGTCGTTCGAGAGCGGCCTGGCCAATGCGCGCGACGTCGCCTATCGCGCCGGTGTTCGCCATATCGGCGCAAGCGAGATGGCTGCGCTCGTCGCGCAAACGGACCGCACGCTCTATCGCTTCGACGTGCGCGATGCCGAGGAATATGCGGCGGGTCACCTCGCGGGCTTCCGCCATTATCCCGGCGGCCAGCTGGTCCAGGAGACCGACATGGCCGCGCCCGTGCGTGGCGCTCGCATCCTCCTGACCGACGACAGGGGTGTCCGTGCCGACATGACCGCATCTTGGCTCGCCCAGATGGGCTGGGAGGTCTATGTGCTGGAAGGGGGATATGACGCCGCGCTCGAAATCGGCCCGCCGCGCGTGCTGCCCAAGCCGGATCCGGCCCACCGTTACCGCCGGCCCTATGAAGGCACTGACGTCGCGCAGGCTGCTATGCAGGCCTATCTCGATTGGGAATATGGGCTGGCCGAGCAACTCCGCCGTGATGGCACGCACGGGTTTTATGTGATTTGATTCTGTTACCCGTCACCCTGAGGTGGCCGCTTCTTAGCGGCCCTCGAAGGGCGACGGCCCCGTTGTCCGCTTGGCCGTTCATCCTTCGAGGCTCGCCCCGCGGTGCATTCGCACCGCAGGCCTCGCACCTCAGGATGACGGGGCTAGTGGTGGGATGCCAAGTGCATGACCATCCGCCATTTTCTCCCCGTATCCGACCCCTATTGTGCCGCGCACCGTCCGCGGTCTATGAGCTGCGACAAACCTCATCATCTATGGAGACACCATGCCAGCCCCCGGCCAAAGCCCTGAGCGGAGTGCCAAGGCGCTGCTGCTCGAAGGCGTCAATGACAGCGCTGTCGACCTTTTCAAGGGCGCGGGCTTCACCAATGTCGAGCGGCTGACCAAAGCGCTGGACGGTGACGATCTGCGGGGTGCGCTCAAGGGCGTGTCGCTGCTCGGCATCCGCTCGCGCACCCAGATCACTGATGACGTGCTCGGGGCCGCCGACCAGCTTCTCGCGGTCGGCTGCTTCAGCGTCGGCACCAACCAGGTCGATCTCATGGCGGCGCGCAAGCGCGGCATTCCCGTCTTCAACGCGCCGTTCTCCAACACGCGCAGCGTCGCCGAGCTGGTGATCGGCGAGATCGTGATGCTGCTGCGGCGGATCTTCCCGCGCT
The DNA here is from genome assembly GCF_054863005.1 of Bradyrhizobium sp. 25ACV. Classification (NCBI taxonomy): domain Bacteria; kingdom Pseudomonadati; phylum Pseudomonadota; class Alphaproteobacteria; order Hyphomicrobiales; family Nitrobacteraceae; genus Bradyrhizobium; species Bradyrhizobium sp. 25ACV. The sequence continues at coordinate 134,016 of NZ_JAVAYO010000008.1, forward strand.
CGGTGTCGGCGCATGACGGCGGCTGGGACAAATCGGCGACCGGCAGCCGCGAGGTGCGCGGCCGCACCCTCGGCATCGTCGGCTACGGCAATATCGGCTCGCAGCTCTCGACCCTGGCCGAAGCCATCGGCATGCGGGTGATCTATTTCGACCGCACCGACAAGCTCCGCCACGGCAACACCGAGCCGGTCGAGAGGCTGGAAGAGCTGCTGGCGCAGAGCGACGTCGTCAGCCTGCACGTGCCGGAGACGCCGGAGACCGCGGGCATGATCGGCGAGAAGGAGCTGCGGGCGATGAAGCCTGGCTCGTTCCTCATCAACAACAGCCGCGGCACCGTGGTCGATCTCGATGCGCTCGCGCGCTCTTTGCGCGACGGCCATCTTGCCGGCGCGGCCGTCGACGTGTTTCCGGTCGAGCCGTCGTCGAATTCCGATCGCTTCAAAAGCCCCATACAGGGCCTCGAGAACGTCATCCTCACCCCGCATATCGGCGGCTCGACCGAAGAGGCGCAGGAGCGCATCGGCGGCGAAGTCGCGCGCAAGCTGGTCGACTATTTCATCACGGGATCGACCATGGGTGCGGTGAACTTTCCGGAAGTGCAGCTGCATCTGCGACCCTCCGGCGCGCGCTTCAGCCATGTCCATCGCAACGTGCCCGGCATGCTGCGCCGTCTCAACGAGGTCTTCCTCCAGCGCGACATCAACATCGCCGCGCAATATCTGGAGACCGCCGGCGATCTTGGTTACGTCGTGCTCGATGCCGATCTCGGCGGGCAGGATTCCGCGGCGCTGCTCCAGCAGATCCGCGCCCTCGACGGCACGGTCGGTGCCCGGCTGGTGTTCGAGCACTAAAGCATGATCCGGAGAAGCGCGCAGCGGTTCTCCGAAAAGATCAAGCTTAAACAACAACCTAAAGCGCGATGACGATTCATCCTCATCGCATCGCGCTCTAGACGGCGGGGGGCCCACGTTCCGGTTGCATTCCTTCGCCAAGGCTCTCTACACTACGCCATCGACTTCGACGCGCACGTGACAAATCGCGTCGGATTTGAGCTTCAGTTGCGTGAGTGCCGCGATGGAACCGGACACCGTACTGATTGATCTCGCGCTTCAAGGCGGCGGTTCGCATGGCGCCTTCACCTGGGGCGTGCTCGATCGCCTGCTGGAAGAGAAGCGGCTTACGATCGCCGCGATCTCCGGGACGTCCGCGGGCGCGATGAACGCAGCGGTGCTGGCGGATGGGTGGACCGCCGGTGGCGCCGAGGGTGCGCGTGACGCGCTCGAACGATACTGGCGCCGCGTTTCGAAAGCGGCGGCCTTCAGTCCGCTCCAGCGCTCGCCGCTCGACCGGCTGATGGGGCGCTGGACGCTGGATACGTCGCCGGCCTACATCCTGACCGACCTGATGTCGCGGGTGCTCTCCCCCTACGACCTCAATCCGACCGGCTACAATCCGCTGCATGCGGTGCTGGCTGAGAGCATCGATTTCGAGCGCCTCGCGCGCTCGCCGATCAAGCTGTTCATCACTGCGACGCGGGTGCGCACCGGGCGAGGACGCATCTTCCGCAACGCGGAGATCACGGCTGACGTGTTGCTCGCGTCGGCCTGCCTGCCAACCATGTTCCGCGCGATCGAGATCGACGGCGAACCGTATTGGGATGGCGGCTATGCCGGCAACCCGACCATCACACCGCTCATTCGCGAAAGCGACGCGCACGACACCATCCTGGTGCAGATCAATCCGACTGAAAAGCCGGAAGAGCCGCGGACGGCGGCGGAGATACTCAATCGGCTGAACGAGATTTCGTTCAACTCGCCGCTGATGAAGGAGTTGCGTATGATCGCGTTGCTGCGTCAGGCGGCCGACCCGGGAAGCGGCGAGGGCGCGCGCTGGGCGAAGATGCGGACCCACCGCGTCAAGAGCGACATGCTGGCGAAGTTCGGCGCCTCGTCCAAGCTCAACGCCGAATGGGAGTTCGTCTCGATGCTGCACGGCGAAGGACGTCGGGCGGCCGAAACGTTCCTCGACGAGCACGGCCCGGATATCGGTCGGCGCTCGACCGCCGATCTCGACATCCTGCTGTCGGAGTGCTGAGAGGTGGGGCTTCTCGGCATTCTCGTCGGGCTCGGCCTTCTCGTCCTATTCGCCTTTCGCGGCTGGAGCGTTCTCCTGCTCGCGCCGTTCGCCGCGCTCGTCGCGGCGCTGTTCGGCGGCGAGCCGCTGCTTGCGAACCTGACGCAGATCTTCATGGTGAATGCTGCTGCATTCCTGGCGCAGTTCTTCCCGATCTTCCTGCTTGGCGCCGTATTCGGGAAACTGATGGACGACAGCGGGGCGGTCACCTCGGTTGCAACCTTCATGGCGAGACGTCTCGGCGAGCGCCGCGTGATCCTGGCGGTCGTGCTCGCCGGTGCGATGGTCACCTATGGCGGCGTCAGCCTGTTCGTCGCGTTCTTCGTGATCGTCCCCATGGCCCGCTCGCTGTTTCGTGCCGCCGCGATTCCGCGGCGATTGATTCCGGCCGCGATCGTGCTGGGCACGTCGACCTTCACGATGTCGGCCTTGCCGGGCACGCCATCGATTCAGAACGCGATCCCGATGCCGTTCTTCGGCACGACGCCGTTTGCCGCGCCCGGGCTCGGCATCATCGCCTCCCTGATCATGGTTGGCGCGGGATTGTGGTGGTTGCGCCGCGCCGAAGCCGCGGCTCGCCGTGCGGGGGAAGGCTATGGCGAGGACATGGAGGGTGCGGCCGAACGTGCCGTCGATGACGAACTGGTCCGCGAATACGCGACCACCGCACGAGAGTTCGATCCGGCCGAGATCCGGCATGGACGGCGCGGTGAAATGTCTGCTCCGGTGGTGAGTGCCATCCTCCCGCTGGCGGTCGTCGTGGCTGTCAATCTCGTGATGTCGCTGCTGGTGCTGCCGCGGCTCGATGTCTCGTATCTGAGCGAGCAGCGCTTCGGCGGTACATCGTTGGCGGCGGTCGCTGGTGTGTGGTCGGTCAGCACCGCGCTGGGTGCTGCCATCGTCACGACCATCCTTCTCAATTGGGCCCGGCTTCCCTCTCTGCGGCAGACCATGGACGCCGGTGCCAATGCATCGGTTCTGCCGGCGCTCAGCGTCGCCAGCCTCGTCGGATTCGGCGCGGTGATCGCGGCGCTACCGGCTTTCGAAACGGTGCGCGACTTTGTGCTTGCGATCGAAGGTGGCCCGTTGGTCTCGCTCGCGGTTGCGACCAATATTCTGGCCGCGCTGACGGGCTCGGCATCCGGCGGCTTGACGATCGCGCTCGACGCGCTCGGCCAGACCTATGTCGAGATCGCCGCGCGCAACGGCATCGACCCTGCGCTGATGCATCGCGTCGCGGTGATCGGTTCGGGGACGCTGGACATCCTGCCGCACAACGGTGCGGTGGTCAGCCTGCTCGCGATCTGCGGCCTGACCCATCGCGACAGCTATCTCGACATTGTGATGGTGGGCATCGTGACGTCGTTATTGGCGCTGGTGGCCGTGATCGCCTTGGGGAGCGCGCTCGGATCATTCTGATGGGCGGCTCGGCATGAGCGATTGACGGGGAGACGAAGGTTGCATTGAATGCGGCCAGGCGTCGACGCAACAAATCGAGAAAGCCGGGGGGAACGATGACGAGAAAGAAAGCGAAGCTGTGTGCGTTGCTTGTAAGCTCGATGGCGACCCTGGGGACGGGCACGGCGTCGGCGGCAACGCTGGCAGAAGACGCCGAGGCGGTCTGCAAGAGTCTCGTCGGCGGTGCCGATGCCATGAAGATCGACTCCGCAACGTTGCAGGCGCCCTCGCCGATCGCCGTCGCCGAACGCGGGCCGACGCCGTCAGGGCGCATCACGCCGGCCAATCCAGCGTACTGCAAGGTGCTCGGCCATATCGATCCTGTCGATCCCAAGGCGCCGCCGATCAAGTTTCAGGTCAACCTTCCCGTCGAATGGAACGGCCGCTCGCTGCAATATGGCGGCGGCGGTTTCAACGGTGTGCTGATCACCGGCCTTGCGCTGCCGCCGGCCTATCCGTTCGACAAGCCGTCGCCACTGGCGCGCGGCTTTGTTACCTACGGCACCGATTCCGGACATGAGACCAAGCAAGGCGAACCACCGCAGGTGTTTGCGCTGAACGATGAAGCCTTCGAGAATTTTGCTCACCGCGCCTACAAGAAGGTGCGCGATGCCGCCGTTGGGCTGATGGAGCGCGCCTACGGCAAGAAACCGGACAAGATGTATTTCATGGGTTCGTCCGAGGGCGGCCGTGAAGGCCTGACCATGGCGCAGCGCTACCCCGACGATTTCGACGGCATCTTCGCACGCGTGCCCGTGATCAACTGGGTCGGCCTGCAGCATGCCGGCACGCGTTCGGGTCTCGTCACCATGGGTGCGGGCTGGATCAATCCGGCGCAGGTCAAGCTCGTCGGCGATGCGGTGCGGGCGGCCTGTGACAAGGCCGACGGCTCCGACGATTCGCTGGTGCAGGACCCCGTCGCCTGCAAGGCGGCATTCAAGGTCGAGACGCTGCGCTGTGAGGCCGGAAAGAGCGGCGATCAGTGCCTGTCCGATGCGCAGATCAAGGCGATTGATACCTTGCACGGGACCTACAAATTCCCGTTCGCGCTTGCCAACGGTCTCGATGACTATCCCGGCTGGGGTGTGTCGGGTGAGGATACGCCGGCGATCGGCCCGACCGGCGGCTGGGTGGCGTGGTGGCTCGGCACCGCGCCGCCGGCGCAGCCGCCTGCGCCCAACAACGGCATCGCCTGGATCTACGGCGCCGGCGGCATTCAATATGTCTTCGCGCGCGATCCCAAGCTCGATGTCACCACCTACAAGGTGGAGGAGCACAAGGCGCGGTTGCTCGAGGTTTCGAAGCTGATGGATTCGACCGATCCCGATCTCAGCCGCTTCCGCGCCCGCGGCGGCCGTCTGATCATGCTCGAGCATATGGCCGACTTCGCGCAGAGCCCCTATGCCGGCATCCGCTATTTCGAGAGCGTCGAGCGCAAGCTCGGCAAGGCCGAGACCGCGGAGTTCGCGCGGCTCTACACCGCACCCGGCGTCGATCATGTCGGCTCCGGCGCACCGGCCAATGTCGATATGCTGAGCGTGCTGGTCGACTGGGTCGAGAAGGGCAAGGCGCCCGGCGACCTCGAAGTCAGCGAGCAGAAGGTCGAGGCGCCCTCATTCGCAACGCTGCGTGCTCAGCCGCTGTGCCGCTGGCCGGCCTGGCCGCACTACAAGACGGGTGCGGTGACGGAGGCGTCGAGCTTCACCTGCGCGCCGTAACGAGGTGGCCCGTTTGACAACAAGCCTGCGCCCGGTTATCTATTTCGCATGCGAAATAAATCGGCCGACGCGCGGCATCATCGGCTGATCTACCTGCTGAGCGTCGCGCAGCGCCGCTTGCAGCGCTGGATGGCGGCGCGGCCTTCGAGCGAGGTGACGCCGGCGCAGGCCGGGCTGTTGTTCATCCTCGGCAAGCAGGACGGCGTTCTGATGGGCGAGGCGGGCGCGGCGCTCGATCTGGGGCCGGCCGGCATTTCCGGCCTCGTCGATCGCACGGAGGCGGCGAAGTTGATCGAGCGGCGAGCCGATCGCGAGGACGGACGCGCCTGGCGCATCTGGCTGACGCCGAAGGGACAGACCGCGCTGGCGCAAGCAAAGGCAGGCGCGGCAGCGGTCAACGCCGCGCTGACGGACGGATTCACGGCAGCGGAGATCGACATCGTCGCGCGCTGGCTGACCAGCATTCAGGACAAGTTTCCAAGGCCTTCAGATACAAGATCTTCAGAAACAAGACATTCAGACGAATAAAAGGAGAGACCGATGACCGAGCACGTCCGGATCGAGAACAATGGCGGAATTCTCACCCTCACCCTGGCGCGTCCCGACAAGAAGAACGCGCTGACCGATGCGATGTACGGCAAGCTTGCGGACGCAATCGAATCCGCCGAGTTCGATCCGTCCGCCCGCGTGATCCTGATCCGCGGCGAGGGCGACATGTTCACCGCCGGCAACGACGTCGGCGAATTCGCCGCGGTCGCAGCCGGCAAGTCCGAAGGCAGCCGTAACGTCGTGCGCTTCATCCAGTCGCTGGCGCGCTGCACCCGGCCGCTGGTCGCCGCCGTGCAGGGCCGCGCCGTCGGCGTCGGCACCACGATGCTGCTGCATTGCGATCTCGTCGTGCTCGCCGACAACGCGCAATTGTCGACGCCCTTTGTCAGCCTCGCGCTGGTGCCGGAAGCCGCCTCCAGCCTGCTGATGCCGGCACGTATCGGCCATGCCCGCGCCTACGAGATGTTCGCGCTGGGCGAGACCGTGCCGGCGCAGGCCGCGCTGGAATGGGGGCTCGCCAACCGCGTGGTGCCGCTCGACAAGCTCGATGCCGAGGCGCTCGCGCTGGCGCAGCGTCTTGCCCGCCAGCCGGCCGGCGCGCTCACCGCCACCAAGAAGCTGATGCGCAACGGCGAGGCGCTGGTCGCGCAGATGCAGGCCGAGGGCGAGCAGTTCGCGCAGCGCCTGCGCACCGCCGAGGCGCGCGAAGCGTTTACGGCGTTTGCCGAGCGCCGCCCGCCGGATTTCACCAAGGTCGCGTGAGGGACGCAGCCGCCAGGAGGCGCGGGGCGCGCAACCGCAGGTATTCGAATTAAGTCTTAACCAAACCTTGGCATGTCGCGATGCAAGGTGGCCGCTCGTGAAGAGTAGGCCCCCGACCCATGGCAATGTTTAAGAAATCGGTAAGCTCGCTTCTCCTGACGCTGATGGCCCTGCTGGCCGTCGGCGCGCTGGCCTCGACAGCGTTCCAGATGGCCGGGGCCTTCGGCCGCTATAGCGAAAGTCTCGAGACGGAGCGTCTCGCGAATGCCGACAAGGCGATCTTCCACGGTGTGCTCGCGCTGCGTAACAATCGCGGCGATGCCCAGAGCGCGCTGCTCGGCGAGGACGATCCGCGCGCCAAGCTCGGTGCCGCCGAGAAGGCCGAGCAGGCCGGCTATGATTCCATCGTCGCGGCGCTCTCGACCGTCGACTTCGCCCGCCGCGACGAGCTCGCAAGCACGCTGAAGCAGCGCTGGAGCGAGGCCGCCCCGAAATTCCAGCTGTTCTACGACGAGGCGAAGCACCCGCGTGCCGAGCGCAAGATGGAGCGCACCGCACCGTGGTACGATGCCGTCACCAAGGTGATCGATACCGCCAATCTGGCGTCCACCGCGGTGTCGAACCGTGCCTGGATGAACGACCCCTTCATCGCACGCATGATCCAGGCCCGCCGGCTTGCCTGGCAGGTGCGCGACCGTTACGGCATCCAGTGCTCGACGCTGCGCCCGAACGTCAATGCCAGCAAGCCGCTCGACGAGACCCAGAAGCAGACCGTGGCGAGCTGGAACGGCATCGTTACCGCAGGCTGGACCGGGATGGAGGAGCTGCTGGCTGCGCCCGACGTGACGGCCGACCTCGTCAATGCGGCGAAGGAGGCGCGGGCCAAGACCGACGGCGTGCTCAAGCAGATCGGCGATCTCACCCGGAATTTCGACGGCAGCGGCAAGCCGGCGATGCCCCCCGCGGAATGGAACGCGCTGTGCCAGTCGCCCTTCGCGCCCATCGTCGCAGTCGCCAACAAGGCCCTCGACCAGTCGATCGCGCGTGCCGAGATGGTTCAGGCGAAAGCCCTTATCAACCTCATCGTACAGTCACTCGCCTTCCTGCTCGCGCTCGCGGTGACCCTGGCCGGCGTATACGTGGTGCGCAATCGCCTGGTGCGCCCGGTGCGCGCCATTCTCGACGCCATCGCCCGCATCAGCGCGCGCGACTACGCGACGCCGGTGCCGCAATCCCGGCATCCCGACGAATTCGGCACCATGGCTGCCGCACTCGAAAGCCTGCGTGAGAGCGCGGCGACCGCAGAGCGCCTGGGCATGGAGCGCGAGTCGCAGCAAGCCCTGCAGCTGGCTCGCTCCGGTACCGTCGACGAAGCCTGCCGCAGCTTTGATGACACCGTGCAGGCGGTGATCCACAGCGTCGTGGCCTCGACGCGGGAGCTCGATGACACCGCAACCGGCGTGCGCTCGCTGGTGTCGGAATCGAGCAGCCAGACCGCGGCGGTCTCCTCCGCCGCCGAGCAGGCCACCAACAATCTCGAGACCATCGCGGCGGCGACCGAGGAGCTCTCCGCATCGGTCGGCGAGATCTCCGCGCAGGTGCAGTCGAGCGCGCGGGAGGCCCGCGAAGCTGTGTCGCAGGCCGAGCAGACCAACGCGACGGTCGAGATCCTCGACCAAACCGCAAGCCGCATCGGCGAAGTCGTGAAGATGATCAACGCCATCGCCGGCCAGACCAACCTCCTGGCCTTGAACGCCACCATCGAAGCCGCGCGCGCCGGTGAAGCGGGCCGGGGCTTTGCCGTGGTCGCGGGCGAGGTCAAGAACCTCGCCGCACAGACGGCGACGGCGACGGAAGAGATCTCGCGTCAGGTCGAGGAGATCCAGGGCGCCACCGGCCAGGCCGTGACCGCCATCCGCGCCATCGGCGGCGCCATCAGCGGCATCGACGAGAAGATGACGGCGATTGCCGCCGCCGTCGAGCAGCAGCGCGCGGCCACCACCGAGATCTCGCGCAACTTCCAGCAGGCCGCGCAGGGTACGCGCGAAGTCACCGATACAATCGGCAGCGTCGCCAGGCTCAACCAGGAGACCGGCAACGCCGGCACGGTCTTGTCGGAATCCGTCAAGAAGATGTCGGCCGACGCTGACCGCCTCCGCGTCGCGGTCGAGGGCTTTTTGGGCGCGGTCAAGACCGCGTAGTTTCGCCTCATTCTTCCAACCTGACGTCGTGCGTTCGGCATTGCCGCCGGTCCGCGCGGCGGCTACATCTGTGCCGCCTCGCTCCGTGAGCGGGGCCAGACGTAAGACATATCAGGGATGGAGAGTTCGATGCCGGTCACCCCACACAAGGCCCAGCGCCCCTATCGCGGCGTGTTCCCGGTCGCGCCCACCATCTTCGACGAGCGCGGCGAGCTCGACCTCGAGGGACAGCGCCGCTGCATCGATTTCATGATCGATGCCGGCTCGAACGGCCTCTGCATCCTCGCCAATTTCTCCGAGCAGTTCGTGCTCACCGATGCCGAGCGCGAAACCGTGATGCATGCGGTGCTGGAGCATGTCGCGGGCCGGGTTCCCGTGATCGTCACCACCACGCATTTCAGCTCGGCCGTCTGCGCCGCGCGCAGCCAGCAGGCCGAAGCCGCGGGCGCCGCCATGGTGATGGTGATGCCGCCCTATCATGGCGCGACCTTCCGCGTCCCTGAGAAGGGCATCGTCGAATTCTTCAAGGTGCTCTCCGGCGCCATCACCATTCCGATCATGATCCAGGATGCGCCGGTCGCGGGCACGCCGCTGTCGGTCGAGCTGCTGGCGCGGCTGGCGCGCGACTTCGTCAACATCCGCTATTTCAAGATCGAGGTGCCGGGCGCGGCCTCAAAGCTCCGCAGCCTGATCGAGGCGGGCGGCAAGGACATCGAGGGTCCCTGGGACGGCGAGGAGGCGATCACGCTGCTCGCCGATCTCGACGCCGGCGCCACCGGCGCGATGACCGGCGGTGGCTATCCCGACGGCATCCGCCAGATCATCGATCCCTATTTCGCCGGCAAGCGCGAGGAAGCGAAGGCCGCCTACGAGCGCTGGCTGCCGCTGATCAATTACGAGAACCGCCAATGCGGCCTGATCGCCTGCAAGGCGATGATGCAGGCTGGCGGCGTGATCAAGTCGGACGCGGTGCGCCATCCGCTCCAGCCGCTGCATCCGGCAACGCGCGCGGGCCTGCTGGAACTCGCCAAGGAGCGCGACGCGCTGGCGCTGCGGTGGGGGAAGTAACGGTACCAAACACTCAGTGTCGTCCCGGACAAGCGCGCCTCAAGCGCGCGTAGATCCGGGACCCATAGCCACAGAGAGAAGTTTGGCGAAGACTCGGAGTTGGCAGCTCGCTTGATAACCACTCCCTGGGATTATGGGTCCCCGCGTTCGCGGGGACGACATCGAGTGTGAGGCCCGCCCTCCAACCTCACTCGCCAGCTTCCAAGTTGGCTGACGGCGTCGAATTAGCGCGATTCGAGCCGTTTCCGGCAGCCCGGCGATGAAGTAACATACGTTCGCCAACCAGACCCTGCGGAGCATCTCGAGACATCGCGTAACACCTCTTCATAATGCCGTTATCCCGAGCCAGGTTGGCGCGAACCGACAGAACAGGGAGGCAGTGCCATGACGATGAGGCCGGACCCCACCTTTCACGCATCGCCCAGGCTTGCGATGGAAGCACCTGCGGAGAACTTTGCCTACACGTTGCTGCTCAGTCCGGATTTCTCGAAGCCGGATGCTCTCGCGGTCATCGACGTCAAGCCGGGATCGCCGACCTACAGCCAGATCGTCCACACAGTGACGATGCCCAACAAGGGTGACGAATTTCATCACTTCGGCTGGAATGCCTGCTCCTCCGCTCTGTCGCCGCTCGCCGGACATGCCTTCATCGAGCGGCGCTATCTCATCATCCCCGGAATCCGTTCGTCGCGGATCTACATCATCGATACCAAGCCAGATCCGACCAAAGCCAAGATCCACAAGATCATCGAGCCCGAGGAAATCTTCAAGAAGACCGGCTACTCGCGGCCGCATACCATCCATTGCGGGCCGGACGGCATTTACGTGAGCACGCTCGGCGGCGGCGGCAAGGACGGCACCAACGGACCTCCAGGCGTCTTCATCATGGATTGCGAGACGTTCGAGGTCCTCGGACGATGGGAGATCGACCGTGGCCCGCAGACGCTGCATTATGACTTCTGGTGGAACCTGCCGCGCGATTACATGGTGACGAGCGAATGGGCGTTGCCGCCGCAGTTCGAGAACGGGATCGTCCCGGAGGATCTGCTGTCGAATAAATACGGCCATCGTCTTCACTTCTGGGATCTCCGCGCCCGGCGCAATGTGCAGACCATCGACCTTGGCGCCAATCATCAGATGGCGCTGGAGGTGCGGCCCGCGCACGATCCGGTTCGCGAATACGGTTTCGTGGGCGTTGTGGTCGACACCACCAATCTCGAAGCATCGATCTGGACCTGGTGGCGCGAAGGCGGGAAATTCCATGCCGAGAAGACGGCAACGATCCCGCCCGAGCCCGCGCCAAAGGAGAACCTCCCGCCGCTGCTGCAGGGATTTGGCGCCGTGCCGCCGCTGGTGACCGACATCGACCTGTCGATGGATGACCAGTTTCTCTACGTGTCGTGCTGGGGCACCGGTGAAATGCGCCAGTACGACGTCAGCGATCCCAGAAAGCCGAAGCTTGCGGGCTCCGTCCACATCGGCGGCATCGCACGCCGTACAGCGCATCCGAATGGCAAGGCCTTTGCGGCCGGCCCGCAAATGGTCGAGATCAGCCGCGACGGCAGGCGCGTGTACTGGACCAATTCGCTCTATTCCACCTGGGACGACCAGTTCTATCCCGATGGGGTTCCGGGTGCGGAAGTCATGGCCAATGTCGGTCGCAACGGCGGCCTCGAGCTCGACAAGGACTATTTCGTGAGCTTCCCGGACGGCTATCGTGCGCACCAGATCAGGCTGGAGGGCGGCGATTGTTCGACGGACTCCTTTTGCTACCCGTCGGTCTAGATTGGGGGCACGCGAGCCCGGCGCTTGGCTGGCTGTGGCTCGCTCTTGTCGCGAGCGGCCTCTATCACGGAGTCAATCCGGGGATGGGATGGCCGCTCGCCGTTTCCGCCGGGCTCATGGATAAGAGCCCATCCGCACTCTTCCGTGCGCTGTGGGCCCTGTCGGCCGGGCATCTCCTGGCAACATTTTTCGTGCTGCTGCCGTTCGCGTTCCTGCTCGTGCTGGTCGAGTGGCAGCGTTCGATCCAGATTGGCGCGAGCCTTCTCGTCATCGGCTTCGGCGTTTATCGCCTGATCGCGCAGCGTCATCCCCGTGGGCTGGCACGAATTCCGCCGACGCAATTGGCGCTCTGGTCGTTTGCCGTCGCCATTGCTCACGGCGCCGCCTTGATGCTCGTGCCGATCTATCTCGGGCTCTGCCAGGCCTTCGAATTCGATGCCGGCCATGAAGCGGCGGGCGCGTTGATGAAGACAAGTCTTTTTAAGACAAGTCTTGGGATGGCGGTGCTGGTGTCCCTGGTGCACGTCGCCGCCATGGTCGGCGCCGGCGGATGTCTGGCGTGGCTGGTCTACCGCCATCTGGGATTGAGGTTCGTCTCGCGAAGCTGGTTCAATCTGGATGCCGTCTGGGCGACCAGCCTCGTTCTGGTTGGGGCGGTGGCGCTCGCCTTGAATCTTGCGAGCTGGCGCTGAGGTCTATCGCGCCAGAGGCCACTCGTCGACGATGTGGAATCTTGCCGACGCATCATCCTGCCGAAATAGCGCGATGCGGTCGATCGCCAGCGTCTCGAGCTGCAACGTCGCAAACCGCGTCCGCAGCATCTCCAGGATCGGCCCGCGCCGCTCCGCATCCAGCCGCCCCGTCAGCGTCATGTGGAAGCGGAATTCTTCCATCACGTAAGGGTAGCCCCAGCGGTCGAGATAGTCGCGCTGCCGCTCGCTCAGCTTCTCGGGTTTGCGTCGCGCGCGATCGTCCGCCGACAGCGCGGCGCGGAAGGAATCGAAATCGCGGACGCAATCGGCGGCGAGCTGCTGGAGCGCCTCGACCGGCTCGGCCGGAATGACGGCGATGAAGCCGCTGATGGAATCGACCACCGGCAGGATCACAGGAAGTGGCCGCGGCCTGCCGGCGAATGCGGCGCAGGCGGCCATCAGTTCCGCTTCGGACCTGCCTGATACCAGCGCCATCGGCGCTTTCAGCGTGGCGTGAAAGCCGTACTTGCGGGGATCGGCGCTGACGTCGCGCCAGTCCGGCGCGACTTGCAGCGCATTGCGCGGGAACGGCAGCTCGTTGCCGGTATAGGCGTCGTAGCCGAGCAGCTCCGCGCCGAAACGGGAGAGGGGGCTGTCACTGCCTGCGGCAAAATAGATCGCGTAGCGGGGAAAACCTGTCATCGTCCGAACATAACCAATTTATGCCGCGACGACAGCCTCGCGCGGCGTCACCACAGCAGTGAGCAGCCGGGTCGCCTCGGTGAGGTGCACGAGCTTTCCGCCTGATATCACCGCGATCAGCCGCGGCCGCAGCTTCACGCTGTCGTCGACCAGCAGAATGTCGGCGCGGCGGCCTTCGGCGAGCACGCCGCGATCGGCAAGGCCGGTGGCGCGCGCCGGGCCGGCGGAGACCAGATTCCAGGCTTCCGTCAGCGGCAGCACGCCGTCGGCGGCGAGGCGGAACGCTGCGAGCAGCTGCGCGGGATAATAATAGTCGGACGCCAGCACCGAGCAGAGTCCCTTGGCGATCATGTCGGAGGCCCTGGTCCAGCCGGTGTGGCTGCCGCCGCGCACGACGTTCGGCGCGCCGTAGACGATGGCATCGCCGTTGCTTGCTGCCGCCCGTGCCGTCTCCTCGTTGATCGGAAACTCCGCGATGTCAGCGCCGAGCTCGCGAAACTCCTGGCGCATCGCCGGCGTCGCATCGTCATGCGAGAGCATCCGCACCTCGGCCGCGCGCGCCGCGGCGGCCAGCCGCGCAACTGAAGCCGGCACCTCGTCGGCGCGCGAGACCACGCGTTCGACCAGCCGATCGAATTCCTCAGCTGAAAGCCCCGTGCGCTCGACCATACGGTTGCGCTTGCGCGGCTTGGCCATGTCGGCGACGGTGCCGTCCATGTGGTCGTTGAAAGCGAACAGATCGACCCGGCCTTCGTTGAGCCACTCGCTGATCTCGGCCTCGGCGTCCAGATTGTAGGTCTCGTGCCGCAGGTGGAAGCGGGTGTCGGCGGCAAATTGCGGACGCTGCCGCTCGATGGCCTCCATCAGGCCGCGCGCATTGTCGGCACTGCGCAGGCCCGGCTCCCACGAGCAGGTCGTGGCGTGAAAGACGGTGGTGATGCCGTTGCTGATCGCCTGGCGATCGCTGTCGGCGAGCGCGACATCGATCGGGAAGTCGACGCCGGCGCGCGGCATCATCTGCCGCTCGAAGGCATCGCCGTGAAGATCGACGATGCCGGGCAGCACCAGCAGGTTGCGCGCATCGATCGCGAGCCGCGCCCGGCCCCGTGAGGCATCGACCTGCGCGATGTCCTGTCCCGACACCGCCAATGACGTTTCGACGAGTTCGGTGCCGATCAGGGCCCGGCCGCCTTCAAGGAAAATGTCTGTCACGCGACCGCGTTTCGTTTGCTGGTAAGGGATCTGGTCTGGGGAGTAGCCCGTGCTTCGTATGTCGCGAGAAAATCTTCAATCCCGAGCTTGCGGAAATCGGGCAGCGCTTCGCGCAACTTGTCGTGATCCCAGTCCCACCAGGCGAGCCGCGCGAGCCGTCCGGCGATCTCTTCCGAGAACCGCCGCCGCACGATGCGGGCCGGATTGCCGGCGACGATGGTGTAGGCCGGCACGTCCTTGGTGACGATGGCGCCGGCCGCGATCACCGCGCCGGTGCCGATGTTGCGACCCGGCAGCACGATCGCGCCCTCGCCTATCCAGACGTCATGGCCGATATGGACGTGATGCTGGCGCCGCCAGTCGAAAAAGTCGGCGTCGTCGCTCTCGCCCTCGAAGTAGGCGCTGGAGCGATAGGTGAAATGCGCCTGGGTCGCGCGGTGCATCGGATGATTGCCGGGATTGATGCGCGTCATCGCCGCAATCGAGCAGAATTTTCCGATGGTGGTGTAGGTGATCTGGGAATCGTTCACGACATAGGAGTAATCGCCCATCGCGACGTCGTGCAGGATCGTGCGCGCGCCGACCTCGGTATAGGCGCCGAGCCTGGTCTCGTGCAGCTTGGCCGAGGGGTCGATGGTCGGCTGGACCGAGAGAATCTTGGCGGCCATGTTGCATCCGAAGCGCGAGGGCGGGCGTCCCTCTTCGAGAGGCTTGATGACGATGTCATGACACGGCGATGACAGGGGATGAGCTGTGTAGGATCGCCGCACCACAACGGCTGTGTCACACAAGTGTCAAGCGCGGGCGTTAGCGGTTGGCTCCAGCTAATCTGGAGTCCTGCATGCTGGTGGTGGAAGGTCTGACGTGTCGCTTCGGCGCGAAAGCCGCAGTGGACGACGCTTCGTTTCAAGTCTCCCCCGGCGGCTTCGTCGGCGTGATCGGACGGTCCGGCGCCGGCAAGTCGACGCTGCTGCGAACCATCAATCGTCTCGCGACGCCGACGCAGGGCCGCATCCTGTTCGACGGCATCGACGTCACCGCGCTGCGCGGCAAGGAGCTGCGGCAGTGGCGGGCGCGCTCGGCCATGATCTTCCAGCAATTCAACCTGGTCGGCCGGCTCGATGTCCTCACCAACGTCCTGATGGGACGCCTTGCGACGATGCCGGCCTGGCGCTCGCTGTCGCAAGTGTGGCCCGAGCAGGACAAGGCGCTGGCGATGTCGGCGCTCGAACAGTTCGACATCGCATCGCTCGCCGCCCAGCGTGCCGACCAGCTCTCAGGCGGTCAGCAGCAGCGCGTCGCGATCGCGCGTGCGCTGGTGCAGCAGCCCGACATCATCCTCGCCGACGAGCCGATCGCATCGCTCGATCCGCGCAACACCAAGATCGTGATGGATGCGCTGCTGCGCATCAACAAGCATTTCGGCATCACCGTGCTCTGCAATCTGCATTCGCTCGATCTCGCCCGCAGCTATTGCGACCGCCTGATCGGCATGGCGGCGGGGCGCGTCGTGTTCGACGGCGCACCGGCCGCACTGACCGACCACGTCGCGCGCGAGCTCTACGATCTCGAAGCCGCCGACGTCATGGGCGTCATGCCTGTCCCGTCGCCCGAGGGCGTGCCGGCGCTCGGAACGGCCGCGGCGGCCTGAAGCGCCACCTGTTTTGTTGTCAGTTTTGCGTCAACCGACCCCAACCGATGAAGAGGGTATCATGATCACTCGCAGATTAATTCTCGCCGGCGCCGCCGCGCTCGCGTTCACGGCCTCCGCCTCCGCCGACGATTGGAAGGCGAAATATCCCGAGCTGACCTTTGCGGTCGTCCCGGCCGAGAACGCCTCCGGCGTCACCGAGCGCTGGGCGCCTTTCGTGAACTATCTCTCCAAGGAATTGGGCGTGAAGGTCACGCTGCGCATCGCCAACGACTACGCCGCCGTCATCGAGGGCCAGCGCGCCGGCAACATCCACATCGCCAGCTACGGCTCGGCCTCGTTCGCCCGCGCCCGCCTGACCGGCGTCAAGTCCGACGCCTTCGCCAACGACATCAACGCCGACGGCTCGACCGGCTATTACTCGGTGTTCTTCGTCAAGGCGAGTAGCGCCTACAAGAGCGTCGACCAGCTCAAGGGCAAGAACCTCGGCCTGGTCGATCCGAACTCGACCTCCGGCAACAATGTGCCGCGCTTCGAGCTGGACAAGATGGGCATCCCCGATGCCGACGGCTATTTCAGCAAGGTCGTCTTCACCGGCAGCCACGAGAACGCGATGCTGGCGCTGTCGCAAGGCACGGTCGACGTTGCCGCCAACCAGTGGACCAGCGACGACGATTCCACGCTGGCGCAGATGCTGACCAAGAGCATGCTGAAGAATGCCGACGGCTCGGCGATGAAGAAGGACGACTTCCGCATCATCCATAAGTCGGCGCCGATCATCAACGGCCCCTATGCCTACAATTCCGACCTGCCGGAAGACGCCAAGGCCGCTATCGCCAAGGCGTTCTTCGGCGCGCCGGCCAAGGACAAGGCCGCGTTCGACCGCCTCTCCGACGGTCAGAAGAAGGGCTTTCATCCCGCGACCACCAAGGACTGGGATGGCACGATCGAGCTGATCAAGTTCGTCGATGCGCTACGTAAAAAGAAGGCGTCCTGATCTCAGGGCGATGCAACTGGAGCCGGGTCCTTGGACCCGGCTCTTTCTTTGACGGAACTTAGCTCAGGCAGATGACAACAGCGGTTTCGATCCTCCCCGAGCAGCAGCTTGCCGTGCTCAACGCCGCTTATCGCCAGGCGGTCGGGCGCAGGCGGCTCCGCCTGCTGTTGGGGATCGCGGTCTTCGCCGCCGCGCTGGTTCTCGCGGGAATCGGCGCGGAAGTGAATCTGCGCACGCTATTCACTTATTTCGGCAATTTCGTCAGCTATTTCGACCGCATCCTCACGCTCGACAACGGCCAGCGCGTCTGGACCGATGTCGGCGAGTGGCTCTGGGGCTGGCGCAAATGGCTGAAGATGCTGGGCGAGACGCTGCTGATCTCCTATGTCGGCACGCTGATCGGCGCGACCTTGGCATTTTGCCTCAACTTCTTCGCCGCTGAAAACACCTCGCCCGCCCCCTGGCTGCGCTTCGTCGTCAGGCGCCTGCTCGAGTTCGCCCGCACCGTTCCGGGCATCGTCTTCGCGCTGATCTTCGTGATCGCCTTCGGGCTCGGACCGATGGCCGGTGTGCTCGCGATCGCGATCCACTCCACCGGCGCACTCGGAAAGCTGTTCTCGGAAATCGTCGAGAACGCCGACATGAAGCCGGTCGAGGGCATCCGCTCGACCGGCGCGAGCTGGCTCTCCTGCATGCGGTTCGCCGTCGTGCCGCAGGTGACCGCGGGCTATGCCAGCTATGCGCTGCTGCGCTTCGAGATCAATGTCCGCGAAGCCTCCGTGATGGGCTTCGTCGGCGCCGGCGGCATCGGCCAGGAGCTCGTCGTCGCGATCCGAAAATTTTATTACTCGGACGTCAGCGCGATCCTGCTCACCATCATCGTCACCGTGTTCATCATCGATATCAGCACCGGCTGGCTGCGCGGCCGCCTGTTCGGCAAGGAGGCGCGGACGTGACGAGGCGGCAAGCGGTCGACACGCGAGAGCTTCGCGCGCGTTACCCGGATGTGTTCGACCGTCCGGCCTCCGCGCGGCTTGCCACACCGGCGATGATCGTCGCGGCGTTCGCGATCCTCATTTACGGCCTGGTCGATCTCGACTTCTCGCCGTCGCGGTTCTTCGCAGGCCTCAGCCAGCTCGGCTGGATCACGCTGATGATGATCCCGCCTGACCCCGGATCGTCACTGCCGATCTATCTGAAGGCGCTCGGCGAGACGCTGTCGATCGCGCTGCTCGGCACGACGCTGGCCGCTGTGTTCGCGCTTCCGGTCAGTCTGCTCGCCGCGCGCAACGTGGTGCCGTCGAAGCTCCTGCGTTTTCCTGTCCGCCGCGTGCTGGATTCGATCCGCGGTGTCGACACGCTGATCTGGGCGCTGGTGTGGATCAACGTCGTCGGGCTCGGCCCGTTCGCCGGCGTGCTCGCCATTGCGGTGTCGGATTTCGGCGCCTTCGGAAAGCTGTTCTCGGAGGCGATCGAGGGCGCCGACCAGAAGCAGGTCGAGGGCATCCGCGCCTCCGGCGGCAGCGCGCTGCACGAGATCCGTTTCGGCCTGTTGCCGCAGGTGCTGCCCGTGATCGCCGGGCAGGTGCTCTATTTCATCGAATCCAACACACGCTCGGCCACCATCATCGGCATCGTCGGCGCCGGCGGCATCGGCCTCCAGCTCGCCGAGCAGATCCGCGTGCTGGAATGGCAGAAGGTGTCGTTCCTGATCCTGATGATCCTGGTCGCGGTCGCCGCGATCGATTTCATCTCGGGCAAGCTGCGATTTGCGATCATTGGGCGAAGGGCTGTCACCTGATCAATGGTGCCGTAGGGTGGGTTAGCCGAAGGCGTAACCCACCACTGTCTATCTCCGCGGAGAAGAGGTGGGTTACGCCTTCGGACTGCGCTTCGCGCAGCCCAAGGCTAACCCACCCTACGACTCCACCAGAAACTCCACGCGCTCCGCGGCAAATCGCGAATGCTTGGTCACCAGCGGCTTGCCCTGGAGATCGTGGTCGGTCGCATCGACCACGAGGATCGGCCGTCCCAGCGCCAGATCGAGCCGTGCCGCGTCGGTTGCGTCGACGATGCCGGCGGTGATCCGGGTCGCACCGCGGCGATAGTCGCGGACGCCGTAATGTTCCAGCAGCTTCGTCATCGAGCGCGTCACCGCGAACACGGCGCCGGCACCTGGAAACAATTCCGCAGACAGCCAGGTGGTGGAGACGCAGATCGGCGTGCGGTCGGCGAGGCGAATCGCCTCGATCCGCACCAGCGGCGCGCCGGCCTTCAAGCCGAGCTCGCGCGCCAGCTCACGGGTCGCGATATCGTCGGTCGCCTCGATCAACTGCCCGCGCGGCTCGCGGCCGCCGGCGCCCACGATCTCGGAGAAGCGGGTGCGCGAGCGCAGGGGATAGGCGAGCTTCTGTGCCTCGACATAGGTTCCGCTGCCGCGCTCGGCGCGCACGAGGCCGCGCTCGGCGAGCGCTGCCAGCGCGCGCCGCACGGTGTGGCGGTTCACCCGATAGGTTTCGGCGATCTCCATCTCGCCCGGCAATTTGTCGCCGGCCACGAAGCGGCCGTCGGCGATGCCGCGCTCGATGCCGTCGGCAACGAGGCGCCATAGCGCGACGCCGGACGACGCAGTGTCTTGCATGCTCATATCGCCGGCCAGCCTAGCCCAGAAATCACAGCTTTGTCACGAAACAGTCATGGCGCTCCCGTATTAAGTTGTCTATTATCATAGACAACTTCGATGCGGCAAGTTCTGTCAAAGGTTCGGTGGATCAGGTGACCCAGCACAACAACCAGCAAGCCCAGCGCCAGGCCGCCATGGCCGTGCTGGCGCACGCGGAGGCGGGCGAGATCGCCGCCCGCCTCCGCAACTTGGCTGTCCCGGCCCATCAGGATTTGCGCGCGCCCGAAAACGGTCTCGTCATGCTGCGCGGCCGGGTCGGCGGCGACGGCACGCCGTTCAATCTCGGTGAAGCCACGGTGTCGCGCGCCGCGGTGCGGCTTGCGAGCGGCGAGGTCGGATTCGGCTACACGCTTGGGCGCGACGGCGAGAAAGCGCGGCTGATCGCTTTGTGCGACGCGCTGGTGCAGTCGAGGGATTTTGGCGGAGCGGTGGAGCGGGACGTTATCGCCCCGTTGCGTGAGCAACTTATGACGGGCCGCGCGCAGGCGGCGGCCGAGACCGCTGCGACGAAGGTTGATTTCTACACCATGGTGCGCGGTGAGGGGTGAGATCATGACCACGATTGCGGAACTGCCGCCGGGTTTCGCCGACAAGGTGTTGTCGGCGCAATCGACCTTTCGCTCGGTCATGGACGCGATGGCGCGGCCCGGATCGGTCCAGCGCATCGTGCCGGGCGCGGGGACGCCCGACAGGATGATGCGCGGCACGGCCGCGATCGCGCTGACGCTGTTCGACCACGACACGCCGCTCTGGCTCGATGCGCGGATGGCGGAGAGCCCGGACGTGGTGAAATGGCTGAAGTTCCACACCGGCGCGCCGGTGGTGCAGGATTCCTCCATCGCGAGTTTTGCGCTGATCAGTGACGGCGGTGCGCTGCCGCCGCTCGAACGCTTCGCGCTCGGGACCAGCGAATATCCGGATCGGTCCACCACGGTGATGCTGCAGGTCGATAGCCTCGACTCCGGGCGCAGCTTCGAGCTGCGTGGCCCCGGCATCGACGGCGTCGCCATGCTCAATGCGGCGATCAGACCTTTCGATTTGTTCGAGCATCTGCGTGTCAACGAGGCGCTGTTTCCGCGCGGCATCGATGTGGTGCTGGTCGCCGATGACGCCGTGGTCGCGATCCCCCGCACTACGCGTATCGTGAGCAAGGGAAGCTAGAAGCATGTATGTCGCAGTCAAAGGCGGCGAACGCGCCATCGAGAACGCCCATCGCCTGCTCGCAGACAAGCGGCGCGGCGACCGAGACGTTCCGGAGGTTACGCTCGACCAGATCTCGGAACAGCTTGGGCTGGCCGTGGACCGCGTCATGAGCGAAGGCTCGCTCTACGATCGCGAGCTCGCGGCGCTCGCGATCAAGCAGGCACGCGGCGACCTGATCGAGGCGATCTTCCTGGTTCGCGCCTTCCGCGCCACGATGCCGCGTTTCGGCGCGAGCGAGCCGGTCGACACCGGCGCGATGCGCGTGCAGCGGCGGGTGTCATCGACCTTCAAGGACATTCCCGGCGGGCAGATCCTCGGGCCGACCTTCGACTACACCCATCGCCTGCTCGACCCTGCGCTCGCGCAAGGCTTTGTGCCGGAGGCGCCGGCAACGGCGGAAGCGTCCACGGCGCCGACGCCGCGCGTGACCGACATTCTCGGACGCGACGGGCTGATCGAATCCTCGCCGCAGGCCGAGGACGGCGCCAGCGTCGGCGATCTCACCCGCGAGCCGCTGAATTTTCCGGCGGACCGTGATTTGCGCCTGCAAAACCTTGCGCGCGGTGACGAAGGTTTCCTGCTGGCGATGGGCTATTCCACCCAGCGCGGCTATGGCCGCAACCATCCTTTCGCCGGCGAGATCCGCTTCGGCGAGGTCGAGGTGGAATTTTTGGCTGAAGACGTCGGCTTCGCCGTGCCGCTCGGCTCGATCGAGCTCACGGAGTGCCAGATGGTCAACCAGTTCAAGGGCTCCGCGACCGAAGCGCCATGCTTCACCCGCGGCTATGGCCTCGCCTTCGGCCAGAGCGAGCGCAAGACCATGTCGATGGCCCTGGTCGACCGCGCGCTGCGCGCCCGCGAGCTCGGCGAGGAGGCACTCGCCCCGGCGCAAGATGAAGAATTCGTGATGTCGCATTCGGACAACGTCCAGGCCACCGGCTTCGTCGAGCATCTGAAGCTGCCGCATTATGTCGACTTCCAGTCCGAGCTCGGCCTGCTCCGCAAGCTGCGCAAGGAATTTACTGACGCCCAGGCGCCTGACGCCATGAAGGAGGCCGCGGAATGAACGCGCCCGCCTACAACTTTGCCTATCTCGACGAGCAGACCAAGCGGATGATCCGCCGCGCGATCCTGAAGGCGATCGCGATTCCCGGTTATCAGGTGCCGTTCGCCAGCCGCGAGATGCCGATGCCCTATGGCTGGGGCACCGGCGGCGTGCAGGTCACCGCTGCGATCCTCGGTCCCGCCGACGTGCTGAAGGTGATCGATCAAGGCTCCGACGACACCACCAACGCGATCTCGATCCGGAAATTCTTCGCCAAGACCGCCGGCGTCGCCACGACCACGGCGACGGATGAGGCGACCGTGATCCAGACCCGTCACCGCATCCCGGAGGCGACGCTGCATGCAGACCAGGTGCTGGTCTATCAGGTGCCGATCCCGGAGCCTTTGCGTTTCCTCGAGCCGCGCGAGACCGAGACGCGGCGCATGCACGCGCTGGCCGAATACGGCCTGATGCATGTGAAGCTCTATGAGGACATCGCCCGCTTCGGCCACATCGCCACCGCCTACGCCTATCCGGTCAAGGTCAACGCGCGCTACGTGATGGATCCGTCGCCGACGCCGAAATTCGACAATCCCAAGATGGACAATTGCCCGGCACTGCAGCTATTCGGTGCCGGCCGCGAGAAGCGCATCTATGCGATTCCGCCTTACACGAAAGTGGTGTCGCTCGATTTCGAGGACCATCCGTTCGAGCCGTACCGCTTCAACGCACCCTGCGCGCTGTGCGGCGCGGAGAATTCCTATCTCGACGAGATCGTCACCGACGACAAGGGCGGACGGATGTTCGTGTGCTCGGACACCGATTATTGCGAGAGCCGCCAGGCCGCCGGCCATCACGGCAGCCTCAGCGCCGCGCCGTACAAGGAGAAGGCGCAAGGAGGCACCAATGGTTGATCAGGCCGCGCTCGAAAACGATCAGCCGCTGCTGGTCGCGACCTCCCTCAGCAAATCCTTCGGCCGCATCGCCGCGTGCCGCGATGTGTCCTTCGCGCTCTATCCCGGCGAGGTGCTGGCGATCGTCGGCGAATCAGGTTCGGGCAAGTCGACGCTGCTGCAATTGCTGTCGGGCCAGCTTGCTGTCAGCGGCGGCCATGTGTCCTATCGGATGCGCGACGGCGTCGCCCGCGATCTCGCCTCGCTCGGCGAAGCCGAGCGGCGCTTCCTGTACCGCACCGACTGGGGTTTTGTGCATCAGGACCCCGCCCAGGGCCTGCGCATGGCGGTCTCGGCCGGCGCCAATGTCGGCGAGCGGCTGATGGCGGTGGGCTGGAATCACTATGGCCGCATCCGTGAGACCGCGTCCGACTGGCTCACCCGCGTCGAGATCGACACCGCCCGCATCGACGACGCGCCGCGCACCTATTCCGGCGGCATGCGCCAGCGCCTGCAGATCGCGCGCAATCTCGTTACCGAGCCGCGGCTGGTGTTCATGGACGAGCCGACCGGTGGCCTCGACGTCTCCGTGCAGGCGCGCCTGCTCGACCTCCTGCGCAGCCTCGTCGCTGAGCTGCATCTCGCCGTCATCATCGTCACCCACGACCTCGCGGTCGCGCGGCTGTTGTCGCACCGCGTGATGGTGATGAAGGGCGGCCGGGTCATCGAGACCGGTCTCACCGATCAGGTTCTCGACGATCCGCGCGAGCCCTATACGCAACTCCTCGTCTCCTCGATCCTGCCGCCATGAACCTTTCAATATGAGTTCTCCAATGACCGCCATGATCGACATCACTGATGCCAACAAGACCTTCACCATGCACCTGCAGGGCGGCATCGAACTGCCTGTCGTCAGTGGCGTGACCTTCCGGGTCAACGCGAGCGAGTGCGTCGTGCTGTCGGGGCCGTCAGGCGCCGGCAAGTCGTCGATCCTGAAGATGATCTTCGGCAATTACCGCTGCGATAGCGGCCGCATCGGCATCCGCCACCGCGGTGCGCTGATCGATCTCGCCGCCGCCGAGCCGCGGCAGATCCTCAACGTCCGCCGCGTCACCATCGGCTATGTCAGCCAGTTCCTGCGAGCGGTGCCCCGCGTAGCCACCATCGACGTCGTCGCAGAGCCCCTGATCGTGAACGGCATGCCACGCGCCGACGCGCAGGCCCGCGCCGGTGAGCTGCTGCAGCGCCTCAACATCCCCGAGCGTCTCTGGCAGCTTCCGCCCGCGACCTTCTCCGGCGGCGAGCAGCAGCGCGTCAACGTCGCGCGCGGCTTCATCTCGGACCTGCCGATCCTGCTGCTGGACGAGCCGACCGCCTCGCTCGATGCCGCCAATCGCGCCGTGGTGGTCGAGCTGGTCGCCGAGAAAAAACGCCAGGGCGTCGCCATGGTCGCCATTGTCCATGACGACGAAATCCGTCATCTGATTGCCGACCGTATCGTCGACGTCACCAGCTTCGCCGCCGCGGCCTGAGGGAAATGGAAATGAACGTCAAGCCGAAGGACATTGTGATCGCCAACGCCAGAATCGTGCTGGCTGACCGGGTGATCGAGCAGGGCTGGCTCGCTCTTGCCGACGGGCGCATCGCTGAGGTCGGTGAGGGCAGGGCGCCTGCGGGTGCCGAGGATGCCGGCGGCGATTTGATCATGCCGGGCCTGATCGAGCTGCACACCGATCATCTCGAAGCCCATTACGTGCCGCGACCAAAGGTGTTCTGGAATCCGGTCGCCGCCGTGATCTCCTACGACGGCCAGCTCGCCACCTCGGGCATCACCACCGTGTTCGATTCGCTCCGGGTCTGGCGCGAGGACGGCGCCGAGGAGGTCGATGGCCGCGCCGGTGTGCTCGCCGCCGCGATCACGACTGCGCGCGACGCCAGCCTCCTGCGCGCCGATCACTTCCTGCATCTGCGCTGCGAGATCCCGATGCCGAGCGTCGTCGAGGAGGCCAAGGAGCTGATCGACCGTCCCGACGTCAAGCTGATGTCGCTGATGGACCACACGCCCGGCCAGCGCCAGTTCCGTGACGAGGTCAAGCTGCGCGACTATTACCGCGGCAAGGGCGGCGGCAAGACTGATGCCGAGCTCGACGAGCTGTTCGCAAAGCGCTTCGAATATCAGAAGCTCTATGCCGCGACCAACATGCGCGAGATCGTGGCGCTGGCGCATCAGTACAAGATCCCGCTCGCGAGCCACGACGACACCACCGAGGAGAACGTCGCGGATGCCGTGCGGGACCGCGTGTCGGTGGCGGAATTCCCGACCACTCTCGAAGCCGCGCGCAGCTTGCACGAGGCCGGCATCGACATCCTGATGGGTGCGCCGAATGTCGTGCGCGGCGGCTCGCATTCCGGCAACATCGCCGCGGTCGATCTCGCCCGCGAAGGCCTGCTCGACATTCTGTCGTCGGACTACATCCCGTCGAGCCTCCTGATGGGGGCGCTGCAATTGCCTGAGCATGTGCCCGCCATCGGCCTTGCCGCGGCGATCCGCACCGTGACCAAGGCCCCTGCGGAGGCGGTTGGCCTCACCGACCGCGGCGAGGTCGCGATCGGCAAGCGCGCCGACCTCATTCGCGTGCATGTCGCGGGCCACGTTCCCGTCGTCCGCAGCGTCTGGCGCGAAGGACACCGTGTCGCATGAGCGAGACCGTGACCACAACGCATCATGAGGCGGGCGCGATCGGCCCCGGCCGGCTCGTGCTGGTGGTCGGTCCCAGCGGCGCGGGCAAGGACACGCTGCTGCGGCTGGCGCAGGCGGCCTGCGCTGACGATCACGACATTGTCTTCCCGCGCCGAATCGTGACGCGCGAATCCTCCGCCGATGAAGACAATGTCGCGCTCGGTCCCGACGAATTCCGCCGCGCGTGCGAGCATGGCGATTTCGCCGTGCATTGGGACGCGCACGGGCATTCCTACGCGCTGCCGCTCGACGTCAACGACGATATCCGCGCCGGCCGCACGGTCGTCGCCAACGTCTCGCGCACGGTGATCGGCGCGCTGCGCCAGACCTACGCTGACATCGTGGTGGTCGCGATCACGGCGCCGCCGGATGTGCTGGCCGCGCGGCTGGCTGCGCGCGCGCGACAAAGCGACGGCAACATCGCCGAGCGCCTCACCCGCAGCGTCGACGACAGGTCGGCGCAGGCTGATGTCACCATCCTCAATGCCGGTAGCGCGGACTATCACGCCCGCCAGCTCGTGCGCGTGATCAGGAATGAAGGCTGGCACGATTAGCCAGTACAGCAAGGAGAACGGAATGTCGGTGATTGAAACGATCGAACAGCTGGAGGCCATCTACGGCGCCACCAACGACGCCTCGACCGTGAAAGTCGCCGACCACGTCACCCCGCTCTACCGCGTCTTCATCGAGAAGGCGCCGTTCGCCGCGCTTGCCACCATCGGCCCCGAGGGCATCGACTGCTCGCCGCGTGGTGATTTGCCCGGCTTCGTCCGCATCCACGATCCCAGGACGCTGATGCTACCGGATCGTCGCGGCAACAACCGTGTCGATTCCCTGCGCAACATCGTGCGCGACCCGCGCGTGTCGTTGATGTTCCTGATCCCCGGCTCCGGCAATGCGGTTCGCGCCAACGGCCGCGCCCATCTCTCGGTCGATCCCGAGCTGCTGGCCTCGTTCAAGGTCGAGGGCAAGGCGCCGCGCAGCGTGATGGTGATGAAGGTGGCCGAGATCTACTTCCAGTGCGCCCGCGCCATCGTCCGCTCCGACCTCTGGAATCCCGATAAGCGTATCGATCCCAAGACGCTGCCGACGCCCGGCCAGATCCTCGCCGAGATGAGCGACAACAAGGTCGGCGGCGCGGAGTACGATCGCATCTGGCCCGAGCGCGCCGCTGCGACGATGTGGTGAGACTTTCTTCCCCTCTCCCCTTGTGGGAGAGGGTGGCTCGCCGCATAGCGGCGAGACGGGTGAGGGGTTCTCTCCGCGCGCTAGTCTCTCTCATTTGAACCTGCGGAACGAACCCCTCATCCGGCGCTTCGCGCCACCTTCTCCCACAAGGGGAGAAGGAAGAGGAGCGAAGCCGCGCGAGGTAAATCCGGCTGCCACTGCTCACCGCGGGAGAAGCGCTTCAGCGCGCTCACGGCAAATATGGATAGCCATTTCATTGACCAATCGCGGCAATCGCTCGATATTCGCAACATCGAAACTGCTCCTCGGGTCCGAGCCGCACGATGAGAACCGATCGCCAGCGCAATTCTAATGACATGCATGCGTGCATGACGCGGCGCTGTGTCTCGGCCGCAACCGGCACCTGTTGTTGTTGCTGACGGCCTTCTAGCAACTCCCGCACGAAGAATCTCCAGACAGGAGCGCCGGAATTCCGGCGAACGAGCAGTCATGTCCCACACCCAGTCGAACGCCTACATCATCGAGATCCACGACCGCGCCGCCGGCATCGTCACGAGGGATGCCCGCGGCTTCCGCTTCTTCTCCTCCGAGCGCCTGTTCGATAGTCTCGAAGGGCGTCAGTTCCGCTCGGCGCGCGAGGCCGAGCGCGCGGCCCGCGCCGTGTTCTCGGAGCGTCGCAATCGCCTGAGCTGATCAGCTGCGGCGGCGCGCCCTGGTGCGTGCCGCTTTCTTCGCGGCAGCTGAGCGGACCTTGGCGCCCTTGGTCTGGCTCGCCTTTCGCGCGGCAGCTGAACGCGACGCCGCGGTTCGTCGCTTTGCGGCTTGCTTGGTCTGTTTCGACAGCGCGCTGCGCGATGCGGTCGAGCGCGGCTCTTTCTTCAGGACCTTCTCGACCGCGCGCGACACTTTCGGCCGGCGCTTCGGCGTGCGTTTGCCCTGGCCGACCTCGTAAGCATATTTGGCGCTGCGGCGTGTCGATGTCTTGGTTCGCCCCTTGCGCGGTGGCGGCAGATCGACGCCGGCTCGGCGTGCTTCGGACAAGCCGATCGCAATGGCCTGCTTGGTCGACCGTGCGCCGTGCTTGCCTTTCCGGATCCTGTCGATCTCGTCCTTGACGAATTCGCCGGCCTGCGTGCTTGCCGATTTGCCCGCACGCTTGTCCTGCTTCGCTTTGCGAATCACTTCTTGTCTTGGCATGGAGTGAGTTCCCTTTGGAAATGACAGGGATGTCTCACCGCAACGCGCAAGATGATCGAATGATCCTTCTCAGTTCCGCAAGGCTGCAAGCAATTCGTCCGGCCGCTCTGCCATGATCATATGCCCGGCGCCCGGCACCATGACCGTCTTCGCATGCGGGATCGCAGCGGCAAGAGCCTTGCCCGCCTTCGCCGGAGTCATCATGTCGCGTTCGCCGAGAATCAATGTCGTCGGCACCTTCACGTTCGCGGCAGCGGTAAGCGCGTTCGCGTAGGCATTGCAGGCCGACAGATCCCTGAACAGCACGCCCGGCTCGCAAGACTTCAGCACCGCCTGCGCGCCGCCATGCATCCACAGGCCGGGGGCGAGGCTGCCGCCGAGCTCGGCGTTGAAACCGAGGCCCCAGATCGAGATCATGTCGTTGGCATCCTGCGAATTGGCCTCGGCGGCCTTCAGCAGATCCGGGCCGACCGTCATGGTCGCGGCGGTGCCGATCAGGCTCAGCGCGGAAACCTTGTCGGGGTGACGGGCCGCTGTCTCCAGCGAGATCAGCGATCCCATGGAATGGCCGATCAGATGCGCCTTCGCAGCTCCCGCCGCATCGAGCAGCGCAGCGGTCCAGTCGGCCATCTCGGCGATGCTGCCGAGCGAAGGCCCGCTGGAGCGGCCGTGGCCGGGAAGATCCGGCGCCAGCACGGAAAAACCGTGATGGGCGAACCAGCGCGTGTGCAGCGCCCAGGTCGAATGGTCAAAGCCGGCACCGTGGAGGAAGACGACTGCGGGCAGGGACTTGTCGAAGTCGCGGCCGCCGGTCGCGACGAACACCTCGGTGCCGTTGACGGAGAGCTTCATGATGTCAGACCTTCTGCGAGATGCGCAGCGCCTGCGCGAGATCGTCGATGATGTCGCTTGCCGTCTCGATGCCGACCGACAGCCGCACCAGCTCCTCGCCGATGCCGGCCGCGCTGAGCTGCTCGGCATCCATCTGCTGATGGGTGGTCGAGGCCGGGTGGATCACCAGCGTCTTGGCATCGCCGACATTGGCGAGATGGCTGATCATGCGTAGCGACTCGATGAACTTGCGCCCTGCAGGCCGCCCGCCCTTGATGCCGAAGGAGATGATCGAGCCGGCACCGCGCGGCAGCAGCTGCTTTGCGAGCTGATAGTCCGTGTGCGTCTCCAGCGAGGGATGCAGCACCCAATCGACGGCCTTGTTGGACTTCAGGGCTTCCAGCACGAGGTGCGTGTTCTGCATGTGACGGTCCATGCGGACGCCCAGCGTCTCGACGCCCTGCAGAAGCTGGAACGCGTTGGTGGGCGACAGGCAGGCGCCGAAATCGCGCAGGCCCTCGGTCCGTGCGCGCATGATGAAGGCGGCAGTGCCGAACTGCTCGTCGAAGACGATGCCGTGATAGCCGCCATAGGGCTCGGTCAGCACGCCGAACTTGCCGGATGCGCGCCAGTCGAAGCGGCCGCCGTCGACGATCGCGCCGCCGATCGCGATGCCGTGGCCGCCGATCCATTTGGTCGCCGAATGCATGACGATGTCGGCCCCGAGCTCGATGGGCCGGCTGAGATAGGGCGTGGCAAAGGTGTTGTCGATCAGCAGCGGAATCTTTGCGTCATGGGCGATCTGAGCGACCTTGGGAAGGTCGAGCACTTCCAGCCCGGGATTGCCAATGGTTTCGCCGATCACGAGTTTCGTGTTGGGCCTGATCGCCGCGCGGAACGCATCGAGATCACGCGGTTTCACGAAAGTGGTGGTGATGCCGAAGCGCGGCAGCGTGTGCGCCAGCAGGTTGATGGTGCCGCCATAGAGCGAGCTCGACGCCACGATGTGGTCGCCGGCGCTCAGCAGCGTCGCGATCGCCAGATGCAGCGCGGCCATGCCGCTCGCGGTGCAGATCGCGCCGACGCCGCCCTCCAGCGCCGCGAGTCGTTCCTCCAGCACGCCGGTGGTCGGATTGGAGATGCGCGTATAGATGTGGCCGGCGCGCTCCAGATTGAACAGCGCAGCCGCGTGGTCGGAATCCTGGAACACGTAGGACGTGGTCTGGTAGATCGGCACCGCGCGGGCCCCGGTCACGGGATCCGGATGCTGGCCCGCATGCAGGCTCAGGGTCTCGAAGGCAGGCGGTTTTGGCGCGGGCATGCGGGGCCTCGTTGGTCGGTCGGCGGAGGGGGCTCTTGTGACACAAAACGGCGCGCCACGTCAGCCCATTGACATCGCGGCGGAGACGGTGCGCTCCCTCTCCCGCTTGCGGGGGAGGGTTGGGGTGGGGGTATCTCCGCGTCGGGATTGTCGAGGATTGAGGAGAATGTCCCTGCGTGGCGAGAGCCCTCACCCGCCGCGCTCTGCGAGCGCGTCGGCCTCTCCCGCAAGCGGGAGAGGCGGAGAAGCGCCGCCCGCGCCTAACCCCCGATCGCCTGCTCGATACTCCGCGCTTCCCGTAACAAAATCTCCGCGACCTCCTGCTCGCGGCGGGGGCCGAGCCTCGTTCGCACCGCGGAGACGGTGATGGCTGCAGCCGGTCGCCCATCCGGGGTCTTGATCCAGGTCGAGATCGATTTCGTGCCCTGCACGAGGCCGATCTCCCTCAGGCCGTATCCCAGCCGTCGCGCGGCGGTGACCTCGCCGAGGACCGTCGCCACATCGGTCTTGTAAGCCTCGAACCGCTTCTCGTTCGCTGCGACGATCTTTCGCGCCTCCGGCGCCGGCATCGCCGCGAGGATGGCGACGCCCGCACTGGAGACGCCGAGCGGCCGGCGCGCGCCGATCTCGATCGACAGCACCTGGATCGGATAGATTCCGATCCTGCGGTCGACGCACAGCGTGTCGTTGCCGGTCCGCACCGTCAGGAACATCGTGTCGCCGATCTCGGTGGAGGCACGTTGCAGCGATGGATTGGCGGCGATCAGCAGCCGTGACGGCCGCGGCCGTGCCAGCGCCAGTTCCGGCACCTGGTTGCCGATCGCGTAGCGGCCGGTCCGCTCGTGCCGCTCGACGATGCCTTCCTCGATCAGCACATGGATGATGCGATGCACGGTCGGACGGGTGAGGCCGGTCGCCTGGATCACTTCGGCCAATGGCACACCGTCCTCGCGGCCTGCGGCAAGAATGCGCAGCACGGCGAGCGCGCGCCGGATCGCCTGCGCGCCCTGTCGCGGTGATGTCGCGTTGCGGGCGATTCGCGTCTTGTCCATAATATGGACAAGAACGCCACAATTCACTCGACAGGACAAGCGCGCGTCTGGAGATTGCGCCCCGATCGGTTGCCGTGCGCATCGCCGCACGCGACATGGAATTGGAAGCGCTGCCGGGAGGTTAACATGAGATTAATCTGGATTGCCATAGCTGCCGCCACCGCGATGCTGGCAGGGCCCGCGTCGGGCCAGCAATGGCCGGCCCGCAGCGTCAAGCTGATCGTGCCTTATCCGGCCGGCGGCAATGTCGACAGCGCCGCGCGCATCGTCGCCGACAAGCTTCAGGAAAAGCTCGGCCAGCCCTTCATCATCGAGAACAAGGCCGGCGCCGGCGGCATGATCGCGGGCGAGGCTTTCGCGAAATCGGCGCCCGATGGCTACACGCTGTTCGTCGGCGCCAACGGTCCGGTGCTGTTTGCAACCGAAATCAACAAGCGTGAAGCCTATAACTGGAAAAAGGACTTCATGCCGATCTCGACCATCTCGATGACGCCGCTGGTGCTCGAGGTGCATCCGTCGGTGCAGGCGACGACGCTGAAGGAATTCCTCGATCTCGCCAAGCGCGGGCCCGGCAAGTTGACCATGGCCTCGCCCGGCCCCGGCACCACCAACCATCTGCTCAGCGAGCTGATGCAGTCGAACCTCGAGTTGCAATGGGTCACCGCGCATTACCGCGGCAATGCGCCGGCGATCAACGATCTGCTCGGCGGCCAGGTGCAGTTCGCGTTCGACCAGCTCACGGTCAGCCTTCAGCACCTCAAGGCCGGCCTGTTCCGCGCGCTCGCCGTCACCAGCCCGCACCGGCTGAAGTCGCTGCCTGACGTGCCGACTTTCGCCGAACTCGGCTACAAGGACTTTGACGGCCAGACCTTCACCGGCCTGTTCGCTCCATCAGGCACGCCGGCGCCCGTCATCGACAAGCTGCATGAGACGCTGGTCGCGATCCTGAAGGATCCTGCCGTAGTCGACAAATTCGACAAGCTCGGCGGCGAAGCCACGCCGATGACGCCGGACGAGTTCAAGGCCTACCTCGAGCGCGAAGACGCCAAGTGGATTCCCGTCGTGCGCAAGGCCAACATCAGGGCGGATTGATCGATGCGGATCGATCCCACCGAGCTCGGCGCCGAGCGAATCTACCGCCTGATGACCGGCATCGTGGTGCCGCGTCCGATCGCCTGGGTGACGAGCCTGTCGAGCAAGGGCGTGCTCAACCTCGCCCCGTTCAGCGCCTTCACCTTCGTCTCGCAGAAGCCGCCGATGCTCGCCATCAGCGTCGGCCGCAAGGGTGCCGACTACAAGGACACCGCGCACAACATCCTCGATACCGAAGAATATGTCATTCACATCGCCGATACGCCGCTGATGTCGGCGGTGCACGACTCATCGATCGAGCATCCGCCTGAATTCAGCGAGGTCGAGCATCTCGGCCTGGAGACGATTCCGAGCGAGCGCATCAAGGTGTCGCGGCTTGCCGCTGCGCCGGCGGCGATGGAATGCCGCTTCCGGCAGTGTCTCGAGTTCGGCGAGGCCAAGAGCCGGCTGATCGTCGGCGAGGTCGTGATGTTCCATTTGCGCGACGGCCTCGTGAACGACGGCAAGGTCGAGACCAAGGCGCTCGACCCGATCGCGCGCATCGGCGGTCCCCGTTACGCCCGCCTCGGCGAGATCGTGACACTGAACACCGTATTTCAGACGCCCAAATCGAAAGACTGAGCGCGCCGCTCGCCGCGCTGCCCGACACAAATTGGAGAACGACCATGCGACTCCTGAGCTATCTCGTGGACGGAGAACCGCGCTACGGCGCGGCCGTCGCTGACGGCGTGATCGATCTGACCAGGCGGATCGGCCGCGACTTCTCCGACGTCAAGGCGCTGATCGCGGCCAACGCGCTGTCCGACGCGCAGGAAGCAATCGCGGGCGCGACGCCGGACTATGCGCTCGACGATCTCGTCCTGCTGCCGCCGGTGCTGGCGCCGGAAAAGCTCTGGTGCATCGGCGTCAATTACGCCGAGCGCAATGCGGAATATAAGGACAATTCGGACCTGCCCAAATATCCCAGCCTGTTCGTGCGCAGCATGTCGTCGATGACAGGCTCCGGCCAGCTGCTCGAGAAGCCCAAGGTTTCGGATCAGCTCGACTATGAAGGCGAGCTCGTCATCGTGATCGGGCAGGGCGGTCGCCATATCCCGCGCGAGAAGGCATGGTCGCACATCTTCGGCATGACCTTGTGTAACGAGGGCACCATTCGCGACTGGCTGCGTCACGGCAAGTTCAACGTCACGCAAGGCAAGAATTTCGATCGCTCCGGCAGCATCGGTCCGTGGATCGTCACCTCGGACGAGCTCGATCCGCGCGGCCCGCATGACATCACCACGCGCGTCAACGGCGAGGTGCGGCAGCAGGACACGACCGAGCGGCTGATGTTCCCGTTCGATTATCTGATCTCCTATCTCTCGACCTTCGCGACGCTGAAGCCCGGCGACATGATCGTGACCGGCACGCCGACCGGGGCGGGCGTTCGCTTCGATCCGCCGCGCTGGCTGAAGGTTGGCGACGTCGTCGAGATCGAGTCCAGCCGCATCGGCGTACTGCGCAACACCGTCGCCGCGGAGCAGTAAACGATGCTGGATGCCGCCACGATCGAACGGCTTGCCGCGCGCCTGGATGAAGCCGAGCGTACCAAGACGCTGATTCCGATGTTCACGAAGGAATATCCCGACTTCAGCATCGAGGATGCCTACGCCGTTCAGCGCGCCTGGACCAAGCTGCAGCTCGGCCGCGGCCGTGTCATCAAGGGCCACAAGATCGGCCTGACCTCGAAGGCGATGCAGAATGCGGTCGGCATCAACGAGCCGGATTACGGCGTGCTGTTCGCCGACATGTTCTATGCCGACGCCACGCCTGTTCCGTTCGACCGTTTCCACGCGCCGCGCATCGAGGTCGAGCTCGCCTTCGTGCTGAAGGCGCCGCTGCGCGGGCCCGATTGCACCATCTTCGACGTACTCAACGCCACCGACTACGTCACGCCCGCGCTGGAGATTCTCGAGACCCGCATGCACCGCGTTGATCCCGAGACCGGTAAGACGCGCAAGGTCATGGACACGATCTCGGACAACGCGGCGAATGCGGCACTCGTGCTCGGCGGCCGGCCGTTCCGTCCGCTCGATGCGGATCTGCGCTGGATCGGCGCGCTCTTGTTCCGCAACGGCGAGGTCGAGGAAACCGGGCTCGCGGCCGGTGTGCTCAATCACCCCGCCAATGGCATCGCCTGGCTCGCCAACCGCCTCGCGCCGCATGACGAGCATCTCAAGGCCGGCGAAGTCGTGCTGGCGGGATCGTTCACGCGGCCCGTCGACATCCGCCGCGGCGACACGTTCCATGCCGACTATGGCTCCTTCGGCTCGGTGTCGTGCCAGTTCGTCTGAAGCAATAACAAAGAGGAAGTGCACCATGAGTGGTCACACGCGGCGCAAGAGCATCCACATCGGCGGCTTCAAGCACGCCAACCCGATTCCGAACGCCTGCCGCATCGGCAATCTCGTGATGTCTGGCGTCATCCTCGGCCGCGATCACGCCGGCGTCATGCCGGAGAGCCTCGACGCGCAATGCGCCAACATGTTCGCGCACATGAAAGCGACGGTGGAAGCCGCCGGCGGCACCACCGACGACATCATCAAGATGACGGTGTGGCTGAAGGACCGCACGCAGCGCGGCCCGGTCAATGTCGAGTGGCTCAAGATGTTTCCGGACGAGCATTCGCGCCCGGCGCGCCATGCGCTGCCGATGGACAATATGGACGGCGGCGCGCTGGTGCAGTGCGACTTCACCGCCGTGATCGACTGAGGGAGTTCTAGCGCATGCCGACCTATCTGCCATTCGATCCCAACCCGCGCCGCCCCATCAAGGCGCCGCCGCCGAAGACGGTCGACAGCCAGTTCCACGTGCTGGGTCCGATCGACAAATATCCGGAGCGCCCCGGCGCGGCCTACCGGATGCCGACCGCGACCTGGGAAGCCGCGCTGCGCGTGCACAAGACGCTCGGCATCGAGCGCGGCATCATCGTGCAGACCACGACCTACGGTGCCGACCATGCCGTCGTGCTCGACGGGCTCAAAGCGATGGGCCCGAACTATCGCGGCTGCGCCAACGCGCTGGTGTTCGCCGAGGCGAACGACGCATATCTCGCCAAGCTGCACGACGCCGGCGTCCGCGGCGCGCGCTTCAGCTTCCGCCAGGAGCTCGGCGCGGTGCTGTCGGACGCGGATTTCGCCCGCGCCATCGCCCGCATCCGCGAGCTCGGCTGGTACGTCAAGATCCAGCCCGAGAAGGATGGCATCATGTCGAGCGTCGCCAAATACGAGAATCTCGACGTCCCCGTGCTGATCGATCACATGGCGCGCCCTGATCCCGAGGCCGGCAAAAACGATCCGAACCTGCGCAAGATGCTCGAGCTGCTCAAGAAGGGCAATTTCTGGGTGATGCTGTCGCTCGGCGAGAAGACCTCGAAGGCTGGTGCTCCTTACGACGACGTGATCCCCATCGCGCGCGCCTATATCGAGGCCGCCGTCGACCGCTGCGTCTGGGCCAGCGACTGGCCGCATCCGGTCTCCGTCAAGCAGCCGCCCAACGATGCCGATCTGCTCGAGCTGATGTACCGCTACGCGCCCGACCAAGCGGAGCTGGAGAAGATTCTCGTCCACAATCCGGCCAAGCTGTTCGGCTTTCCGGACTAGTCGGAGCATTCACGGTCGGGGGGCCGCATGTTGATCGTCTCGGCACGAAGGCTGCCTCGTCCGGTCTGGCGGGCAGCGCTCGCTTGCATCGCAAGTGTTGCCTCCACCGCAATCGCAGCAGCCAGCGACACCATCCCGCCCGTGACCGCATGCGACAGGCTGCAATCGGAGTCCGGTCCGGCGATGCGCGTCAGCGAGGCGCAGTCACGTCCGGCGGCCGGCGGGCTTGCCACGCATTGCGAGGTGATCGCGCATCTGGACGAGCGAACCGGCGCCGACGGTCAGAAGTTTGCCATCGGCCTGCATCTCCGATTGCCGGAGGCCTGG
This sequence comes from Bradyrhizobium sp. 25ACV, assembly GCF_054863005.1. Classification (NCBI taxonomy): domain Bacteria; kingdom Pseudomonadati; phylum Pseudomonadota; class Alphaproteobacteria; order Hyphomicrobiales; family Nitrobacteraceae; genus Bradyrhizobium; species Bradyrhizobium sp. 25ACV. The sequence goes on from NZ_JAVAYO010000008.1 coordinate 170,157, forward strand.
AACGGCCGCTTCGTGTTCCAGGGGCAGGGCGGCACTGACGGCGTTCTCGGCAGCGGGGATGCGCAGCCCGGCGGCGGACGGCCGAGCGCGCTCAATCAAGGCTACGCGACTGTTACGACCGATGCCGGCCACAGCAACGCGCCGGGTCCGCTCGGCGGCGCCAGCTTCGGCCTCGACCCGCAGGCGCGGATCGATTTCGGCTATCGCGCCGACGACGTCGTGACGCGGCAGGCGAAGCACTTCATCCAGGCCTATTACGGCCGCTTGCCAGAATACTCCTATTTCCTTGGCTGCTCCAACGGCGGGCGGCACGGCATGGTGATCACGCAGCGCTTCCCCGAGCATTTCGACGGTGTGGCAGCCGGCGCGCCGGCATTTCGAATGCCCGAGAAGGGGCTTTCAGGCGCCGCCGTGACGCAAGGCTTTGCTGCGATCGCGCCGAAAGCGCCGGACGGCCGCCCCATCCTGGCGCAGGCCTTGTCCCAGGCCGATATGGATTTGCTCTCCAAGGCGATCGTTCAGTCCTGCGATGCGGCCGACGGCCTTGCCGACGGCATCATCGACAATGTGCCGGCCTGTCGTTTTTCGCCGCGCACGCTGCAATGTACCGCGGAGAAGACCGCGAGCTGTCTCTCCGCCGCGCAGGTCGGCGCGCTCGAAAGCTATTTCCAGGGACCGACCACGGCACAAGGCCGCCGGATCTATTCCTCCTATCCCTATGATTCCGGCGTTGCCACGGAGGGATGGCGGCGCTGGATTCTCGGCACCGCGCCCGACAGCCGCGTCAACGCGTTCAACGTGTCCTTTGGCGCGACGTTGGCCTATCTCTACATGACGCCGCCCCACGCGCCCTTGGCGAACGAAGCTGAGGCCGTCTACGACTTCTATCGCTCCGTCGATGTGACGGAAGCCCACGCGAAAATCTTCGGTACGAGCGCGGCGATGCCGGAAAGTTCCGTGCAGACGATCTCGGCGAACTCAGTCGAACCCTCCGGCTTCCGTGCGCGGCGCGGCAAGCTGCTGCTCTATCACGGCGTCAGCGACCCCACGTTCTCCGCGCTGGATACGCTCGATTGGTACAAGCGGCTCACGAATGCTGCGGGCGGAGAAAAAGAGACGGCCGACTTCGCCCGGCTCTTCCTCGTGCCCGGCATGAACCACTGCTCGGGAGGGCCCGCCACCGACAGCTTCGACGTGCTGACCCCGCTGGTGAACTGGGTCGAAGAGGGCCGCGCGCCTGAGCGCATCGAAGCTCGTGCGGGCGCGAAGACGCCCTGGCCGGACCGCAGCCGGCCGCTGTGCCCCTATCCGCGCCAGGCGCGCTATCTCGGCACTGGCAGCATCGAGCAGGCCGAGAACTTCACCTGCGCCGTCCCTTAAGCCGCCGCGACGCTCGCGCTGCGCATGGCTCACGCCGCCGGCTGCTTCGCCAGCCGATCCCGCACCTGCGCCGCGATCTCGAACGAGCGCAGCCGCGCGGTGTGGTCGTAGATCTGCCCCGTGGTGATCAGCTCGTCCGCGCCGGTATCAATGATCAGCGCCTTCAGCTTCCCTTCGACGACATCAGGGGACCCGACCGCGGAGCAGGACAGTGACTGGCCGACCATGGCCTTCTCCGCCGGCGACCACAGCGCGTCCATGTCGTCCACCGGCGGCGGCAGTGGCCCCGGCGTGCCGCGGCGTAAGTTGATGAATGCCTGCTGCAGCGAGGAGAACATCCGCTGCGCCTCGGCGTCGCTATCGGCGGCGAACACGTTCACGCCGACCATCGCATAGGGCTTGTCGAGCTGCGCTGACGGCTCGAAGCGCGCGCGATATTCGCGCAGCGCCGGCATCATCATCTGCGGCGCGAAATGCGAGGCGAAGGCGAACGGCAGCCCCAGCATCGCGGCGAGCTGCGCGCCAAAGGTGCTCGATCCCAAAATCCACAGCGGCACCTTCGTCCCCATGCCGGGCACGGCGCGGATCGCCTGGTTCGGTTGAATGTCGCCAAGCAGCGCCTGCAGCTCCAGCACGTCATGCGGAAAATTCTCGGACGTGGTGGCGAGGTCGCGCCGCAGCGCCCGTGCGGTGAACTGGTCGGTGCCCGGCGCCCGGCCGAGCCCGAGATCGATCCGCCCGGGATAGAGCGATTCCAGCGTGCCGAACTGCTCGGCAATGACCAGCGGCGAATGGTTCGGCAGCATGATCCCGCCAGAGCCGACGCGGATCGTTTTTGTTCCGCCCGCAATGTGGCCGATCACGACCGACGTCGCCGCGCTCGCGATGCCCGTCATGTTGTGATGCTCGGCGAGCCAGAACCGCTTGAAGCCCCAGCCTTCCGCATGCCGGGCGAGATCCAGCGAGTTGCGGAACGCCTGCGCGGCGTCGCCGCCTTGGCAAATCGGCGCGAGGTCGAGCACGGAGAAGGGGATCATGGGGAGGGTACCGGGTGGGAAGGAGTTGTGCCACCACATGTAGTGTCCGTGCGCAGGAAGGGTAGAGCACTTGCGAAACCCATCATGCCATCGAACAAGGCCTCGATGGTGTCCGCATCGCTCGCTTCTCCAAGACGCAGTTCGAGCGGCTCGCACCCCGTTCACAACACTGTTATTGCGACCTCGGGCGCCTGTCGCCTCAACTGGGCGTTTCACGCCTGTTGTTGTATCATCGGCGCTGCCATTGCATGGCGGACTCGTGTCCCGGACGCGGTGCAGCGTGAAACGCTGCGCCGCAGAGCCGGGACCCATCAGGCTAGGCCCCGGCTCTGCGGCGCATCACTGCGTGCGGCACCGCGTCCGGGGCACGAGAAATCATCGTACGGCGCGCGATCGCGCCGACCGCCCGGAGGAACTGACATGACCACGGTCGTATTCAACCGCCGCAATCTCCTCGTCGCCGGTGGCGCCGTTCTGGCGGCCGGCGCATCCGGCCTCCTGCTGCCGGCCCGTGCGGCAGGCCTCGCGCCGACCGAAACGATGTCGGGCGGCGCCAACAACTACCGCAAGGGTGCGGCGATCGTGGATCGGATCGGCAAGGGCGGCTTCTGGATGAGCGGCACCGTGCGCCGCGCCGGCGACGGGGCTCCGCTCTCCGGGCAGCGCATCCAGATCTGGGCCCACACGACCGAAGGACAGGAGCACGAGCCGCAGAGCCACGGCGCCACGCTCACCGACAAGGACGGCAAGTTCCGGCTCGAGATGCCGCAGATCATTCCGATCTTCGGCCAGCCGCATGGACACCTTGCCTATGACAGCGGCGAATTCAAAACCGTCTTTCTGCGGCCGGTGATGCGCAGCGCCAAGGAAACCAGCCTCGAGGCGCACTTCGTCCTGCAGCCGGCCTGATCGGGCCAGCGAATGACGGGGTGGAGATCGGCCCGGGCGATCCTGATCTGGGTTGCCCTCGCCCTGGCCATCGGCGTGCCGATCGCAGCTGCTGCGGGCAGCGAGCAACTCGCTTGGCGCGGTCCGGTCTACATCCTCGCCGGATTCGCCGGGATCATCGCGCTCGGTCTCGTGCTGGTTCAGCCGCTGCTGATCGGCGGATATCTGACGCCGCTGTCGGCCTATCGCGGACGGCGTGCCCATCACTGGATCGGCGGCGCGCTGGCCTTCGCGGTCGTGATCCACGTCGCCGGCCTCTGGATCACCAGCCCGCCTGATATGATCGACGCGCTGACCTACGCATCGCCGACGCCATTCTCGCCCTTCGGCGTGACCGCGATGTGGGCGATCTTCGCCGTTGCCCTTCTAGCTCTTATGCGCCGGCGGTTAGAGCTGCGGCCGCGAACCTGGCGCTTGATTCATATGCCGCTGGCGATCGTCATCGTCGTGGGCAGCGTGGTCCATTGCCTGCTGATCGAGGGAACGATGGAGACGATCTCGAAGGCGGTGCTGTGTGTGTTGGTCCTTGCGGCAACTGCAAAGGTCATGATTGACCTGCAGGTGTGGCGAAAGCGAAGGACGCTGCGCGGGGAAAGTGTCGCGCGGCAGTAGGCTGGATCGCGTCGGATGGGTGGCTCTGTCTGCGCGGAAGCATGATGGGTTTCGCAAGTGCTCTCCCCATCCTGCGAAACTGCGTCCGCGGCCGACAGCCCCGGATTACGCTAACGCTCCATCCAGGCTACGCCGCTCTGCTTGCCGCAGATAGCGGCGGGGCGTATCTTAGCGCAATGGTTGTCACGGCCCCCGATCTGGAAGCGTTCCTGCTCGCGACGCCGTTCTTCGGCGGTCTTCCGGAGCCAGGTCTCGACCTGCTGATGTCCATGCTGGTCGAGCGCCGCTTCGACGCGGGCGCAACCGTCGTGGCGGAGGGCGAGCCGGGCCGCTCGCTGTTCATCGTCAAATCCGGCCGGCTCGCCGTGAGCAAACGGACGAAGGCGGGGAGCGTCATCCCGATTTCCGTGCTGGAGCGCGGCGACTTCTTCGGCGAGATGACGCTGATCGAAATGCAAAACCGCTCAGCAACGGTTGTCGCGGAAAGTCCGACAGTGCTGTACGAGCTGACCGCCCAAAATCTCTACGCCTGCTACAAAGCCGACATCCACGCCTATGTGATCGTGCTGCAGAACATCAACCGCGAACTGTGTCGACGGCTGCGTCGGGCAGATGATCGGTTTGCGAGGCGTGCTGCGGGTAACGACAATTGATCCTGCGTAGGATGGGAACCCATCACGTTTGGTCACCACCCGAAAGGATTTGATGGGTTTCGCTTCCGTCTTCGCTCTTTAAGCTACGGCGGACAAGTCACTTGACGCAATCTACGAACTTAGGCCGGCTCGTTGTCCCGAGTCGTTGAGCCCAGCCCGTAGAAGCGGCTGTGGCGTGCCGTACATGAGCGTTCGCCATAACCATTCGACGGGACCATATCGGTACACACCTAACCACCACCCGCTGAAGATGACCTGAGCGACGTAGACAAGGAGCCCGATCGCGAGCGCTTCGGCGGCGCCGAGATGACCGAAGAGCCCAAGGCCGTAGCCATAGAAGATCCACCCGAAGATGACGGATTGGGCGAGATAGTTCGTGAACGCCATGCGGCCCAGCGGCGCGGCCCAGCCCAGCAACGCTTTCCCCCTGGCCCAGCTGGCGATAGCGATGATGATGGCACCGTAGCCGAGCGCAAGCAGGATCGTGCCTACGGGACTGGCCAGTACGCCGAAACTCGTGCCAGCCATCGCGTTGCCTGCTCTCAACAGGATCATGGCTGCACCGAGACCAATGCAGCCGGCCCCCGCAGTGAACAGGAGGACGCGATTCGGCCTTTGCAGGACGCCGCTGCGCCACACGAATGCACCCAATAGAAACAGGCCCAGGGTGCGAGGGAAGACATAGATGTGCAGCGGGACGATCAGAGCGATTTCGCGAAGCCGGAACGCCAGCACCTCACCGAAATTTCCGGTCGCATAGACGCGGTTCGCCTCTTCCACATTGCTTTGGATCGACGGGAGGCTGGGAAACAGCCCGGGTGGCGACCATAACTGCATCGCAAGATAGAGGCCAAGAAACGTGGCCGCCCCGGCGAGCAAGAGCCAGCGGGGGGCAAACAGGAATGGCAGAACGATGAGACCTGCAATCGCATATTCGGTGAGAATGTCGCCATTCCAGATCAGGCACAGGTGAATCAGTCCGAATATCAGCAATACGAGCAGGCGGCGAAGCAACAGAAGCGCGCGACGCGAGTTCGCCGCAAGATGCTCGAACTGGATTGCAAGCCCCATACCGAACAGGAGCGAGAACAGCGCAAACGCCTTCATGTCCACGGCCAGCATCAAGACCGTCTCGACAGCTCGATCCAGGGACGATGCAGGCTGTTCAACCGGCAGGAACTGCTGGAAGATCGAGACGCGGAATTCGGTGACCAGGTTGATCGCCAGAACGCCAAGCAGGGCCACACCACGAAGTGCATCGATGCTTTCGATGCGGTCGGAAGGGCTTATGGGGCCGGGGAGGCTTTCGTGGATCGGAGCGAAGACCATTGTGCCACGACTATAGATTGTGGCGCGGGTTTGGGCACCCTCATTTCGCCTATGGCCCCCTGCACCGGTGCTCAACGCTTCGCGCGTGGGATAGCGCACCTGCGAAACCCATCACGCTGCGTCACCACCCGTAAGGATTTGATGGCGTTTCGTTTCCGCCTTCGCTCCTTGAGCTACGGCGGACAAGTCGACACCCATCCTGCGAGCCGGCGCCCTGGCACGGCTACAGCAACGCCATCGCATGCAGCGAGTTTCTATGAAAGCCGAAGGCAACGATGCCGGAGAGCAGCAACGCAATCCCAGTCACGATCAGGCAACACGCAAACACTATCGGAGCCCCCGGTTCATCACCCACGGCAAAGACATAATAGATAAAATTTTACCGACAATCGAAAGGAAGGATTAACCTTACCAGCGCGGCCAAACCGGCCGGAGCTCGGTATCAGCGCGTAGGATGGGCGGGGCGCAGCGAAACCCATCGTGTCTTATCCCGAACAAACGGCTGCGCGGGCGGATGAGCGGTTCGCGGCACTGCAGATGAATGGCCGAAAATGGATGGTGCGCAGGGGACAGAGCCGTTGCGAAACCATCATGTTTCGCCACGGAGATCGGCCTCGACGGATCTTGGCAGTCACGACTTGTCGTGCGCGTACTTCTCCAAGACCAGCCGATTATACTCGTCCCTGACGGCTCTGCGGGAAATATGTCCCTTCCGGTCTTTGGCGATTTTCAGAAGATCAGGGTCGGTCGGTGCCTTCGATTTCCGCCGAAATCTCGCAAAGAGAGGGGTCGTCGGCTCCGACATCCTTACAAACAGGCGGTCGAACCATCCCATTGTGTCCTCCCGGACAGGCCGCGAGCTAAAAGACTATCACCATGAAACGAGGGGTCAACGTACAGTGCGACGGCATCTTTTCAAAAAAAAGCGCGCCAGCACACAGTTTGCAGCGGCCGTCCGCGAAAGCGTGACCTGCATCGGGTCAGAACCCGATATTGACCGCAACGCTTCTGACCCGTCGGGCAAAACACCCAGAATCCGTCAATCCCTCCCCGCAAAGATATTCCACTTTACCGAAATTCGGAATTGCGGCATATTCCCGCCATCCCGGCCCGAGGAGAGGGGCGATCGTACGTCGCAACGAACGTGGGCTGGGGTGCGGTGGACGCGGCTGCGTCGGGCACGGGAAGGCGGGACCAGGGCGGGTGAACCTCGTGAGGTCCTTCTCCGTGTGACGAACGGCGCTGGTGCGTACGGCTAAACCATGTGGTCCTGGCTGTCGTTGCTACAGCCAAGCTTTCGCGAAGATGCATCGGCCGACCGGCGTGGTGCATCGCCTTTCGCGAGGTGACGGAGGCCAGAAGGAACTCGGCTCCGGGGAGAGCAGGCATAAGCCGTCAACCCATCGCGCAGGGAAGGCCGGGTGTTTTCCGGCCCACCTGTTTTCCGTCTGCGCATTTGCGTGTGCAAATTTTTCGCGCAGCGGGTCATGGGTGCCAGCCGGCACCCGGTCTTCCCTGCGCCCTCTTCAAGGAAGAGGGTCAAGGAAAACAGCAAAACTCGGACGCTTCGCGCCGCGAGAACGTTGCTTGATGTGTGAACACAGGAATGACGCGCGTTCTCGCGCGAACACAAAAAGGACCGAGCGTTCTCGCCTCGCCCGTGTCGATTGAGTATCAGCGGCGGGCGGCGATCGCCGTCAGCTCCAGCTTGACGCCCGGGCCGAGATCCGCAACGCCAACGGCCGCTCGCGCAGGCAGATCGTCGGCGGTGAAATAGCGCTTCCACACCTGGTTGAACGCCGCCTTGTCGGCGAGATCAGCCATAAAGATCGTCACCTGCAGAACGCAGGAGAGATCGGAGCCGGCCCCATCGAGCAGGGTCTTCAACTGGCGCAGCACATCGTCGGCCTGGCCCGTCATATCGAGCCCGGCATCTTCAGGGACGATGCCGCCGAGATAAAGCACGCCATTATGCTCGACGATCTCGTGGAGCAGGCCTTCATAGGGCAGGGAACGTGTGATCACGATGGCATCCGTGGGTGTTGCAGGCTCGCTGCCAAATCGAGGGCTCGCTTCGATGGGAAAAATGGTGCTGCCAGACAGGATTGAACTGTCGACCTCTCCATTACCAATGGAGTGCTCTACCACTGAGCTACGGCAGCATGTGCTGGTGAAGAATCGGGCGCCCGAGGGGCGCTACCAAGCGGGCCGATATCTGCCACAAGCCCCCCTCCTGTGCAAGCTTGCTAGGCCCGTCAAACCGAGAAAATCGGGCCGATATCGAGGGCAAAATGCCCATTTTGGCGTGAAACCGCCGACTTTCCGCCGATTCGGGCGCCAATATCCCCGCCAACTGGCCAGTTGCCCCAGGCCTCGGATTCGATCCATTTCGCGTTTCGCACGAATGGATCGCGCAGGCCTCTTGAGCTGTCGCCATTCGGTGGCATCCTGCCGCCGATCGCTGATATGGACCCGTGATGGCCAACGAGACCGACAAGAGCACGAACCAGGCGAAGACGTCCCGGGACGACCGCTTGAAATCGGCGCTGCGCGAAAACCTGAAGCGGCGGAAGCTGCAGGCGCGCGAACGCGCCGCAAGCACCGACCCCTCGCAGAACGACGATGGTTCCCTAAATGAGGGAGCCGCCGGCAAAGCCGGCACATAAGAAATTGGAATGAGTGAGCATGACGATGGGGCAGAACGGACAGCAACCAACCGGTGACGAGGTGCTGATGTCGCGCTTCACCCGCCCCGAGCAGACTTTTCCGGCGCTGACGCCGGCCGAGATCGAGCGTATCAGGCATTTCGGCGAGGTCCGCAGCTACGCGGACGGTGAGTTCCTGTTCGAGACCGGCAAGCCCGGGCCCGGCATGTTCGTGGTGCTGAAGGGCCATGTCGCCATCACCCAGCGCGATGGCCTCGGCCATGTCACCCCTGTCATCGACCAGGGGCCGGGGCAGTTTCTGGCCGAGCTCAGCCAGCTCTCCGGACAGCCGGCGCTGGTCGACGGCCGCGCCGAGGGCGATGTCGAGACGCTGCTGTTGCCGCCGGACCGACTGCGCGCGCTGCTGGTCGCCGAGGCCGATCTCGGCGAGCGCATCATGCGCGCGCTGATCCTGCGCCGGGTCAATCTGATTCAGGGCGGCATCGGCGGCCCGGTGCTGATCGGGCCATCGAACTCCGCCGGCGTGGTGCGGTTGCAGGGGTTTCTCACCCGCAACGGGCAACCGCATCATCTGCTCGATCCCGATCGTGATCCCGACGCGGGCGAATTGATCGCGCGTTATTCGCCCAAGCCCGAAGACTGGCCGCTGGTCGTCGCCGCAAGCGGCGCGGTGCTGCGCAACCCCAGCGAGACCGAGCTTGCCCGCGCCATCGGCATGATCGGCGGTGCCAAGGACGGCCGCATCTACGACGTTGCGGTCGTCGGCTGCGGACCGGCGGGGCTCGCCACCGCCGTGTATGCGGCGTCCGAAGGGTTGTCCGTCGCGGTGCTCGACATCCGCGCCTTCGGCGGCCAGGCCGGCGCCAGCGCGCGCATCGAAAATTATCTGGGCTTTCCGACCGGCATCTCGGGCCAGGCGCTGACTGCGCGCGCCTTCACCCAGGCGCAGAAGTTCGGCGCCGACATCATGATTCCGGTGACGGTGAAGTCGCTCGACTGCACGCGCAAGGACGGCGCATTCGCGGTGGCGCTCGACGGCTGCGATCCCCTGCGCTCGCGCGCGGTGGTGGTTGCGAGCGGCGCGCGCTATCGCCGGCCGGAGATCGACAATCTCGACAAGTTCGAGGGACGCGGCGTCTGGTACTGGGCCTCGCCGGTCGAGGCGAAGCTGTGCGCCGGTGAGGAGGTGGCGCTGGTCGGTGCCGGCAATTCGGCAGGCCAGGCCGCCGTGTTCCTGTCGGGTCACGCCAAGCGCGTCCTGATGATCATCCGCGGCGGCGGCCTAGGGGCCAGCATGTCGCGCTATCTCATCGAGCGCATCGAAGCGACCCCGAACATCGAATTGATGTTCAACACCGAGATCACCGCGCTCGAAGGCGACGAGGCCGCGCTGCTGCGGCGTATCCGCTGGAAGAGCCGGCTGTCCGATGACGAGGATTCTGCCGACATCCGCAATCTCTTTCTGTTCGTCGGCGCCGATCCCGCCACCGCCTGGCTCGACGGCTGCGGCGTGACGCTCGATCGCGGCGGCTTCGTCGTGACAGGCGCGCAGTCCGAGCAGAATCAGGGCAGGCTGGTGGCACCGCTGGAGACCTCCGTGCCCGGCGTCTATGCCGTCGGCGACGTCCGTTCCGGCTCGGTCAAGCGCGTCGGCGGCGCCATCGGCGAGGGCGCGCAGGTCGTGGCCTCCCTGCACGGCTATCTCGGCGACGCCGCAAAACCGGCGCTTTAGTCAAGGAGAAGGCAAGGGAATGGCAAGCCGAATCCGGCTTGCCATCTTGCCGCGTCCTGCGGACTATCGCGGCACCCGCGAGGCGTATCGCCCGCGGAACGAACAAGAGATCAATCGGGAGGACTAAATGGCTGAAGTCGTCGTGCTCTACAAGACACCCAAGGATGCTGCCGCCTTCGACAAGTACTACGCCGAGACGCACATTCCGCTCGCCAAGAAACTTCCCGGCCTGAAGAAATACGCCGTCAGCAAGGGCCCGGTCGCATCTCCCGCAGGTCCCTCCGGAATCCATCTCGTCGCCATTCTCACCTTCGACAGCGTGGGCGACATCCAGGCGGCCTTCGGCAGTCCGGAAGGCAAGGCCACCGGCGCCGACGTGCCGAAATTCGCCAGCGGCGGCGCCGACCTCTTGATCTTCGACACCAAGGAAGTGTGAGAGTTCGATTCAACTTTCGTCGAAAACTGCCGTCGTTTGTGACAGCGGTGCAAAAAAATCAGCCATGCGTTTGTCGATTCGCACGATGACGCATGGCTTCGCACATGCATGTGACGACAACGCACGTGGCAATTCCATGAGGGTCGTAATACTACTCTCCTGAATCTTGACGCCAGACGAGTAGGAGAGATGTCATGGTCCTCGGCTTGAGCTTGCCCGCCCTCACGTTGGTCCATGTCGTCATCAGCCTGATCGCCATCGTCGCCGGCCTCGTCGTGATGTTCGGCCTGCTCGGGTCGAAGTCGATGCCGGGCCTCACCGCGATCTTCCTGTTGTTCACGATCCTGACCAGCGCCACCGGCTTCCTGTTTCCGTTCGAGAAGCTGCTGCCCTCGCACATCATCGGCATCATCTCGCTGGTGCTGCTCGTCATCGCCTGCATTGCGCTGTACGGCATGAAGCTCACCGGGGTCTGGCGTCCGGTCTACGTCGTGACCGCGATGATCTCGCTGTATTTCAACGTCTTCGTGCTGGTGATCCAGTCGTTCCTCAAGGTGCCGGCGCTCGCCGCGCTCGCGCCGGCCGTGGCGCCGGCGCCGCCGTCGGGACCCGTGTTCGCGGCGGTGCAGGGCATCGTGCTGGTGTTCTTCGTCGTGCTCACCATCGGCGCCTGGCGCCGCTTCAAGCCGATGGCGTTTGCCTGAGCACACGATTCTCAACATTCCCTGTTGATGCCCGGCATCGCATTCGCGGTCTCGCGCAACTATCTGCGCATCACCGGCGCGTGCTTGCGCACGTGCAGGGTCACTAATCCTCACCGAAAGAGAGCAATCCATGCCCACCATCACCACCAAAGACGGCGTCGAGATCTTCTACAAGGATTGGGGAAGTGGCCAGCCGATCGTGTTCAGCCACGGCTGGCCGTTGTCGGCCGACGACTGGGACGCGCAGATGATTTTCTTCGCCAACAACGGCTATCGCGTCATCGCCCATGACCGCCGCGGCCATGGCCGCTCGTCGCAGGTTTCCGACGGCCACGACATGGACCATTATGCCGACGACCTCGCGGCCGTGACCGCGCATCTCGACCTCAAGAACGCCATCCATGTCGGCCATTCCACCGGCGGCGGCGAAGTCGTGCACTACATCGCTCGCCACGGTGAGAGCCGGGTGGCGAAGGCGGCGATCCTGTCCGCCGTGCCGCCGCTGATGGTGCAGACCGCAGCCAATCCCGGCGGCCTGCCCAAGAGCGTGTTCGACGATCTGCAGAAGCAGCTCACCGCCAGCCGCACGCAATTCTATCGCGACCTCCCCGCCGGCCCGTTCTACGGTTACAACCGTCCCGGCGCAAAAGCGTCGGAAGCGGTGATCCAGAACTGGTGGCGCCAGGGCATGATGGGCGGCGCGAAAGCGCATTACGACGGCATCGTCGCGTTCTCGCAGACCGACTTCACCGAGGATCTGAAGAAGATCAACGTGCCGGTGCTGGTGATGCACGGCGACGACGACCAGATCGTGCCCTACGCCGATTCCGCGCCGCTGTCGGCCAAGCTGCTGAAGAAGGGCACGCTGAAAACCTACAAGGGTTTCCCGCACGGCATGCCGACCACGCACGCCGAAACCATCAACGCCGACCTGCTGGCATTCTTCAGGGAGTGAGGCGTCGGTCTCACCCTCTCCCACAAGGGAGAAGGAAAAACGATCTCACTTCAAGATCGCCCTGATCGCATCGAAGGTGCGCTTGACGAAAGCTTCCGGCTTCTCCCGCGCGCCTTCGCCGATCCAGCTCTCGCCGCCGACGCGCATGGCGCCGGTGGCGATCATGGCGACGAGCCGGGCCTGCAGCCGGTCGGATTTGGTTCGCCCGCGCTGGGCAAGGCCCTCGGCGAGCGCGCGCTCGAGCTTCTCGTATTTGAGCTGGTCGCGCGCCTGCAGCGCGGGATTGTCGCGCTTGAGCCGCGACATCGCCGCGGCTTCCGCCGGATCGAGCCGCTTGACCGCCGCCGCGATCGCATTCTCCGCCGCCGTCAGCATGGATTCGTCCGCGGGCCGCGCGACGACCTCGGCGACCAGAGCGCTGGCGGCATTCTCCTGCCAGGCCGCCACCACGTCCTCTTTCGACGCGAAATAATGGAAGAAGCTCCGGCGCGACACGTCCGCCGCTGCCGCGATATCGTCGATGGTCGTGGCCTCGAAGCCGCGCTCCAGGAACAGCGTCATCGCCGCCCGGGTCAGCCGCTCGCGGGTCTGTTGCCGCTTGCGCTGGCGCAGGCCGGGCGCGGCCGGGGATTTTCCGCCCCCGGTCAATGACTTGACGCGTTTCCGGACCACCTTCGAAGCCTTCAAATTGGTTCACCTCTTGCAAAATTGCACTAAGTGCACATTTAGACCGGTCGCGGGCCTCGTTCCAGCCCCGAACGGAGACATGGCATGATCGACTGGACCACGGCAGACATCCCCTCTCTCGCCGGCAAGTCGGCCGTCGTGACAGGGGCGACGGGTGGCCTCGGTTACGAGACGGCGATGGCGCTGGCAGGCGCCGGTGCCATTGTCATACTCACCGGACGCAACGACGCAAAGGGCCTGCGGGCGATCGAAGGCATCTGCGAGCGGTTTCCCAATGCGCTGATCGCCTACGAGCCTCTCGATCTCGCAAGCCTCGCCTCCGTCGCCGATTTCGCCAGGCGCTTTGCCGCTGGCAACGAGCAGCTCGACCTCCTCGTCAACAATGCCGGCGTGATGGCGCTGCCGAAGCGGCAGCAGACCGAGGAAGGTTTCCAGATGCAGCTCGGCACCAATTATTTCGGCCATTACGCACTGACGGCCCATCTGTTGCCGCAGCTTCGCCGCGCGAAGGCGCCTCGTGTCGTCAATCTCTCGAGCCTTGCGCACCGCTCCGGCACGATCAATTTCGACGATCTGCAAAGCAAGCATTCCTATCGTCCGTGGCGCGCCTATTGCCAGTCGAAATTGGCGATGCTGATGTTTTCGCTCGAATTGCAGCGCCGTAGCGACGCTGCCGGCTGGGGTGTGAGCAGCATTGCCGCGCATCCCGGCTTTGCGCGCACCGACCTCGTTGCGAACGGGCCGGGCGCCAACACGTTCCGGTGGCGGATCGGCCGGCTGCTACAGCCGCTGTTCAGCCAGTCCGCTGCCGAGGGCGCACTGCCAACGCTGCTCGCCGCGACGTCGCCCACGGCAGAGCCTGGCGGCTATTACGGCCCGAACGGATTCTACGAAATGAAGGGGGCGCCCGCGGCGGCGAAGATCATGCCACACGCGAAGGATTTCGCCACCGCTGCCATGCTGTGGGATGTCTCGGCGACGCTGACCGGTGTATCCTTCGACGAGATCGCGGCCGCGGCATGAGCCGCGAGCCCGCCAGGAACATCCCGATGCGAGTGATCATCTTCGGCGCGACCGGCATGGTCGGGCAGGGCGTTTTGCGCGAATGCCTGATCGACACCGGCATCGCCCGTGTGCTCGTGGTCGGCCGCAGCCCGACCGGGGTGCGCAGCGCCAAGCTCACCGAGATCATCCACGACGATTTTCTGGACTATTCGGCGATCGAGGCCCAGCTCACCGGCTTCGATGCCTGCTTCTTCTGCCTCGGCGTCTCCTCGATCGGCATGAGCGAAGATCGCTACCGCCATCTCACCCATGACCTCACGCTTGCGGCTGCGACGACGCTGGCGCGCCTCAATCCGCAGATGGTCTTCACCTACGTCACCGGCGCCGGTACCGATTCCACCGAGCAGGGTTCGCGGATGTGGGCGCGGATCAAGGGCAAGACCGAGAACGATCTCCTGAAGCTGCCGTTCCGGGCCGCCTACATGTTCCGGCCCGGCGCGATCCAGCCGCTGCACGGCGCCCGTTCCAAGACCGCCTGGGTGCAGGCAGTCTATGCCGCAACCGGGCCGCTCTGGTCGGTGCTGCGCCGGCTCTCGCCGCGGCTCGTTACCTCGACCGAGCAGATCGGCCGCGCCATGATCCGCGTCGCCCGGGAGGGGTATCCGCGGAACGTGCTGGAGATGGAGGATATCAATAGCCTCTAGCCTGCCGGCCCGTTAGTTTGAGCGGAAATTTCGGGGCCTGTGCGCGTTGAGTCCTGTCCATTTCGAAGGAGAAGCGTCGGCGATGTCGCCCCAGCTCAAACTGATCGCACTCGACGCCGACGATCTCGCCGTGATCTCGACCCATGTCCAGGATGCCCGTGTCCAGGCTTCCGACATCATCTGGCGACAAAGCGAGAAGCGGCTTGTGGTCGGGATGAGCCGGCTGGACTGGGAGCAGACGCTGGAGGGCGAGGCCGAGCCGCGCCGGCTGGTCGCCGCGCTTCGCTTCGACCGCGTGCTCGCCTGCAAGTCGCGCAACATCGAGCTCGCAGCTCCCGACAAGGTCCTGGACCTCGTCGGCATCGAATTCCATCCCCGGGACGGGCGCGCCGACGAGCCCGGCGGCAGTGCCCTGCTCTTGTTCGCCGAGGGCGGCGCCATCCGGCTCGACGTCGAATGCCTGGAATGTGAGCTGACCGACCTCGGCGCCGACGCATTGGGAACGGGGTTGGAGATCGAAGGGGAGGGATGAGGTGACCTGTATACCAGCCGCACCGGCTCAGGCCTGCGCCAGAACGGCGGCTTGCGAGGGTTGACGCCGCTTCCCCGCCGCGCCATTGAGCAGGGGAGGTGCGCCAATCCGCCCCAAAGACCAGCCAGAAGCCAAGCCAGACATGCCCGTTCGCCTCGACCGCAGCAGCGCCGATTTTGACCAGCGATTCGCGGCCTTCCTCGCCGCCAAACGCGAGGTCTCGGCCGACGTCGAAGCCTCCGCGCGCGCCATCGTCGACGACGTGGCCAAGCGGGGCGATGCCGCGCTGCTCGAGGCCACCGCAAAGTTCGACCGCTTGACGCTGGATGCATCCGGCCTTCGCGTCACCGCGGCCGAAATCGAGGCCGCGAACAAGGCGTGCGAAGCCGCGACACTGGATGCGCTCAAGCTCGCGCGGGACCGCATCGAGATCTATCACCGCCGGCAGCTGCCGCAGGACGAGCGCTTCACCGACCCGCTCGGCGTCGAGCTCGGCTGGCGCTATACCGCGATCGAATCCGCCGGCCTCTACGTGCCCGGCGGCACCGCGGCCTATCCGTCGTCAGTGCTGATGAACGCGGTGCCTGCGAAGGTCGCCGGCGTCTCGCGCCTGGTGATGGTGGTGCCGTCGCCCGACGGCAAGCTCAATCCGCTGGTGCTGGCGGCGGCCTCGCTCGGCGGCGTCACCGAAATCTACCGCGTCGGTGGCGCACAGGCCGTGGCGGCGCTGGCGCACGGCACTGCGACGATCGCGCCGGTCGCCAAGATCGTCGGCCCCGGCAATGCCTATGTCGCCGCCGCCAAGCGGCTGGTGTTCGGCAAGGTCGGCATCGACATGATCGCCGGCCCGTCCGAGGTGCTGGTGATCGCCGACGACACCGGCAATGCCGACTGGATCGCCGCGGATCTCCTGGCGCAGGCCGAGCATGATGCCAGCGCGCAGTCGATCCTGATCACCGACTCGGCCCGCCTTGCCGCCGACGTCGAAAAGGCGGTCGAGGCGCAGTTGAACACGCTGCCGCGTGCCGCGATTGCCAGCGCGTCCTGGGCCGATTTCGGCGCCATCATCATGGTGAAGAACTTAGGCGATAGCATTCCGCTCGCGGACGCGATCGCCGCGGAGCATCTCGAGATCATGACGGCTGATCCCGATGCGCTCGCTGCGAAGATCCGCAATGCCGGCGCGGTGTTCCTCGGGCCCCATACGCCGGAGGCGATCGGCGACTATGTCGGCGGCTCCAATCATGTGCTGCCGACGGCGCGCTCGGCGCGATTCTCCTCAGGGCTGTCGGTGCACGACTTCATGAAGCGCACCTCGATCCTGAAATGCGGCCCGGATCAGTTGCGCGCGCTCGGTCCTGCCGCGATGACGCTCGGACAAGCGGAGGGGCTGGAGGCCCATTCGCGTTCGATTGGATTGCGCCTCAATCTGTCATGACAGTGCTGCCCGAACAGGACGACTCGACCAATCGCATCGTCGGCGTCACGCTCGACGAAGAATCGATCGGCCGTTCCGGGCCTGATATCGAGCATGAGCGCGCGATCGCGATCTACGATCTGATCGAGCAGAACCTGTTCGCGCCCGATGGCGCCGACGGGAAGGGCCCGTTCACGCTGCATATCGGCATCACCGGCAATCGCCTGATGTTCGACATCCGCCGTGAGGACGGCGCGCCGGTCGTCGCGCATCTGCTGTCGCTGACGCCGTTCCGTCGGATCGTGAAGGACTATTTCATGATCTGCGACAGCTACTACCAGGCGATCCGCACCGCGACCCCCGACAAGATCGAGGCCATCGACATGGGCCGGCGCGGCATCCATGACGAGGGATCGCGCACGCTGCAGGAGCGGCTGAAAGGCAAGGTGCGGGTCGACTTCGAGACCTCGCGCCGGCTGTTCACGCTCATTACTGTCCTGCATTGGAAGGGGTAAGCGCGATGGCGGGTCCGCCACGCGCACGCGATCCGCAATCTGTGCTGTTCGCCTGCGCGATGAACAGCGTGCGCTCGCCGATGGCCGAGAGCCTGTTGCAGCACATGTTTCCGCAGGGCCTCTACGTGAAATCGGCCGGCGCGAGGCGCGGCGAGCTCGATCCGTTCGCGGTGTCCGTGATGGCCGAGCTCGGCCAGGACATCTCCGCCCACAAGCCGCAGACCTTCGAGGAGCTGGAGGATTGGGAGGGGCTGAATTTCGACCTCATCATCACGCTCTCGCCCGAGGCGCACCACAAGGCACTGGAGCTGACGCGGACGCTGGCGGCCGACGTCGAATATTGGCCGACGCAGGATCCGACCACCATCGAGGGCAGCCGCGACCAGAAGCTCGCAGCCTATCGCGACGTCTGCGACCAGCTGCTGATGCGCATCCGCCGGCGGTTTGCCAAGGTCGGCGCGGCGAGCGGGTAGCATTCGGCACCCGTAACACCGGCGTCACAGACTGAGGGCACACGCATCTCGGCATCCCCTCGAATCACCAAAGCTCGGGTTCCCGGGTTGTGAAATCAGCCCCCTTCCGATAGGTTCCGCGCGCAATTCACCCCCTGCTCATCCCCCAAATCACCTGATGCTTGGCCGCCCCAAATTCGTACTTGCCTCCGGTTCGCCGCGGCGCCTGTCGCTGCTCAACCAGGCCGGCATCGAGCCGGACGCGCTCCGGCCGGCCGACGTCGACGAGACGCCGAAGCGGGGCGAGCTGCCGCGCGCCTGTGCCAATCGGCTCGCAAGGGCCAAGGCGGACGCGGCGCTCAAATCGGTGCAGCTGGATGACGAGCTGCGCGGCGCCTTCATCCTCTCCGCCGATACGGTGGTGGCGGTCGGCCGCCGCATCCTGCCCAAGGCCAATCTGGTGGACGAGGCGGCGCAGTGCCTGCGCCTGCTGTCGGGTCGCAATCACCGCGTCTACACCGCGATCACCCTGGTGACGCCACGCGAGGCCTTCCGCCAGCGGCTGGTCGAGACCCGCGTCCGCTTCAAGCGCCTCTCGGAAGACGACATCCAGGCCTATATCGGCTCCGGCGAATGGCGCGGCAAGGCCGGCGGCTACGCCGTGCAGGGCATCGCCGGCTCCTTCGTGGTGAAGATGGTGGGGTCCTACACCAACGTCGTCGGCCTGCCGCTCTATGAGACGACCACGCTGCTCGGCGGCGAGGGCTTTCCGATCCGCTTCGGCTGGCTCAACGCCACCGCGGTGTGAGCCGACCAGCCCCCGCCCAACAAAATCGCGAAAACAACCCCATGCACAGTAGAATGGCCTGAGGGGGCGCACGCGCCGCCGGTACGAGGAACCTGTTTGCCGACAGGCTCTTGAACCCCTTCACCCCGTGCAAACCGCCGACATCATGGACGACCACGTCAAAAAGCCCGCCAGCCCGCTCAAAACCTGCCCGATCTGCGGCAAGCCGCAGTCCGAGGCCACCCGTCCGTTCTGCTCCTCGCGCTGTCGCGACGTCGACCTGAACCGCTGGCTGAAAGGCTCCTACGTCATCCCCGGCCGGGACGATGACGTAGACGACGTCGAATAAGTAGTAATATCAATCATTTGGTGGATCGTGCGAGTCGCCGCGCCCCAGCCGCGGCCAGCCCGGCGCAGCTTGTGCACAGCCGGGCCGCGCCCGGCGAAGCCTCTTGGCGAAGCCGGGTGGACAGGCCGCTTCCGGCCCACTATAAACCGCCCGCTCGATGGGCTTTGGCCCCTCTCTTGGAGCACGCCCAGGTAGCTCAGTTGGTAGAGCATGCGACTGAAAATCGCAGTGTCGGTGGTTCGATTCCGCCCCTGGGCACCAAATCTACGCTTTTCCACGCTGGAGCACGATCTTGTGCGATTGCGCCTCGCCAAATGATCGGCGCGAAGCGCGCTCGCGTATTTCTCTTCCTAGGGATCGCTAAGTCTACGTACGTCAAATCCAGCGTTCACGACCACGCTTCCGCACGCCTTTCCACGCCGGCCTCCGCGATCGACACTATCTCCGCCGACCAGCTCGAAACGGCATCGTACAGGCGCCTTCAAAGCAGCGACGCGTGGAAGAGGCATTTGGAAAACCCGGCTCGCGGCGGTGTCTGGAATCAAGGCATCTAAGTCGTTCGGCAGGCTTGGCCGACCGCCTAGGCTCCCGCCACAAAGGCCGCGCGATCCCGCGCGGCTTCCGCAGGAGCCCAACAATGAAGCAACTCAAGGATATTGCCATCGAAGCTCATGGGGGCCTCGATCGGTGGCGGCAGTTCGAGCAGGTGTCGGCGGATCTCGTGCAGGGCGGCGTCCTGTGGTCCTTGAAGGGACAGGCTGTCACCCTCGAGCGGACCAACGTCACCGTGGGTCTGAAGAGGGAGTGGGCGTCGCACGTCCGTTCGGCGCTGACAATCGGCGCTTGCGCTTTGAGCCGAGCCGGGTGGCTCTGGAAGCTGACAACGGAACGGTGCTCGAGGAGCTGCTTGAACCGCGGGCGAGCTTTGCTGGCCACGAGTTGCAAACCCCGTGGACTGAACTGCAACTCGCCTACTTCGCCGGCTGCGCGATGTGGACCTATCTGAACATGCCGTTCCTGCTTGCCTGGCCGAGAGTTGAAACCGAGGAACTGGAGCCCTGGCCGACCGACAGCGGAGACTGGCGCCGCCTTGCGGTGCGATTTCCGGCAGAGATTGCGACCCTGGACGAGTGAGGGAGGGGACAGACGCGTGATCTTCAGCAGCAGGCAATCGAGGCCCATGGCGGCCTCGTTGGCGTCGACATCACAGACTATCGCTTCGAGTGAGGTCGGCCGTCGGGACTCAGGCCTGGACGAGGTCTCCCAGCAAATTGGCTGCCACCGTCAGCTTGGCGAGCGTCAAGCCGCTGGCCGCGATCTCCTCGACCAAGCGGCGAACGCGCATCGCCTCAGGATGAGCCGCAAGCCAGTCGCCGGTGGCCTGCTGGCCGGATTCGCCGTTTGCCAGCATGTTGGCGACCAGTGCTCTTTCCGCGGCCGCGATCTGGCCAACGGCACGATCGATGGCGAGACGTTCGTAATTATCGTTGGCCGGCACGCTGCGCGCGGCGGCGATGATCCGATCGAGTCTGAATTCGGCCTCGGCGGCGAAGAAGGTCGTGGCGGCGTCACCGATGGCCCGGTTGGTGCGCTCCGCGACGGTGACGATATCCGGTGCGGAGAGGAGCGCATCGAGATCGGCGAGTTCTGCGGCAAGGCCCGCCGGGACACCGGCATCGATCAGATCCTGCCGCCGCCTGGTGCGCCCAGCCTGCGAATCCTGCGGCAGGGTCTTGTCGAGCCCGGCGGCGATCTCTTGGATTCCGGGGCCGAAGCGTGCGATCACGGCGTCCAGACCGGCCTTGAAATCAGCATTGCGCACATACCAGACCATGCGTGAGAGCAGGAGATCCTGGATCGCCGCGTAGAGGCCGAGTTGCAATTGCCCGTCGATGCGGGTGTCGAGTGCATCGATCCCGGCATTGAGCCGCTTGAGGCCGTAGGATTCGTCTACTGCCACGAAGGCCATGACGATGGTGGCGATATCGGCGTCGGTCTCGTCGGTCAGGCGCACGACACAGGCCGGGCCGCCCCGGTTGATCACGGCATTGGCGAGACTGGTGGCGATGATCTCCCGCCGGAGCCGATGCAATTGTACCGCTGTCGGGAATTGCTCCTGCACCTGGCGCGGAAAATATTGGGATAGTTCGCGGGCGAGATAGGGATCGTCAGGTACGCCAGTTGCAAGCAGGTCGTCGTACAGCGTCAGCTTGGCGTAAGCGAGCAACACGGCAAGCTCGGGCCGCGTCAGGAGCTGGCTGCGTCTCGTACGCTCAGTGATCGCCGCATCGTCGGGCAAGAACTCCACGGCGCGGCTGAGCAGGCCGCGCTGCTCTAGCGACTGCATCAGTCGGGTAAGGAAGCCGATCTCGGCCACCCCTTTCCGTTCGGCCAGCGAAAGCGCCAGCGTCTGAAGATAATTGTTGCGCAGCACCAGCGCGCCGACCTCCTCGGTCATCGCGGCGAGCAGGCTGTTGCGGTCGCCTGGACTGAGGCGCCCCTCGCGCTCGGGGCGCGCCAGCGCGATCTTGATATTGACCTCGACGTCGGACGTGTTCACGCCGGCCGAATTGTCGATGGCGTCGGTGTTGAGCTTCACGCCCTTCTGTGCCGCCTCGATACGGCCGCGCTGGGTGACGCCGAGATTGGCGCCTTCGCCGATCACCCGGGCGCGGACATCGGCGCCTGTGATGCGGATCGGATCGTTGGCGCGATCGCCGGCCTGATCATCGCTTTCCGAGGACGAGCGGATATACGTGCCGATGCCGCCAAACCACAGGAGGTCCACGCGGGCCTTGAGGATCGCTGTCATCACCTCGAAAGGCGTGGCCTGCGGCTTGTCGAGATCAAGCAGTGTGCGCACTTCCGGCGCAAGCGGGATCGCCTTGAGCGAGCGCGAGAACACGCCGCCGCCTTGCGAGATCAGGGACTTGTCGTAGTCCTGCCAGCTCGATCGCGACAGGCTGAACAGGCGCTTGCGTTCGGCGAGGCTGACCACCGGATCAGGCGAGGGATCGATGAAGATGTCGCGGTGATCGAACGCCGCGACGAGCTTCGTCGCCGGCGAGAGCAGCATGCCGTTGCCGAAGACATCGCCCGACATATCGCCTACGCCGGCAACCGTGAACGGCTTGGTCTGGATGTCGG
Source organism: Bradyrhizobium sp. 25ACV (assembly GCF_054863005.1). Classification (NCBI taxonomy): domain Bacteria; kingdom Pseudomonadati; phylum Pseudomonadota; class Alphaproteobacteria; order Hyphomicrobiales; family Nitrobacteraceae; genus Bradyrhizobium; species Bradyrhizobium sp. 25ACV. The sequence continues at coordinate 192,204 of NZ_JAVAYO010000008.1, forward strand.
TGCCAAGCTCGCGGAAGTGACGCTTGACCGCCTCCCAGGCGCCTCGCGCCGTGATCCCCATCTTCTTGTGGTCATAGCCCTGACTGCCGCCGGAGGCGAAGGCATCGGCGAGCCAATGGTGCTTCTCGGCCGAGATCGCATTAGCGATATCGGAGAAGGTGGCGGTGCCCTTGTCGGCGGCGACGACCAGGTAGGGGTCGTCGCCGTCATGCCGCACAGTCGAGTCGGGCGGCACGATGGTGTCGCCGTCGAGATTGTCGGTGAGTTCGAGCAGCGTGCGAACGAAGATACGATAGGCTTCGGTGCCTTCCGCCATGAAGTGGTCGCGACTCGAGGGTGACGGCAGGCGCTTGGGCACGAAGCCGCCCTTCGCGCCGACCGGCACGATCACGGCATTCTTCACCTGTTGTGCCTTCACGAGGCCCAGGATCTCGGTACGGAAATCCTGCGGCCGGTCGGACCAGCGCAGACCGCCGCGCGCGACCTTGCCAAAGCGCAGATGAATGCCCTCGACGCGGGGCGAGTAGACGAAAATCTCGTACAGTGGTCGCGGTGCCGGCAGGGCCTCGATCTTGCGGGCGTCGAACTTGAAGGAGATCACCGGATGCGGATGTCCATCCTGACCGACCTGCCACAAATTGGTGCGGATGGTTGCCTGCACGAGATTGGTGAAGCGGCGTAGGATGCGATCTTCATCGAGCGAGGCGACGGATTTGAGCTGCTCCTCGATCTCGGCGACGAGAGCCACCTCGCGCGCCGAGCGCTCCGCAATCGTGAGTCCAAGGCGCGGATCGAGGCGGCCCTGGAACAGGGCGACGACGTTGGCGGTAATCGCGGCGTTCCTGCGCAGGGTCTCCCACATATAGTCCTGGGTGAACGGAGCGCGGATCTGATGGAGGTAGCGCGACAGCGCGCGGATCGTCGATACTTCCCGCCAACTCAGGGCTGTGCGCAGGATCAGTGCGTTGAACCCGTCGGATTCGGCGCGATCGTGGACCACCGCCATGATCGAGGCTTCCAGACGGTGGTTGAATTCACGGCTGATTGCGATCGGCTTGCCGTCGCTGGTCTCGATTGTCATATCGTGCAGCCATACCGGCGCCTGCCTGGTGCGCGGCACGATCTGATAGGTGCGTTCGTTGACCACGTTCAAGCCGTGATTTTCAATCACCGGCACGCGATAGGATAGCGACAGCGGTGCGGCATCCGAGAAGACCTTCAGGCCGAATCGTCTGGGATCGTCGTCCCCCGCGAGGCGGTAAACCGAAATCGTCACCGGTCGGGCTGAGGTGAGCTTTTCGATGGTGGTGATGTCGGCGATCGCCTGTTCGGCGCTGAATATCTCGGTGTAGCCGCCGGAAAAGGCCTGGGCATAGCGGCTTGCGAGCATGCGCGCCCGCATGCCGTCGGCAGACGCTGCGAGCGCGACCTTCAACTTGTCGGCCCAGGTCTCGGCAATGGCGCTGATCCCGGCTTCGAGTGTCTCGCGCTCGACGACCGGGGTCTTACCTTCATATCGCCCGATGATGTAGTGGACGCGCGCCAGTGATCCTTCGGGGAAGGACACGTAGGAGGCCGACAGGGTCCCCTTGTAGACCTGCGAGAGGAAGGCGCCGACGCGCGTGCGCACGTCGGTATCGTATTTGTCGCGCGGAATGAAGCAGAGGATGGAGACGAAGCGATCGAACTTGTCCACGCGTGCCAGCGCCCGGACCCGCGGGCGCTCATAGAGGATCAGGATCTCCATGACGAAATTGTAGAGCGTGTCGACGTCGATCTGGAACAGATCGTCGCGCGGATAATCTTCGAGAATATGCGTCAGCGCCTTGCCCGAATGGCTGTTCGGGTCGAAGCCGGCGCGCTGTAGCACCTGCGCCACCTTGTGGCGGGCGTAAGGGATTTGCTTGACCGATCGGGTATAGGCGCCGGACGTGAACAGACCGACGAGGCGCAATTCTCCTTCGAGCCGGCCGTCGGGGCTATAGAGCTTGATGCCCACATAATCCATCCGGATGCGGCGATGAACGCGGCTGGACACGTTGGCCTTGATCACGATGAGAAGGCTCGGCTCCCGCATGAACTCGCGAATTTCCGACGTCATCACCACCATTTCGCGACCGCGGCGCAGGACCTTCACCTCGGGATCGCGCAGGATGCCGAGGCCCTCGCCGGTCGTGATGTCATCCGACGCATCGCCGTCGGGGGAGAAGCGATATTCGCGCACGCCCAGGAAGGTGAAATTGTCCAGGCATAGCCAATGCAGGAACTGGCTGGCTTCGGCGATCTCGTCGATCGGCAGCGGCGGCGGATTGGTGGAGAAGATCTTGATCGCCTCCTCGATGCGGGCGCGCATGGGCTTCCAGTCGGTGACGCAGGCACGCGCGTCGTTCAACGTCATGGTCAACCCATCGACCAGCTTTTGGCGGTCGGCGTCGACGTCCATGCGGGCGATGTGGAGATGGATGAGGCTTTCGCGCGTGCCCCTTGCTCCCGCCGGCAGGGTTTCGCCATGGAAGCGCATCAGCTTGCCTTGCTCGTCGCGCTCCACGGCGATGATCGGATGGGCGACCAGGGCGACCTCGATGCCCTGCTCGGCTAGCTCGGCCAAAGTGGAGTCGAACAGGAAGGGCATGTTGTCGTTGAGAATTTCGAGCACGGAGATCTCGCGGCCATCCGGCATCGTCGGATTGACGATGCGGATATCGGCGTGCCCCGCCGTGCGCCGCTGTACATGTTCCCAGGCCTGCTCGGCCAGGAAGGCCAGCGAAGCGGCGTCGTGGTTGGCGAGATCCTCGCTATTGGTGTGGCCGAACAGGAGTTCGGCAAAAGTCCGAGGCGCGTTGCCTAGCTGCACGTTGGCCGCAGCATTGCGAATCAGGGTCGACCGGGCCTTGTCGTCACGCCACGCTTCCATAACGTCCTCCATCTCTCGCATCGTCCGATCGCAACCGCGATCATCAGTTTGCTTCTGGAGTTCATCGCTTCGAGCGCCGTTATCTTGACCGAGATCGGCGCCGCGAATTCTGCCCTCGGCACCTGATCTTACCACTCCGGCGGCCAAGGCGCGCGGAACCGCGGCAAAAAGGCCTACGACACCGGCCGGGTCGCAGATGTCACGAGAAATCATAAGTGTATTCAATGACATACGAGTTCTCAGTTTTGTTCGGAGTGGCGCGCCATCCCTCTCAGTTTCGGACGCCCCCTAGCTTCGCCGCATGCGTTCGCTGTACGCGTAGGGCCACAGCTGATATGCTTTTCGCCATTGGGTGAACGGCAGCTCGCCAGCCGACTTTTTTGCGAGGCCGGCCTTCTGATCGGATTTCGATCCCGCTCGCGGCTCTACGTTTCGCTTCGACATAACGCTGAACAAATTCGTCTCCGGCTGCCGCGTCCCCGCTCACATTGGGAGATATGCCATGGCTGCATCGGACTGGCGTCTCGAAGGCGAATGGATGAAGAACTGCAGCTGCGCGTTTGGCTGCCCGTGCGATTTCAACGCACGGCCGACCCAAGGCTATTGCAAGGGATTGGTCGCCATGCGGGTCACCAAGGGACATTTCGAAGGGACCAGGCTCGATGGTCTCTGCTTTGCGATCACGGTCGATTTCCCTGGGCCGCTTCATGAGGGCAACGGGACGATCCAGCCCATCATCGACGAACGCGCCACGGCGGAGCAGCGTCAGGCGTTGTTCGATATCTTTTCCGGCAAGCATTCGGCCGAAGGCACACTTTTCCAGATCGTCAGCATGATCGTGACCAAGATCCACGATCCGGTGTTTGCCCCGTTCGAGTTCTCCTTCGACAAAGAAGGACGCGTCGCAAAACTCGTCGCCAGGGGCGTGCTCGAGACCGATGTCGAGCCGATCAAGAATCCGGTGACCGGTGATCCGCACCGCATCCAGGTGGTCATGCCCGAGGGGTTCGAACATCGGGCGGCAGAGGTCGCATCCGCCAACATCCGCTCGACCGGCGCGATCCCGTTCGAGACCCAGGGTACGCATAGTTCGCTCGCCAATGTCGTACAGACGCCCGAGGGCGTAGCGGCATGATGCGGCGCTGACACCGAGACAAAACCTCGGTGTCAGCTCCTCATCGCTATGGACAGGTCGATGCAGGGGCGCTCGATACTGGAACACCTGCTCCACCGCGACCGGCTGATCGTCGCGATCGGGACCGCCGCAGTGGTGGCGCTCGCCTGGGCCTATCTCGCCGCGGGCGCCGGCATGGACACCGAGATGATGGCCGACATGCCGGACATGGCGCCGATGCCGTGGACGCCGTTCTATGGCGTGCTGCTGTTCGTGATGTGGTGGGTGATGATGGTCGCGATGATGGCGCCGAGCGCGGTGCCCACCGTTCTCTTGTATGCGACCGTCAAGCGCAAGCAGGAGACTGCTTCCCGCGCCGCAATCGATACCTGGATCTTTCTCGCCGGCTATCTCGTGACGTGGGCGGGGTTCAGTCTCGCCGCGGTCCTGGTGCAAGGAGCGTTCGAACGCTTCGGATTGCTGTCGATGGCGATGGCAAGCACCAGCGCGATTCTGGGCGGCGGCGTTCTGATTGCAGCAGGGGTTTATCAGTTCACGCCCCTCAAACAGGCGTGCCTACGCTACTGCGAGAGCCCGCTGTTGTTTCTCAGCCGGCATTGGCGGCCCGGCACGCGCGGCGCATTGCGAATGGGACTTCGCCACGGCAGCTACTGCGTCGGCTGCTGCTGGTTTCTGATGGTATTGCTGTTCGTCGGCGGCGTGATGAACCTGGCCTGGATCATCGGCATCGCGCTCTATGTCGCCGGCGAGAAGCTGCTGTCGTTCGGCCGAAGATTGAGCTATGCGGCAGGCGGGGTCCTCATCCTGTCCGGCGCGATTGTTCTTGCGCGCGCAATCTGAAAAGCCGGCCCAAAGGCGGCTGAAAATGTGCGGCTTTCGACATGGCCGTGTATCTGATTGCTCAAGGCCAGCCGACCTCCGTGATGATACGGATGTTTTAAGCTGAAGAATTGAGCTTTACCCAAATACAAACTTAAGGCTGTTTCAGCTACCTTTGCGCTATGAACAGCACCCGCGCGCCGCTTTCGGCCGCGGGTGTCCCTGTGCAGTCGAGGCGGAGACAAGGCGATGCCAATACTGCGGGCGAGCGCAGTTCTGCCCTGGCGGCCGAAGCGGGGGTGCGCGTCGTGATTCCCGCTGGTGCAGTCCGCAAAGCCGGAAGAACGATCCTGCGGAATGGTCCGCTGCAGATCGCATTGTTCTTTCTGCCCCTGGTCTGGATCGGCTATTTCGCAATCACCGCGTCGGAGCGGATGGATGCGGTCGAGCAGGCGCGGTCGCACGGCGACAGCGTCGCCGAACTGTTCGAGGAAAACACCGAACGCATCTTCGAGCGCGTCGATCAGTCATTGCTGGTGGTACGAGCGCTCTACGCCCAGGATCCGCTCGCCTTCAGCTTGAAGTCATGGTCGGACAAGGCCCGCATTGCGACCGGCGACGTGGTTCAGCTCGCATTGATCGGATCGAACGGATACATGATCGAGACGACCGCGGGCTATTCCGGCCCGCCGCTTTATCTTGGCGATCGCGAGCACTTCATCAATGCCATGGCGCAAGCCGACGATCGCCTCTACGTCGCCAAGCCGGTGCTGGGAAGGGCCTCGAACAAATGGACGATCCAGCTCGCAAGAAAGTTGTTCGACCTCGCAGGGAATTCGGCCGGGGTGGTCGTCGGCTCGATCAGCGTCGACGTGGTCGGCAGGTTCTACGACACGGCAAAGCTCGGCGTCGGAGGAACGCTGGTGCTCAGAAATGCCAATTACATCGTGCTCGCCGCCCGGGGGGTGGACCAGGGCTCCGTGCTGGGACAACGCACACCCAGCCGCGTCGAGGGCGAGCTCGGTGACGGCTTCTATGTGCAATATTGGAACGAGAACCGACCGAACCGCAGCGACCGGCTGATCACGGCACGCAGGTCGCGCGCGTTTCCGCTCATCTTCACCGTCGGCATTTCGGAGCAGGAGATTTATTCGCGCTCCGCCGTCCGGCAGAAGGTCTATCTCGGCGGCGCGCTGCTGCTTACGTTCATTATCCTAGCCGCGACGACATTCCATTGGCGACGGCAGCAGGCGCTGGATCGCGCCCACCGCGAGCGGCGCGATTTTGCCAGCAAGTTCGAGGATGCGCTCCGGAACCTTCCCCAGGGCTTGAGCATGTTCGATGGCCGTGACCGCCTGATCGCATTCAACCCGCAATGGCTCGAACTCTATGGCCTCCTGCCGGAAGACATTCGGATCGGCATGCATTTCCGGGATATATTCGCAAAACAGACCGCCGTGCTCGACGTCGAGACCTATCTCGTCGATTTGAAGAACCGGCTCGCCCGGTCGGAGCAGATCTCGAACACCGTGCAGTTTCCCGATGGACGGGTCGTCTACATCTCCTACGGCCGGCGCGAGGGTGGCGGCTGGGTCGCTACTCATGAGGACATCACCGAGCGCAAGGCGTCGGCGGACCGCATCGAGCGGCTGGCGCATTACGACAGCCTGACCGGCCTTGCCAACCGCAACCTGTTCAAGGAGCGCATCGACGAGGCGCTGGCCAGCTCGCGCCGGCTGGAGCCTGGGTTCGCCGTACTCCTGCTCGATCTCGACAAGTTCAAGTCCGTCAATGATGCGCTCGGCCATCAATGCGGCGACGCGCTGCTGAAGCAGGTTGCCGACCGGATCAAGGCGCAGATTCGTGATGCCGATACGGCGGCGCGAATTGGCGGCGACGAGTTTGCCGTGATCGTGGCCGCGATGCGCGACGGCGCTGCAAGCCTGGCCGAGCGGCTGGTCCAGGCCATTGCCGAGCCCTATCACATCGATGGCCATCCCGTCGTGATCGGCTGTAGCATTGGCCTTGCGCTCGTGCCCGAGCACGGCACGCGGGTCGATGAGATCCTTCGCAACGCCGATCTTGCGCTCTACAGGTCGAAGAATGCCGGCCGAAGCTGCTTCCACCTCTATTCAGCGGAGCTCAAAGCGGAAGCGGATCAGCGCAACGTGCTCGAGATCGAGCTGCGCGAAGCGATCTGGCGCGAGGAGCTGGAGGTGTTTTATCAGCCCGTGATCGAGCTCGGCACCGGCCGGGTAAAATCGGTCGAAGCCCTGGCGCGCTGGCATCACGGCACCAGGGGCTACATTCCTCCGGCTGAGTTCATTGCGGTTGCAGAGGCGGGGGGCTTGATCGTCGAGCTCGGCAATCAGGTGCTTGCCCGGGCCTGTCGCGATGCGATGAGCATGCCGGCCGACGTCAAGGTCGCTGTCAATCTCTCTGCCCTGCAATTTGCCGGCACCAATCTCGTCGACACCGTGACGTTTGCGTTGGCGCAGAGCGGCCTTCCGCAAACCCGGCTCGAGCTCGAGATCACCGAGAGCGTATTTCTCGCCGACACCGAGGAGAACCTCAAGACGCTCCAGCGCCTCAAGGCGCTCGGCGTCTCCATTGCCCTCGACGATTTCGGTGTCGGATATTCGTCTTTGTCCTATTTGACGGCCTTTCCTTTCGACAAGGTCAAGATCGACAAATCGTTCATCGACAGGATCGATCGCTGCGAGACCGTCGCCGTGCTGAAGTCCATCGTGCAGCTCGCGAAGACGTTGAAGCTCTCGATCGTCGCCGAGGGGGTCGAGTCCTTCGAGCAGGTCAAACGGCTCCAGTCACTCGGCATCCCGCTCGGCCAGGGATTTCACTTCAGCAAGCCCGTGCCGCTCGCCGGCCTCTCGTGGCAAGCCCCCCCGGCGCGACGGAAACGGCGGGCGGCGTGAGCTGAATGCCTCCGGCGTTTGTCATCATCGCCCGCCGCCCAAGAGCAGGAAAGCTGAGCAGGTGAAGCCTCCCTATCAATAGCTTGGAAGGAGGCAAGATCTGGTGGTCCTTTGGCACGTTCAGCTTCCGCTGAGAGCCGAAGGAGCGCACCGCGCGGAGCCAATTCCCGAGCCTAATCGCACCCGCCGATCCTGGCACTCCACTTGCTCAGTCTTGACCAAAGCCGGGCCCGGCAGGGAGGCCCGTTTCAGGTTGAGGCATGCGATGCAAGAAATGTCCCGTTCTGGTACTGCCGGCGAACTCCGGCTCGATGCGTTGATCGCCGATTTGTGGTGGCGCGTTCGGCTGTTGAATACCGACATTCTCGAAGAGGAAGCCAAAGCCGGCGTGTTCGACGTGCTTCAGCCGACATATCCGCTGCTAGCCCTCAACCTTCGAGCGCGGCGCGACAATCTGGTCTCGACGATCGGCGTGCTCGAGGAGCGTGCGAAATCGGTGTCTGAGGCGGCTTGAGGGCGATCTCCGGTGACACCGGAAACGTCAGCGAGCGTCGCGAAGATCGCGTCGCGCGTCTGTCCTTCGCAGAGGAGCTCGACGGAAAAGCCGCCATGCGCTTCGTGCTGCGGATGACGCGTGATCGCCAGCATCCCGATCGTCGCCGCGTGATCGCCGACACATATCATTCCAGCAGGTCGATCTAGCTTGGCGTCAGGTGGCTCGCAGTGATCCACCGGGAAGAGGACAAGACTTATGCGCAATACCATCCTTGTGGCTTTCGCAGCGATCACCTTGGCAAGCGCGGTGACGCCCGCGAGCGCGCGGACGATCGTCCGCGATCATCGCGACCCGCCGATCGTACGCGACCATCGCAATCAGACCATCGTCAGGGACCACCGCACGCAGCCCGAGGTCCGCGATCATCGCCACTAAACGTCCCGGCGGCGGAGCCGAACCGAACGGGTTCGGCTTCGTCGTCTTGTCGAAAAGCCCGACAATCGTCCCGCGCACAACGCCGGTGTCCATTCGCGATTGTGAGGCCTGAGCACGCGCCAGGTTCCCGCCGCCGTGCTATGGCTGTCCCCGCAACTTGCCGCGAGGACACCATGCTTCCGATTCCCGCCGACATCTTCACCGAGCCCGAGGACGTCTCGCCCGACGGCCTTGCCAATCTCGGCCCGCTTCGCCGTCTCGCAGGGCATTGGCAGGCGGACAAGGGCATCGACATCAATCCGAAGACGGAGGGGCCGGAGCGGCGGACCTTCATCGAGCGCATCCGCATGGACCCGATCGATCCGCAGGCCAACGGGCCGCAGTTGCTATACGGGCTGCGCTATCACATCCACATCAACACGCCCGAAGAAGACATCACCTTCCACGACCAGGTCGGCTATTGGCTGTGGGAGCCCGCGACCGGGCTGATCATGCAGACGCTGGCGATTCCGCGCGGCCAGGTGCTGCTGGCCTCGGGCAAGGCCGGACCGGACGACAAGACGATCTCGGTCACCGCAAAGCGCGGCGACACCGCCTACGGGATCTGCTCGACCGACTTCCTGGAACAGGCTTTCCGCACCGACTCCTACCGCTGCGACATCACCTTCAACGACGACGGCAGCTGGACTTATCTGATTCAGACCGAGTTGTTCGTGCGCGGCGCACCGTTCGACCATCGCGACACCAACACGCTGCAGCTCGTCGCGCCGCCGAAGCTCAATCCACTCGCGGTGATCGTGAACGATCGCGCCAAGAGCGATGAGAATCGCGATGAGAAGAGCGATGGGCCGGCGGCCTCGGCCTGAGCGATACTCGGAGACTTTGCATGAAGCCCTACGTCATCTGTCTGATGCACTCCAGCCTCGACGGCCGCACGCATCCCAGCCGCTGGCGCCCGAAAGGGGCGGGCACGGACTGGTTCGAGAAGATCCATGACGAGCTCGGCGGCGATGCCTGGGTGATCGGCCGCGTTACCGGGTCGGAGTTCGCCAAGGGCCAGCCCTATCCCGCGACGATGAATGCGAAGCTGCCGCGCGAAAACTGGTTCGCGCGGCGGGACGCCAAGACCTATGGAATCGTGCTCGATGCGCAGGGCAAGATCGGCTGGGGGCGCTCGGACATCGGCGGCGATCCGATCGTCGTCGTGCTGACCGAGAGCGTGCCGGATTCGCATCTCGCGGGCCTGCGCGGCGAGGGCGTATCCTACATCTTCGCCGGCAAGTCCGAGCTCGATCTGGCGCTGGCGCTAGACATTCTCAGCCGCGAGTTAGGGGTGAAGCGGCTGCTGGTGGAAGGCGGCGGCGTCGCCAATGGCGCGTTCCTGCGTGCCGGTCTGATCGACGAGTTCAACCTGATTCTCAGCCCCGCGATCGATGGCGCAGAGGGCGCGCCCTTCGTGTTCTCTTCGACCGAGGCAGACAGCGACAAGCGCGCGCCGATCACCGCGATGACGCTGGAGAGTACGCGCCAGCTCGGCGGCGGCGTCCTGTTGCTGCGCTATCTGATCAAGAACGATCCGCAAGCCGCGAGCCGGTAGCGCGCGGCCATGCCGGAGACAACAGAACATATCGTCATCGTCGGCGCCGGCGCGGCCGGCCTGATGGCGGCGCGCGAGCTGGCGCGGACCGGCCGCAAGGTGACGGTGCTGGAGGCGCGCGAGCGCTGCGGCGGCCGTATCCTTCCGCTGCCGGTCTCCGAGTTCGGATACCCCGCCGCGGGCGGTGCCGAATTCGTCCATGGCGAGGCGCCGGTCACGCGCGGGCTGCTGCGCGAGGCCGGGCTGTCCCTTCACGAGATCGCAGGCGAGCAGTGGAGCTTTGACGGAATGACGCTCACGCGCGAGGAGCGCGACGATCCGCATGAGACGGAGCTTCAGGCCGTGCTGAGGGACTTGGAAGACGATCTCTCCGTCGCCGAATTCCTGCGCCGGCATTTCGCCGGGGATGACTATGCGCCGATGCGCCAATCGATCGAGCGGATGGTGGAGGGCTATGACGCGGCCGACCCCGAGCGCGCCTCGACGCTGGCGCTGCGTGAGGAATGGATGGATGGCGGGCACGCTGCGCAGGCGCGCATCGATGGCGGCTATGGCGCGCTGATCGACTATCTGGCGGCCGACTGCCGCCAGTGCGGCGTGACCATCCATCTCGGCTGCGTGGTGTCGGCGATCGAGGAGGGCGGCGACACGGCGGCCGTTCGCTGCGCCGGCGGCGATGTCCACGCCTGCGATCGCGTGATCCTCACCGTGCCGCTGCCGCTGCTGCGCGAGATGGCTCTGCCGGCGAGCGCGCGCGGGAGGCTTGCTGCGGCGGGCGCCATCGGCTTCGGCAACGTCATCAAGATCCTGCTACGCTTCGCGCGGCCGTGGTGGCGCGAGCGGCACCAGGATCTCGCAGCCATGACCTTCCTGTTGTCCGACCGGACCATCCCGGTGTGGTGGACGCAATATCCGAGCGGGCAGGCCGTGCTCACCGGCTGGTTCGGCGGCCCGCGCACGGCGGAGCTGGACAACCTCAATCCGCAAGGACTGATCGATGCCGGGCTCGATTCGCTCGCTGCCATCTTCAAGCTGTCGCGCGAGGACATCGCGCGCGAGCTCGTGGCGGCGGCGGCGACCAATTGGGCGCATGATCCCTTCGCCCGCGGTGCCTATTCCTGGGCGACGCCGCGGACGCGCGCGGCACAAGCGATCCTCGCGCGTGCCGATGGCTTGGTGCTGTTCTCCGGCGAAGCGCTTTATCGCGGTCGTGACATGGGCACGGTGGAAGCAGCGCTGGCGAGCGGCCTGGAGACGGCAGAGATGATTTTGCGGGGGTAAGAAAAAGGCCCGCATCGCGGGCCTTTCCTTTTACCAGCGGCTGCCGCCGAAGCCGAACGTCACGGAGGGACCGCCGCCGCCGTAATACCCGTACGGCCCGCCGCCGTAATAGCCGTGATGCCGCGGGTAGTAGCCGTAGTTCCTGTGGTGCGGACGATAGTAGCCGTGATGGTGGTGATGATGACGCCAGTGATGATGGTGGCGATGGCCGTGGTGCCGGTGCTGCGCGCTGATGTCGGTCGATTGGGCTGCCGGCGCGTTCTGCTTCGCGCCTGAATTATTGGCCGCGTTCGCCGCCGATCCGCCGGCGAGCGCCGCAGCACCGACCGCCATCGCGACAATGAGATACTTCATGGTGTCATCACTCCAGTTGAATGTCGTGTGACAACAGATGGGCGCTCGCCGCGTTCCGGCCAGTGCGGGCGTCGAAACGACGCAGTATCGCGACGTCCGATTCGCGTGCGTGACTGCGTCTCGTGAGATTTATTGTCGCATCATCGGCATTGATCGCATTGCTGCCATCACTTGGCCGCGAACGCGGCGATCACGTCGTCGCTGGTGACGATGCGCGCGAACTCGCCGTTGAGGTTCGACAGCGTCATCGCATGGATTTCTTCGGCGGAATGCCTGTCGCCGTCGGGCCCGACGCGGTCGAAAGTCCATGTCGCATCGCGCACGAGGTGCGCGTCGAAACCGAGATTGCCGGCCATCCGCGTCGTCGTCTCCACGCAATGATTGGTGGTGGCGCCGCAGATCACGAGCGTACCGATGCCGGCCGCGCGCAGGCGCTGTTCCAGGTTGGTGCCGATGAAGGCGCTGTTGACGCGCTTGAGGATGACCGTCTCGCCCGGCTGCTCGCGCGCCTCGTCCTTGACGGCGTAGCCGGAACGCGATGGCAGAAACGATGAATTCGGCTTCGTGCCTTCATGGCGGATATGAAAGATCGGCGCGCCGCGTGCTCTGAAAGCCCGCAAGAGATCGGCAATGCGCGCCACCGCATCCGGATTGTTGCGCCGCTGTCCCGCCGCCTCCCATTCGTCGAACGCGCGCTGGACGTCGACGACGATGAGAGCGGGGAGGGGGTGAGGCATGATCGGACCTTTCGGGCGGGTGTGGTGGCGAATATGCGAGGCGTCAGGGACGGGGCGCAATGCCGATCTTCCCTCGTTTCGGGCTACGGGCCCCCCTTCTACGGATGCGGAACGGGAAAGCCGTGGCGTTCGGAGAGCGCGGCGAGGATCGCGTCCTTGTCGGCGATGAAGGCGCGGCCGTGATGACTGCCGGTCTGATGCGGCGAGGTCACTCCGTCAGTCAGAACGAGCAGCGGCAGCGACTGGTTCTCTTCGCCGAGAAGTGCGATCACCGGCTGCCGCGGGCGTGGCCACGCGATGCGCTCGACATCCAGCTTTTCGGCCAGCTGCGGAAATGAAGCCAACACGCCCTCGATCAGCGCGCAATGCCAGCAATAGAACAGGCGCCCCGGAAAGGCCGGATCCTCGAAACCGGGGCGCAGCAGAAACAGGCGGTCGCGCGTCATGGTCGCTCCTTGCATGGCCGCCTTGCTGAGGATCAAAGCGGCAAGGGCTGGCCGGCCTAGTGTCGAGGCACCAAATGGTTGGGAATCGATGAGATGCGAGAGGACGCCATGTCGGGGCCAACGAGTCAACCGGACGGACTTGCCGGGATCGGGACGCTGCCGCAACTGCTGCGCTGGCGCGTCGAGGCGACGCCGGCGGCGGAGGCCTATCGTCATTTCGATGCGACCGCGCAGCGCTGGGTCAGCCGGTCCTGGCACGAGATCGATGCGGGATTCGAGCTGTGGCGGCGCGCGCTCGCCGCGGAGGAGTTCGCGCCGGGCGAACGCGTCGCCATCCTGATGCCGAACGGCATTGCGCATATCGCCATGGACCAGGCGGCGCTGTCGCGCGGCCTCGTGCCGGTGCCGATGCATGCCGTCGACAACCCCGACAGCATCGCCTATGTCCTCGTCGATTCCGGCGCGCTGCTCTTGTTCGTCGATACGCTGGAGCGCTGGCAGGCGATCGTGGCGACCGGCCAGCCGCTCGACCATCTCAAGCGCGTCGTCTGCGCGGATGCAGGCGGGCTCATCACGCCGGACGCGCGCATCGTCGGGCTCGACCACTGGCTCGCACAAGCACCCGGCGCGACCGCGCCGCTGCCCGATGTCGCGATCCAGCCGGACGATCTCGCCGCCATCGTCTACACCTCGGGCACGACCGGGCGGCCAAAGGGCGTGATGCTGTCGCATGGCAACATCGTCGCCAATGTGAAGGCGATCGCGCATCGCATCCCCGCCGAACCGCACGACGTCTTCCTGTCCTTCCTGCCGCTTTCGCACACCTTCGAGCGCACCGGCGGCTATTACTATCCGATCGCGGCCGGCGCCTGCGTCGCCTATGCCCGCTCGGTGCCGCAACTCTCGGAGGACCTGAAGCGTGTGCGGCCGACGGTGCTGGTCTCGGTGCCGCGGATCTACGAGCGCATTTACGCGCTGATCATGCAGCATCGCGCATCAGCAAGTTACATCGAGCGCTTGCTGCTCGACCTCACCATCGCCGTCGGCGGGCGGCGTTTCGAAGCACGGCAGCGGCATGGCATGCCGTCGCTGCTGGACCGGCTGGCCTGGCCGCTGCTCAAACGGCTCGTCGCTGACAAGGTGCTGGCGCGGCTCGGCGGCCGCCTGCGCGTCGCGATCTCCGGCGGCGCGCCGATCGCAGAGCCCGTCATTCGCCTGTTTCTTGCGCTCGGGCTGGACGTCCTCCAGGGCTACGGCATGACGGAGACCTCGCCGGTGGTCTCCGTCAACACCATCAAGGACAATGATCCGCACACGGTCGGCCACGTCCTCGACGGCGTCGAGGTGAGGTTAGGCGAGAACGACGAATTGCTGGTGCGCGGCCCCAGCGTGATGCTCGGCTATTGGCACAAGCCGGAGGAGACACGCCGCGTCAAGGACGCTGACGGCTGGCTGCACACCGGCGACCAGGCCCGCATCGAGGACGGGCGCATCACCATCACCGGCCGCATCAAGGACATTCTGGTCACGTCCACCGGCGAGAAGATCGCGCCGGTCGATCTGGAGACCGCAATCCTCGCCGATCCCTTGTTCGAGCAGGCGCTGGTGGTCGGCGAGCAGCGGCCGTTCCTCACCGCGCTGGTCGTGCTGAATGCAAAAACCTGGGTGCAGGAGAAAGAAAGACTGGCGGCGAGCGGCAAGCAAGGCGGCGCGGTGGAACGGGCCGCTCTGCTGGCCAGGATCGCGGCGGCCGTGAAGGCCTATCCGTCCTACGCGACGCCGCGCGCGGTGTGGTGGACGCTGGATCCCTGGACCATCGCGAGCGGCCTGCTCACGCCGACGCTGAAGAACAAGCGGCCCGCGCTCGAACGCCGCTTCGCGGAGGAGATCGAGCACGTCTATGCGAAGAAGCCCGCGGCGATAACGCCGACGTGATTTCGCCGCTCCCCGCGCTTGATCCAGCGCAACTTCGGCCGCTGCCTCGGATGCAATGTCGCCCGCGAATTCGAACGGCAATCGAGGCAAGTCATGAAGGCGTATTTCATCGGCGGTGGCATTGGATCGCTCGCGGGCGCGACGTTCCTGATCCGCGACGCGCAGCAGGCCGGGCGTGACATCGTGATCTACGAGGCGCAGCCGCTGGTCGGCGGCAGCCTCGACGGCACGCTGCTCGCGAACGGCGCCTATTCGCTGCGCGGCGGGCGAATGCTGACCACCGATCACTACGAATGCACCTGGGATCTGCTCTCCAGCATCCCTTCGCTCGAGCATCCCGGCCGCAGCGTGCGCGACGAGACCATCGCGTTCAACCTGGAGAACCCGGCGCACTCGCAGGCGCGGCTGGTGGACCGCAATCGCTTCAAGGTCGACGTCTCGCATATGGGTTTCTCCGCGCGCGATCGGCTCGAGCTGCTGCGGCTCACCGAGGCCTCGGAGGAGACGCTCGGCAATAGCCGCATCACCGACTGGCTCTCGCCGAGATTCTTCGAGTCCAATTTCTGGTACATGTGGCAGACCACCTTCGCGTTCCAACCCTGGCACAGCGCGGTCGAGCTGAAGCGCTATCTGCACCGCTTCATGAACGAGTTTCCGCGCATCGAGACGCTCGCCGGCGTCAAGCGCACCGTCTACAATCAGTATGACGCGATCGTGCGGCCACTCGCAGACTGGCTGAAGCGGCAGGGCGTGCAATTCGTGCGTGGCACGCGCGTCAAGGACATGGCGATCGAGAGCGAGGACGGACGCTTGCGGGTGCGCCAGCTTATGCTCGACCGCGACGGCCGCACTGCCAACGTCCGGCTCGAGGACGGCGATCTCGTATTCTTCCAGAACGGCTCGATGACGGACGCCTCGAGCCTCGGCACGATGACAGAGCCGCCGCCGCATCTGACCAAGAAAGACAGCCAGGGCTGGGCGCTGTGGGAGACGATCGCGAAGGAGCGTCCCGAATTCGGCAATCCCGCCGCGTTCAACAGCTCGATCCCCGAATCCTATTGGCTGTCCTTTACCGTCACCTGCCGCGATCCGCTCTTCTTCGACCGGATGGAGGCGTTCTCCGGCAACCGTGCGGGCACCGGCGGCCTCGTCACGTTCAAGGATTCCAACTGGCTGATGTCGGTCGTGCTCTATCACCAGCCGCATTTCGCCGGACAGCCGAAGAATGTGCAGGTGTTCTGGGGCTATGCGCTGCATCCCGACCGCGTCGGCAATTTCGTCGCGAAGCCGATGTCCGATTGCGGCGGCGCGGAGATACTGCAAGAGCTGTGTGGCCATTTGAATTTCGATGTGGGCGTGTTCGAGGACGCGATCTGCGTGCCCTGCCGCATGCCCTACATCACCAGCATGTTCATGCCGCGCAATCTTACCGACCGACCGCTGCCGGTGCCGAAGAACTCGGTCAACCTCGCTTTCGTCAGCCAGTTCGTCGAAATCCCCGACGACGTCGTGTTCACCGTCGAATATTCGGTGCGCGCGGCGCAGATGGCGGTTTATCAGCTGATGCAGATCGATCGCCCGGTGCCGCCGGTGACGCGGCACGACAAGTCGCTCGCGGTCATCTTCGCAACGCTGGAAAAGGCGTTCGCGTGACGGCTGGCCAGCGTCGCTGGTGCCTGCGATAGGACCTATCGCGGCGCTGCCAGCGGCAGGCTGACGTGAAAGACGGCGCCCCCTGACGGCGCGTTCTCTGCCCAGATGCGCCCGCCATGCGTCTCGACGATGGTATGGGCGATCGAGAGGCCGATGCCCATGCCTTGCGTCTTGGTCGTGAAGAACGGCTCGAAGATCTCCGTCATCTTCTCCGCCAGGATCCCGTCGCCGGCATCGGCGACCGAGACGAGGGCAACATTACCGTCGGCAAGACTGGTTCGGCCGATGACGCGGCGCCGCTTGTCCGGGAGATGCGCCACGGCATCGATGCCGTTCACGACGAGATTCAGGATGGCCTGCTGGAGCTGAACCTTGTCGCCCTTAACGCGGATATCTGCGGGCGAGCGTTCGGTCACGAGTTCGACGTCGTGCGTCAAGGCCTGCACGGAGAGAAATCGAAACACCTCGCCAACCATCGCATTGAGATCGAGCTCGCGCCGTTCGGTCGGGTCTCGCTTCAGAAACGAGCGCAGCCGGCTGATGACGTCGGCTGCCCGCTGATCGTCCCGGCGAATGTGGTCCAATAAGTCCCCGATCTCGCCGAGGTCGGGCGCCGGGTTCCGCAAGATCTGCTGGGCCGTCTCGGCATTGATCAGGATGGCGGCGAGCGGCTGGTTCAGCTCGTGGGCGAGCGAGGCGGACATCTCACCCGCGGTGGCGCGGCGATTCATGTGGGCGAGCTCCGACATGCGTTGCCGCGCCTCGACCTCGGCTACGAAGCGCAAGCGGCGCTCGCGCAGCAGAATGGCGATCATCAGCGCCTGCACCAGAACGACGCTGGCGACGATGGTGACGTGCCAGTGATACTTCTCCCAGAAGGTCGGTTCGCGGAAACGCACCTCGCTACCGGGAGGCAGATGGGCCTCGTCCACGTTCCAGCGTTTGAGCTCCCGCCAGTCGAAGATCGGCTTCACGTTATTCCCGCCGAAGGGGACGATGCTCGACGGGGCCTCGCCGCCGAGAATCCGCATGGCAACCTCGCCGGCTTCCCGTCCGATCATTTCGGGCAGCAGCAGGAAGCCGCCCACGCCCGAGCGCCCGAGGAACGTATCGGACGTGATGATGATCGGTCGGTTGGCGCTCTCGGCGATGCGTGCGAGCGCGGCGGCCGGGGCATAATAGGTGCCTTCGCCGTCGGAATACATCGCCGAGGTCAAGATCGCGGAGCGGGTGGGCAGGGAGGCGACGTGAGCGCGGACCTCGCGCAGAACCGCGCCCGACAGATCGGTGACTTCGAGGTCGGGCATTGCGGCCGCGAAATCCTGCTTCCACTGTCCGTAGGTCAGCGGATTCTTCCAGGCCTCGCCGACCAGAACGACACGGTTGAGGTCGGGAACGACAGCGCGGGCTGCGGTCAGCAGCTGCGCCGGTCTCACCCGTGCGAAGACGGTCGTCGTGTTGGGCAGGAACAGCGCGCGCGTCTCGGGCAGATCGGGCACGAAGCCGTAGACGACCGGCGCATCTGGCCAGATCTCCTGCTTGCGCTTCCGAAGGAATTTCGCCGATGAAACTCCGATCGAAACGATGACGTCGATCGGCTGCTTCGCATATTTGGTCTTGAAGTGACCGACCAGGCTCTCTTCGTAGTCCGGTCCCGGGAAGCGGGCGAGATCGAGGCTCTCGCCGTAGGTCACCGTGTGGCTCGTCCCGTTCGGCTTCGCGACGGCGCGGATGCCGGCAAATATCTCGGAATAGAAGGGCGAGCGAAAATCAGCCTCTTCCAGAACCAGGATCGAACGCTGCCGCTTGCCGTCGGCCGCGATGCATTCACGCGACAGGCTTGCGAGTAGGCAGATGATCAGGATGCGCATGAGCCCGGTGATCATACGCATTGCCGGGCTCTCGGCCCCGCCTCCAGTTGCAATCGGGCTTCCTCGGTGAGGACGCGCGCGAGAGCATACAAGCCGGACCTGGAGTTTCAAACGGAAGGATGCGCTTTCACTTCGCTGACACAGCAAGCGAGACGAAGTGCCGCTACTTGAACGGGTCCTGGATCGAGGGCAGCGATTGCCGGATGCGGCGCACGCTCACCGGCGTACCGTCGGAGACGAACAGCAGTTCATATCGCCGGCCCTCACTGTCGGTGGCGGAGCAAGTGACGTCGGTCACCTTCCTGGCGGCGAAATTGCCGGTCTGGCGGCAGAGGCCGGTGGAGGTCTGCTCGGCCGGCACCGGCAGGCCGTCGACCCTGGGCCGGTCCTTGGAGTTGAGCAGCATGCGGTCGATCGGCAACTCGTAGGAATTGTCGTCGGCGCGCTTGCCGTTCTCGCCGGAGAACGACACGACGTGGCTGTCGTCGGAGGGATCGTCGACCGCGACCGCGAAATTGACCCGGCCCTTGTCGCCATGGGCGTAGGCCACCGTCTTGCAGGCGAAGGTGCGCCCGGCGACCTTGAAGGTCTTACAGTGGCCGGACATCAGCGCCAGCAGGTCGATGAAGGCATTCTGCGGCGCCGGCGGATTATTGACCGGGATCGGCCTGGAAGTCTCGGCAAAACAAGGACTTGCCAACGCGGAAAGGGTCGCGGCGAAGACTAGCGTGGCGGCCAGAAGCGGTCGGCAGAGGCGCATCGGAAGGCTCACATGCCAGGGAACCATGGGTAGGTTCCGCACCATAACCACCGAACCGCAAATTGGTTGCGATCCCGTTTGTCCTGCAAGTCCCGTCTGGAATACCACCGTGCCACCCCGACGGCGATTCATCCACATCGCCCAAACCGTCACGCTGGCACTTGCCGTCAGGCCGATGTTTTTTTCGTGGCGGAACTCAGGCCGTCGCCGCCTGCCAGCGCGTATCGCGAAGCGAGGGCCGGCGGTGCAGGCGGGCGTCCAGCACGGCGCGGGCGCGGGCGAGCTCGCCGCCGCGCATGAGTGCGACGATGTAGGTGTCCTCGACCAGTTCGCGCTGAGCGTGGCTGCCGCCGATCCGCACGACCTCGCCGAGAACCGGCGCCAGCGTTTGCGCGCATGACGCGTAATCCTCATCGGCAAAGGCCGCCAGTGCGCGGAAGATCGCCGGCACCACGGGGCCGGCCGGCAGCTTGCCCTCGGCGAGGCGCTGCTCGATGGTCATAAGGCGCGTGGTGAGCGCCGCTTGGTTTTGCGTCGCCGCCGCGAACAGCGCCATGTGGATGTCGGCGAAGGAGAGGCTCGACTTCGGAAACAGTTTTTGCGCGCTGGCGTCGGCTTCCAGCCACAGCGTCCTCGGCACGGAATGGCCGTAAGCCGACACGCGCCACAGCAGCGAGGCGGCGTCGGTGATGACGTTGAGCGGCGGCGCTTGCGTGACTGACGGCTGGAGCACGTCGGCATAGATCGACAGTGCGCGTGCCGCATCGCCATGCTCGAGCGCGCCGAGCGCCTGGTGCCAGCTTATATGGCCGTGCAGGATTCCGGCGCGGTCGTAAGTCGGAATCCAGTCGTCGACGAGGCGGTCGGCCGCCTCGATCGAGCCGTCCTCGAACATCGCATGCAGCACCGCGTGTGCGGCGTGGGCATTCTCACGGCGCAAATTGAAGCCGCGCTCGGTCATGGCGCGGCCGCGCGCGACGTCGCCATTCTCGGTCATCGCCCAGCCGGCCATGGTGAGGAACCACCAGTCCTCGCCATAATACTGCGCGAGCCGCTCGCACAGCTCATGCCGCGCGCGGTCGTGGTCGGCCATGCCGGAGAAGGCGAACAGGCCGAACGCACCGAGCGGCAGCGACAGCACCAATGCATCGCGCGGCCAGCTCTCGATATGCCTCAGTGTCGACGCGATGGCCTCGGCCAGCCGGCCCTCGATCGCAAGCGCCAGCGTCTCGACATGCGAGCGCTCGCGCTCGGTGCCGCGCTTGGCGACCAGCTCGCGCGCGAGCGCCGCCTTGCTTCGGGCGAGATCGCCCTGCTGGTAGAAGGCGTGCACGCGCGCGCGGGCGATATGGGGAAGCGCGAAGTCCGGATCAGTCGCGATCGCGCGCTCCAGCATCTCCGCCATGCCGGTCCAGCCCGCAAGCATGAGGTCGACGCCCTCGCGATAAGCGCCAGCGGCCGCATCGGATGTGGTGGAGAGCGGCAGGCCGTAGCGGTCTTGATGCGCCATCGTCGTCTCCGAGGTTCAAGCCGTCCGCGCGCGGCGCCCTTCGATTGGGTAGGCGGGATCGTTGTAGCCCGGCGTCGAGGGATGGCCCGGCACGACCAGCCGGTCGATCAATGCCTCATCATCCCCAGTGAAGCGATAGTCGAGCGCGCTGATGTAGCCGTCCCATTGCTCCTCGGTGCGGGGCCCCGCGACGATCGAGGAGACGAAGGCGGAGTTGAGCACCCAGGCGACCGCGAACTGGCCGGCGGTGATGCCCTTTTTCTCGGCGTGAGTCTTGATCTCCTGCGCGAGCTGAAGCGATTCCGGCCGCCATTCGGTCTGCATCATGCGGGTGTCGTTGCGGCCGGCGCGCGTCTCCTTGTCGGGGGCTGCATCGGGCTTGTACTTGCCGGTGAGCACGCCGCGCGCCAGCGGGCTGTAGGGCACGATGCCGAGGCCGTAATAGGAGCAGGCCGGAAAATGCTCGACCTCGGGCATGCGGTTCATGGCGTTGTAATAGGGCTGGCTCACCGCGGGCCGGTCGATGCCCAGGCGGTCGCAGATGTTGCAGATCTCGGCGACGCGCCAGGCGCGATAGTTCGAGACGCCGAAATATCGCACCTTGCCCGCGCGGATCAAATCGCCCATCGCGCGCACCGTCTCCTCCAGCGGCGTCGAATGGTCTTCCTTGTGCAGATAGTAGATGTCGATGTGGTCGGTGCCGAGCCGCGTCAGGCTTTCGTCGGCGGCCTGCAGCACCCAGCGCCGTGACAGCCCGCCGCGATTGGGATCGTCGCCCATGGGATTGGCGAGTTTCGTGGCGAGCACCCAGGCGTTACGGTTGTTGGCAATCGCGCGGCCGACCACCTCTTCCGAGGCGCCCTTCGAATAGGCGTCCGCAGTGTCGATGAAGTTGATGCCGGCATCACGCGCCTTGTCGATGATCCGCTTTGACGTGGCTTCATCGGTCGGCCCGCCGAACATCATGGTGCCCAGACAGATCGGCGACACTTTCAGGCCGCTGCGGCCGAGCTGACGGTATTGCATGGGCGGGTCCTCGATATCTTTATGGAGCGCAGCATAGCCAGCTCCCGCCGTCATTGCGAGCGCAGCGAAGCAATCCAGAACTGCATCCGCGGAAGGATTCTGGATTGCTTCGTCGCAAGAGCTCCTCGCAATGACGTGTGGCGGAAACTGCCCGCCATACTCACAACCGTCACCGCCCGACTTGATCGGGCGATCCAGTATTCCAGAGACGGCTATGGTTGAGCCGGGAGCTGCGGCGTACTGGGTCGCCCGGTCAAGCCGGGCGACGACAGCGGAGCGTGTGGTTGCGGCAGTGGCAACCTGACCGAACAGCTACCCCGTCCCCTTCAGAATCTTGAACACGCCGTTGGCCATCACGATGCAGCGGCCATCCACGGTCACCTCCGTGCTCATGAAGATCAGGCTGCGGGTCGAGCGCACCACGCGCGGACGGGAGATCAGGATGTCGCCGATCTGGCCGGCCTCGACGAAATGGGTGTCGAGCTGCACCGTCGCCATGAACTCCTTGCCGGAGACGTAGCGGGCGGTCATGCCGCAGGTGCGGTCGGCAAAGGTCATCATCACGCCGCCCTGGACCATGCCGCGACGATTATGGTGCTTGTCCTCGGTCGCGAGCGCGAATTCGTAATGACCGTCGACCTTGCGCTCCCACAGGGGACCGATCAGGTGCATGAAGCCCGTGGTCTCCAGGATGGTCCAGCCGTCTGATTTGAGCCTTGCGGCGGCCTTGCTCGTCATCGCTCCGTTCATCCCTGCAACGCGTCTCTCTCCTCGTTTCATCAGATGCGGTCCTGGTGTAGTCAAGCATCATGAGACCTTTCGGCGATGCCACCAGACGGAATATCGCGGAAGCGTGCGCGTCCTTCGCGCGGCTGCCTGACGAGGCCGCGCCGTCGGCGCTGAAGCGTGCCGCGGTGGTGCTGGCGCTGACCGAATCCAGTGACGGCGACGACACGGCCTTCCTGCTCACCAAGCGTGCATCGAGCTTGCGATCGCATCGCGGCCAATGGGCGCTGCCGGGCGGACGCTGCGATGCCGGCGAGACGCCGGTCGAAGCGGCGCTGCGAGAGCTCGACGAGGAGCTCGCGCTAAAACTTTCGGCCGACGCGGTGCTCGGTCTGCTCGACGATTATCCGACCCGTTCCGGGTATCTGATCACGCCGGTGGTGGTGTGGGCGGCCGATAGTGCCGCGATCAAGCCGAATCCGGACGAGGTCGCCTCCGTCCATCGCATCGCGCTCGACACGATCGAGCGCGACGAAGCCTTCGATTTCACCGCGATTCGCGAAAGCACCCGCCGCGTCATCCGCTTCCATCACGCGATGAGCCTGATCCACGCGCCGACAGCGGCGCTGATCTACCAGTTCCGCGAGGTGCTGGCGGGGCGGCACACCCGCGTCACTGACCTGGAACAGCCGGTGTTCGCCTGGAAGTGATGGTAAACGGCGCGTTAACGTGACGGTTACCGGATGCCTGCTAAGAGGGCAGCATGCATCATTCGATTCGAAACAGTCTCTCTCGAAAAAGCCTCGCGCTGGTTCCACTTGCGCTCGTCCTGCTCGCGCCCGCCGCGCGTGGTAGCGATGCCGACGCGCTGCCGCTCGCCGTTCGCGATGCCAACGCCCAGCTGCTGTCGCAGTTTTTTGCGCAAGGCGGGGGAGCCTCGCCGGCCGTGCTCGAATATCGCCGCAAGCTTGCGGAATATCAGGCGGCGCGCGCGGCCTTCGACGCCGAGGCCGGCGCCTATTGGAGCCAGATCTCGGAGAAGCGGAAAGGCCGCAACGCCAAGCGGCGCAGCGGGCAGCAGGTGACGCTGGATGACTACGTGCTGGAGCATCCACCGCTCTATAACGGGCCGAAGAAGCCGGTGAATCCCGACCCGGAGGAAACGCCGGACCGTCCTCCCAAGAAGCCGATCCCGGTGGTCGCCGATTTCCTGCGCGCGGCGCAGGAGCTCTATCAATTCACGCCGCAGCGCCCGGCGAGCGAGATCGAGTTCAAGCGCGCCTATGCGCGCTATGCGCTCGCCTCCGGGCTGACGCGCGAGCAGGCCGTGCGGGTCTATTCATTCGAGACCGGCGGCACCGGCAGCCACGACGTGCAGGCGGGAATCGAGCACGGCGGCAAGCGCGCGATCTCGACCGCGATGGGCTACAACCAGCTGCTGACCACCAACAGCGTCGAGCTGCTGGCCGAGCAGGGGCATGAACTCATTCGCGCGCTCTCCGAGAAGGTGGCGCGGACATCAGGACCGGCGCGCCAGTCGCTCGAGCACAAGCTCGTCGTGCTGAAGAAAATGGTGGCGCATGCGAAGTCGGTGCCCGACACCTGGTCGGAGCACGAGAAGATCGGCAACACCGCGCAGGGATGGGCCATGCATGCGATGGTGCTCGACATCGATGTCGGTCCGATGCTGCAGACCCACAAGCTCCTGACCTCGGTGCTGTTCGCCCGCGCCAAGGGCTACAGCCGTCCGCTGACCGCAGCCGAGCTCGAGATGATGAACCTCACCGGCGACGGCACCGGGCTCGACATGGTGACGATGCCGCAGGCGATGCGCGAGCAGGTGCCGACCTCGAACTTCTTCCAGCGCGGCGGCTACGAGCGCAACCCGGTCGCGATTCGCCATAACACGGTGGCCAAGCTGCTGGCGGTGACGGACGATCGGATGGATTCGAACAGCAGCAAACCCGGCGCGCGGGAATTGGCGGGGGCGTTTTAGCTCTTAGCCCTGCTACATCCTCCGCTGTCAATGCCCCGGCTTGACCGGGGCATCCAGTACACTGCGGCCTCTCGATTCAATCATAACGGCCTCTGGAATACTGGATCACCCGCTTTCGCGGGTGATGACACCGAGTGTGTGGCGGCTCTGTCGCCCGTCGCCGCTTCTACTGATCCGGGCCGAACTTGAACTTGCCGTCGCCTTCCAGGTAGGGGCCGCTGCGCATGTAGAGCTGGCCGTTGTGGCCGATGAAGAACAGCGTGCCCTTCGGCACCTTCTTGGCGCCTTTCAGGAGCTCGCCGGCGTTGCTGGTGCCCATCTTGTAGGAAAAGGTCTTGCCCTCCCTGTCATAGGCGTAGCCGGTGTCGGGCTTGAGCTCCCACGGCGTTGCCGGGGCTTGCGCGAAAGCGGGCGCGGCGAACGCGCCGAGCACCGTTACGAGTGCAGCCGATACAAGTGCAAATGTCTTGGTTGAAAATGCCATCATCCATCCTCCCCCGTCGCTGGGGTACCCGGCTTGAACAAATCACGAACGGCATATCAGGGTCAATTTGCGAAAGCGCCGCAGCGCATCACGTCTTGCCCAGCAGTTTGTGATTTTCCCTTCGTCCCCTCGCGACTATGTTCCGCTTTCCGTCTAGAACGCAACTCGACAAAATTATGGGTGGGGATGATTCGGATGCGCCATGTGATTAAACTTTGCTGGGCTGCTGCATTGTCGTTGACGGTGCTGGCGCCGGCCGCTCGGGCCGATGATTACCAGCTCAGCCACAACCAGCGGATTTCGTGCAGCCGCGGCCTTGCCCCGGGCAAGCTGAACACGGCGACCTGCAAGTCCTACACCTATCTGTTCAACACCAAGACCTCGGAATATTTCCGCTGCCAGGTCTCGCTGGCGCTGACCCGCGACAACAAGGAAGTCATCAACGTCCAGACCGATGGCGGCTGCACCAAGAAGCCGCGCATCTTCGAGACCGACGGCAAGTATGATTTCGACGCGACCGAGACCGAGCCGCCGAACACCAATTCGTTCTTCGGCCCCGGCGGCTATTCGGTGTGGGCCGCCGATGTCGGCGCGCAGAAGGTGCGCGGCTGCATCATCATCTCCTCCGGCCTCGGTTCCGACATCTCCAAGTGCCTGGACATGACGTTCCAGTGAAACGTCGATGGCGATGGCGCCGCTCCGGACTACGGCTGCGCCACCTCGCCGCACCCCACAGGTTCCCAAAAATCCAGCCGGATCGGCCGTTTACCGCAGTCCTGTTTTGTCTTTTGGATGGGTTGACCCGCATCCCTCATCCGGCCAATTTCGCCGCCGGTTTGGGGAGAACAACAACCATGAAACGGACCATTTTCGGCGCGGCCGCGGCTCTTGCTCTGGCGGCGTCGGCACCTTGCGCGCAGGCGCAATCCTTCATCAACGTGCTGACCGGCGGCACCTCCGGCGTCTATTATCCACTCGGGGTCGCGATCGGGAAGATCTATGGCGACAAGATTCCGAACGTGAAGACGCAGGTGCAGGCCACCAAGGCGTCGGTCGAGAATTTGATCCTGCTGCAGCAGGGCCGCGGCGAGCTGGCGTTCACGCTGGGCGATTCGCTCAAAGCCGCCTGGGACGGCGAGGAGGAGGCGGGCTTCAAGACCAAGCTCGACAAGCTCAGGACCATCGGCGCGATCTATCCGAACTACATCCAGATCGTCGCGACCACTGAATCCGGCATCAAGACGCTGGCCGACCTCAAGGGCAAGAGCCTCTCTGTCGGTGCGCCGAAGTCCGGCACCGAGCTGAATTCGCGTGCGATCCTGGCCGCCGCCGGCATGAGCTACAAGGATCTCGGCAAGGTCGAATATCTGCCGTTCGCCGAATCCGTCGACCTCATGAAGAACCGCCAGCTTGCAGCGACGCTGCAATCGGCTGGCCTCGGCGTCGCCTCGCTGAAGGACCTTTCGACCTCGAGCCCGATCACGGTGGTGTCGGTGCCGAAGGAGACCGTCGACAAGATCGGCCCGCCCTTCGTCTCCGCGATCATTCCGGCCAACACCTATACCGGCCAGGACAAGGACGTGCCGACGGCGGCCGTGATCAACTATCTCGTCACGAGCTCCGCGGTGTCGGACGATCTCGCTTATCAGATGACCAAGCTGATCTACGAATCGCTGCCGGAATTGCAGAACGCGCACGCGGCCGGCAAGGAGATCAAGCTCGAGACCGCCGCCACGGGCAGCCCGGTTCCGCTGCACCCCGGCGCGATCCGCTATTACAAGGAAAAAGGGCTGATCAAGTAATACAGGTGTCATGGCCGGGCTTGACCCGGCCATCCATCCTCCGAGAGTCATCTTTTGATGGATGCCCGGGTCAAGCCCGGGCATGACGATTTTAGGGCGCGGGGACTTATCGATGTTGCAGGCAGAGGGCGCGCAAGAGCCCATCAAGGTCGAGTTCGACAATTTCGAGCACGGTTTCCCGGAAGGTTTCGGCCCTCGCGGGTGGGGACAGCTCGCCTACTGGATCGGCATCGCCTTCGCCACCTTCCAGCTCTATGTCGCCGCCTTCAACTATCTGCCGAGCCAGGTGGTGCGCGGCGTCCATGTCGGCTTCCTCGTCCTGCTCACCTTCGGTCTGATCGCCAACTTCACCGCGAAGAGCAATGCCGGCCGCGCGCTCGGCTGGGTGATCGGCGGCGCCGGCTTCCTGTGCGGGCTCTACCAGTGGATCTTCTATGCCGATTTGATCGCGCGCGACGGCGACCCGACTCGGCTTGATCTCGTGGTCGGCACGGTGCTGGCGGTGCTGATCTTCGAGGGCACGCGGCGCCTGATGGGCGCGGCGCTGCCGCTGATGTGCGGCGCGTGCCTCGTCTACTGGTTCTTCGGCCAGTACCTGCCGTCGCCGCTCAATCATCGCGGCTACGATTTCGACCAGATCATCACGCATCTGTCGTTCGGCACCGAGGGCTTCTACGGGGTGCCGATCTACGTGTCGGCGACCTACATCTTCCTGTTCATCCTGTTCGGCTCGTTCCTGGAGCGCGCCGGCATGATCCAGCTGTTCACCGACGTTTCGCTCGGCCTGTTCGGCCGCACCCGCGGGGGACCTGCGAAAGTCGCGGTGTTCGCCTCGGGCATGATGGGCACGATCTCCGGCTCGGGCGTCGCCAATGTCGTGACCGTCGGCCAGTTCACGATTCCCTTGATGATCCGGTTCGGCTATCGCCGCGCGTTCGCCGCCGGCGTCGAGGCCACGGCCTCGATGGGCGGGCAGATCATGCCGCCGGTGATGGGCGCGGTCGCCTTCATCATGGCCGAGACGCTCGGCGTGCAATATTCGGAGATCGTCAAGGCGGCGGCCATTCCCGCCATCCTCTATTTCGCGTCCGCGTTCTGGATGGTGCATCTGGAAGCCGGCAAGCACGGCCTCGTCGGCATGAAGCGCTCGGAAATCCCGAGCGCCTGGAGGGCGCTGGTGACGCGCTGGTACCTCGTGCTGCCGCTCGCGGCCCTCGTCTACATGCTGTTCGAGGGCTTTACGCCGCTCTATGCCGGCAGCATGGGCCTCGCGCTGACGGTGGCGCTGATCCTCGGCACCGCCATCACCACGGGCGCCTCCTCGAATGTGATCCGCACCATCTTCTGGATCGGCCTTGCGCTCGTCGTCGCCGCGCTCTCGCGTGACGGCCTCAAGATCGTACCGGTCGCCTGCGTTGTCGTGGGGTTGATCGTGATCACCGCCTTCGTGCGCGGCGGCTTTGCGGCGCTGCGTGCCTGCCGCGACGCGCTGGCCGAGAGCGCCAAATCCGCCATCACCGTCGGCATGGCCTGCGCCATCGTCGGCGTCATCATCGGCATGATGTCGCAGACCGGCGTCGGCACCATCTTCGGCGGCTGGGTGATCGGGCTCGGCGAGAAGAGCCTGTTCCTGGCGCTGATCATGACTATGCTGCTGTCGATCCTGCTCGGCACCGGCATCCCGACCATCCCGACCTACATCATCACCGCCGCGCTCGCCGCGCCGGCGCTGGCCAAATTAGGGGTGCCCTTGATCGCGAGCCACATGTTCGCGTTCTACTACGGCATCATGGCCGACCTCTCGCCACCGGTGGCGCTCGCCGCGCTCGCGGCGGCGCCGATCGCCAAGGAGAACCCGGACAAGATCGGCTGGGAGGCGATGCGCATCGCGCTCGCCGGCTATGTCATTCCCTTCATCTTCGTCTATTCGCCGGCATTGATGCTGCAAGCCGGCGACCCCATGGCGGCCAAGCTCGGCTTCTACGGCGCGGTGGCGCTGGCGACCGTCAAGGCATTGGCAGCGATCGGCCTGTTCGGCATTGTGGCGATCGGTTTCCTGTTCACCCGGCTGACGCTGATCGAGCGCCTCGTCGCGCTCGGCGCCGCGTTCTGCCTGCTCGGCGATTTCCCGTTCAGCGACACCGCGGGCTTTCTGCTGACGGCGGCGATCGTGCTGTGGCAATGGCGGCAGCGCCCACCCGCGCCGGTCGAGGCGGTGTGAGCCTCTGCTTCGCAACGGCCTTCGGCGTGAAGACGCTGGCGCTGTCCGCGTTCACGCTGGTCTGGACGCATTCGATCGCGAAAGTCGACTGGCAGGAGGATTGGCGCGTCACCCCCGCCGGTCTCGAACTGGTGCAGGCCCGCGTCAAGGGCACCGGCCCCGGCATGGAGCCCCCGCCCGAGGCGCGGCTGGTCGACGGCTGGTTTCAGTGGCAGCCCAAGCGGGCGCCGATGCAGGAGGTCGTGCTCGGCAATTCGGGCGCGGCCGGCGAGTGGCGGCTGTGCCATGATGGCAAGTGCCGGACGCTGTCGGAGATTGTCGGGCATCCCATTGGTGCTAACGTGACCAAGATGAAGATTTGCGAGAGTCCGCTACAAGAAGAACAACAATAAAGGAGACACACGATGGATCGGCTCAAGGGCAAGGTTGCGATGGTGGTGGGGGCCGGCTCGATCGGTCCGGGCTGGGGCAACGGCAAGGCCACCGCGGTGACCTTCGCGCGCGAGGGCGCGCAGGTGTTCTGCGTCGACCGCAACGGTGCTGCCGCGGAGGAGACCGCGAAGATCATCGCAGGTGAAGGCGGCAAGGCGATCGCGTTCACGGCCGACGTGTCCCGGTCTGCCGAGATCGAGGCGATGGTGGCGGCGTGCCTGAAGGCTTATGGCCGCATCGACGTGCTCGACAACAATGTCGGCATCGCCGAGATGGGCAGCGTGGTCGAGGTCACCGAGGAGAGCTGGGACCGTGTCTTCAGCGTCAATCTCAAAAGCGCCTATTTCGCCATGAAGCACGTCATTCCAGTGATGGTGAAGCAGGGCGGCGGCTCGATCATCAACATCTCCTCGATCGCCTCGATCCGCCACATGGGCATCTCCTACGTCACCTATGGCACCTCGAAGGCGGCGATGAACCAGATGACGCGCACCACCGCGATCGAGTTCGCGCGCCACCATGTCCGCGTCAACGCGATCCTGCCCGGCCTGATGAAGACGCCGATGGTCGAACACTCTGCCGGCCTTGCCGCCAGCTACGCCAAGGGCGATGTCGAAGCGATGTGGCGCGCGCGCGATGCGCAGGTGCCGATGGGCCACATGGGCGATGCCTTCGATGTTGCGAATGCCGCGTTGTTTCTGGCGTCGGACGAGTCGAAATATGTAACGGGGATCGAGCTCGTGGTCGACGGCGGCATCACGTGCAAGGCGGGGGCGTGATTTTATTCCGGCTAGCCCCGTCATCCTGAGGTGCGAGTGGCGCGATGCAAAAGCATCGCGCCGGGAGCCTCGAAGGATGAGCGGCCCCGCTGCAGCCGGGCCGTCGCCCTTCGAGGGCCGCTGAAGAAGCGGCCACCTCAGGGTGACAGGGTTACATGGATGTTGCGGCTAAAGAGCCTACTGCGCCAGCGCCAGAATTCCGCCGGCGAACGAATGCCACGCCGCGGTCTCGCTGATCGGCCAGTTCAGGACCTTCACCGCCAGCAGCGCGAGCGTGCCATAGATGTAGACCGGATGCACGCGGCCTTCGGTGCGCCAGTCGCGCACCATGGCGACGACGAGCAGGAGCGATGCGACGACGGCCGGCGCGATCGTCACCGGCACCGGCGGCGGGCCGGGCGGTCCCGGAGGCGCCAGGAAGGTCAGGAACCAGCGCGCGATCGCGGCATCGAGGATCGAGACCGCGGCGAGCAGCATCAGGCGCTTGTGAATCTCGGGTCTGCGCGTGTTCATGATTGCGAGCACGAACACGATTGCGAAGAACGCAATTCCGCTCATCGGCACGATCGAGAAGCCGATGCCGGCCTCTTTCTGTCCGAGCGCGGCGAAATGCTGCATCACATGCACGGAGGCGAGGAAGCCGAAGATCGTCATCGCGGTGGCGAGCGACACGCCGGCGATGCCGAGCGAACGGTGATTGACCACGCGCCCGGAGGCCGCGAGCCAGGTCTGAAGCACGAAATAGACAGACCAGGTGAAGAACAGCAGTCCGTGAAAGTGAATCACTGGGCTCGCGGACAGCGTCCGGTTGGCGAGCGGAACCCAATAGGTCGGTGCGAAGCCGAGAAATGCAGTGGCCGCGCAGGCCAGGGCCATATGCAGATAAAAATATCGCGCAGGCGACGCATCTCGCGCGCGCACACGACGGTCGTCGGTCAGGGTCGTCATCAGGAATGAGTCTGGGGAGGTGAGGTTTGGTTCAAACCCCGCTGTCGTCCCGGATCTGCGCTTCGCTTGTCCGGGACGACCGCGGAGTTTGTAGCTGCGGCGAGCCTCATCCCCCCGCGCTCAATTCTGCGCGATCGAGCTCCTCTTCGAGCCGGTGGAAGGCATCGTCGCCGATCACCTCGGTGGCGCGGAGCTCGAAGATCGATTTGCGCGCGGCCGCGATGGCGCGGCGGCGCAGGGGATCGGCGGGCAGTTCGCCACTGGTGATGCCACCATGGGGATCGCTCCCGGCCTGCATCAGGATGGCGCGATATTCGAGCCGCAGGATCTCCGCCTCCTCCGACGGATCGCTCTCGATCGCATCGAGCGCGGCGCGATAGGCGACGGCGCGCGCGCGCGCGACCTCGGTGCCGACGGGATCGTCGTCCCTAAGGCCGAACGCCAGGATCAGCGGCCGCAGCGTCAGGCCCTGGATCACCAGCGATCCCAGCACCACTGCAAAGGCGATGAAGACGATGAAGTCGCGATAGGGAAAGGTTTCCGGCAGCGCAAAAGCTGTGGCGAGCGTGACGAGGCCGCGCATGCCGCACCAGGAGATGATGAGGCCGCCCTTGGTCGAGGCGACGGCCCTGGGATCATTCGGATGATAGATCCCCTGCGCGACCAGCACCCGCAAGGTCGTGCGATAGAACGTCACCCAGGCGAGGCGCACCAGGATCACCGTCAGCAGGATCCAGCCAGCGGCCACGCAATATTCCCAGCGCACGTCCGCATCCAGCCGCGTCCAGATCGGCCGCATCTGCATGCCGATCAGCATGAAGGCGAGCACGTTGAGCACGAACACCATCGTTTCCCACACCGCATAAGACGGCACCCGCAGCCGTGCCGGCATGCGCGCCCCCGCCGTGCGCGCCATGGTGATGGCGTAGACGACGATGGTGAGGATGCCGGAGAGGCCGAGATGCTCCGCGGCGATCCAGACCATGAAGGTGGTGGCGAACTGCACGATGATCGCGCTGGGTGCTTCCTTGACCCGTTCCAGGAGCAGCGGAATGATGTAGCCCGCGAGCAGGCCGGCGACGACGCTGCCGACCAGGGCCAGCGCCATGGTCGGCGCGACCTGGCTCCATGTCAGATGCTCGGTGGCGACGGCACCGACCGCGATGCGAT
Organism: Bradyrhizobium sp. 25ACV; assembly: GCF_054863005.1. Lineage (NCBI taxonomy): Bacteria > Pseudomonadati > Pseudomonadota > Alphaproteobacteria > Hyphomicrobiales > Nitrobacteraceae > Bradyrhizobium > Bradyrhizobium sp. 25ACV. Next base: position 224,664 of record NZ_JAVAYO010000008.1, read on the forward strand.
AGATCAGAAGCGCGCTCGCGTCGTTGAGCAGGCTTTCGCCCTCCAGGACTTTCACCATGCGGTGGGGCAGCTTGACCTGGCTCAGGATCGCGACCGCAGCGGCCGCGTCGGGCGGGGCTACGATGGCACCGAGCGCGACCGCGGCGGCCCACGGCATATCGGGCATCAGCCGGTGCGCGACGAAGGCGACGCCGGCCGTGGTCAGGCCGACCGCGGCGACGACCAGGGTCGAGACCGGAACCCAATTGTTGCGCAGATCGCGCAGCGAGGTGTCGAAGGCGGCATCGAGCAGCACCGGTGCGACAAAAAGCGCCAATGCCAGGTCCGGCTCCAGCGCCCAGGACGGACTGGACGGCACGAAGGCGATCAGCGCGCCGCCGATGGCCAGAAAGGTCGGGTAGGGGACCTTGATCCGCCGCGCCAGCGCCGATAAGGCAACGGCGCCGAGCAGAAGCGCGATGATCCATTCGAATGTCGACACGATGATCCCCGAAGCCGGTTTGAGCGGCGCCACAAGCTAGCACCAATCCGGCCGTATGATGGATAGTACGGCCCCGAGGCAAGACGTAAGGCAAGGCTCGAGGCAAGACCGAAAGCAGACGTCCGACAGCAACGAGCATGCGTTTTCGAAAACTCACTCAATCGTCAGGTGCCGTATTGTTTTGCGCGCTGTCGCTGAATGCCGCCCGGGCTGCGACCGGCGGCGAGCCGGCTGCGGTGATACAGGTCGATGTCGCCGAATGCCTCGCGGCGACCGCGGCGGACGATGTAGACATGGCTGCCACGGCCTGTGCCGCCGTGATCGACAACGAGAAGACGGCGAAGGGGGATCTGATCAAGGCGCTGATCGCGCGCGCGGCGCTCTATGCGCGGCACGACCAGGTCGACCGCGCCATCGCCGACGACAGCCGCGCCCTTTTGCTCGACCCAGGGCTCGCCGACATCTGGAATGCGCGCGGCGAGCTCTGGCTGAAGAAGGGCGACAAGCCCAAGGCGGTGCAGGATTTCGGCGCGGCGCTCAAGATCGACCCGAACCACGAGAAGGCCAAGGCCAATCACAAAGCAATGGCGCGCGAGCTCGAGCGGATCGGCGCGCAGATGGCGGTCGCCGGCAAGCCCAGCTTCAATTGCAGGCGTGCGGCCCGGGCGGTGGAGAAGGCGATCTGCGGCAACCGCGAGCTCGCCGATCTCGACCGCGAGATCTTTGCCTCCAATGCCCGGGTGATCCGGGAGGCGCGCAATGCAGGCGAGGCCAAGGCGTTCCAGCGCGAGCAGGAGGAGTTTATCGCCCGCAGGAATGCCGGGTACGGCCGGGTGGGGTATGATCTGAAGAAGGCGATGCAGGAGCGGCTGCAGCGCCTGAATGGCGTGGACGGGTATTGACGATTCTTCGCCTCTCCCCGCGTGCGGGGCGAGTGAGTGATGCGCCTGCACGCCCCTAACTGTTCCCAAATTGAACCCATGTCTTCCCTGCCGCGACAATGGTGAGAACCCGACGTCACGGAGCACTCTGCCATGTGCGGCACACATCCTTCCGCGCAAGCGCTTTCGCTTGCCAAAATCTCGCTTCGCGCATTTCTTCTCGGAGCGGCGATGAGCCTCGTCCTTGCAGCCCCCGCCTCGGCGGGCACCGATTGCGTGATGGGCAGCAAGGCTGCTCCCGCGGAGCTGATCCCCGCTTGCACCGTTATCATCGACCAGAGCGCAAGCCCTGCGTCCGACCGCGCCGCGGCGCTGCTGGTTCGTGCCGACGCCAATGCGCGGACTTCGGGCGGCCTCACGCAAGCCCTGCGAGACATCGACCGCGCCATCGCAATCGACGGCAAGAATGCAAAGGCCTGGCGCCTGCGCGGCGATCTCTTGCGCGAAGCCGGCGGCGATCTCAACCGCGCGGCGGCGGATCTGAGCAAGGCGATCGAGCTCGATCCGCGGGATGCGGAGGCTTACGAGCTGCGCGGTGTCGTGTACACCACCCAGCGCAGGCTTGACCGTGCGCTTGCCGATTACGACCAGGCGATCAAGCTGAAGCCGGATGATGCACAGGCATGGTCCGACCGCGGCGTGAACTACTATCTCGGCGGCGACAACGAGAAGGCGATCAAGGATCTCAGTGAGGCGCTGCGGCTCGATCCCAACCGTCCGCGCACCTACACCAACCGCGGCGCGGCATACAAGAAGCTCGGCCAGCTCGACAAGGCGGTGGCCGACGACGGCGAGGCGATCAGGCTCGATCCGAAGGTGCCCGAATATTTTGACAATCGCGGGCTCACCTATGCCGCCATGAAAGAGTACGACAAGGCGATCGCCGATTACGATCAGGCGCTGCGCCTGGCGCCCCGGCCGAACTTCTTCACCAACCGCGGCGATTCCTACCAGTTCAAGGGTGAGTTCGGAGCGGCGCTCAGCGACTACGACGCTGCGCTGAAGCTCGATCCGAATTTCGCGCAGACCTACAACAACCGCGCCGTGCTCTACAAGAAGATGGGCGAGCGCAAGAGGGCGCTGGCCGATTACGAGACGGCGCTCAAGCTCGATCCCGGTAACGAGAATGCTGCCAACGGCCGCCGCAGCACGATCGCGGAGATCGCGAAATTCGGCGCTGAGCCGCCGCGGGCGCTGAATGCGGCGTCGGGGAATGGTCCGTCCTTCGAATGCGCGACGGCCAGGCGTGAGGTCGAGAAGGTGATCTGCGCCGATCCGCAGCTGGGCGTGCTCGACCGCCAGATCGCCGAGACCTACGAGCGCGTGCTGAAATCGGCGGGCAAGCGCTCGGCTGGCGAGCTGCGCAAGACCCAGCGCGATTTCCTCAGCCTCCGTAATGCCAGCTTCGGCCGGCCGGGCTATGATCTGAGGAAGGTCATGCAGGAGCGATTACAGAAGCTGAATGCGACGGAGAGCTGAAGGGGTGTTGAAGAAACCGAAGTAGAGCGGCTGGCTCGGTTACCTCTCCCCCTTGCGGGGGAGGTCGACGTGCTCGAAGAGCGCGGCGGGTGGGGGCTCTCTCTTCTCGGGGACTTCATCTGTGAGTCTTGGACAACCCCGACGCGGTGATACCCCCACCCCAGCCCTCCCCCGCAAGCGGGAGAGGGAGCTAACTGCCGATGCCGCGCAAGCCTTCTCCAAAAGACCCATCCTTTTCAGCTTGAACCGCGGCCCGTTCCCGGGAAAATACTTCTCAAACAAAGTCCGACACTTGATCCGGGTCATGGCGGGACAACCGTCCTGCCGCAAGGTTCGAGGTCAGGCTGATAAAGGTAACGGGAGCGCGGGATTGACCATCCAGGGCAAGAGCAGTTATCATGAGGTTCACGCGCGCTCGCTGGCCGACCCCGAAGGCTTTTGGGCCGAGGCGGCGAAAGAGATCGACTGGATCGAGCGGCCCAAATCGATCTTCGACCCCTCGCAGGGAACCTATGGCCGCTGGTTCGCCGGCGGTGTCGTCAATACCTGCTACAACGCGCTCGACCGCCATGTCGAAGGCGGCCGCGCCGACCAGGTCGCGCTGATCCATGATTCGCCGCTCACCGGCAGCGTCACCAAATTCACCTATGCCGAACTGCTGAACGAGGTGCAGGCGCTCGCCGCTATCATGCAGGATTTCGGCGTCGCCAAGGGCGATCGCGTCATCCTTTATATGCCGATGGTGCCGGAGGCCGTGGTCGCGATGCTCGCCTGCGCGCGGATCGGGGCGGTGCACTCGGTGGTGTTCGGCGGCTTTGCAGCGAAGGAGCTTGCCACCCGCATCGACGACGCGCAGCCAAAACTCATCCTCTCCGCAAGCTGCGGCATCGAGCCCGGCCGCATCGTGCAGTACAAGCCGCTGCTCGACGAGGCGATCAGGCTCGCCGGCAGCAAGCCGAAGGCGTGCATCGTGCTGCAACGTCCGCAGCTCACTTGCGACCTGACCCCGGGGCGGGACTACGATTGGGCGAGCCTGCGCCGCAAGGCGATGAACGACGGCAAGAAGGCCGCATGCGCGCCTGTCGCCGCGACCGATCCGCTCTACATCCTCTACACCTCGGGAACGACTGGCATCCCGAAGGGCGTCGTGCGCGACAATGGCGGCCATCTCGTCGCGGTGAAATGGTCGATGTTCAACCTCTATGGCGTCAAGCCGGGCGAGGTGTGGTGGTGCGGCTCCGACATCGGCTGGGTGGTCGGGCACAGTTACATCGTCTACGGGCCGCTGCTGCACGGTGCGACGACGATCATGTATGAGGGTAAGCCGGTCGGCACGCCCGACGCCGGCGCATTCTGGCGCGTGATCGCCGAGCACAAGGCGGTCGCGTTCTTCACCGCGCCGACCGCGTTCCGCGCGATCCGGAAAGACGATCCGGAAGGAAAGTTCATCCGGCAATACGACCTGTCGAAATTCCGCACCCTGTTCCTCGCCGGCGAGCGTGCCGATCCGCCGACGGTGGCATGGGCGGAGCAGCAGCTGAAGGTGCCGGTGATCGATCATTGGTGGCAGACCGAGACCGGCTGGTGCATCGCCGGCAATCCGGTCGGGCTTGGCATGCTGCCGGTGAAGCACGGCTCGCCGACGGTGCCGATGCCGGGCTACCAGGTCGACGTGGTCGACGAGGCGGCAAAGTCGGTCGGGCCCAACACCATGGGCTCGATCGTCATCAAGCTGCCGATGCCGCCGGGCTGCCTGCCGACCCTGTGGAATCAGGATGCGCGCTTCAGGGAGGCTTATCTCAGCGAATTCCCCGGCTATTACAAAACCTCCGACGCCGGCTACAAGGACGAGGACGGCTATGTCTTCGTCATGGGCCGCACCGACGACATCATCAACGTCGCCGGCCATCGGCTCTCCACCGGCGGCATGGAGGAGATCCTGGCCTCGCATCCCGATGTTGCCGAATGTGCCGTGCTCGGCGTCAAGGACGCGATCAAGGGCGAGGTGCCGTGTGGCTTCCTGGTGCTCAAGGCCGGCGTGAAGCGTGCGCCCGCCGAGATCGAGAAGGAGATCGTCGCGCTGGTGCGCGACAAGCTCGGACCGGTCGCCGCCTTCAAGCTCGCCATCACCGTCGGCCGCCTGCCCAAGACGCGCTCCGGAAAGATTCTGCGCGGCACCATCAAGAAGATCGCCGACGGCGAGTCCTGGACCATGCCGGCGACGATCGAGGATCCCAAGACGCTCGACGAGATCGGGGAGGCGCTGAAGGGGCGGGTGTGACGCGAAGCGTCATCCCGGGGCGGTGTTGCCGACTTACAATCTCCTCATTCCGCGCTAAACAGGGCCGGCCAACAGGGGACCTCGTATGCCACTCGCCGCCGCGCCGCGCCTGCTTGCAGCCTTAGCTCTCGCCATCGCTCTCTCCGCCTGCTCCGCGCGCTACCAGACGCCGGTGGCGGTGGGCGGCGACGATGACGATGCGGTCTGCCTGAGCCGGGGCAATGCGCAGGGCTCGCCGGAATACGTGGCCTGCCGCAAGGATCGCGACGTCCAGCGCAACGCCGCCACCGCCCGTGCCGATCGCCGCCAGCGCGACCTCGGCGAATACATGTTGAACCATCCCGAGCGGCCGTAAGTCGCCCGGTTAACGGAGGGATTCATGAACGAGGACCAGTTCAACACGTCTTTGCGCAAATTCCTCAAGCAGGTCGGGGTCACCTCTCAGCGCGAGATCGAGAAGGCCGTGCGCGATGCGATCGCCGCCGGCCGGATCAAGGGACACGAGAAGCTCAAGACGAAGATGGTGCTGACCATCGATGGCGTCGGACTCGTCCACGAAGTCGACGACGTGATCGAGCTCGGCTGAGCTCCTGCGTGCCATCCGCTCCACGTCCCTTCTGATTTTCGTCCTGGGGCTCGACTGTCCGGGCCGGGTCGTCCCGCCATCAAGCAAAAACGCGGCGGATGGCTCCGCCGCGTTCGAATCGATTTGGACGTTCGGCGCGAGGCGCGGAGCCTTACTCCTCCTCGTCTTCCTGCTTCTTGCCGCCGAGCGTCTTCAGCTTGGCGAACACGGCGTCGAGATTGAGGTCGTCGCTCGATCGCTCGGCCGGCTCGAACTCGTCCTTCTTGGTGGTCTCGGACGCCGGCAGCAGGGTTGCGCCGCCATAGGCTGCGTCGATCGGCTTCTCCTTGGCGGCGCGAGCCACCTCGAAATCAAGCTCGATCTGCGAGCAGAGACCGAGGGTGACGGGGTCGATCGGGGTCAGCTGGGAGGTGTTCCAGTGGGTTCGGTCCCGCACGCTCGCGATGGTGCTCTTGGTGGTGCCGACCAGGCGCATGATCTGGGCGTCCTTGAGCTCGGCATGGTTGCGCAGCAGCCAGAGGATGGCGCTCGGACGCTCGTGGCGGCGCGAGACCGGGGTGTAGCGCGGGCCCTTGCGCTTGGGCTGGGGCGGCAGCACCACCTTGCTCTCCTGGAGGCGGAGCCGATAATCCGGATTCCTCTCGCCCTTCTCGATCTCCTCGCGGGTCAGCTGGCCGTTGGAGAGGGGATCCATGCCCTTGATGCCCTGGGCAGCATCGCCGTCGGCGATCGCGCGCACCTCGAGGGGGTGCATCTTGGTGAAATCGGCGACCTGGTCGAAGGTCAGCGCGGTGTTGTCGAGCAGCCAGACGGCGGTCGCCTTGGGCATCAGCGGTGCGTTGCTCATGGCAAATCTCCTTTGTGCTTCGCCCACCCCTCTGGAGGCGAAACCGGTGGTCATCAGCGATGACTGGGAATTCGCGCTATATAAGCCCGGAGGGGGTAGCCACGCAATGGTTCTGCTATAGATAGTGCCTTGACAGCGCCCGAAAGGGGGCCCAATTCCCTGTAAGCCCGTACCCAAGCCCTATTCCATCCATCGACCGCTTCCCGCCCATTTGGCGAGGTGATTCGGTCCCGAGATCGCTCAATGTCAGCCAAACCAGACCTCAAGATCGTGCTTTGTTCTCCCCGTGGCTTCTGCGCCGGGGTGGTCCGGGCGATCGACACCGTGGAACGGGCGCTCGATAAGTACGGCGCCCCCGTCTATGTTCGCCATGAGATTGTGCACAACAAGTATGTCGTCGACGGGTTGAAGAAGAAGGGCGCCATCTTCGTCGAGGAGCTGGCCGAAATCCCGGAAAACACCACCGCGCCGGTGGTGTTCTCGGCCCACGGCGTGCCGAAATCGGTTCCGGCCGATGCCCAATCCCGCAATCTGTTCTCGCTGGATGCGACCTGCCCGCTGGTGACCAAGGTGCACCGCGAGGCCGCGATCCACTTCAAGCGCGGCCGCGAGATCTTCCTGATCGGCCACTCCCATCACCCCGAGGTGGTCGGTACGCTCGGCCAGCTTCCGACCGGCGCCGTGACCCTGATCGAGACCGCCGAGGACGCCAAGACGATCTCGCCGAAGGACCCCAACAACCTCGCCTTCGTGACCCAGACCACGCTGTCGATCGACGACACCGCGGAGATCGTGGCGCTGCTGAAGGAGCGCTTCCCGAACATCAACGGGCCGCACAAGGAAGACATCTGCTACGCCACCACCAACCGCCAGCTCGCGGTGAAGAAGGTGGCGCCGGTGGTCGACGCGCTCATCGTGGTCGGTGCTCCCAATTCGTCGAACTCGCAGCGCCTGCGCGAGGTCGCCGAGCGCGAGGGCTGCGGGATTGCGGTGCTGGCGCAGCGTGCCACCGACATCGACTGGGACAAGTTCGGCAACATCAAGAGCCTCGGCATCACCGCGGGCGCCTCCGCGCCGGAAGTGATCGTCGAGGAGATCATGGACGCCTTCGCCGAGCGCTACACGCTGCATGTGGAGACGGTCTCGGCCGCGGAGGAGAACGAGTTCTTCCCGCTGCCGCGTCAGGTGCGCCCCGAAGCCGCCGCCGAGTAGACCTTTATGGCGGTTTACACCGACGTTGCCGCCGAAGAGCTTGCGGATTTCCTGAAGCAATACGAGCTCGGCGAATTGCTCTCCTACAAGGGCATCGCCGAGGGCGTCGAGAACACCAACTTCCTGCTGCATACGACCGAGGGGTCCTTCATCCTCACGCTCTACGAGAAGCGCGTGGCGAAGAACGATTTGCCGTTCTTCCTCGCCCTGATGACGCATCTGGCCGAGCACGGCATCAACTGTCCGCTGCCGGTGAAGGGAAGAGACGGCGAGGCGTTGCGCGAGCTGTCGGGGCGTCCCGCGGCGATCATCACCTTTCTCGAAGGCATGTGGCCGCGCAAGCCGAACGTGGCCCATTGCGCCGGCGTCGGTGCCGCGCTGGCGAAGATGCATCTGGCCGGTGCGAACTTTGCGGTTCGGCGCGCCAATGCGCTGTCGGTCGCGGGCTGGCGGCCGCTGTTCGATGCGGCATCGAACCGTGCCGACGAGGTGCAGCCGGGCCTGCGCGCCTTTCTCGCGACCGAGCTCGACCATCTCTCGAGCGGGATCTGGCCGGACGATCTGCCGGAGGGCGTGATCCACGCCGACCTCTTCAACGACAACGTCTTCTTCCTCGGCGACCAGCTCTCCGGGATCATCGACTTCACCTTCGCCTGCAACGACATGCTGGCCTATGACGTCGCGATCTGCCTCAACGCCTGGTGCTTCGAGCCGGATCATTCCTTCAACGTCACCAAGGCGCGCGCCTTCCTCAACGCTTATGGCCGGGTGCGAAAGCTCTCGGAGGCGGAAGAGGCGGCACTGCCGCTGCTGGCCCGTGGTGCTGCGATCCGCTTCCTGCTGACGCGGCTGGTGGACTGGCTCAACGTGCCCGAGGGCGCGCTGGTCAAGCCGAAGGACCCGCTGGAATATTTTCGCAAGCTGCGCTTCCACCAGAGCGTGACGAGCGTACGCGATTACGGGCTGATGCCATCAGGATTGGTCGCGTGAGCGAGCGTCCCAATGTCACGATCTATACCGATGGCGCTTGCTCGGGAAATCCCGGGCCGGGCGGCTGGGGCGCGATCCTGAAGTTCGGCGACAAGGAAAAAGAGCTGAACGGCGGCGAGCGCCACACCACCAACAACCAGATGGAGCTGATGGCGGCGATCTCCGCGCTCGAAGCGCTGAAGAAGCCGTGCACGGTCGATCTCTACACCGACAGCCAGTATGTCCGGCAGGGCATCACCGGCTGGATCTTCGGCTGGAAGCGCAACGGCTGGCGCACCGCCGACAAGAAGCCGGTGAAGAATGTCGAGCTATGGCAGCGCCTGGATGCCGCGCTGAAGCAGCACGAGGTCCGCTGGCACTGGGTCAAGGGCCATGCCGGCCACCCCGAGAACGAACGCGCGGATCAGCTGGCGCGGGATGGGATCGTGAAGGCGCGGTTGCAGCAGAGGCTGGCGGAGTAGGAGTTTGCCTCGTCATTCCGGGGCGGTGCAAAGCACCGAACCCGGAATCTCGAGATACCGGGTTCGCCTCTGCGAGGCGCCCCGGAATGACATCAATCTCAGAGCTGCCCGAGCAGCGTATCGCCGCCGGAGACCTCGACCTTGCCGGGCATCGCCTCGAGGTTCAGCTTCTTCACCACGCCGTCCTCGACCAGCATCGAATAGCGCTTGGAGCGGATGCCGAGGCCGTTGGCGGAGGCGTCCAGCTCCATGCCGATCGCCTTGGCGAATTCGGCATTGCCGTCGGCGAGGAAGATCGCCTCGTCGCGCTGGTCGGTGTCGCGCTTCCAGGCGTTCATGACGAAGGCGTCGTTGACGGACACGATGGCGATGCTGTCGACGCCCTTGTCCTTCATTGCATAGGCGTTGAGGAAGATGCTCGGCAGATGCATCTTGTGGCAGGTGCCGGTATAGGCGCCGGGCACCGCGAACAGCGCCACCTTCTTGCCCTTGAAGATATCGTCGGTGGTCTTCACCTGCGGACCTTCCGCCGTCATCACGCGGAATTTCGCCTCGGGCAGCTTGTCGCCAGTCTGGATCGCCATTGTCGGTCTCCCTGAATATCGATCCCGCTTATTAGACCGTGCGGCGGGCCTGCACAATATTGCCGGCGGGCGAAGCGGTGAGGGTGGGGCCCCTTCACCGTGATGTCATCAACCGGCGAAGCCGCCCTGGTCGAGGAAGGCCTGCTCTTCCTCGGTGCTGTCGCGGCCGAGCAGGCGGTTGCGGTGGGGAAACCGGCCGAACCGCTGGATGATGTCGGCGTGCTCCCGGGCGTATTTCAGGTTTTCGGCATTCTCGGTGCTTTGAAACAGCGCGACGCAATGCAGCTGGTCGGGCAGGTGCTCGGAATGCATGAAGGGCAAATACAGGAATTCGAGCAGGACCGGATCGATCCTGGCATCGACACCGCGATCGATCGCCCGGCGGGCGACGTCGCGCGCCTGGGCATCGCTGGCAAAGGCCTGGGACGTGCCGCGGAACATGTTGCGGGGGAATTGGTCGAGCACGATGACCAGCGCGAGTGCGCCGTCATCGCTTGCCTCCCATGACGCGAGCTCGCCGGCGACCGCCTTCTGCCACAAAGCAAGGAAGCGGCGCCTGACCTCGGCATCGAAGGCGTCGTCGCGCTTGTACCAGCGCTCGCGGCCGGCCTCGCGCCAGAAGGCGAGAATGCCTGATGGCTGGATATCGTCGACGACGGTCATGAACCGCAGACGCGCTTACGCCGCCTGAGCCTTTTTCTCGTCGCGCAGTTCGCGTCGCAGGATCTTGCCGACATTGGTCTTGGGCAGGTCGCTGCGGAATTCGATGTGCTTGGGCACCTTGTAGCCGGTGAGCTGCTCGTGACAGAATTTGATCACGGCCTCGGCGGTGAGGTTCTGGTCCTTCTTCACCACGAAAGCCTTCACCGCTTCGCCCGACTTGGAATCGGGGATGCCGATCACGGCGCATTCGAGCACGCCCGGATGGCTCGCGATCACTTCCTCGATCTCGTTGGGATAGACGTTGAAGCCCGAGACCAGGATCATGTCCTTCTTGCGGTCGACGATCTTGGTGTAGCCCTTCTCGTCCATGATGCCGATGTCGCCGGTGCGGAAATAGCCGTCCGTGGTCATCACCTTGGCGGTCTCCTCGGGCCTGTTCCAGTAGCCCGACATCACTTGCGGACCCTTGGCGCAGATCTCGCCCGCCTGGCCGAGCGGCACTTCGTTGCCGTCGTCGTCGCGGATCGAGATGTAGGTCGACGGCACGGGAATGCCGATCGTCCCCGTGAACTCGGTGGCCGTTGCCGGATTGCAGGTCAGCGTCGGCGAAGTCTCCGACAGGCCGTAACCCTCGGCGATGAAGCAGCCGGTGATCGCCTTCCATTGATCGGCCACGGGGCGCTGCACCGCCATGCCGCCGCCGTTGGAGATCTTCAGCTTGGAGAAGTCGAGCTTCTTGAAATCAGGGTGGTGCATCAGGCCGTTGTAGAGCGTGTTCACGGCCGGGAAGCTGTTGACCTGGTATTTCGCCAGCTCCTTGACGAAGCCGGCGATGTCGCGCGGGTTGGGGATCAGGAGATTGCAGCCGCCGGCGCGCACCGCGAGCAGGTAGCAGGCCGTTAGCGCGAAGATGTGATAGAGCGGCAGCGCGCAGACGATCATGAGCTGGTCGACATGCGGCGGCGCGGCGAGCGCCGGCTGGAGCCAGGCGTCGTTCTGCAGCACGTTGGCCACGATGTTGCGGTGGAGCAGGGTGGCGCCCTTGGAGACGCCGGTGGTGCCGCCGGTATATTGCAGGAAGGCGACGTCGCCCGGCGAGAGCTTTGGCTTGTTGAAGGTCATGCCGCGGCCGGCCGACACCGCATCGTTGAAAGAGACCGAGCCCGGCAGCGACCATGCCGGTACCATCTTCTTGACGCGGCGGACGACGAGATTGACGATCACGCCCTTGAAGCCGAGCAGATCGCCCATGCTGCCGACGATCACGTGCTTGACCTGCGTCTTGGCGATCACCTGCTCGACGGTGTGGGCGAAATTCTCCAGCACGATGATGGCTTCGGCGCCGGAATCCTTGAGCTGGTGCTCGAGCTCACGCGGCGTGTAGAGCGGATTGACGTTGACCACCGCGAAGCCGGCGCGCAGCACCGCGGCGGTCGCGATCGGATATTGCAGCACGTTCGGCATCATGATGGCGACGCGGGCCCCGCGCTGCAATCCGCGGCCCTGCAAATAGGCGCCGAGCGCGACCGACATCTGGTCGAGGTCGCGGTAGCTGATGGACTTGTCCATGCAGATGAACGCCTTGCGGTCGGCGAACTTGGTGAAGCTCTCCTCCAGCAGATCGACCAGCGATGCGTATTGGGTCGGCTCGATATCGGCGGGCACGCCGGGCGGATATTGCTTGAGCCAGATGCGCTCCATGGAAAACTCCCCTCATCTACCAGAGCCCGCTGTGTCTCGGGCTTGCCTCATTGCTGCCAGTATCGAGCTTGCCGGAACGGGTGGCAAGTCGCTGAGGCTTAATAGGTCGGGAAGTGGCTATTGGAATCGTCGAAACCGCGCTGCCGCAGGTGCGAAGCGCGGAGGTCTCGGGGTAGGTGCGCCGTTAACTGTTGTTGGCCGGCTTGCCGGCGGGCTTGGTCGCGGCCTTGGGCTTGGCGGGCTTCGGATCGCTGCTAGCCGCGGGCTTCTCGGCGGGTTTTGCCGCCACGTCGTGCTTGGCGGCCGCATGCTTGGGCGCCGCCGGCTTCGCCGCAGTCTTCGCGTCGCTCTTGTCGTTACTCTTATCGTTTTTCTTGGCCTCAGCCGGCTTGGCGACAGGCTTCACGGCCGCCGTCTTGGTGTCCTTCGCGGCGTCCTTGCCCGCGTCTTTCGGCTTGTCGGCCGCGTCAGGCTTCTTGGCCACGCGCGACTTCTTGCCACGCGGCTTAGACGCCGTCTGCTGGTCGGCATCGGCCGCGACCGCCGCGATCAGGGCGGTGCCGGTGCGGGTCGGGCCGGTATAGACCAGCACGGGCTCGGTCGCCGCCGGAGCCGAGGCCATCAGCTCGGAGGCCTTCATCAGGGGCGGCTGGAGGCCGGCGGTGAAGAAGGTCACCTGGGCTTCGCCGCCGGTGGCCGAGGCCGATCCGCTAGTGCCGCCGTTGGCCGCAATCAGCGCATCGTCGTCGTCGCTGGCCGGCCGCTTGCGATGGCCGCCGCACATCTCGTCGCGCAGGTTCGGCGGCGAGGCGTCGACCGGCACGAGGTTATCGACCGTGCCGAGCGAGGGGCGCAGCCACGTCAGATTGTCCTGGCCGAAGCCGCGCTCCAGCAATTGCGCCGCCTTCACCGCGCGCGCGGTGCCGGAATTGGCGCCGAGCACCACCGCGATCAGCCGGCGGCCGTTGCGCGTGGCCGAGGCGACGAGGTTGTAGCCGGAGGCACAGATGAAGCCGGTCTTGAAACCGTCGGCGCCAGGATAGCGGCCGATCAGCTTGTTGAAATTGCCGGTGGTGCGCTTGCCGAAGCGGATCGCCGGGATGTGCACGAAATATTCGTATTCCGGCAGGTCGCGCAGGAACGAGCGGGCGAGGATGCCGAGGTCGCGCGCCGACGTGATCTGGCCGTCGGCGGGCAGGCCGTTCGGATTGACGTAGCTGGTCTGCGTCATGCCGAGTCTCTTCGCGGTGTCGTTCATCATCGCGGAAAAACCGTCGATCGAACCGCCGACGCCTTCGGCGAGCACCACGGCCATGTCGTTCGCCGACTTGACCATCATCATCTTCAACGCGTTATCGACGGTGAGCTGCGTTCCCGGACGGAACCCCATCTTCGAGGGCGATTGCGAGGCCGCCGTCGGCGATACCGTGAGCAGCGTGTCGAGCGTCAGCCTGCCGTCCTTGACTGCCCTCAACGTCACATAGGCTGTCATGATCTTGGTGACGGAGGCCGGATACCAGGGAATGGTCGCGTTTTCGGCCTGCAACACCTTACCGGTGTCGGCCTCGATCAGCAGCAGCGCTTCGGCGCTCGCCGCGCGCGGCGCAAGCAGCGCGGCACATGCGAGCGTCGCAGCGAACAGGTTGAACAGGGATTTGCGAAGCAGCGGGCGTAGGGCGTGCACTATCCGATTCCGGTCCTTGGAGACCCGCCAGTTCCGGGCGGTGCTCGTGATCTGAGTGTCGGTTCTGAAATCCAGCGCCGCCGCTTGCGGCGCCGCAAACCTATACCGGCTGGTGCGTCGAGAACAGGGGCATGAGCGGGGTATTCCGCAATGAAATAGGCCGAATTTCGACGATCCTGTGGGGACTTGCTACGGGGATTTGGCAGCAGTCGCAGCAGCCTCAGCGGCCGTCACACTGGCCCGTGTGGTCTCGTGAACCATGAACTGGGCCCTGGCGAGCTCGGCGAAATGGCCGCTCTTGGCCACGAGTTCATCGAAAGTTCCACTTTCGATCACCCGTCCGTTCTCGAACACCAGGATCCGCGTGGCGTTGCGGATGGTGGAGAGCCGGTGGGCGATCACGAAGGTGGTGCGGCCCTTCATCACTTCGTCGAGAGCGGCATTCACCTTGGCTTCGGTGACGGCATCGAGCGCGCTGGTGGCCTCGTCCAGGATCAGGATCGGCGGATCCTTCAGCAGCGCGCGGGCGATCGACAGCCGCTGCCGCTCGCCGCCGGAGAGCATGCGGCCGCGCTCGCCGGCATTGGTCTCGAAGCCGCCGCTGCGCTCGATGAAATCGAGCGCCTGCGCACGTTCGGCCGCCTTGCGCATCTCGGCCTCGGTCGCGTCCGGCTTGCCGACGCGCAGATTCTCCTCGATCGAGCGGTTGAACAGCAGCGCCTCCTGGAACACGACGCCGATATTCCGGCGCAGCGAGGTCAGCGTGACGCCGCGCACGTCCATGCCGTCGATCTTGATGAAACCCGACTGCGGGTCGAAGGCGCGATGCAACAGCGCGATCGCGGTGGATTTGCCGGCGCCGGTCGGGCCGACCAGCGCGATGGTCTGGCCGGGCAGCGCGGTGAAGGTGAGGTCCTCGATCGCCGGCCGCTTGCCGTCATAGGAAAAGGTGACGTCGTTGAACTCGACGAGGCCGGACAGCCTGCCGGCGTCGATCGCGTCGGGCCGGTCGTGCACCGCGGGCACGGCGTCGAGCACATTGAAGAACTCGCGCAGGCGGGGCGCTTCCATGAACACGTTGTTGATGAAGCTCACCACCTGCTCGAGCTTCTGGATCAGCAGCGTCGCAAAGCTCACGAACATCACGATCTCGCCGACCGAGGTCAGCCCCTGGTCGTGCAGCGCGATGCCGAGCGTGAAGATCGCGAGCACGGTGATGGTGGTGGAGGCGCGCGTGATGACGGTGACGAGCGCCCACCACGACAGCACCGGCATCTGCGCGGCCAGCAACTCGTCGGCGACGGAGCGCAGCCCCTTCACCTCGGATTCGACGCGGACGAAGCTCTGCACCAGCGCGACATTGCCGAGCGCGTCGGAGGCGCGCGCGGACAGCTCGCTATATTGCTCCTCGACCGCCATCTGCATGCCGAAGGTCTTGCGCACCACGAAGGTCGTCAGTGCGGTGAAGACGATGCAGAGCACGAACAGCAGGATCGCCAATCGCCAGTTCAGGTAGAGCGACAGCGGCAGCAGCACCACCACCGAGAGGATCGCGGCAAAGTGCTCGCGGAAGAAGCCGAGCCACAGCCGCCACAAGGCGTCGGTGCCGTTGAGCATCACCTTCATCAGCCGGCCCGAATGGGTGCCGGAATGGAAGGTCAGCGGCAATTGCAGGATGTGCTCGAAATAATCGGTCAGCACCGCCTGGCGCTGGCGGTGCGAGAGCCGGTCGGCCTGCAAGGCCACGAGCGCGCTGCAGAGAATGGTGAACAGCCCGAAGGCGACCCAGGCTACCAGGAACGGCCAGGCCGAGCTCGACCCGGCCACCGTCTTGCCCGACAGCACGTCGACGATCCGCCCGAACAGCACGGGTTCGGCGAATTGCGAGCCCGCGAGCAGGAGATTGGCGACCGCGAGCAGCCAGCCCAGCCGCGCCTCCTTGCCGAGCAGTTCGAGAACACGTGTGTAGAGACGGAGGATGGGCATGCGGGCGACGAACTCGAGCGGGTAACGGAGCCCGTATTTTAAGCAGGGATCGCGCGGGGAATATAGCGGAAGCTGTCAGTTTTGCTCAGTTGATCAGCCGCCCCGCGACCGGCGGCAGGAACCGGTCGTCGAAGATGTCGCCCGCCGTGGGCCGCTTGCGGAATTTGAAATCCTGCGCGATCTGGTCGATCGAGCGCTCCAGGCGCGCCGGCTCGACGCCGCCGAGGCCGTTGCGCTTGACCTCGTCGGTCAGGATGTTGTCGACGAGGACGGTGCGCAGGCGCTCCAGCTCCAGGCCGCGGTCGCCGTCGTCGATGCGGCCAGCGGCCTCGTCCGCCGCACGCACCGGCTCCTTGATGGTCGCATTGATGCCGGCGATCAAGGCGCGGACGAAGCCCTTCACGGCGTCCGGCTTTGCTGCAGCGAAGGCGGGATTGACCACCACGGCGAAGCCATAGGCCTCGCAGCCATAGTCGGCATAACGCAGCACGACGAGATCGGCTCCGGGCACGCCGCGGTCGCGCAGGTTCACCGCAGAGAGATAGTTGAAGCCTGCGACCGCATCGACCTGCCCTGCGGACAGGATCGGCTCGCGGACCGCGGCGCCAATCTTGTGGAATCTGACGCGCGATGCCTTGATGCCGTTCTGCTGCGCCAGCGCCGGCCACAGCCGCATCGACAGATCGCCGTCGGCAACGCCGACGGTCTTGCCGTCGAGATCGGGCAAGAGATGGATGCCGCGGCTCCTGCGCGCGACGATCGCGTAGGGTGCGCGGTTGAACAGCACGAACACCGCCTTGACCGGCGCCGAGTCCTCCTTGTCGCGAAGGCGGATCAGCTCGTTGATGTCGACCAGCGCAAGCTCGCTGTCGCCCTTGGCGACGCGTGCGAGCGCCTCCGGCGATCCGGCTGCGCTGTTGAAGGACACGTTGAGACGTTCGGCGCTGAACCTGCCGTCCTTCGCCGCAAGGAAGAACGGCGCCATGCTCGCGTCCAACGGGCGGTCGAAGGTGAAATGGATCGCAACGGACGGCGCAGCGGTCTCGGCCGCACCGACATCGCCTGCAACGAGCGTTGCAAGCGAGATCGAGAGAGCCAGCAGCCAACGGAGGGCGGTCGTCTTGAATTTTGACATCGATTGCGCCGGTTCCGCATTGTTATGGTTTCGTGACGCTTTGCGGCGCCGGCTGCGGCCAGTCTCTCCGCGCCAACATGAACGGCAGATGAGCGGCGGTTGCGGCACGATTACGCAACCCCGTTCAGCTTGTGTTGGGGTTGGGGAACCCAACTTAGGCTGTGCGGGTTTGAAAGGCATGAGCCTGTCCGCAGGCGTCCATTCCAGGTCCCAAGGAGGGCCCAAGACATGTTCGAGCGATTCTCCAAGTTTGCGGGCCGAAAGGCCGTTCTTGCCACCGCCGCGGTGCTGGCGCTGACCGCGCTTGCCCCGACCGCGTCCTATGCAGGTGGCCGTCATTGGCATGGTGGTGGAGGCGGCGCGGCCGCAGCTGCGGCTTTCGCGGCCATCGGCACCGGTCTTGCCATCGCCGCGACCCGTGACTCCTATGCCTATGACTACGGTCCGGGCTATGGCTATTACGGCGGTCCCGCCTATTACAGCGGCCCTGCCTACGGGCCCTATTATGGTCCAGGCCCGAACTTCCAATATCAGCGCTACGGCGGCACCGCTCCGTCCGAGTTCTGCGGCCAAGGTTACTACCAGAACTGCTACTAGTTCTGGCAGCTGGAGTTGACCATGACAGGCCGTCGCGCTTGCCGCGCCGGCCTGTTTTCTGCTTTTATTGCCGCGCGTTAACACGCTCGCCATTTGTTTAGAGTAGTTTTGAGTACCATGAGTGATTCGCTTGAGCGGCTATATCTGGCTGTGCTCGCGGCCAGGGATCTTGATCCGGCAACATCGCGTACGGCCCGGCTGTTTCAGCGCGGGCCCTCGAAAATGGCAAAGAAGCTCGCCGAAGAGGCCATCGAGGTCGTGATCGATGCCGTCAATGGCGATACCGACGCCGTGATCCGGGAAAGCGCCGATCTCTTGTACAATCTCACCGTGCTCTGGGCCTCTGCCGGCGTGCGCCCCGAGGACGTCTGGCGCGAGATGACGCGGCGGGAAGACATGCTCGGCATTGCCGAGAAGCTGCCGAAATCACCGATGAAGCTGCCCAAGGTCGCGTCACCGCGCGTGGCTGCCAGGCGGCCAATTGTCGCGCTCGAGGGGCGTGCCGCGCGCAAGCGCCACTAAAGCGCGATAAGATCAGGGTGAATGGTTCATCGCGCTTTAGCTTCTTGTTTGAGCATGATCTTTCCGGAAAACCGCCGCACACTTTTCCGGATCATGCTCGAAACGTCATAATTCGCCTCAATCTCGGCATGGACAAATCCGTCCCATGGTGCTTCATCGCGGCGCCATGCTGAAACGTATCTACGACTGGTGCATCGACGCCGCTCACAAGCCCTACGCGCTCTGGATCATGGGAGCGGTGTCTTTCGCCGAAAGCTCCTTCTTTCCGGTGCCGCCGGATGTGATGCTGATTCCGATGTCGCTGGCGCGCCCGCAGCGCGCCTGGCTCTACGCGACCGTCTGCACCATCACCTCTGTACTCGGCGGCATCCTGGGCTACGCCATCGGCGCGCTGCTGTTCGACTCGGTCGGTCATTGGCTGATCCAGGTCTACGGCCTCGGCGACAAGGTCGACGCCTTCCGTGCCTCCTATGCGGAGTGGGGCGCGGTGATCATCCTGCTCAAGGGTTTGACGCCGATCCCCTACAAGCTCGTCACCATCACCTCGGGCTTTGCCGGCTACAACATCTTGTTGTTCACCATCTGCTCGATCGTCGCGCGCGGCGGACGCTTCTTCATCGTCGCCATCCTGCTCAACCGCTATGGCGACTGGATCCGGGTCCAGATCGAGAAGCATCTCGGTCTCGTGGTGGCGGTCGGTGCCGCCGTGCTGGTGCTCGGCTTCGTGGTGGCGATCAAGTTGATCTAGATCCACAGCGCTTTGCCGCCGGGCCGGCTTCGGCTACGGTTGCCGTCATGATGGTTCGATCCGGCAATCCGGCCTTGCGGCTCGGGACGCTGATATCAGCAGTGCTGCTGGTCCTGCTCGGTGCCGCCGGGACCGGATGGCCGCAATCCGCTCCGTCGGCGCGCGGCTTGCAGGAGCAGGGGCCGCAGGCCGCGCCTCAGCCCTCGACGCCCGCTCCATCGGCGGCAGCGGAAAATCCCGGGCTGATCAATGAAATGGGCAAGCTGTTCGACAAGCTGCCCTCGATCCTGCCGCCGATCAAAAGCCCCAGCGAGACCATGAACGATCTGTCGCGGCTGGCGAAGCCCTCGACCATGGTGTCGGGCCGGGTGGCCTGTCCGGCCTCGTCCAACGGCGCGCCCGATTGCAAGCAGGCCGCCGACCAGCTCTGCCAGAGCAAGGGTTACAGGGACGGCAAGAGCCTGAATGCCGACTCCGCGGAAAAATGCTCAGCCAAGGTCCTGATTCCCGGCAGGGCTCGCAAGCCGGACGACTGCCGCACCGATACTTTCGTGACCAGCGCGCTGTGCCAGAACTAAAGGACGTCGCGCGAGCAACAAGGAGCGCCCATGAGCCGTACGGAGCAGGACTTCCTCGGACAGCGTGAGATCGCCGACGACATCTATTACGGCGTCCAGACCATCCGGGGTAAGGAGAACTTCCACATCACCGGCATTCCGATGAACCAGGAGCCTTACTTCGTGAAGGCGCTCGGTTACGTCAAGAAGGCAGCCGCCATGGCCAATCGCGATCTCGGCGCGATCGAGGCCAAGGTCGCGGACGCGATCATCCTCGGCTGCGACCGCGTCATCGCCGGCGACATGATGGACCAGTTCGTCACCGACTTCATCCAGGGCGGCGCCGGCACCTCCACCAACATGAATGCCAACGAGGTGATCGCGAACCTCGCGCTGGAATCACTCGGCTTCGGCAAGGGCGACTATCAGCACGTCAGCCCGAACGATCACGTCAATTACGGCCAGTCGACCAACGACACCTATCCGACCGCCTTTCGCCTCGCGCTGATCCTGCGGCTCGAGAGCTACATGACCGCGCTGCGCCAGCTCCAGGAAGCGTTCTTCGCCAAGGGGCGCGAGTTCGACCGTGTGCTGAAGATGGGCCGCACGCATCTGCAGGATGCCGTGCCGATGTCGCTCGGGGCCGAATTCCGGGGCTGGGGCACCACGATCGGTGAGGAGGTCGACCGCATCTCGGAAGCGCGTGCGCTGCTGCGCGAGATCAATCTCGGCGCCACCGCGATCGGCACCTCCGTCACGGCTGCGGTCGGCTATCCCAAGCTCGCGGTCCGGCACCTCAGCGCGCTGACCGGCGTCGACTTCATCCTCGCCGGCGATCTCGTCGAGGCGACCTCCGACACCGGCGCCTATGTGCAGCTCTCGGGCGTGTTGAAGCGCACCGCGAGCAAGCTGACCAAGATCTGCAACGACATCCGCCTGCTCGCCTCCGGACCGCGTGCCGGCTTCAACGAGATCAACCTGCCGCAGCTGCAGCCGGGCTCCTCGATCATGCCCGGCAAGGTCAATCCTGTCATCCCCGAGGTCGTCAACCAGACCAGCTTCCTCGTCATCGGGCTCGACACCACGGTGACGCTGGCCGCGTCAGCGGGCCAGCTCCAGCTCAACGTGATGGAGCCGGTGATCTCGTTCGCGCTGTTCTTCTCGATCCGCACCATGGAGCGCGCGGTCAACAGCCTGCGCGAGAATTGCGTGGTCGGCATCACCGCCAACGAGGAGCACACCCGCAACATGGTGCTGAACTCGCTCGGCATCGTCACGGTGCTGAAGCCGCTGCTCGGCTACAAGCAATGCGCCGAGATCGCGCGCGAGGGCTACAAGAGCGGCAAGTCGCTCCACCAGATCGTGGTGACCGAACGCAAGCTGCTGACGCAGGAGAAGTGGGACGAGATGTTCTCGTTCGAGCGGCTGATCAATCCGGATATGATCGGGTAGGAGCAGCTCTCGCCTCTCGTCATTCCGGGGCGCGCGGAAGCGCGAACCCCGGAATCCATTCTACCATTCGCGCTGACGCCCGATGGATTCCGGGTTCGCGCCACGAGACGCGCCCCGGAATGAGGAGAGGCGAATTCCGCTGCTTGGAAATTGCTGCCCAGGCATCCGCTCCGGCGACAAAACGCAATACTTGACAGTGGAAAGATTGCCTTGTTGGTATGGCGGTCAACCTTCCATTGACTTGCCAACAGAGGATCGTTCCGCAATGTCCATGCCTGCCTTGTTCAAAGGACGCCTGTCGATCCCCGTGATCGGCTCGCCGCTCTTCATCATCTCGGTGCCAGATCTCGTGATCGCGCAGTGCAAGGCGGGTGTGGTCGGCTCGTTTCCGTCGCTGAACGCGCGGCCGCCGGAGCTGCTCGACGAATGGCTGGCGCGGATCACCGAGGAGCTCGCGGCCTATGACCGCGCGCATCCCGACAAGCCGTCGGCGCCGTTCGCGGTCAACCAGATCGTGCACAAGTCGAACAACCGGCTCGACCACGACATGCAGCTCTGCGCCAAGTACAAGGTGCCGATGATCATCTCCTCGCTCGGCGCACGCGAGGAGCTGAACCGGGCCGTGCATGGCTGGGGCGGCATCGTCTTCCACGACGTGATCAACCAGAAATTCGCGCACAAGGCGATCGAGAAGGGCGCCGACGGCCTGATCCTGGTCGCGGCCGGCGCCGGCGGTCACGCCGGCACCATTTCGCCGCTGGCTTTCGTCGCCGAGACACGAAAGTGGTTCGACGGCCCGATCGCGCTGTCAGGTGCGATCGGCAACGGCAAGGCAATCCGCGCCGCGCGCATCTTAGGGGCCGACTTCGCCTATATCGGCTCGGCCTTCATCGCGACCAAGGAAGCCAATGCGGTGGAGAAGTACAAGGAGATGATCGCCGGATCGACCGCCGACGACATCGTCTATTCCAACCTCTTCACCGGCGTGCACGGCAATTATCTGAAACCCTCGATCCTCGCCGCCGGCATGGATCCGGAAAATCTGCCGACCTCCGATCCCTCCAAGATGAATTTCGGCACCGACGCTTCCGGCGAGCGCGCCAAGCCGAAGGCCTGGAAGGAAATCTGGGGCTCGGGCCAGGGCATCGGCAGCGTCGAGGGCATCCTGCCCGCCGCCGAATTGATCGCGCGCTTCAAGAAGGAATACGACGAGGCGATCGATCCGCCGTTGTAGTTCTCGTGTCCCGGACGCGCCGCAGCGTGCAACGCTGCTGCGCAGAGCCGGGACCCATTGCAACGCATGGACCCCGGCTCTGCAGCGCACCGCTACGCGCTGCGCTGCGTCCGGGGAACGCCAGCCGAGAGACCGAGCCAATATGCCCCCCATCTACCGCGTCGATGGCAACAGCGTCGTCACCAGTCCGGATGCCGCGGGTCCCTGGGATCGGCGCATGCAGCACGGCTCGGCGCCGGCGTCGCTGGTGACCTGGGCGGCCGAACGCATTCCGACGCCTGCTCCGATGGACATCGCGCGCGTCACCATCGATTTGATGCGGCCCGTTCCGGTCGCCCCGCTGACGATCGTGACTGACGTTTTGCGCGAGGGCCGCAAGATTCAGCTCTGCGAAATCAAGCTGCTCGCCGACGGTGTGCAGGTCGTCGGCGCCACCGTGCTCAAGATCAGGCGCCAGGCGCTGTCGTTGCCCGACGACGTCAAGGCGCTGCCGGTGACGCTGCCCATGCCGGAGGACTCGCTGGTCGAGGACGGTCACGCCGCCACCAGCCCGTTCGTGCGTTCGGTCTCGATGCGCGCCGCGCGCGGCCGCTTCGGCCAGGCCGGCGCCGGCGCGATCTGGTTTCGCGTCGACCATCCGCTGATTGCCGGCGAAGCAATCTCGCAGGCCATGCGCGCCGTGGTCGCCGCCGATTTCTCCAACGGCACCGCCTCGACCCTCGACTTCCGTGCCTGGACCTACATCAACGCCGACCTGACCGTGAATTTTTCGCGCCAGCCCGTCGGCGATTGGATTCTGCTCGACGGCGATTCCTGGATCGGCCCCGACGGCGCGGGGCTCGCAATGTCGCGGCTGGCGGATAGGCAAGGCTATTTCGGCCGCGCGGTGCAGAGCCTGGTGATCGAGAAGCGGTGAGCGTGACGGCCTTTGCAGCGGTTGCTCTGTGAGCCGATTGAACGGGCAGGCTTCCGCCGCCGCGGAAGGGATGCTTGGTCGTGTGCGACGAGGCATCCTGCCAGTTCACATTCCGTAGAAGATCTTGATCTCCCACAGCACCACGACGATAGCCGTGATCAACGTGACCGCGGCGACTGCACTTTCCAGGGAAGCGACTCTCATCTCTTACTCCGCTTCCCAGCCCCGTCAGCGGTCTAGTTGATTCCCTGATTCGCCTGCAATCGGGCGGCCATCGCCCGCGCATACTCCGTTGCTTGTTGTGGTGCCGGGGCCACAATCACACCGTAAAATCCCGGGGGTTTACCCCACCATCCGGTCCCGCCCGCTCCAGAACCCCGCACGCAATACCTTCTTGTCGACCTTGCCGACGCCGGTCATCGGCAATTGCTTGACGAACTGGATCTGCTTCGGGGCATGCGCCGAGCCTTTTCGCGTCTTCACGAGGTTGATCAACTCGACCGGATCGGGCCTTGCGCCCTCGCGCGGCACGACGATGGCGGTGACGGCCTCGCCCCATTTCTCGTCGGGAATGCCGACGACCGCGACCATGGCGACGTCGGCGTGCTGCGACAGCACGTCCTCGACCTCGCGCGGGAAGATGTTGAAGCCGCCGGACACGATCATGTCCTTCTTGCGGTCGAGGATGAACATGTAGCCGCGCTCGTCCTTGCGCGCGATGTCGCCGGTGTGGACCCAGCCGTTCTTCAGCGTCTCGGCGGTGATGTCGGGCCGCTTCCAGTATTCCGCCATCACGTGCGGGGCCCGCACGCAGATTTCGCCGGCCTCGCCCGTCTTCACCTCCTGGTCGTTGTCGTCGAGGATTTTGACCTCGCAGGCCGCGATTGGGAAGCCGCAGGACAGGAACAGCTCGGGCGCCTTGAGATCGTGATCGGCTTTGCGCAGCACCGAGACCGGATAGCATTCGGTCTGCCCGTAAAGTTGCGAGAACACCGGTCCGATGCGCTCGATGCCCTCGACCAGCCGGCTCGGCGACATCGCCGACGCCCCGTAGAGCACGAGCTCGAGCGAGGACAGGTCGGTCTTCCCGAGCGAGGGATGGTCGAGCAGGACGTAGATCATGGTCGGCACGAACAGCGTGAAGTTGATGCGCTCGCGCGCGATCGTGGTCAGCACGGCCTCGGGATCGAATCCCTTCAGCATGTGCACGGTGCCGCCGCGCATCAAGGTCGGCAGCACTTTCGTGCCCGCGACATGGCTGATCGGGGCGACCGTGAGGTAGCGTGCGGCGTCGGGGATCTCGAAATCGGCGAGGATCGCGGCCGCCGCTCCGGCGTTCTCGCGGTGATAGCGCAGCGCGCCCTTGGATTTTCCGGTGGTGCCGCCGGTGTAGTTCAGCGTGGAGAGATCGTCGAGGCCGGCGAGACACAGCGCGCTGGCGTGTCCCGCGCTCTCGATCGCTGCCAGCAGATCAACACCGTAACCGGCCGGCCCCATGGTGAAGATCGCCTTCAGCCGGCTCGCCCTCGCGGAAAGCTCGCCGCCGCGATCGCGGAAGGCGGCCGCATCCACCACCAGCATCTCGGCCTCGGAATCCTCGAGCTGGAACAGCTGGTCCTCCAGCGATCCCAGCGGATGCAGCCAGGTGATGCAGAGCCGCGACAATTGCGCGGCGACGCCGGCGCACCAGCTGTCGGCGCGGTTCGCGGTGAGGAAGGCGACGCGCGCGCCCGCCTGCAGTCCAAGCCGCATGAACACGCCCTGGATGCGTCCGATCAAGTCGATCGTTCCTTGATAGCTCAGCGATCCCTCGGGCCACGCGAAAGCAGTGCGACCGGGATAGCGCGACAACGCCCGTAGCGTCTGCGCGCAAGTCGGGGACGATGCGTGGAGCGGATCGGACATATGTTTCCTCGTTGCTTTGTCACCGGCTTCTGGCGTGCCAATGTTGCCGGCGACGCTAGCACAGGGACTGCGGGAGGAAACGACAAAGCCCGCACCGGGAGGCAAGCGTGACGAGGAGATTTGCGTGCCATCAGATCGACTGCAACGCTTCGGCGATCGTCTCGCTCTGCCGCTGATCGCAGCGCCGATGTTCCTGGTGTCGGGCGTCGAGCTCGTGGTCGCGGCCTGCCGCAACGGCGTGATCGGCAGCTTCCCCACCGCGAATTGCCGCAGCGCGGAGCAGCTCGATGAATGGCTCACCGAGATCGAAACGCGGCTGCGGCAGCATCAGGATCAAACCGGCTGCAAGCCAGCACCACTCTGCCCGAACCTGATCGTGCACCGCTCCAACGCGCGGCTCGCGCAGGATCTCGCCGTGCTGCTGCGGCACAGGCCGGAGATCGTCATCACCTCGGTCGGCTCGCCCGCGCCCGTGGTGGAGCCGCTGCATGACGCAGGCGCGCTGGTGCTGGCGGACGTCGCCTCGATCCGCCATGCAGAGCGCGCGGCGGAAGCAGGTGTCGATGGGCTCGTGCTGCTCACGGCGGGCGCGGGCGGGCAGACCGGCTGGCTCAATCCGTTCGCCTTCGTCCGCGCGGTGCGCGCATTCTACGACGGCGTCATCGTGCTCGCCGGCGGCATCAGCGACGGCCAAGCGCTGCATGCGGCCGAAGTGCTCGGCTGCGATCTCGCCTATATGGGCACGAAATTCATCGCGACGCGCGAGAGCATGGCGGACGAACGCTACAAGCGCATGCTGGTCGAGAGCTGCGCCGACGACATCTTGCTCACCACTGCGTTCACGGGGTTGCAGACCAGCATGCTGAGGCCGTCGATCGTGGCCGCCGGCCTCGATCCCGACGATCTCCCGGCACGCGGCGCGATCGACATCGCTGAGGACATCGACGTTGCCGCGCGCGAGAGCCGGCCAAAACGCTGGCGCGACATCTGGAGCGGCGGCCACTCGACCTCGGGGGTGACGGACGTGCCGGCGGTTGACGAACTGGTTGCGCGGACGCTCGCCGAATATCGTGCGGCGGGCGGGCCGTAGGCGCAGCCCGTCGAGCCCGGCCACGACGGTGTGGATCACGGTTAATCCCGGGCTCCTCCGCTCCCCTTATTTAACGGCAGATTAACCAACGCCGGCCAAGAATCCCCTTACGGCCACCAACCAGGGCCGAGAGGGACAGGCGATGGACTTCGATTTTCTCAACAGCAAGACAGCGGCTTCGCTGGACGAAATCCGCGTCCGCGTTGCTCATGCGCTGGCGCGCCACCCGCTGTGCCGCAACGTCCGGTTCGACATCGTCAGCGTCCCCCGCACCCGCCGGGGCGGCAACTGGACGGTGACGCTGCAATCGGTCGAGCCGCGCGCGGTGTGGGAGGCCTCGGAGATCGTCGCCGACATCCAGGACGCCTACGACCTTTCGGCAGCTGCCTGATTTCCTTGAATTTTCCGGGCGATGTCGCCGCAGTCCGCGCGATTGCCGCCGCGATGGCACGGTTAAGCCTTAATTATCGCCCAGTTGTCGGGCAGTGATCACGTGGACTTGAAGTTGGGCGCGGAGAGACGTTTGTCCAAAGCCATCACCATCGTTGTGCTGACCTGTTTCCTCGTCCTGGGTGCCGCCACCACCGCCATTCTTGGCCGGGACAGCGTGCCCAGCGTCAGCGAAGAGATGATCGCGCAGACGCCTCCGGCCAAGCCGCTCGCCACCAACCGCGCCGCCAAGGCCGACCGTCTGGTTCCGACCCTGGCCCTGGCTTCGGCCGCGATCGAGCCGGTCCAGGTGCCGGCCGACAGGCTTTCGCGCGCGCCCGTACTGGCCGAGCCGCTGCGTCAGGCCTTTGCCGCCGCCACGCCATCCGATTTCCCGATGCCAAAGGCGTCGTTGAGCGCGTCCGAAGCGCCCGCCGCGGCTGAAGTTCCCGCCGTCGAAGTTCCGGCCAAGCCGAAGGTTGTCGCCAAGCCGCAGCCGCAGAAACACTATACCCTGCTGTCCGACGCACAGATCTCCGGCATCAGGGATCGCCTGAAGCTGTCCTCGTCGCAGGAATATTACTGGCCTTCGGTCGAGACCGCGCTGCGCAACGTTGTCCGCAAGATCTCGGCGAACAAGCTCTCCAATCCGAACGCGCCACCGAGCGCGCAGATTGATCCGAATTGCGACGAGGTCCAGCAGTTGAAGTCGGCCGCCATGCCGCTGCTGTTCCAACTGCGTGACGATCAGAAAGAAGAAGTGCGCAAGCTCGCCCGCCTCATCGGGCTTGAAAAAGTCGCGCAGCAGATCTGACACGCGGGTTTCCTCCGGGAACCGCTCCTGCATCCGGAACATCTGGCAATCAACGTGCGTTGCTCGCCCCAAAGAGGGAGTGGATCAATGCGCGCCTCGACAGCCTATTTCGTCGGTGCCGGAACCATTATCGCGGCCATTGCCATAGGTCTTGGCGGGGGCATCGTCGCCGGCAACATCATGAACCCGGTCGCGTCCAAACAGGGCCCGGACACCAGCAAGATGGCGCAGCGCGCGGAGTCCGCGGGCGCGCCGGCACAGGCGAGCGCGCCGTCGGAACGCGTCAATTATCTCACCGGCTCGCAAGCCTTCGGTGCAATGATTGCCGCGCCGGCGCAAGCCGAAGCGAAGCCGGAGGCTGTCAAGCCCGACACGCAGACCACTCAGGCGAATGCCGGACTGCCGGCGCCGCCGCCTTCGCAAGCGGCCGCGGTCGAGCCGCCCAAGGAACAGTCCAAGGAACAGTCGAAGTCAGCAATCGCATCGCCTCCGCAAGCCGCAAAGCCGGCTGAGCAGCAGGCATCGGCCGACCCGGCCTCTTCACCCGAGAACGCCTATGCCAAGGCGAGGGAGTCCGACGTGAAGCGCGCGGCGTCCGAGCGGCGCAGGATGGAGCGCCGCGAGCGTTGGGCCGAGCGCCGCCACTACTATGAGGGTCGCGAGCAACGGAGCCTGCGCGACCGCACCGATTGGGACGACGTCGCGCGCAACATCCGCGAGGATTCCGATGCGCACGATTACGCCAGCCGGCCGCGCGGTGGCTTCCCGCAGATCAGGCTGTTTGGGTCCGACGACGATTAGCGCCTAAATTAGCTTGCGATCGCGGCTGCGATGGGAGAAGGCGCGCCGCCGTCACGTCATTCCGGCGCGCCGCAATCCTTCGAGATAATGCGCACGATCCTCGTCCCGCAGCATCGGCAGCTCGCGCGTGATCCAGGCGAGCGAGACCTCGGGCTGGGCGCGGCGCAGGCCTTCCAGGGCGGACGCTGCGAGCGCCGGATCTCCTGACATCCCGGCGGCGGCCGTCAGCACGCGGTGCGCGCCGACGAAATCGCCGCGCTGCCGCATCGACTCCCGCGCCATCTGCACAGCTCCGTCATAGTCACGGCCGACGAACCGGGCATAGGCCGCAACCCCGCAATAGACCGCCGCGAGCGGATCGCGCGGGCTCAGCCGCAGCGCGCGACGTGCGGCGGCGTCGCCCTCCTGCCATCGTCCGGCGTAGCACAGCGTCACGCCGTAAAAGGCGTGCGCCATCGCGAAGTTCGGGTTGAGCGTCAGCGCCAGCTCGAACTCCGCCAGCGCGTCGTCGAAGCGGCGGCGGAACAGATAGGTGTAGGCGAGGCCGTGATGGGCCCAGGCGTCCTCGCGATCGGCCTCCACCGCCGCGAGCGCCGCGCGTTCGGCGATCGGCACTGTCGCGGCCATGTCGGCCCAACCCATATGCGCGCCGAAGATATGGCTGGTCGCGAGCAGGCCCAGCGCCTTGCCATAGGCGGGATCGATCGCGACAGCCTTTTCGAGCAGCTCTTGCGCGGCGGCATTGTCCTCGCGCGTGCTACGCCAGTGATGCGACAAGGCCCGCATCACGAGGTCCCAAGCATCCAGGCTCCCGGGCGGCTTCTGCTGGGCGCGAAAACTTTCGGCGGCATAGAGCTGCGGCTCGATCGCGGCGACGATCGCCTCGGTGATCTCGTCCTGCACGGCGAAGATGTCGGCGAGCTCGCGGTCGTAGCGCTCGGCCCAGAGATGGCTCCCGGTGGAGACGTCGTTGAGCTGGGCCGAGATGCGCAGGCGCTCGCCGCTCCGCCGCACGCTGCCTTCGACCACGTAGCGCACTCCGAGCTCCTGCGCGACCTCGCGGATGTGCACGGCGCGGCCCTTGTAGACGAAGGAGGAGTTGCGCGCGATGACGAAAAACCAGCGCAGCTTCGACAGCGCGGTGATGATGTCCTCGCTGATGCCGTCGGAGAAATAATCCTGCTCGGCCGTGCCGCTCATATTGGTGAAGGGCAGCACGGCGATCGCCGGCCGCTCGGGAAGCGCGAGTGCGGCGCGCTGCACCCGTGCGACGTAGCCGGGCTCCGGCGCGATCGCGCCACCCATCGTGCTACCTTTGGCCTCGACATCTCCGACGAAGCGAAAGCCCTTGCGGGCGATGGTGCGGATCAACGCCTGGCTTGCGCCACTGTCGCCGACGGCCTTGCGCGCCGCGTTGATCCGGCTGGTCAAGGTGGATTCGGAGACGCTGCGCCCGTGCCAGATCTTGTCGATCAACTCGCCCTTGCTGACCACCCGGTCGCGGTTCTGCATGAGGTGGACGACGAGATCGAAAACCTGCGGCTCCACGGCAACGGGAACCTGCTCGCGGCTCAGCTCGCGCCGGTCGGTATCGAGAAGGTGGTCCCGGAACAGAAACTGCACGTCGAAACTCAGGCCTCATTACGAATTGGGGCTAGCAAACGACAAAATGAAAATTGGGGTCGAAAGCTGTAAGTCTGCCGAAGGGGCCGCCTGGTTCATCGCGATCGCGTGATGGCAGCCATGCCGTGCGATTGTGGCAGACGCAGTGGGCGACGTATTGACCGGATATTCCGTCCGAAATCGACCCGTCATCCTGAGGCGCGAGACGCGCGACGCAAGGCGCCGCGCGGGGAGCCTCGAAGGATGAACGGCCACGATGCAGCCGGGCCGTCCCTCCTTCGAGGCCTCCGCTTCGCTCCGGCACCTCAGCCGCGAATGTCCTTTGCCGAACTGCGTGCCCTGCGTAAGCTGTCGCCCACACAAACACCAACCACGAAGAAACGCCGATGCCCGCCTTTCCTGCCTCCACCACCGTGCTCGATTCCATGCTGTTCCGCGACGCCTTCGGTACGCCCGAGATGCGGGAGGTGTTCTCCGACGTCGCGCTGGTGGCTCGCTACGCCGAGGTCGAGGTGGCGCTGGCGAAGGCTGAGGCGAAGTGTGGCGTGATCCCGCAGGAGGCCGCCGATCAGATCGCGGCGCGGACCGACGTCGCCGCGCTCGACTTCGATCTGCTCAGGCAGGAGACCGACATCGTCGGCTATCCCATCCTCCCTCTGGTGCATCAGTTGGTGAAGCAGTGCGGCGAGGCCGGCCGCTACGTGCATTGGGGCGCGACCACGCAGGACATCATGGACACCGCCGTGGTGTTGCAACTGCGCGCCGCGTTCGAGATCGTCGAGCACGACATCGCCGAACTTCGCCGTATCCTCGCCGACCTCTCGAAGCGTTACCGGGACACGCCGATGGCGGGCCGTACCCATCTCCAGCAGGCGCTGCCGGTGACCTTCGGCTACAAGACCGCGATCTGGCTCGCTATGTTCGACCGCCACGCCGAGCGGCTGACGCAATTGAAGCCGCGCGTCCTGGTCGGCCAGTTCGCCGGCGCCGCCGGCACGCTGGCCTCGCTCGGCGACAAGGGTTTTGCGGTGCAGGAGGCGCTCTGCGCGGAGCTGAAGCTCGGCATTCCCGCCTCGACCTGGCACGTCGCGCGCGACGGCTTTGCAGAAGCCGTGAACTTTCTCGCGCTCGTCACCGGCTCGCTCGGCAAGATCGCACTCGACATCATGATCATGGCCTCGACCGAGTTCGCCGAAGTCTACGAGCCCTTCGTCAAGGGACGCGGCGCCTCCTCGACCATGCCGCAGAAGCGCAACCCGATCTCGTCGGAGCTGATGCTGGCGGCGTCCAAGGCGGTGCGCCAGCACGCCGGCCTGATGCTCGACGCCATGGTGCAGGATTTCGAACGCGCCACGGGCCCCTGGCACGCCGAATGGATGGCGATTCCGGAGAGCTTCGTGCTGACCGCCGGCGCGCTGCACCAGGCGAAGTTCGCACTCGCAGGCCTCATCGTGGATGAGGCGAAGATGAACGACAATCTTGCGGTCAGCCGCGGCCTGATCGTGGCCGAGGCGGTCATGATGGGGCTCGCGCCACAGCTCGGCCGGCAGGAGGCCCATGACGTGGTCTATGACGCCTGCCGTCAGGCCAACGAGAAGGGCATGAGCCTGGCCGACGCGCTGTCCGTGGACTCCCGGATATCGAGCCGCATCGATCGCGCCACAATCGAGGCGCTCACCTCACCGAAAAATTACCTCGGCCTTGCGCCGGCCATGGTCGACCGGGTGCTGAAATCCTCAACGCGTTGAAAACCAAGATGCGTGAAACTGCGTATCTTTCATGTGTCGCAAGGTGCTCGCATACTTGTGTCTCGCGATGCTAGACTTAGATTGAACGAGAGACTTTCGGCAGAGGACCCGGCATGACCGATCAACGCATCACCGCCACGCCCATCGATCCCGTGAAACTCGACCGGCTGGCCGAGGTGGCGGTGAAGGTGGGCTTGGGCTTGCGGCCGGGACAGGATCTGCTTCTGACGGCGCCCGCGATCGCGCTGCCGCTGGTGCGGCGGATCGCCGTGCATGCTTACAAGGCCGGCGCCGGCATCGTGACGCCGATCCTGTCGGACGAGGAGATGACGCTGGCGCGTTACCGCCACGGTCACGACAACAGCTTCGATCGCGCCGCCAACTGGCTCTACGAGGGCATGGCCAAGGCGTTCTCCGACAACACCGCGCGGCTCGCCATCGTCGGCGACAATCCGATGCTGTTGTCGGGCGAGGATCCGTCCAAGGTGGCGCGCGCCAGCAAGGCCAACTCGATGGCCTATCAGCCGGCGCTGGAAAAGATCGTCAATTTCGACACCAACTGGAATATCATTGCCTATCCGAGCCCGTCCTGGGCGAAGCAGGTATTCCCCAACGATCCCGAAGACGTTGCGATCGGCAAGCTGGCGGATGCGATCTTCGCGGCGTCCCGTGTCGACCGCGAGGACGCCATCGGCAATTGGGCGAGCCACAATGCGGTGCTGCGCGAGCGCACCAACTGGCTCAACGGCCAGCGTTTCCGCGCGCTGCAGTACGACGGACCGGGTGTCGACCTTACCATCGGGCTTGCCGATGGTCATGAATGGGAAGGCGGTGCCTCGTCCGCCAAGAACGGCATCAGCTGCAACGCCAACATCCCGACCGAAGAGGTCTTCACCACGCCGCATTGCCGCCGGGTCTACGGCCATGTCGTGAGCTCGAAGCCGCTGTCCTATCAGGGCACGCTGATCGACAACATCGCGGTGCGCTTCGAGGACGGCAAGATCGTCGATGCAAAGGCTTCGCGCGGCGCGGAGGTGCTGAACAAGGTGCTCGACACCGACGAGGGCGCCCGGCGTCTCGGCGAAGTGGCGCTGGTGCCGCATTCCTCGCCGATCTCGCAGAGCGGGCTGTTGTTCTACAACACGCTGTTCGACGAGAACGCAGCGTCCCACATCGCGCTCGGCCAGTGCTATTCGAAGTGCTTCATCAACGGGGCGCAGCTCACCCCGCAGCAGATCGCCGCGCAAGGCGGCAACCAGAGCCTGATCCACATCGACTGGATGATCGGCTCGGCCGAGACCGACATCGACGGCATCTTGGCCGATGGCAGTAAGGTACCGGTATTCCGCAAGGGCGAGTGGGCGAAGTAGCGCGTCTTGCGGCCATCCTTCGAGACGCTCGCCGCTGGCGGGCTCCTCACGCCGCCGCGTTGCGCAGCATCGGATTGTTGTCGATGCTGAAGCGGTTGAACAGTGTCGTGAACGGGCTGCCGTCGGTGGCCCGCACGATGGCGTCGGAAGCAGCGATCGCCTCGTAGAGCGCGCCGACGGGATCGTCCGCCTCGTCCATGTCGAGGCT
The DNA here is from genome assembly GCF_054863005.1 of Bradyrhizobium sp. 25ACV. NCBI lineage: Bacteria > Pseudomonadati > Pseudomonadota > Alphaproteobacteria > Hyphomicrobiales > Nitrobacteraceae > Bradyrhizobium > Bradyrhizobium sp. 25ACV. The sequence continues at coordinate 257,709 of NZ_JAVAYO010000008.1, forward strand.
CTTGAGGATCTCCTCGCGAGCCTCGTTGATCTCGTCCTCGTCGTCGAGCGTCGCCTCCAGCGCCTCCGCCGCACGCCGCATCTCCGCGAGGTCGCCGCCGGAAAACTTGAGGATGTCGAGCCAATAGGGACGGGCGACGACGAGCTGGACGAACGCCTCGAACGTATCGGCGATAATTCCGGCGCGGCCCTCCGATGAGACGTAGAGCACATTCTGCGGCGGCAGCAGCACGAACGCGCCCCCCGAGCCGTCACTGCCGATCTGCCGGGGTGTCTCGATGCCGTCGATAGTGAACCAGGGCTGCTCGTCCGGCGCGAAGGAGATATCGAGGCTGACCAGCCAGGCGACGGCCTCACGATTGGCTGTCAAAACCTCGGGCGTGAGGGGCATCGGCGTGGCTCCGTTTTATGCTTCCGCGCACTTTGTCGCACCCCAAAAAGGATCGGTTCATGTGCGCGAATTTGCAGGGAAATCGCGACGTTAACCGTCTCGCGCCTGCAACTTGCGGCTGATTTTCGAGGCCTGCGTAAGAAAGAATTAAAAACGGATGACTAGCGTTCCCGACATCTTTCGAAACAATCCGGGCCGAGACCCGGCCATACTTATTATATCCCCTGGGGAAGAAGATGTCGCGCTCATTGATTGAAATCGGTAGTTGTAACGTGGATCTCGAGCTCCGGCCGATCGAGCCATCCTGGATCATCGAGGGCAATCCCGTGTCGCGCTCGCATATCCTGTCCACCAGCGCCGACGGCACCGCCTCGACCATCATCTGGCAGTGCACCGAAGGCCGCTTCAACTGGTACTACGATATCGACGAGACGATCATGATCATGGAAGGATCGATCGTGCTCGAAAGCGACGGCATGCCGCCCAAGCGCTACGGCCCCGGCGACGTGATCTTCTTCCGCGACGGTGCGCATGCCAAATGGCATGTCGAAGGCCACGTCAAGAAGATCGCCTTCTGCCGCAAGACCAATCCCGTGATGATCGGCTTCCTGATCCGCGTCGTCAACAAGCTGAAGAAGATCTTCGCCTCCACCGGAGAGCGCCGTCCGGCCTCCCTGATGGGTGCCGGCTAGAGCATGATCCGGAAAAGTGTGCAGCGGTTTTCCGAAAAGATCATGCTCAAACAATAATCTCAATTCAAGAACGCTTCCCAGCGGCCACGACGGAAGAGGGGTCGGGATCAACATCCCGGCCCCTCTTCTCGTCATGACGGCAGCTTGAGCCGATAGACGTCGATGGCGGTCTGCGAGAACAGCGCGGTCTTCTCGGCCTCGCTCATGGGTGCGGCGATGCGCTTGAAGGCGTTGAAGATCACCTGGTAGCTGCACTGGCCCTTGTCCGGCGGGAAGTTGCTCTCGAACATCGCGCGCTTGGGTCCGAACGCCTCGATGCAGGTCTCGACGTAAGGGCGCCAGGCCGCGGCGAGCTCCTCGGATGACGGCGGCCTCTCGCGCAAATGGAAGTCGTAGCCGAGCAGGCACATGGCTAGGCCGCCGAGCTTGACCACCACGTTCTCGCATGTCGCGATCTCGCGGATCGAGGCGCGCCATTGCGCAAGCACCTCTTCGCGCCGCCCTGCAAAGCGGCCGACGCCGGCCGGGCCGCCGCAATGGTCGAGCACGATCCTGGTGTCGGGGAAGGCGCGCGCCAATTCGGTCAGCTCGTCGATCTGCGGATGGAACAGCCACGCATCGAAGCTGAGGTTCAGTGGTGCCAGGCAGGCAAAGCCTTTGCGGAAAGCTGGATCCTGCAAAAGGCCCTTCGGCCGGTTCGCATACATGCCGGCGACGACGGGGTCCTCGTCCCAGGCCGAGGAATGCCGGATGCCGCGAAAGCGGCCATTGCCGGCGGCGATCTCTGCTTCCAGCACCGGCTTGGCGGCCTCGCCCAGCAGCAGATTGGCGTGGCTGACGATGCCGGCGCAGATCGCCGCCTTGCCGTAAGCGCCGCTCGCGCTCATCGCGGCGACGCCGTTGGCGAACTCGACTTCGCCGACGGGCCGGAACGCTTCCGGCCCATGCGCGCGATACATCGAGCGGCAATCGACATAGACGGTCGCGATGACGTTGTGGCCGGAGGCGATGTCGGCCGCCATTTCCTCGATCAGATAGCGGTGGCCGCGATTCCAGAGATGGTGATGGGGATCGACGATCGGCCGCAAGGGATCAATGGTCTCCTCCTGATGCAGCGCGAGCCAGTCCTCGCGCGGCTCGACGAACAGCCCGCTCGTATTGGCGGGCACGCTGCTTGCAGCCATCGGTGTTCGCTCCCTGTTGTCTTTTGAGGGCGGAGCCTAACATCTCACACGCACGCACAGCAGCGCGGATTGCTCAGAGCACCACAGCAGCGGCGGAGCAGGTGCGCTCCCTCTCCCGCTTGTTGGGAGGGCCGGGGTGGGGGTGTCTCCGCACTGGGACATTCCCAATGCGGAGAAAGCCCCCACCCGGCGCTGCGCGCCGACCTCCCCCGCAAGCAACCATCAGATCTTTAGCCCTTCCGCCGTTTCGCCTTCACATCGACCATCAGCCGCCAATCGCTTGCATCGGCCGGCTTGACCTCGCCGAGCCAGTGGAAGGAATCGCCGGTGATTTCCGTAAAGCTCCAGCGCGTCAGTTCGCCGGCCTCCGTCGTGCCTTCCTGCACGATGTCGGCGCCGCGCGGCCGGCCGATCTGCTGGCGGAAGACGCTGCGTCCGGGATCGAACCAGGAAATCCGCCACGCATCGATGGTCGGATCGTAGACGCGCAGGGTTGTGCCGTACCAATTGCCCGCAATCGGAAAGGCCTGAGAGCCTGCGGGGCGCGGGATGATCCAGACGTCCTGGACCGCGCGGCCCTCGAGCACCCAGCCAAAATGGATCTCGCCGGGCGCGGCATGTTTGGTCCCATCGAGGCCATGGGCGGTGATTTCGGCGTCCCAATCGCCGACAAAGCGGCCGTAAAGCTGCAGCGCCGCGGCGTGCTCGGAATTCGGTCCATCGGCGTGCAATAGTCGCGCAAAGTCGTTCATGTCGATCTCCTGTTGCGAGGAGATCAGCACCGAAAGACGGCAGAAGGCTTGGAGAAAATTGCGCCTCAGACACCGTCGAGGATGATCACCGTCGGCTTCGACGGCAGCGCATCCCGCGACATCCGGAACGACCGCTCGGAGCGCCGGTCGATCTCGAACTGCTGGCCGATCCGGCGCATGAAATCGTCGAGCGGGGTGGCGAAGCGATGCATCGGCAGCACGACGGAGGCGCGCAGCCGCCTGGTGATCTCGGAGACGCCGTCGAGCGACATGGTGTAGGTGCCGTCGATCGGCACCATCACGATATCGAGCCGTCCGATCTGGGCGAAATGGCTGTCGTCGAGCTTGTGATGGAGGTGGCCGAGATGGCCGATGCAGAGGCCGGCGACCTCGAAGATGAAGATCGAATTGCCGTCGCGGATCATGTCGGCGCCGGCATCATCGCCGAAATAGCGGCGGATGTCGGTCGTGACATTGCGGATGAAGGCGTCACTGATGCGCTCCGACACGATCGCCGGCTTGCCGTTCTCGCCCCAACCATGCAGCACGTGAGGAATGCGCTTATCGGGAAACAGAGAGTAGTGCGTGCTGTGGGCCCGGTTCATGGTCACGACGTCGGGCAGCCGCCCGACCTGGTAGGCGCCGCTATAATCGGTCGCGATGCGCAAGCCGCCGGGCGTGTCGATGAAATAGGTGGAATGGCCGGCATAGGTAATCTCGACCTCGCCTGTGTCGGCCGCCGGCCGGAATGCGACCGGCAGAGCGCGCGGGGCCGCGTTGGCCATCGCCAGGCATTCGCTGCGCTGTGGCTGCTGGGCGAGGGCAGGTGAGAGGACCGCGCCGAACAGCGCCAGAGCCGCCGAAACCAGTCGCCGCATAAGTCCGTCCCCGATGATGTCAGGGAAAGTCTAGCGTGCATTGCGGCGCGGGGCCAATGGGCTGCAATCAACAGCGCGTCAGTGTCGCACCTCTCACTCCGGCTATCAGTCCTGCCTTCAGTCCCGCCTTGGGCTGAACTTCCAGGTGAGCGCAACGAGGCTCGCGGTGATCAGGCCGCTGATGAGGCCGGCGATGGGGAGTGCAAGCAGCAATGCCGCGGTTGCGGCCCAGCCGATCGAGGAAAACGCTTCGGCGAAGGTCGCAAGCCGCGACGAGGTCTGGCGGCGCCGGAATTGGCTACGCCGGGCCTGCACCCGAAACCAGAGCTGGATCGCAGTCGCCGAGGCCGCGCTGAGGATGATCGCGCCGGCACTCACGGCAGCCTGGATCGGTGCGGCGAAGGCCAGTGCGGCGATCAGCGGGCAGAAGATGACGGCGATTGCGATCAGCACCACCTCGATCTTGGCGCGGATGACGGCGGATGGCGTCAGCGGCGCAGTCGCGACCAGGTCGGGGGCGTCCTCGCCGGAGATCGTCAGCCAGGCCAGCCCGCCGGCAAGCTGTCCGGCCGCCATCACGACGACTGGCGTGATCAGCGTCAGCGCTGCGGAGCTGTCGGCAAAATTGCGCCAGAGCAGCAGCGCCGGCGGCACCAGATAGAGCAGCTGCATCAGGGTCTGCGAGATCAGCCAGGGATCGCGCCAGAGCAGCGAGAATTCCTTGCGCCGCAGCGCCTGTTGCCGCGACCCGGCGCGGAACGGGCGCTCCTTCGCGCGCCTGCCGCCGGAGGTGCCGTAAGCGGCGGCATCGATCGCCGTGTCGGCAAAGCGGTGCGAGAAGATCGCCATGACGCTTCCGAGCAGCACCAAAGCGAGCGCCAGGAGCGGCAGCAGCGCTTCGCTGTCCCCCATCGCCGCCCGCGCCGGCCACCACCAGATGCTCTCGACATCGGGGGCATGGGCGGCCACGCTGCCTGAGGTCAGGATGGTGAAGCGCGACAGCGTGCCGTAGGACATGATCGCGGCGATCTGGAGCGCGATCACGAAGCCGGCGCCGATGATCGCGGCGAGGATCTGGGCGATCAGGCGCGTGCGCGCCGGGCCGATCAGGCGAAACAACAGGATGGTGACGGCGATGGCGACCGCCGCGGCCGAGATGCCCATGACGACGACCACCCCGAATGCGCTGAGCCAGCGCGCCCCGCCGCCGATCACGAGCACGTCGATGAAGGGCGTCGAGAACAGCAGCGCGATCGCGGTGACGGTCAGCGCGATCGCGGCGATGCGGACCGAGAACAGATTGGCGAGCGTCGCCGGCGAGGACATGATCAGGTCGAGATCGGCGCGGGCGTAGAACACCCGCGTCACCGATTCGATCGCCTGCGACAGCATCAAGGTCCAGGCGAGAAAGATCGTCGCCGAGATCACGATCAGCGAGGGTTTGTCGAGCGGCAGCTGCAGATCGGCGAAACGACCGATCACCGCCCAGGCCGGCAGATGCAGCAGTGCGGCGAAGCAGACGAGGCCGATGACGGCGGCGCGCGCCCGCTTGCGTCGTCCGCCGGTCATCATGGCGAACCATTCGCGCCAGGCGAGCCGGAGCTCGTGGCGTGCGAACCAGGAGAGCGCGGTTGCCGAGCTCATGCGGCTTCCGGAAGCGTCACCAGCGCGATGAAGAGATCCTCCAGGCTGGTATCGGCATGGCCGTTCTGCTGGCGCAGCTCGGTCAGCGTGCCTTCGGCCACCAGGCGGCCCGAGGCGATCACGCCGATGCGGTCGGCCATGCGCTCGGCGACTTCGAGAATATGCGTGGTCATGATGACGGTGCAGCCGGCGCGGACACGCTCGCTGAGCAGGCCCTTCACGTGGCGGGCGGAGACGGCATCGAGCCCCGTCAGCGGCTCGTCGAGGATGATGAGGCGGGGGTCGTGCACCAGCGCGCCGGCGAGAGCGACCTTCTGGCGCATGCCCTTGGAAAAGCCCTCGCAGCGCTCGTGCCGATGCGGCTCCAGGCCGAGCGAGCCGAGCAGGTCTTGCGCCACCGGCTTCGAGACCGACGGCGCGATGCCCCAGAGGCCGGCGACGAATTCGAGATATTCGAGCGGGGTCAGCTTGTCGTAGATCATCGGCTCGTCGGAGACCCACGCCATCACCTGCTTGGCGGCGACGGGATTTTCGAGCGCATCGATGCCGAAGATCGAGACCGCGCCGGAATCGGGCCGCAACAGGCCCGCAACCATGCGCAAAGTGGTGGTCTTGCCGGCGCCGTTGGGGCCGACCAGCGCATAGAATTCGCCGGCGTGAATGGTGAGATCGAGGCTGTCGACCGCCAGACGGTCAAAACGCTTCGTTAACCCCAGGACTTCCAGTGCCGACTTGTCCCGCTTCATGACGGCCACACTATCCGGTTTTGCATCGCTCGTGACCATGATCCCAAGATGTTTCGGCACCGTGAATCTACGGCCCACAAATTCCGCCATCCGGTTTCGACCAATGGCAAGTCACCGTTTGTTGACAGCGCTGAACGGTTCAGGCTGAATTGGTTCCGGACAAATGGCGCTAACGCAGCGAAACGACTGCGCAGCGACTGGACACAAGATGCGGCAAGGCGGTCAGGAAGAACCGGCGGTTGCATCGGGAGGACGCGCGTCAATGCTGGATTTCGTTCAGCAGCTGGTCAGCGGTGTTGCGCTCGGCTGCGTCTACGGCCTGATCGCGCTCGGCTTCGTGCTCGTCTACAAGGCCACCGAGGTCGTCAATTTCGCCCAGGGCGATCTGATGATGCTCGGCGGCTTCTTCGCCTTCACCTTCATCGGCATGATGGGCCTGAACTACTGGATCGGCTTTGCCGGTGCGGTGGCCGCGATGGCCCTGTTCGGCATGCTGGCAGAGCGCGTGGTGGTGCGGCCGATCCTCGGCTATCCGCAATTCTCCATCATCATGGCCACCATCGGCCTTGGCTATTTCCTGCGCTCGGTCGCCGGCATGATCTGGGGCACCGATGATCTGAAGATCGAGACCCCGTTCAGCCAGGGCGTGCTCCGCATCGGCTCGCTGGTGCTCGCCTACGACAAGCTCTCGGTGATCGCGGCGACGATGATCCTGTGCACGCTGCTCTATCTCTTCTTCAACAAGACCACGCTCGGCACCGCGATGCGCGCCAGTTCCGAGAACATGCTCGCGGCGTACTACATGGGCATCCCGGTCAAGCGCGTGGTGTCGGTCGTCTGGGCAATCAGCGCGGCGGTCGCGACCTGCGCCGGCGTGCTGCTGGCGCCGATCACCTTCATCCATTCCAATGTCGGCCTCGTGCTCGGCCTGAAGGCGTTTCCCGCTGCGGTCCTTGGCGGCTTCGGCTCGATCCCGGGCGCCGTGGTCGGCGGCGTCCTGATCGGCGTGATCGAAAGCATGGCCGGCTTCTACCTGCCCGAAGGCTGGAAGGATGTGGCGCCCTACCTCGTGCTGCTCGCGGTGCTGCTCTTGAAGCCCGAAGGCCTGTTCGGCCACCACGTCCGCAAGAAGGTCTGAACGCAATGCGTTTCCTGTTCAAGACCGACTACGAGGACGACATCAAGCTGTTCCCGCATTCGGGCTATCTGGTCTCGTACGGCATCCTGCTCGCGCTGCTGCTGATCGCGCCCTATGTGCTCTCCAGCTATCTGATGAGCCAGCTCGTCTTCGTCTGCATCTACGCGATCGTCGGCGTCGCGCTGCTGATCCTGACCGGCTTTACCGGCCAGGCCTCGCTCGGCCACGCCGCGTTCCTCGCCATCGGGGCCTACACGGCGGCTTACTTGCAGAAGTACAACGTGCCGTTCCCAATCTACTTCCTCGCCGCCGGAGGTTTGACCGGCATCATCGGCGCGATGGTCGGCTTTCCCGCCCTGCGCTTGACCGGCATCTACCTCGTCATCGCCACCATCTCCTTTGCCTTGATCGTCGAGGAGATCCTGGCGCGCTGGGAAAGCGTCACCCACGGCAACGAGGGCATGCGGGTGAAGACGCTGTCGCTTCTCGGCGTCACCGTCCCGCGCGACAGCCCCACCTTCTATTTCCTCTGCCTCTCAGTGCTGGTGCTGGCCATCGTCGGCACGCTCAATCTGCTGCGCTCGCCGACGGGACGTGCCTTCGTCGCGATCCGCGACAGCGAGACGGCGGCGCGCAGCATGGGCGTCAATGTCGCGCTCTACAAGGTGAAGTCGTTTGCGATCTCGGCGGCGATCACCGGCTTTGCCGGCGTGCTGTTCGCCCACAAGCTCTCCTTCATCTCGCCGGAGATGTTCACGCTGCAGCTCTCGATCGAGTTCATCATCGTGATCCTGATCGGCGGCACCTTCAGCCTGCACGGCGCGGTGTTGGGCGCGATCTTCATCGTGATGATCGATCCGTTCCTGACCTATCTGAAGGACGACATGCCCGGCATGATCGCCGGGATCGCGGCGACGTTCGGCGCCGGCCCGGCCACCGCCGGCAACATCCAGTCGAAGGTCGCGGCCTTCGCCTCGCTCAACGGCCTCAAAGGCGCGATCTACGGCGTCATCATCGTGCTGTTCGTGCTGTTCGAGCCGCTGGGTCTCTATGGCCGCTGGCTGAAGATAAAACTCTTCTTCCAGCTGTTCCCGCTCTACAAGCGCGCCACCTTCAAGCGGCAGAAGATCTACGTGAAGTCGGAGCGGAACCGATGAGCTATTTCCGCGCCGAGAATCTGTCGCTGCATTTCGGGGGCCTCAAGGCCGTCGATGCGGTCTCGTTCGCGGTGGAGAAGGGCGAGATCCTGTCGATCATCGGTCCCAACGGTGCCGGCAAGAGCTCGATCTTCAACCTGATCTCGCGGATCTACCGGCCGACCTCGGGCCGCATCTTCTTCGAGGACCAGGACATTACGGAAGAGCCGCCCTACGACATCGCCAGGCTCGGCATCGCCCGCACCTTCCAGAACATCGAGCTGTTCGAGAATGCGACCGTGCTCTCCAACCTCCTGGTCGGCCGTCACCGGCACTCGACCACGCAGCTCTGGCAGGAGCTCTTGTTCCTGCCGAGCGTGCGGGCCAACGAGAAGGTGCATCGCGGCAGGGTCGAGCAGGTCATCGAGTTCCTCGATCTCGAACCCTATCGCGACAAGCTGATCTCCGGCCTGCCTTACGGCGTGCGCAAGGTGATCGAGCTGGCGCGCGCACTGTGCTCGGAGCCGAAGCTGATCCTGCTCGACGAGCCGTCGTCCGGCCTCAATGTCGAGGAGACCGACGACATGTCGTTCTGGATCCGCGACATGAAGAGCGAGCTCGGCATCACCGTGCTGATGGTCGAGCACGACATGTCGCTGGTCAACCGCGTCTCCGATCGCGTCATCGCGCTCAACTACGGCCGCGTGCTGGCAATGGGCTCGCCCGCCGAGGTGCAGCAGCATCCTGACGTCGTCGCCGCGTATCTGGGAGCTTGACGCATGGACGCCGCCGTCACGCCCGAGATCATCCTGAAACTCTCCAACATCGAGAGCTATTACGGGCCGATCATGGCGATCCGCGGCATCTCGCTGGAAGTGCCGCGCGGCCGCATCGTCACCCTGCTGGGGGCGAACGGCGCCGGCAAGACCACGGTGCTGAAGACCATCTCGGGCATTCTCGACCCGCAAAAGGGCTCGATCGAATTCCTGGGCAAGCCGATCCAGCGCATGGAGGCCGACCGCATCGTGCGGCTCGGCCTCAGCCATGTGCCGGAGGGACGCGAAGTGTTTCCGTTCCTGTCGGTGCGCGAGAACCTGATGATGGGGGCCTATCCGCGCAAGGACCGCGACGGCGTCGCGGAGGACCTCGAGCGCGTCTATGGTTACTTTCCGCGGCTGAAGGAGCGCATCAACCAGCCGGCCGGCCAGCTCTCCGGCGGCGAGCAGCAGATGCTGGCGATCGGCCGCGCCCTGATGAACCGGCCGACGCTGCTGCTGCTCGACGAGCCGTCGCTCGGCCTGTCGCCGCTGCTGGTGAAGGAGATCTTCACCATCATCCGCCGCGTCAACGAGGAGCAGGGCATGTCGATCCTGCTGGTCGAGCAGAACGCCAAGGTGGCGCTGGAGACGGCGCATTACGGCTACGTGCTGGAGATCGGCCGTATCGTGATGAACGACACCTGCGACCGCTTGATGCATTCCCAGGACATCCAGGAGTTCTACCTTGGCGCCAAGGAAGCGGGCGCGCGGGGCGAGCGGCGCTGGAAAAAGAAGAAGACGTGGCGGTGAGGAAGAGCTGGCAGTAAGATGAGCTTGCCATCCGCAATCAAGACCGCCGGCAAGGCAGGCAGCGGAGGCAGGCGACAAGGAGGAGAGGCGCATGGCCCGACCGGCGGTGCTGACGGTCGCTGATACGATCGCGAAGAGCTTCTTGCGCGCTGCGGAGACGCGGGGCGATCGGCCGGCCATCCGCGAGAAGAAATTCGGCATCTGGCAGCCGACCAGCTGGCGCGAGTGGCTGGAGATCTCCAAGGAAATCGCCTACGCGCTTCACGCTTCCGGCTTCATGCCCGGCGATGTCGCCTCCATCATCGCCAACGCCGTGCCGGAATGGGTCCATGCCGACATGGGCATCCTGTGCGCCGGCGGCGTCGCTTCGGGCATCTACCCGACCGACGCGTCGTCCCAGGTCGAATACCTCGTCAACGATTCCCGGACCAAAGTGATCTTCGCCGAGGACGAGGAGCAGCTCGACAAGATCCTCGCCTGCCGCGCGCGCTGCGCGAGCCTGCAGAAGATCATCGTGTTCGACATGGAGGGCCTCAGCGGCTTCTCCGACGACATGGTGATGTCGCTCGACGAGTTTCGCGCGCTCGGCCGCAATCACATGGTCGGCCGCGAGGCGCTGTGGCAGGAGATGATCGACAGCCGCGGCGCCGGCGATCTCGCGATCCTGGTCTATACCTCAGGCACCACCGGTCCCCCTAAGGGCGCGATGCACGCCAACCGAAGCGTCACGCACCAGATGCGCCACGCCAACGACTTCATCCCGGCGCAGGAGGACGAGGACAGGCTGATCTTCCTGCCGCTGTGCCACGTCGCCGAACGCATCGGCGGATACTACATCTCGGTCGCACTCGGCTCGGTGATGAATTTCGCCGAGAGCCCGGAAACCGTGCCGGACAATTTGCGCGAGGTGCAGCCGACCGTCTTCCTCGCGGTCCCCCGCATCTGGGAAAAATTCTATTCCGCCATCACCATCGCGCTGAAGGATGCGACACCGCTCCAGCAATGGGTCTATCGCCGCGCCATCGGCATCGGCTATCGCATGGTCGATTACCGGATCGAGGGCAAGGCGCCGCCGCTGTCGTTGCGCCTCGCAAACCGGATCGCCTACCGGGTCGCATTCCGCAACATCCGCCGCATGATCGGGCTCGATCGCTGCCGCGTCGCCTTCACCGGCGCAGCGCCGATCGCGCCGGAGCTGATCCGTTGGTATCTCGCGCTCGGCATCGACATGCACGAGCTCTACGGCCAGACCGAGAATTGCGGCGTCGCCACCATGATGCCGGCGGAGCGGATCAAGCTCGGCTCGGTCGGCACCGCCGTGCCCTGGGGCGAAGTCACGCTGTCGCCCGACGGCGAGATCCTGATCAAGGGCGACTTCCTGTTCATGGGTTACCTGAACCAGCCGGAGAAGACCGCCGAGACCATCGATCAGCGCGGCTGGCTGCACACCGGCGACGTCGGCACCATCGACAATGAAGGCTTTGTCCGCATCACCGACCGCATGAAGGACATCATCATCACCTCCGGCGGCAAGAACGTCACGCCGTCCGAGATCGAGAACCAACTCAAATTCTCGCCCTACATCTCCGATGCCGTCGTGATCGGCGACAAGCGGCCGTACCTCACCTGCCTCGTGATGATCGACCAGGAGAATGTCGAGAAGTTCGCCCAGGACCACGACATTCCCTTCACCAACTACGCGAGCCTGTGCCGGGCGACGGAGATTCAAGACCTGATCGGGCGCGAGATCGAGCAGGTCAACGGCAATTTTGCCCGCGTCGAAACCATCAAGAAGTTCTACCTGATCGAACGTCAGCTCACGCCGGAGGACGAGGAGCTGACGCCGACCATGAAGCTGAAGCGCGGCTTCGTGAACAAGCGCTACGCCGCCGAGATCGAGGCGATGTATCGCGAGCGCGCGGTTGCTTGAGCATGATCCGGAGGATCATGCTCAAGAGAGATGGATTTGAGAAAACGGCGAAGGCTTGAGAGGCCCGATCCTTCGCTCAACACGGGCCACTGAAGGAGGAGACTGCAATGTCGAAATCGCTGAAGGCGCTGGGCCTGGCGGTGAGCGCCCTTGCGCTGACCTGTCTGCCGGCCGCCGCCCAAACCAAGGTCACCAATGAGGGCATCTCGGCATCCGAGATCGTCATCGGCACGCATCAGGACCTGTCGGGCCCGATCAAGGGCTGGGGCGTGCCGGTCTCCAACGGCATGAAGATGGCGGTCGAGGAGATCAACGCGGCGGGCGGTGTCCAGGGTCGCAAGATCAAGCTTGTCGTCGAGGATAGCGGCTACGATCCGAAGAAAGCCGTGCTGGCTTCGCAAAAGCTGATCGAGCGCGACAAGATTTTCGCGATGGTGGGACCAATGGGATCGCCGACCGTGCTCGCTGCGCAGGATATCCTGCTCGACGCCGGCGTGCTTCAGCTCTTCCCGCTGACGGCGGCCGAGTTCACCTTCAAGTTCGATGCGGCCAAGCCGCAGGAGCGGCTGAAGTTCAACAACCTCCTGCCCTATGTCGAGAGCACGCGCGCAGCGCTCAAATACATGATTGAGGCAAAGAATTTCAAGAAGCCGTGCATCATGCATCAGGACGACGAGTACGGAAAAAACGTGCTCGATGGTTTTAACCAGCAGCTCGCCGCCATGAAGGTGCAGCCGGCCTCGATCACGAGCTACAAGCGCGGCGCCTCCGACTTCTCGGCGCAGGTCGCCAAGATGAAGTCCGACGGCTGCGACCTCGTCGTGCTCGGCGCGGTCCTCCGTGAGCCTATCGGCACCATGACCGAGGCCAGGAAACTCGGCTGGGAGGTTACCTTCCTCGGTGCCACGCCCGTCAACGTGCTCGAAGTGCCGGCGCTCGGCAAGGAAGTGGTGGAAGGCTTGTATGCCGCTTCGAACTTCGAAATTCCCTACGAAGACACCGCGAAGGGAAAGGTGAAGGACTGGCTCGTCAATTACAAGAAGATGTTCAACGCCGACGCCAACACTCAGGCGATCATCGGCTACAATGCGGTGATGACGTTCGCGCATTATGCCAACAAGGCTGGCAAGGATCTCACTGGCCAGAAGATGCTCGACGCGCTGGAGTCCGGCGACAAGTTCCAGGATATCTTCAATTCGCCGCCGACCGTGTTCTCGAAGACCAACCATCTCGCCACCACCGTCACCCAGGTGCAGCAGGTGAAGAACGGCCGTTGGGTGCTGGTGAAGGACAATCTGATGTTTTGATCTTCGCCTCTCCCCGCGTGCGGGGAGAGGCCGGAATTTGCGAAGCAAATTCCGGGTGAGGGGGAGCCTCCGCGAGCTTCGCTCGTACTGAATTTGCGGACGCAGCCCCTCACCCCAACCTTCTCCCCGTAAGAACGGGGGAGAAGGAAGAAGCACCTACGATCCGCCACTCGCCGTCCCGGAATTCACCGGGGCCAGTTCGTCCTCGCGGCAGCGCCAACCGTCGGCGGCTTTGACGAACGCAAAAGTGCGCTGGATCCTCAGGCGGCGCGTCACGTTGAAGGCTTCTGCCGAGCGCTCCTTGTTGGCGGCGCTCGGCTGCGGAAGGCCTGTCCTGGCGTCCCAGCAGGTGCCGGTGCAGCTGGAGGCGACCTTGCTGCACATGGTGAAGGGCGCCAGCACCGCCATCTCGATTTCGCCGGTGACCTGCGCCTCCTGCTCGGTCACCTGGCTGTCGAGTGCGTAGACGCGGTTGATGCGGAGGAAGCTGCCGCACGAATTGGCCGCGTGGATCCGTGCCGCGCAGAAGTCGACCGCGTCGGTGTCGGGGATGCGGGCCGCGACCTGCCGGCCGAACACCTTCTTGGGATCGCCCTTCGCCGCGTGGATGTCGTCGGCTTTGTGCTTCAAATGATCGGCGAGGCAATCCTCTGCGGATTCGAGCTCCTGGAGCGGCACGTTCTCCTTGCCGACCAGATTGCATTTGCGATCGCGCTCTCGTGTCCACCTGCCATATTCGGCGAAGGCAAAGCGCGCTGCGGTCGGGTCCAGCTTGCCGATCAGGCCGAGCACCTGGCCATTGAGCTCGGTTTCGGCGAGCGCCAGCGACGGGTCCGCACAGATCACCGCGCCCGCCGCGGTGTTGGCTGCGAGGCAGTCGAAATCCGGATCGCGCAGGATCGCGGCGCGCTCCTCGGTTACCTTGAACAGGCACGCCTTCACCCGCTCGAAATCGTCGGGGCGGATCGCGGTCTGGCCGACGATGCCGCAGCCGAGATTGCGCTGGCGGATCCAGATCGCGTTCTCCTCGATCGCGGGTAGGCGATCGGGCAGGCGGGCGAGCCGCGCCTCGATCGCGGTGTTCAGCTTCTCGGCGGCGGCGGCAAGCGTGGCATCACCGCAGAACAATTGATTGCCGGGGTCGCGAATCTGCTGGCAGTTGTTCTTGGCGAACAGCGGCAGCCGATCGGCGATGGAGCGTTCGGACTGCGCTGACGCGGGTGAGACGAGCGCCAGCAACGCAATCACAGTCAGCACGATGAACCGCATTCCCGTCGCCCCCGCAAAGCCGTGGCCATGCTAGCCGCCCGGATCGCGTGGTGGAATGAGTTTTTGGTGAACGGAGGTTCGTAGCCCGGATGGAGAGAAGCGTAATCCGGGATTCGTACGACAAGCGACAGCGGCCCCGGATTGCGCTGCGCTCCATCCGGGCTGCAGGATGGATCAACGTGCCTCGGCGGCGACCATCGAGACCTGCATCGGTTCGTCGACATATTTCATCACGGCTGACTGATGGAGCGCGAACAGCGGCTGGTAGCTCCGCGCAGCGTCGTCCTCGACCATCGCCATGCGGCGGTTGTCGAGCATCAGCCAGCGGCCGTCGAGACGCGCGGCGACAACCGCGTGCTCCTCGCCGGCCCTGACGTCGCGCACCACGAGGATGCGGAGATCCTCGGCGGCCACGCCCGCCAGCCGCAGCGCGGCCAGCTTGGCGATGGCATAGTCCTCGCAGTCGCCGGCGCCGCGCGAGAAGGTCGCAAGCGGCGAGCTCCAGACGTCGTCGATGCCGTCATTGGCGGCCCGGATGGCAAGGTTGATGGCGCGGTTGGTCTCGCCGAGCCGGGCGCGGCCGTCGCGGGCGCGGGCCTGGTCGACGATGGCGAGCAGCTTCAGGGCCGCGGGCGAAGCGCAATTGTCGCGGTCACCGTCGCATAGCGCGAGCTGCACCATGTCCCCGTCGAGCTTGTCCTTCAGCGCGAGCCACTTCTGTTGCAGGCTGCTGGCGGAGATGGCGAAGGCGAACACGCCGAACGGCTCGGCGGATTTGCGCACGAGTAGGCCTGCGCCCGGCGACAGCAGCGTGCCGGCGCGAAGCTCGGCGGTCGATCCACACAGGACCAATCCGCACAGGACAAGGATTGCGCGCCAGGCGCGCGAACGAGCTGCGGTCTCCATCTGACATCCCCTTCCAGCTTCGCCAGATCCCCCTCGACCTGAACGTGCTGGGCTTTGTTGCTTTCGCGGAGATAGTGCGAGACGGGCCGTTTTGTTCTGCTTAACGCGCCCGGCTGGGGTTCCAAAACCGGGGAACAGGCTGAAACGGGCCCCTCCAAATTGCGTAAAATTTTACGATTCGCCGGCTAGAGGTGTCCGGCCGCCGCGAAATCGAGCCAATTGCAGACACAAGTTGTGGCAGTGCCGAATCTGGGCCCTATGGCTTTACCGACCCCTATTTCATGGGGTTCTGTTAGTTAGGTCACAGATTTAACTCCGTATTTGCCGCAGGATGCAGCGGGACCTCGCGAAGGAAAGATAGCGCAAGTATCTGTTCCGTCACTATACGGCAGATTACTTTGGATGACTGGAAATGCGTGGAAACAGGCCAGATTCGACTTCCGAGTATTTCAACGATTACTTTCGCTTCTCTGCAGCGGCGCCAGGCGGTGGGGCCTCCTGGGGCCAAGTGATGCGAAATCACACAAGCAATAGATGGTATCGCTAAGGACTGGCTAATGCTATGCAAGCTTAGGCAGTTGATACTTACCTAAATTTTAACCCTTTATACGGTGACCGGTTGAATTACGCTGGCCAATTTGACGCCGCGATTCCTTTGGACGGCCAGGGTTCCCGTTCGCCCGGCGGCGCTCATGTCGATTCCTTTACGGCGAAAGCGCATGGCTACGTGCCCGAGGGCGCGTTCGTTGTTCCCGACCCCAACCTGATCTTCAACGGCGAGTTCAAGCGCGCGGGTCTTGATCTCGTGCTGTCCCACGAGGGTCACGAATTCGTCGTTCACGATTATTTCAGGGGCGACAAGCGCGCCGCGCTCGCCTCCCCCGACGGCGCCCATCTCACCGGCGAAATCGTCAACGCGCTTACGGGCCATGTCCAGGTCGCTCAAGCCGCCCCCGGCGGCGCTGCCGCGGCCCAGGTCATCGGCCACGTCACAAAACTGTCCGGCAGCGCGACCGCAATCCGCAACGGCGTCTCGGTCATCCTGAACAACGGCGACAACGTCGAGAAGGGTGACGTGGTCTCGACCGGCGCGGATTCCACGCTCGGCATCACCTTCATCGACGGCACCGTGTTCGGCCTGTCCTCGAATGCGCGGATGGTGCTGAACGAGATGGTCTACGACCCCAACGGGTCGAGCAATTCCTCGCTGCTGAGCCTGGTCGCCGGCACCATCACCTTCGTCGCCGGTGAGACCGCCAAGCACGGCGACATGAAGATCGACACGCCGGTCGCCACCATGGGCATCCGCGGCACTGCCGTGCTGACCCAGATCAACTTCGTCGTTCCCGCCGGTGGCGGCGATCCGCAGCCGCAGGCGAGCTTCCAGGTGCTGGTCGAGCCGAACGGCACCACGGGCTCCTACATCCTGTTCGACAAGGTCACGCTGCTGCCGATCGCGACGGTCAACCAGGCCGGCCAGATGATCCAGATCAGCGGCGGCAACGTCTCGATCTCCAATGCACTGATGTCGCCGGACGTTCAGAAGCTGATCACGGACGTGTTCACGCTGAAGTTCACCGACAACAACACCAACACCAAGCTGACCACGAACTTCACCGACACGCTCACGCCGATGAGCCTGGACGTGGTGTTCAAGTCGGGGGGCGGCGCCGTCGCGACCGCGACATTCGTCAATCTCAATCCGCAGGGATCGGAGGCGCCCAGCACGTCCACGCCGCCCATCGTGCGGATCCCCGGCCAGCCGATTGTGCAAAGCTTCGACGCCGGCGGCAATGTGAAGACGGCGTTCGCGCTGACCGAGCGTGCTGACGTGACCGGCGACACGCATTCCGATACGATTTCCGGCCTGATCAGATTCGTCGATCAAAACCTCGGCGACCGGCCGACGGTGAGCGTCAGCCTCGCCGAAGCGCCGAACTACGTCTACAAGGACGCCGGCCAGCACGACGTCACCGGCTCGCTCTCCGCGCTCCAGAAGCAGGACATTGCGGCGACCCAGATCCAGATCAACGTCGCCCCCGACGCCGGCAACAACAACAACGGCTCGGCGGTCTGGACGTACACGATCCCGGACAAAGTCTTCGACTTCCTCGCGGCCGGCGAAACGCTGACGCTGACCTATATGGTCCGCGTCGACACCAATTTCGCAGTCAATCCCGAGTCCAGATTCATCCCGATCACCATCACGGTCACGGGAACGAACGACAAGCCCACCGTCACGACGTTGGGCGGAACCGTCATCGAGAAGGTCGGGACCGGCAACGAGACTCTGGATACCATCACGGGCACCGTCACCTTTACCGACGTCGATCTGACGGATCGCCCGATCGTGAGCGCGGCGCTCTCGTCGACCCAGCCGTTCAAATATCTCGACGCGCAAGGCCACGATATCACCGCGACGCTGACGCCGCAGCAGCTCGCGGCGATCGCCGCCGTCGAGGTGCCGCTGACCGTGGTACAAGGAGCGGGAAACGGCAACAACGGTTCGGCCACCTGGACCTACAGCGTTCCCGACCATCTGTTCGATTTCCTCGCCAAAGGCGAGAAACTGACCCTCAACTACGTGGTGCAGGTCGATGACGGGCACGGCGGTGTCGTCAGCACGCCGGTTACCGTGTCCATCGACGGTGCAGACGTCAATGTCGAGGGCACCAACGACGTGCCGACGATCGTCGAAGATCTGACCACGCCGACCGGTGCAGTGACCGAGGATACGGCGGCCACGCTCGCCGCCAGCGGCACCATCACATTCAACGATCCTGATCTCACGGATACGCACACCGCGAGTTTTTCGCTGAAGTCGACGATTTCGAGCGCGCATCTGCCGGGCTTCAGCGACGGCACCTCGCATATCGGCACGTTCGCGCTTGCCCCCGTGGTTGAAAGCCCGGGCACCAGCTCCCGCGGGGCAGTGGGCTGGACCTTCACGCTCGACGACAACGACCCGGTGCTCCAGTCGCTGGCCGAAGGGCAGACCATCACGCAGGTCTACACCGTCAGGATCGACGACCATCACGGTGGAACGGTCACCCGGGACGTCACGGTCGTCATCACCGGCAAGAACGACGCGCCGACCGTGACTAGCAGTGCCGCGGCGGCGACGGGCAAAGTGATCGAGGATACCGGCCTGACGCTGTCGATCGACGGCACGCTGGCGATTCAAGATCTCGATCTGATCGACACCCATACCGCAAGCGCGGTGTTCAAATCGTCGTCCTCGAGCGCGCATCTTCCGGGCTTTGTCGAGGGCGCCACGAACATCGGCACCTTCACGATCGATCCGTCGGTGTTCGAATCCAGTACGGACACCAACAACGGCGCGACGCTGGGCTGGCACTTCACGCTCGACAACAGCAACGCGATGCTGCAGTCGCTGGCTGAAGGGCAGACCATCACCCAGGTCTACACCGTTACCTTCACCGACAATCACAATGCGACGGTCACGCAGGACGTCACCGTCACGATCACCGGTGTCAATGACGCGCCGACCGTCACCAGCAATGCCGCGGCGGCGACAGGTCATGTCATCGAGGATGCGGGCCCGACGCTGTCGATCGACGGTACGCTGGCGATCGAGGACGTCGACCTGATCGATACCCATGCGGCGACGTGGTCGCTCAAATCATCGTCCGTTAGCTCAGACCTGCCGGGGTTCGATGCCGACAGCACGAACATCGGTACGTTCACGATCGATCAGTCGGTGCTCGAGTACAATACCGACACGAGCAATGGCGCGACGCTGGGTTGGCATTTCAGCCTCGACAACAGCAATGCAATGCTGCAGTCGCTGGCGCAGGGCCAGACCATCACGCAGGTCTATACCGTTACGTTCGACGATCATCATGGCGGTACCGTCAGCCAGGACGTTACCGTCACGATCACGGGCGTCAATGATGCACCGACGATCACAAGCGATGCCGCCGCAGCGACGGGCGCGGTGACCGAGGATGAGAGCGCCTCGCTCACGGCCGACGGCACGCTGGCGATTCAGGATCTGGACCTGACCGACACCCACACGGCGGCATGGTCGTTCAAATCTTCGTCCGTCAGCTCGGACCTGCCGGGCTTCGGAGCCAGCTCGCATATCGGCACCTTCTCAATCGATTCGTCGGTGTCCGAATCCAGCACTGACGGTAACAATGGTGCGACGTTGGGCTGGCACTTCACGCTCGACAACAACGATCCCGTGCTGCAGTCGCTCGCGGAAGGGCAGACCATCACCCAGGTCTACACCGTCACACTCGACGACCAGCATGGCGGCAAGATCAGCCAGGACGTCACCGTCACGATCACCGGCACCAACGACGCGCCGACGCTTGCAGATCTCCACATCGGTCCGCTCGCGGACACGGCTGCTGCCGACACCTTCTGCGATCTGACCGGGACGTTGGCGGGCAACGATGTCGATACCGGCGAGACGGCGACGCTGACCTATGCCGTCATCAATGCGGATCACCATGCGGCAACGACGGTCGGAGGATTGTACGGGACGCTGACGGTCAATTCCGAGGGTACCTACAGCTACGTTCCGAATGCCGAGGCCATCAATGCGCTGGCTGCAGGATCCTACACCGATACGTTTACGGTCCAGACCACGGATGTGCACGGTGCGACCGGCACGGCCACGCTCACGGTCGACGTGACCGGGGCGAATGACGCCAGCGGCCCCGTCATCGACACCGAGAGCTTCCAGGTCGAGCACATCATCGAGAACAGCAACGACATCGTCACCGAACTTGCCGTCATCGACACCGATGCAGGCGCAGCGGCCGATACGTTCACCGTCACGCTGTCGACCGCACATCCGGACGTCAGCAGCGTCTATTTCGCCCCGATGACGGGCTCGCTGGACGCAATCAACGCGGGCCTCGCGAGCGGCGGCACTGGCATCGTCTACGCCCCGACAGGCGCCAGCACCGATGATTACCCGCAGCCGCCCGCGACCGACCAGATTACGCTGACCGTCGCCGACTCGGCCGGCCATTCCGACACGGTCAACTTTATCTTCGTCGAGGGAGCGAGCGGCCAAGGTATCACCCTGGCAGGCGGCGACGGCAAGGACGTCATCTTCGCGACGGAGTCGAGCGACACGCTGATTGGAGGCGGCGCCAAGGACCAATTCGTGTTCGCGCCGACGTCGTCGCAGACCGCGGTTCAGCACACCGTGGACGACTTCCAGCTCGGCCTCGACAAGATCGATTTGCGGCAGTTCACCAGCATCACGTCGTGGACACAGGTCTCCCAGCTTGCGGAGCAGCAGGGTACCGATACCTTGCTGACGCTCGATAGCAGCGACAAGATCCTCCTGAAGAATACGGTCGCCGGCAATCTCCACGCCAGTGACTTCATTCTTCATGTGAGCTAAAGGCGTCCGATCAGGCGCGCGACATTTCATTCCACTTTGATCGCGGCAAAAAACCCTTATCCTGTGAGACCGAGCCATGGCCATCTGTGCCATTGCGATCCGAGATCGAACCCGAGGCGGTTGCAGGAAGTCCGATCGACATGAAACGTCTCAAGATCCTGCGGCGGTGGTTTGCGCGCAAGTTCGGCTTCGCCCGGCTGATGTGCCTTGCGCTGCTGGTCGTGTTCGCCGGCGCGCGCCTGTGGGACCCGCCGCCGATCCAGGAATTGCGGCTGCGCACCTTCGACATGTTCCAGCTGATCGATCCCAGGCACAAGACATCACGGCCGGTCGTCATCGTCGACATCGACGACAAGAGCCTCGCCAAGCTCGGACAATGGCCGTGGCCGCGCACGCGCATCGCCGACCTGATCCAGAACCTCACCAACAATGGCGCGGTGGCGATCGGCTTCGACGTCGTGTTCTCGGAACCCGACCGGCTCAACCCGGATCTGGTCGCGAGCCACATGCGCTATCTGGACGATGCCACCCGCGCCAAGCTGCGCGAGCTGCCGAGCAACGACCAGATTCTCTCCGATGCGATCAAGCGCTCGCGCGTGGTGCTGGGCGAGACCGGGCTTCCCGAGGTTTTGACCGAGCTTGATAAATCACTTCCGCTGACGGGGGTGGCGACCGTCGGCGAGGAGGGCGCCGAACGCTTCCTGTTCGAATTTCCAGGCCTGCTGCGCAACGTGCCGATCATCGAGAGGGTTGCAGCCGGCCGCGGCCTGTTTTCGATCAGGAAAGAGCGGGACGGGTTCATCCGCCGCGTGCCGATGATCATGCGCGCCCAGGGCAACATCATGCCCTCGCTCAGCCTCGAGATCCTGCGGGTCGTCACGGGCACGCCGACGCTGCTGGTCAGGACCGACAAGACCGGCGTGCGGGCCGTGCGCCTCAAGGGCGTCGAGATCCCCACTGACAAGAACGGCCAGTTCTGGGTGCACTACGCCCGCCGGGATCCCTCAATCTACGTCTCCGCGGCCGACGTGCTCGACAACAGCGTGTCGCCGAGCAAAGTCGCCGGCAAGCTGGTACTAGTCGGGACCTCCGCGGCCGGGCTCAACGACATCAAGACCACGCCGGTATCCTCGACCATGCCGGGCGTGGAGATCCACGCCCAGGTGCTGGAGAGCGTGCTGAGCGGCGCGGCGATCTCGCAGCCAAATTACGCACTCGGCGTCGAGCTGCTCGCCGCGCTCATCATCGGCCTGCTGGTGATCATATTCACGCCGAATCTCGGACCGGTACGCCTGGTGCTTGCGGGTGGGGCCTTCGCCGCGATCCTGGTCGGCGTATCCTGGTTCTTCTACGCACAGTACCGCTATCTCATCGACTTCACCTACCCGTTGCTGTCGACCACCGCGGTCTACCTGACGCTGATCTTTGCGAGCTTCGTGCGCGAACAGCGGCAGCGCGTGCAGATTCGCGGGCAATTTGCGCAATACATGTCGCCGGTGCTGGTCGAGCAACTCGTGCAATCGCCGGAGAAGCTCGTGCTCGGCGGCGAGGAGCGCGAGATGACGATCATGTTCTCCGATGTGCGCGGCTTCACGACGATCTCGGAGAGCTACAAGCACGATCCACAAGGGCTCATCGAGCTGATGAACCGCTTCCTGACGCCGCTGACCGACGTCATCATCGAGCGGAAGGGCTACATCGACAAATATATGGGCGACGCCATCATGGCGTTCTGGAATGCGCCACTCGACGATGCCGAGCACCAGATCAACGCCTGCGAGGCCGCGATCCAGATGCTGGAGCAGATCGACACGGTCAACAAGGAGCGCGAGCAGGAAGCCGCCGAGGGCGGCCGCGTCTACATCCCGCTCAATGTCGGTATCGGCCTCAACACCGGCATCGGCGTGGTCGGCAACATGGGCTCCGACCTGAAGAAGAATTACTCGGTGCTCGGCGACAGCGTGAACCTGGCATCGCGCCTCGAAGGGCAAACCAAGGAATACGGCTTTCCCATCATCGTCGGCTCTCGCACCGCGCTTGCCGCCAAGGACAAGTTCGCGATCCTCGAGCTCGACTTCATCATGGTCAAGGGCAAGACCGAGCCGGAGGTGATCTACGCCATCGCCGGGCGCGAGGACGTGATGCACTCAGGCGCCTTCCAGCGCCTGCGCAACATCACCATCGAGATGCTCGGCTGCTACCGCGGCCGCGACTGGCAGGGCGCACTCGATGCGATCGAACGCGGCCGTCACAGCGAAGATGCCGACACGCTGGAGAAGCTGTTCAGGCTCTACGAGGCGAGGATCAAGGATTTCCAGCTCAACCCGCCGCCGGAAGGCTGGACCGGGGCATATGCGCTGCTGACGAAATAGTGGGTGCGCGAAAGGTTCTCGCCGTTGCCACAATAGAGGTGTCGTCCCCGCGAACGCGGGGACCCATAACCACAGGGAGTGGTTATTGGAGCGAGCTGGTAACTCCGAGTCTTCGCCAAACCACTCCCTGTGGTTATGGGTCCCGGGTCTGCGCTGCGCTTGCCCGGGACGACGGCCGCGTTTGACGCGGAGGTGTGCCCGAAGCAAAAACTCTCGTAGGATGGGCAAAGGCGCGGTAGCGCCGTGCCCACGATCTTGCTCGGCAATCTAGAAATGGTGGGCACGCTTGCGCTTTGCCCACCCTACGACACCTGTGTTTGCCTCTCACTCCATCCCGATGGTCGTCAGATCCTGAAACCAGTGCTGCGCCTGCACGAACTGCTTGATCTTCGGCGACAGCGCGTGCGGGTTGGTATCGTGCACGACCCAGACCAGCGTGGCGTCGTCCACGATCAGCGCGTGCGCCTGGGCCAGCAACTCGTCCTGTTTGGCGCTATCGAACGTCTGTTTGGCCTCGTCGATCAGAGCATCCGCCTTCGGGTTCTTGTAGCCGCCCCAGTTGACGCCCACAGGCGCGATCTGGCCCGAATGGAAGAAGCGGACGATCGCGTAAAGCGGGTCTGATGTGACGTAGGCGATGTTGTTGGCGGTGATGCCGGCGTTGATCTCGTCGGCCGCGCCCTTGCGCCAATGCGTATAGAGCGTCTCGAGCTCGACCACCCTGAAGTCGATGTCGATGCCGATCTCCTTGAAGCTCTGCTGCAGGAATTCGTTCATCGGCAGCGACAGCATCTGGCCGGTGCCGCCTTGCGAGATGATGAAGGTGGCCTTCAGCGGCTTGGCCTTGGAGTAGCCGGCCTCCTCGACTAGTTTCTTGGCTGCGGCCAGATCATATTTCAGCTCGAAGCCCGGCTTGCCGAACCACGGGCTCGACGGGTCGACCTGGCCCTTGGCAGGCTTGGCAAGGCCATTCATCAGCCCGACCACGGCGTCGCGGTCGATCGCGAGGTTCAGGGCCTTGCGCAGGCGGATGTCGGTCCAGGGCGAGCCCGGCAGCACGCTGAGATGATAATTCCAGACATGCGGTGTGACGTTGTCGACGAGCTTCATGCCGGCGGCTTTCAGCTGCGGCACGGCATCCGGCGCCGGCGTCTCGATCAGATCGACTTGCCCCGCGAGCAGCGCATTGGTGCGGGTCAGCGCTTCCGGCATCGGCACCAGCACGATCTTGTCGGCCTTGGGAATGCGCTTCTTGTTCCAGTAGTCCGCATTTCTGCTGAGTTCTGCGAGCTCGCGCGGCACCAGCTTGGTCAGCTTGAACGGGCCGGTGCCGGAGGGCTGGCTGGCGAACTTGTCCCAATCCTTGAGCTTGTCGTACTGCGCGGGGCTCGACACCAGAAACCACAGCATCTGATAGGGGAAGAAGGAATCGACCGTCTTCGTGGTAATCTCCACGGTGAAATCGTCGACCTTGGCGTAGCTTGCAACGGAGGGAAGGCGGGTCTTCACCTGCGCGCTCTGCCGCTTGTCGAATTGCGGCGCCTTGTCGTTGAGCACCTTGTCCAGATTCCAGATCACGGCGTCGGCGTTGAACTCGCTGCCGTCGTGAAACTTGACGCCCTTGCGAAGCGTGAAGCGCCATTTGGTCCTGTCGGCATCATCGACCTTCCACTCAGTCGCAAGCCCCGGCACCAGCTTGCCGGGCCGGTCCGCGACGTCCATCTCCCAAGCCACCAAGGGATCGTAGATCGTGTAGGCCGTGAACTGATAGGCGCCGGCGCCGCGATCGGGCTGACCCGTGGTGAGCGGAATGTCGGCCATCGAGATGCCGTAGCGCACCACCGTTTCGGCGCGCGCCGAGATTGCGGATGCCACCAGTGCAAGCACGGCGAGACAAATCGATAGACGAACACGCATGGCCTAGAGCTCCCAGGGATTTCGGGACCGAACTTGCAATCTTGATGCCAGAATAGGCAGCGCGGCGCGTGCACCCGCCTGCGACCTACAAGGACTTGTCGTCGCAGGGCCAAATTGCAGAATAAGTTTCTCTTTGGCATAGCCATTGCATACGATTGCATCAAAAATAGTCATCGAAGCCGGAAAAGGATTGAGGCGATGCTTACTAAGAAGAAGAACACGCGCGCGGCATGGATCGCGGTGCTCGCTCTAACGACGGTGGCTGCATGGCCGCGTGAGGCCAGTGCCGACACCGTGCTGCGCATCGGCATGACCGCTGCCGATATTCCGCGCACGCTGGGCCAGCCCGATCAGGGTTTTGAAGGCAACCGCTTCACCGGCCTCACCATGTACGACGCGCTGACCGGCTGGGACCTGTCCTCCGCCGAGAAGGCGAGCGTGGTAATTCCCGGCCTTGCCACCGAGTGGAAGGTCGACGATGCCGACAAGACCAAGTGGGTTTTCAAGCTGCGCCCCGGCGTGACCTTCCATGATGGCTCCCCGTTCAACGCGGATGCGGTGGTGTGGAACGTCGAGAAGGTGTTGAAGCAGGACGCGCCGCAGTTCGACGCCAGCCAGGTCGGCGTCACGGCCTCGCGCATGCCGACGCTGGCCTCGGCGAAGAAGATGGACGACATGACGGTCGAGCTCACCACCAAGGAGCCCGACAGCTTCCTGCCGATCAACCTCACCAATTTGTTCATGGCGAGCCCGGCGAAGTGGCAGCATTTCTATGACAAGGCCGAAGGCGCCGACGCCAAGGCCAAGTCGCAGGCGGCGTGGACGGCGTTTGCCAAGGACGCCGCAGGCACCGGCCCGTGGAAAATGGCGAGCTTCACGCCGCGCGAGCGGCTAGAGCTCGTCAAGAACGCGAGCTATTGGGACAAGGCGCGCGTGCCCAAGGTCGACAAGATGGTGCTGTTGCCGATGCCGGAAGCCAACGCCCGCACCGCGGCGCTGCTCTCCGGTCAGGTCGACTGGGTCGAGGCGCCGGCGCCGGACGCGCTGCCCGAGCTGAAGCAGCGCGGCTTCAAGCTCTACGCCAACGAGCAGCCGCATGTCTGGCCGTGGCAGTTCTCGCGCGTCGAGGGTTCGCCCTGGAACGACATCCGCGTGCGCAAGGCCGCCAACCTCTGCGTCGATCGCGAAGGTCTCAAGGACGGCCTGCTCGCCGGCCTGATGGTGCCGGCGACCGGCACCTTCGAACCCGGCCATCCCTGGCGCGGTAAGCCGAGCTTCGAGATCAAGTATGACAAGGCGGCTGCGCAGAAGCTGATGCAGGAGGCCGGGTTCGGCCCCAACAAGAAGCTGACGGTCAAGACCCAGACCTCCGCCTCGGGTTCGGGCCAGATGCAGCCCTTGCCGATGAATGAGTATCTCCAGCAGGCCCTTGCCGAATGCTACTTCGATGTGCAGCTCGACGTCATCGAATGGAATACGCTGTTCACAAATTGGCGCCGCGGCGCCAAGGATCCGTCGGCGAACGGTTCGCACGCGACCAACGTGACCTACGCGGCGATGGATCCGTTCTTCGCCCTGGTGCGCTTCCTGCAATCGGGCATGGCGCCGCCGGTCTCGAACAATTGGGGTTTCATCAACAATCCCAAGTTCGACGAGCTGGTGAAGAAGGCGCGCCAGACCTTCGATCCCGCCGCACGTGACGCTGCGCTCGCCGAGCTGCACGCGGCCTCGGTCGACGATGCCGCCTTCCTCTACGTCGCCCACGACGTCGGCCCTCGCGCCATCAGCCCGAAGGTGACCGGTGTCGTGCAGCCGAAGAGCTGGTTCATCGACTTCTCGCTGGTGTCGATGAAGTAGTGAGGCGGCCATCGCTCTATCGAGGCGTCATGCCCGGGCTTGACCCGGGCATCCACGTCTTTCTTCCGTCATTCCGGGGCGCCCGCAGGGCGAACCCGGAATCTCGAGATTCCGGGTTCGATGCTTCGCATCGCCCCGGAATGACGGAGCAATAAGAACGTAGATCGCCGGGACAAGCCCGGCCATGATGGCCTCTACGCATTAACCTGAGTAATCAAACGTGCTCGCCTATATCGCCAGACGCATCGTCTATGTCGTTCCGATCGTCATCAGCGTCGCGCTGGTGTGTTTTCTGCTCGTGCACATCACGCCGGGTGATCCGCTGGTCGCGGTGCTGCCGGCCGATGCCTCGCAGGAGCTCGCCGCGCAGCTCCGTTCCGCCTATGGCTTTGACCGCCCGCTGCCGGTGCAGTTCGGCTTGTGGCTGATGCGCGCGCTGCACGGCGATCTCGGCAATTCCATTGCGACGGGGCGCCCCGTGCTCGCCGAAGTCATGCGCGCCGTCAGCAATACCGTCACGCTGGCGATTGCCGCCGCGATCATCGGCTTCACCATGGGCATCCTGCTCGGCCTGATCGCCGGCTATTTCCGCGAGACCTGGATCGACAAGCTCGCGACGTCCTTTGCCATCGCGGGCGTCTCCGTGCCGCATTACTGGCTCGGCATGGTGATGGTCATCATCTTCTCGGTGCAGCTGAACTGGCTGCCCGCGGTCGGCGCCGGGCCGGGCGGCTCCGCCACCTGGGCCTGGGACTGGGCACACCTGCAATACCTCGTGCTGCCCGCGATCACGACATCGGTGATTCCCATGGGTATCGTCACCCGCACCGTGCGCGCGCTGACCGGCGACATCCTGAGCCAGGATTTCGTCGAGGCCTTGCGCGCCAAAGGTCTGCACGAGCGCGGCGTGTTCCGCCACGTCATCAAGAACGCCGCGCCCACCGCGCTCGCGGTGATGGGGCTTCAGCTCGGTTATATGCTCGGCGGCTCGATCCTGATCGAGACCGTGTTCTCCTGGCCGGGCTCGGGCTTCCTGCTCAACTCGGCGATCTTCCAGCGCGACTTGCCGCTGCTGCAGGGCACGATCCTGATCCTGGCGCTGTTCTTCGTCTTCCTCAATCTCATGGTCGACATCGCGCAAGCCGCGATCGATCCGCGCATCAAGCGGGGCTAGCCAATGAGCGAGCTTCCGTTGTCCGCCACCGCCGATGCCGCGCTGCAGGCCGCGCCGGCAACCAAGGCGCGCGGTTATTGGGCGACCGTCGGCCGCCGCATCCGGCGTGACAAGGTCAGCATGGCCTGCGCGCTGGTGCTGCTGCTGATCTTCCTGTCGGCGATCCTCGCGCCGTGGCTGGGTCTGGAAGATCCCTACAAGGGTTCCATGATCCGCCGCCTGCGCCACATCGGCACCGTTGGTTATCCGCTCGGCACCGATGAGCTCGGCCGCGACATGCTGGCGCGGCTGATCTATGGCGGGCGGCTGTCGCTGGTCATCGGCATTCTGCCCGTGATCCTCGCCTTCTGCATCGGCACCTCGCTGGGTCTCGTCGCCGGCTATGTCGGCGGCAAGCTCAACACCGCGATCATGCGCACGATCGACGTGTTCTACGCCTTTCCCTCGGTGCTGCTGGCGATCGCGATCTCCGGCGCGCTGGGCGCCGGCATCCTCAATTCCATCGTTTCGTTGACCGTCGTGTTTGTGCCACAGATCACCCGCGTCGCCGAAAGCGTCACTACGGGCGTGCGCAACATGGACTTCGTCGAGGCCGCGCGCGCCTCTGGCGCCGGGCCCTTCACCATCATGCGCGTTCACATCCTCGGCAACGTGCTCGGCGCGATCTTCGTCTATGCCACCAGTCTCATTTCAGTCTCGATGATCCTGGCCGCCGGTCTTTCCTTCCTCGGCCTCGGCACCAAGCCGCCGGAGCCGGAATGGGGGCTGATGCTGAACACCTTGCGCACCGCGATCTACGTCAATCCCTGGGTTGCCGCGCTGCCGGGCGCGATGATCTTCGCGGTCTCGATCTGCTTCAACCTGCTCTCGGACGGCCTGCGCAGCGCCATGGACATCAGGAACTAGGCCATGAGCGAGAGCAACACATCCGTTGAAATGCTCGAGCCGGTCGAGGACCGCGGCGGCGTCGCGCAGCCTCTGCTTCAGGTCAGCGGCCTCACCAAACACTTCCCTGTACGCGGCGGTCTGTTCGCGGCAAAGCGCACCGTGCGCGCCGTCGATAACGTCTCCTTCGCCGTTGCCAAGGGCGAGACCGTCGGCATCGTCGGTGAATCCGGCTGCGGCAAGTCCACCACCGCGCGCCTCTTGATGCATCTGATGCCGCGCGATACCGGCGACATCATCTATGACGGCATGACCGTGGGACAGTCGCTGAGCCTGCGCGAGCTGCGCCGCGGCATGCAGATGGTGTTCCAGGACTCCTATGCTTCCCTCAACCCGCGCCTGACGATCGAGGAATCGATCGCTTTTGGCCCCAAGGTGCACGGCATGGGCGATGGCGCGGCACGCGCATTGGCGCGCGAGTTGCTCGGCAAGGTCGGCTTGCGCCCGGAGAACTTCGCCAACCGCTATCCGCACGAGATCTCCGGCGGCCAGCGCCAGCGCGTGAATATCGCGCGCGCGCTGGCCCTGTCGCCGCGGTTGGTGATTTTGGATGAAGCCGTCTCCGCGCTCGACAAATCCGTCGAGGCGCAGGTGCTCAACCTGCTCGCCGATCTCAAGCGCGAGTTCGGACTGACCTATCTCTTCATCAGCCACGACCTCAACGTCGTCCGCTACATCAGCGATCGCGTGCTGGTGATGTATCTCGGCGAAGTCGTCGAGCTCGGCCCGGTCGACCAGGTCTGGGATAGTCCTGCGCATCCCTACACGCGCGCGCTCCTTGCGGCGATGCCGTCGTCCGACCCCGACAAGCGCACCGAGCAACCGCCGATCACCGGCGATCCGCCCAATCCGATCGACCCGCCTCCGGGCTGCCGCTTCCACACCCGTTGCCCGTTTGCGGAGCCGGTCTGCGCAAATGCGACACCAAAGCTCACCGCGCTGGATAATATGGGCCACGAGGCCGCGTGCTACATGGCGATACCGGGTTCAGGCCACAGCCGCGCGCCCAGGGAGAAGACCGCATGACGAGACCGACACCGAAAGAGATCAAGCCGATTGCGCTAGTTGCCGGCGTCCCCGTGGATGACGAGATCGCGACGCGCATCTCCAATTCCATCGGGCCTGCCTTCGAAGGCTTCGCAGCCATTGCCGGCACACTGCCGTTCGACCTCGAGCCCGCGCTCTATCCGATCGCGCAGACGCAGAAGGTGTCGAAATGAGCACCGAGCCTGCATTGATGACGCTCACCGAGGTCGCGCGCGCGATCGCGATGAAGCAGGTGTCCTCGCATGAGGTGACGCGCGCGCTGCTGCACCGCATCGGGCAATGGCAACCGCATCTCAACGCCTTCATGTCGATCGAGGCCGAGGCTGCATTGAAAGCGGCCGAAGCCGCCGATGCCGAGCTCGCCAAGGGCAATGTCCGTGGTCCCCTGCATGGCGTGCCGCTCGCGCACAAGGACATGTATTACGATTCCGGCCACGTCGCGACCTGCGGCTCGCTGATCCGCCGCGACTTCGTGCCGACCGTGACCTCCACGGCGTTGCAGCGGTTGAAGGACGCCGGCCAGGTCCGACTCGGCACGTTGCACCTCGCTGAGTTCGCCTACGGTCCGACCGGGCACAACGCCCATTACGGTCCGGTGCGTAATCCCTGGAACGTCGCGCACATCACCGGCGGCTCGTCGTCGGGCTCCGGCTCGGCGGTCGCGGCGCGGCTGACCTATGCGGCGCTCGGTTCCGACACCGGCGGCTCGATCCGGATGCCCGCGCATTTCTGCGGCGTCACGGGGTTGAAGACCACGGTCGGCCGCGTCAGCCGGGCCGGCGCGATGCCGCTGTCGCAATCGCTCGACACCGTCGGCCCGCTTGCCCGCACCGCCGAGGATTGCGCGCTGCTGCTGGCGCTGATGGCTGGCGCCGACCCCTTGGATTCGACCTGCAGCCATGAGCCGCTCTCGGACTATGTCGGCGCGACCAAGGGCTCGCTGAAAGGCCTCAAGATCGGCGTGCCTGCGTCGTTCTATGTCGACGATCTCGACAGCGAGGTCGCGCGGGTGCTGGAAGAGACCGTCGCCGTGCTCAAGCGCGAGGGCGCCGACATCGTCACGGTCGAGCTGCCGGACCAGCGGCAATTATCCTCGGCGAGCCAGCTCGTGCTTGCCGCCGAAGCTGCCGCCTTCCACAAGCGCTGGATGATCGAGCGTCCGCAGGACTATGGCCCGCAGGTCTTGATGCGGCTTCAGAACGGTCTCGCCGTTCCCGCCATCACTTATCTCGAGGCAATGCGCTGGCGCGGCCCCGCGCTCGCTGCGCACAACGCGGCCACTGCCGGCGTCGATGCGGTGATCGCGCCGGCCTCGCCGGTGCCGGCGCCGACGATCGAGGAGAGCGATGTCGGCGGCGGACCGAACGCACCGGCCATGGTGCAGCGGCTGACGCTGTTCACCCGCCCGGTGAACTTTTTGGGCCTGCCGTCGCTCACCGTGCCCTCCGGCTTCACCAAAAGCGGCCTGCCGGTCGGCATGCAGCTGATCGGCCGTTCCTTCGACGAAGCGACCCTGCTCACCATCGGCGCCGCCTTCCAGCGCGTCACCGACTATCACGATCGATTGCCGAAACTGCCGTCATGACAAAGCTCGTCGAGATTTCAGGCCTCAACATCCGCTTCACCGGGGAGCGCACGGTCTACGCCGTGAACGATCTCAGTCTCTCGCTGGGTAACAGTGAGGTGTTGGGCCTGCTCGGCGAGTCCGGTTCGGGCAAGAGCGTGACGCTGCGTGCGCTGATGCGGCTGTTGCCGAAGAAGCGCACGCAGATTTCGGGTACCGTCAACGTCATGGGCCGCGACGTGCTCGCCATGAACGACGAGGAGCTGTCGTCGTTCCGCGGCCAGACCGTGTCGATGATCTTCCAGGAGCCGGCATTGGCACTGGATCCGGTCTACACCATCGGGGCGCAGATCGCCGAAAGCGTCGTGCGCCACGAGGGCAAAAGCTACGCTGAGGGCAGGGCACGCGCGCTCGAAATGCTCGAGGTCGTGCGCATTCCCTCCGCAAAACGCCGGCTCGATGCCTATCCGCACGAGATGTCCGGCGGCATGCGCCAGCGCGCGATGATCGCGCTGGCGCTGGCCTGCCGGCCAAAAATCCTGCTCGCGGACGAGCCGACCACCGCGCTCGATGCCACCGTGCAGATCCAGATCCTGCTCTTGCTGCGCGAGCTGCAGCGCGAGTTCGGTATGTCCGTCATCTTCGTCACCCACGACATCGGCGTCGCCATCGAGATCTGCGACCGTGTCGCGGTGATGTATGCCGGCCAGATCGTGGAGCAGGGCACGCTTCGCGACATCGTCCGCAGCCCGGTGCATCCCTATGCCAAGGGCCTGCTCGCCTCGACTATTCACGGCGCCAAGCGTGGCGCCCGCCTCGAAACCATCCCCGGCACGCCGCCCTCACTGGCCGAGAAACCCCACAACTGCTCCTTCGCCCCGCGCTGCGCCGTGGCGCAGCCCCGTTGCCTGGAGCAATTGCCTGCCAATGTGGCGGTCGGGCCGGGCCGGGCGGCGCGATGTGTGCTGGCGGAGCAGGCGGCGGCGCTGTCATAATATTTGAACGGCGCTGCTGCAGCGCTCCTCCCTTTGAAATTCCTCTACGGCAACACCGAGTTGTCACAGTTCACCGGCGACTGCAGGCAGAAGCCATTCTACTTTGCATGGGGTTGTTTTCGACTTTTTGTCGAAGCCGGCTGAAGCGACCAGCATTCAGACGCCATTCATCCCGGTTCCCGTTCCATGCGGCCGTTCATGGAGAGGGACCAGACTTATGTACATTTCAAACGAAGGCCTGCTCGTCATCCTGTTCGTCGGCCTCGTCGCCGGCTGGCTCGCCGGCAAGGTGGTGCGCGGAACGGGGTTCGGGATCATCGGCGACATCGTGGTTGGCATCGCCGGTGCGCTGGTGGCTAGCTTCCTGTTTCCAAAGCTCGGCATTCGCCTCGGCACGGGCCTGGTATCCGAGATCGTCTATTCCGCCATCGGCGCGGTCATCCTGCTGCTGGTGGTGCGGCTGGTGCGGGGCGGCGGTCGGTTCTAGCAGCCGCCCGGTTCGATCGATCGGAACTAGCCGCCTCTCCAGAACTGGGGAGGGGCGGCGGCCCCGCACCAAAAAGCCGCAAAGACTGTGAAATACCGGACTTGCGTGCGGGGCCATCAGGGGTAGATGTGGGCCATCAGGGTTTTGGATGAACCCGGCTGCGTTGGACGCAGGGCGAACATGATGTTAATCCGGGGCGAGTACCCTGAATTGCCCGTGAAATCGGGGGCCTTGGCCCCCACCTGAAAGAGATCAGACTGATGGCAGCCGGTCCTGGCGTCCGCCGTTCAGAGCTCGGTGACGCCTTGCGCGCTTGTCGCACGGCGTTCATCGGCGTCGGCTTGATGAGCTGCATGATCAACCTGCTCTATCTGACCGGGTCGATCTTCATGCTGGAGGTCTACGACCGGGTGCTGCCGAGCCGCAGCGTCCCCACCCTGGTCGGCCTGATCATCCTCGCCAGCTTCCTCTACATGGCGCAGGGCGTGCTGGACATGATCCGCAACCGGATCCTGGGGCGGATCGGCACCGCGCTCGATGAAGCCCTCAACAAGCGCGTGTTCGACACCATCGTGCGCCTGCCGCTGCTGGTCGGCAGCCGCAACGAAGGCCTCCAGCCGCTGCGTGATCTCGACAACGTCCGCTCCTTCCTCGGCGGCATGGGCCCGAGCGCGTTCTTCGACCTGCCCTGGCTGCCGCTCTATCTCGCCATCTGCTTCGCCTTCCACGTCATGATCGGCGTCACCGCCCTGGCCGGCGCCATCGTTCTGGTCGGGCTGACACTGGTCACCGAGTTCATGTCCCGCCAGCCGGCGCGCGAGGCGATGGGGCTTGCCGCCCAGCGCAACGATCTCGCCCAGGCCAGCCGCCGCAACGCCGAAGTCATGGTGGCGATGGGCATGGCCGGCCGGATGAACCAGCGCTGGAGCGAGGCCAACGAAAAATATCTCGCCGGCAATCAGCGCGCGAGCGACGTTGCCGGTGGTCTCGGCGCAGTCGCAAAGGTGCTGCGCATGATGCTGCAATCGGCCGTGCTGGCGGTCGGCGCCTATCTCGTCATCCACCAGGAGGCGACCGCCGGCATCATCATCGCCGGCTCGATCCTGTCCGCCCGCGCGCTTGCGCCGGTCGATCTCGCCATTGCGCACTGGAAATCCTTCGTCGCGGCGCGCCAGAGCTGGCACCGCCTCACGCGCCTGCTGGAGCAGATGCCGGCGCAGACGATGCCGACCCAGCTGCAGGCGCCCACCAGCCGGCTCTCGGTCGAAGGCGTCGCCATGGTGCCGCCCGGCGACCAGCGCCTCATCGTGCAGGACATCACCTTCGCGCTCGCCGCGGGCAACGGCCTCGGCGTGATCGGCCCGAGCGGCTCCGGCAAATCGTCGCTGATCCGCGCGCTGGTCGGGGTCTGGCAGCCGGTGCGCGGCAAGGTGCGGCTCGACGGCGCGGCGCTCGACCAATGGTCGTCCGACATGCTTGGCCGGCACATCGGCTATCTGCCGCAGGACGTCGAATTGTTCGGCGGCACCATCGCCCAGAACATCAGCCGGTTCGATCCCGAGGCGACGTCCGAGGGCATCATCGCGGCTGCGAAAGAAGCCGGCGTGCACGAGATGATCATCAAGATGCGCGAGGGCTACAACACGCAAGTCGGGGAGCAGGGCACGGCGCTTTCCGCCGGCCAGGCGCAGCGCGTGGCGCTGGCGCGCGCACTCTATGGCAACCCCTTCCTGATCGTGCTCGACGAGCCCAACTCCAATCTCGACACCGAAGGCGATGAGGCGCTGACCCGCGCCGTCCGCGCCGCCCGCGAGCGCGGCGCGATTGTCGTCGTGGTGGCGCACCGCCCGATCGGCGTCGAGGCGGTCGACCAGGTCCTGGTGCTGCGCGACGGCCGCATGCAGGCGTTCGGCCCCAAGGAGCAGGTGCTCGCCCAGGTTCTGCAGCCGCGCGTGGCGCCGCCGGCCCCGATCAAGATCGTCAGCGAAGGCGGAGTGGCCAAACCATGAGCACAAAGCCATGAGCACGATGGCCATCGGCGGCCCGAAGCCGGCCGCGAACAAGACCGTACGCGAATCCATCAAGTTTCACCTGATCCTCGGCTTCGTGATCGTGCTGGTGCTTGTCGTCGGTCTCGGCGGCTGGGCCTCGACCGTGCTGATCTCGGGCGCGCTGATCGCGCCGGGGCAGATCGTGGTCGAATCCAACGTCAAGAAGGTGCAGCATCCGACCGGCGGCGTGGTCGGCGAGGTGCGCGCCCGCGACGGCGACCTGGTCAAGGCCGGCGACATCGTGGTGCGGCTCGACGACACCGTCACCAAGGCCAACCTTGCCATCGTCACCAAGAATCTCGACGCCGCGCAGGCGCGTGCGGCGCGCTTGCAGGCCGAGCAGCGCGGGGTCGACAGGATCGAATTTCCGCAAGCCCTGATCGAGCGCGCCAGCGATCCCGACGTCAAGCTGCTGCTCTCCGCCGAAACCAAGCTGTTCGACGTCCGCGTCAACGGCCGCACCGGACAGAAGGCGCAGCTGCGCGAGCGCATCACGCAGCTCAACGAGGAGATCGCGGGTCTCAGCGCCCAGGAGAAGGCCAAGGATCAGGAGATCGCGCTGGTGCAGAACGAGCTCACCGGCGTGCGCGAGCTCTACGACAAGCGTCTGGTGCAGATCTCGCGCCTGACCCAGCTCGAACGCGACTCGGCCCGTCTCAACGGCGAACGCGCGCAATACATCGCCTCGCGCGCCCAGGCCAAGGGCAAGATCACCGAGACCGAGCTCCAGATCATCCAGGTCGACAAGGACGTCGTGAGCGAGGTCTCCAAGGATCTGCGCGAGACCAACGACAAGATCGGCGAGCTAATCGAGCGCAAGGTCGCCGCCGAAGACCAGCTTCGCCGTATCGACATCCGCGCGCCGCAGGACGGCATGGTGCTGCAATCCACGGTGCACACGGTCGGCGGCGTCATCACCGCCGGCGACGCTCTCATGCTGATCGTGCCGCAGGCCGATGATCTCCAGGTCGAGGCCAAGGTCAACCCCGTCGACATCGACAAGCTCCAGATCGGCCAGAAGACGTTGCTGCGCCTCTCCGCCTTCAATCAGCGCACCACGCCGGAGCTCAACGGCCTCGTCAGCCGTGTGTCGCCCGACGTCACCACCGACCAGCGCACCGGCCAGAGCTACTACACCATCCGCGTCTCGATGCCGGCCGAGGAGATCGCCCGTCTCGGCGACGTCAAGATGATTCCGGGTATGCCGGTGGAAGCCTTCGTCCAGACCGGTGATCGCACCATGCTGTCCTATCTGATGAAGCCGCTGCACGACCAGCTGATGCGAGCGTTCCGGGAGAAGTGACGCGCGAAAGCGCGTCATCCCGGAGCGCGCTTAGCGCGCATCCGGGATCTCGTGCGGCACATCCGGTCTCGTAGGGTGGGCAAAGGCGCGACGCGCCGTGTCCACTGCTCTTCATACGACGAGTACGATGGTGGGCATGCTTCGCTTTGCCCACCCTACGGCACCACCTTCTTTGCTATAGTTCGACTCAAGCCCATCAACCCGGCGGTCGACCATGCAATCCCCATCCTCCATCGCCACCGAATCCTTCTCCGACGCCTCCCTCGCGGTCACCCGCCTCGAAGAAATCTACGAGCGCAACACAAAATTCCTGCGCGACCGGTTCGAGGCCTATGTCGGCGGCGAAGCGATCACGACGCGGGTGCGCGCCTATTATCCCTTCGTCCGCCTCACCACCGCGACGCATGCGCGGCTGGATTCGCGTCTCGCCTACGGCTTCGTCGCCGGGCCCGGCGTCCATGAAACCAGCGTGACGCGTCCGGATTTGTTCCGGAGCTACCTTGTCGAGCAGATCGGACTCCTGATCCAGAATCACGGCGTGCCCGTCGAGATCGGCGAGTCCGCCGAGCCGATCCCGATCCACTTCGCCTATCGCCGCGACATCAACATCGAAGCTGCGATCACGACGAGCGAGAACTCCCCTGTCGCGCGATCGCTGCGCGACGCGTTCGACGTGCCGGATCTTGCCACCATGGACGATTCGATTGCCGACGGCACCTTCGAGCTTCAGCCTGGCGCGCCCGAACCGCTGTCGCTGTTCCGCGCCGCCCGTGTCGATTACTCGCTGCGCCGGCTCTATCACTACACCGGCACCGACCCCGAGCATTTCCAGAATTTTGTCATTTTCACCAACTACCAGTTCTATGTCGACGCCTTCGCGCAGCTCTGTCAGCAGCGGCTCCAATCGAGTGAGGCTGGCCTTGAAGCCTTCGTCGCGCCGGGCAACGTCATCACGCGCAGCGGCGGCGCAACCAGCGGCGTTGCGCCCGCGCGCATGCCGCAGATGCCGGCCTTCCACCTGGTCACACCGGACTATCGCGGCATCACGCTGATCAACATCGGCACCGGACCGTCCAACGCGCGCAACGTCACCGACCATGTCGCCGTGCTGCGCCCGCATGCCTGGCTGATGCTCGGCCACTGCGCGGGCCTGCGCAACACGCAGCGCCTCGGCGATTACGTACTCGCGCACGGCTATGTGCGCGAAGACCACGTGCTCGATCGCGAGCTGCCGTTGTGGGTGCCGATCCCCGCGCTGGCCGAGATGCAGGTCGCGCTCGAAGAGGCGGTTGAGGACGTTACCGGCCTCGAAGGTTTCGAGCTCAAGCGGCTGATGCGCACGGGGACGGTGGCGAGCGTCGACAACCGCAATTGGGAGATCTCCGGGCCTGAGGTGATCCGACGCATGTCGCAGTCGCGCGCGGTCGCGCTCGACATGGAATCGGCCGCGATTGCCGCCAATGGCTACCGCTTCCGCGTTCCCTACGGCACGCTGCTCTGCGTCTCCGACAAGCCGCTGCACGGCGAGATCAAGCTCGCGGGCATGGCCAGCGAATTCTACCGCCGCCGTGTCGGCCAGCATCTCGAGATCGGCCTGAAGGCGCTGGAACGGCTCAAGCAGCAGGAATCGGAGCGGTTGCATTCGCGAAAGCTGCGCAGCTTTGCCGAGGTCGCCTTCCAGTAAAGGACACAGGAACTGTCGTACGCATGCTGACGCCTCCGTGAGCGCAGCGTCCCGGAATATTGCCGCCGAGGCAGGGTTATCAATTGGTCCGGGGCCGCTTGAAACACAGGAGGCAGACATTATCGCAGCGATGATCAGGCGCGTCGTGTTGAGTACGTTCGCGGCAGCCCTATTGTGCTCGCCGGCATTTGCCGCGGGCGGAGGCGGCGGTGGTGGAGGCGGGGGCGGCGCCAGTTCCACGGATCCGTACGCCGGCGCCTATTCGGATCAGAAACTGCAGCCGACCTATCCGAAGCGCCCGGGCGCCAAGGCAACCCAGAAGGGCAAGAAACCGAACAATCAGTCCAGCATCGGCGATCCCGCATTCGCGGCCGGCTACCGCGTGGCTTATGACACCATCTACGAGCGCAACGACTATGCGGCAGCGATCGCGCAATTGAAGTCGCTCGGCCATGATGACCATCCGAACGTCGCCAACCTCATCGGCTACTCCTATCGCAAGCTCGGCGACTACGAGCAGTCGCAGGTTTGGTATGAGCGCGCATTGAAGGCCGATCCGAACCACGTGCTGACGTGGCAATATTACGGGCAGTGGCAGCTCGAGCGGGGCAATCGCGAGCAGGCGCTCTATCATTTGAGCCGGATTGCCTCCATCTGCGGGACCGGTTGCGAGGAGTATCGGTCGCTGGCCGCCGCGCTCGACAGGCCGACCGGCACGGCGCTCGTCTACTGAAGCAAGAGAGCAGCCGGTTCGTCGAGCCGCTGCTGATGGGCGTCGGATGACCGCCACGTCCTTCGGCGCGGATAGTGACAAGGCGTCAGATTTTCAGCATTGTCCCGTTCGGGGGCGCGAACGGAACAATTGGATGCCGCTGACGCGCGACAAGATCATCGGCCATGACCTCGAACGGCTGGCCTTTCGCTTCACCATGCTGAGCGGCGACGAGGTCGTGCAGTGCCAGATCAGCGACGCCGCCATGGACGAGCTCGCGGGCATGCAGGGCACCGAAAGCAGCGCACGGCAGGCGCAGTTCTTGTCGTTGCGTGAGACCATCGAGCGGATTGCGTCAGATCTCTACGACGAAGCACCGCGATTCCAGGGATATGTGGTGCGGATCTTCATGCGGCATTTGGGGCGGTGAGCTCTCGCCTCACTCTCCGCTGTCATGCCCCGCGAAGGCGGGGCATCCAGTACGTCGCGGCCCGTCGATTCAATCATAACCGTCTCGGAGTACTGGATCGCCCGGTCGAGCCGGGCGATGACAGCAATGTGGTGGTGAGGCTGCCCCGACTCACTCGCGCAGCTCACCCCTCCAGCTTCCTCAACAACAGCCTCAGCGCCGTCGCAGCAAACATTTGCATGTTGCCGAACCGGTCATTGTTGCCGGTCTCCAGCGTCATCACCTCCGTCACAGGCCCGCTCACCGCCATGCAGCTATGGCCGGCGGCGTCGCCGTAGCGGTTGCCGGTGGGGCCGGCTGCGCCGGTCTCGGACAGGCCCCAGTCGCTGCCAAAGCGCGTTCGCATCTGCTCCGCCAGCAGTTGCGCGTAGGGCTCCGACGAGGAGCGAAAGCCCTTCATTCCTTCGTCCGAAATATCCATCAGCACGCGCCTGGCATCGCGGGTGTACACCACCGCGCCGCCGAGGAAGTAGGCGGACGCGCCGGGCACCGCGAGCAGGCTGGCCGCGATCAGGCCGCCGGTTGAGGATTCTGCCACGGCGATAGTCTGTTTGCGTGCGATCAGCTTCGCTGCGACCTGTTCCGCAATGCCGACGAGCTCTTTCATCCCTAACCCCTTATTCCTTCGCAACCGAGCTCAGCCTTCCTAGCATATGACAGGACGCTTGGCCGAGTTGCGGGCGACGGGCAGGCCTGCTTGAATGGCGGTATAAGAAGAGACATGCGAGGAAACGTGAGAAGGGAGACGTCATGGCGTCCCTGATCGCCGGCGGGGTGGATTGCGACGTGCATCCGGCCGTGCCGCATCTGACCAGCCTGCTGCCCTACCTGAATGACTATTGGCGCGATCAGGTGACGACGCGCGGCATGGTCGATCTCGTCTCGCAATCCTACCCGCAGAACTCGCCGATCGTGGCGCGCCCTGATTGGCGCCCCGAGAGCGGCAAGCCGGGCGAGAGCCTCGACGACATGCAGCGCCATGTGCTCGATCCGTTTCAGCTCAGCTACGCCATCTGCAATCCGCTCTACGGCGTGCAGATGGTGTTTTCGGAAGATTTGCAGGCCGCCTTCTGCCGCGCGCTGAACGACTGGCTGCTGAAGGAGTGGCTCGACCGCGACAAGAGGCTGCGCGGCTCGATCGTGATCCCGACGCAAAGCGTCGAGAAGGCCGTGGCAGAAATCGAGCGCTGCGCGCAAGACAAGCGCTTCGTCCAGGTGCTGATGCTTGTGATGGGCGACACGCCGCTCGGCAAGCGCGCGCTGTGGCCGATCTATGAAGCCGCTGAACGGCTGGAACTACCCGTCGGCATTCACGCGGGTTCCGCTTATCACAATCCGCCGACCGCCGTGGGATGGGGTTCCTACCACATCGAGGACTATGTCGGGCAGGCCCAGGCGTTCCAGGCCCAGCTCACCAGCCTGATCGTCGAGGGCGTGTTCGCCAAATATCCGCGGCTGAAAATGGTGATGCTGGAATCCGGCGTCTCCTGGATCTCTCCCTATCTCTGGCGCCTGCACAAGTTCTGGCGCGGGGTGCGGATGGAGACGCCCTGGGTTGATCGCGCGCCGCTGGATATTGTGCGCAGCAACATCCGCTTCTCCTTACAGCCATTTGATGCGCCGCCAGACGAGGCGACATTAATTCGCCTGTTTGATCATATGCAGTCCGACGAATTGGTCCTATTCTCCACGGACTATCCGCACTGGCAGTTCGAGGGCCAGGACGCGCTGCCCGAAGGTCTTACCCCCGATCTCGTGCGCAAGATCATGATCGAAAATCCACATGCGACCTATCCCCGCCTGAAATGAGCCCGCTGCCAAAGGAGGCAAGGCGATGAATATCCAATTCCGCGAGAGCCAAGAAGCCGCTTCCCCACTGACCGTCAAAACCGCGATCGCGGACTGCGACATCCATCCGGCACGCGCCACCCGCACCGAGCTTTATCCCTATCTCGCCAAACGCTGGCAGCATCATCTCGAGATCTACGGCGTCCATGCCTATCAGGGCATGATGGAAGGCCCGCCCTATCCGAAGGCCCAGCCCAATGCCTCGCGCCGCGATGCCTATCCGCCCGAAGGCGGGCCACAGGGCTCCTCGCTGTCGTTCATGCAGAAGCAGCTGCTCGATCCCAACAACGTGCAGCTAGGCGTGCTCAATCCACTCAACACCGGGCAGGGCATCCGCAATCACGAGCTCTCGGCCGCTTTGTGTTCGGCGATCAACGACTGGCAGATCGACAAATGGACCAGCAAGGACAAGCGGCTCAAAGCCTCGATCGTCGTCGGCAATGAGGACGGGCTGTCGGCCGCCGCCGAAATCCGCGAGCGCGCCGGCGACAAGAACTTCGTGCAGGTGCTGCTGCTCAGCCGCAATGTCGAGCCGCTCGGCCAGCGCCGCTACTGGCCGATCTACCAGGCCGCGGAAGAAGCCGGCCTTCCCGTCGGCGTCCACGCCTTCGGTTTCGGCGGCAATCCGATCACGCCGTCGGGCTGGCCGTCCTATTACATCGAGGAGATGGTGGGTCACTCGCAATGCCAGCAATCGGCGCTGGCGAGTCTTGTTTTGGAGGGCGTGTTCGAGCGCTTCCCGAAACTGAAGATGGTGATGATCGAGGCCGGCTTCGGCTGGGCGCCGTCGCTGGCGTGGCGGCTCGACAAGACCTGGCAGCGTCTGCGCAGTGAGGTGCCGCATGTGAAGCGGCCGCCGTCGGAATATATTCGCGAGCAGGTGTGGTGGACCACGCAGCCGATGGAGGACCCGGAGCGGCGCGAGGATCTGTTCGACGTCATCAACTGGATCGGCTGGGACCGCCTGTTGTTCGCCACCGATTATCCGCATTGGGACTATGACGAGCCCTCCCGCGTCTTGCCGGCGGGCGTCAGCGAAGTCAATCGCGAGGCGTTCTATCTCGGCAATGCGCGCGCGCTGTACGGGATTGGTTGATGGCGCGGCATGTGATCGCGCCGGTCGATGAACTGCCGCCGGGGACGCGAAAATTTCTGGAGATCGACGGGCGGCCGATTGCGGTCTTCAACATCAAGGGCGAATATTTCGGCCTGATGAACCGTTGCCCGCATCAGGGCGCGGCGCTGTGCGAGGGCCCGCTGATCGGTCTCGCGCAGTCGAAGGAGCCCGGCGAAATCGAATACACCAGGCTCGGCGAGATCATCCGCTGCCCCTGGCACGGCTGGGAGTTCGACATCCGCACCGGCCAATCCTATTGCGACCCCCGCCGCTTCCGCGTGAAGGCCTATCCGGCCCATGTCGAGCCGGGCGCGAGCGTGGTGAAGGGGCCGTATGTGGCCGAGACGATTCCCGTGAAGGTCGAGAGCGATTACGTGGTGGTGGAGCTGTAAGTCTCCGCCGGTAGTGCGCTCCCTCGCCCCCTTCTTACGGGGAGAGGGTTGGGGTGAGGGGCTCTCTCCACGCATGAGATCGCTGTGAGATCTGTACCCCCTCACCCGGATCGCAAGAGCGATCCGACCTCTCCCCGCAAGCGGGGAGAGGTGAAGACGGAGCCGCGCGCGTCTTATCAACGCCCCGCTACAGGCTCGGCCACCGCATCATATGTCGGCACCGCCTTGCCGCCGCCACGGTACACCGTCGAGGCCGCGATGATGCCGAGCAGTGCAGCGAGCATCAGCCAGAAGCCGGGCGAGGCCTTGTCGCCGGTATGCTCGATCAGCAAGGTCGAGGCGAACGGCGTGAAGGTGCCGAACAGGGCGGCGGCGAGCGCGAAGGCGAGCGAGAAGCAGGTGGTACGCACATGCGCCGGCACGATCTCGACCAGCGCGCCGAGCATGGTGCCGCTGTAGACGCCGAAATAGAACGAGAACATCATCTCGACCGCGAGCAGCTTGCCGAAACTCGGCGCCGCCACCAGCCAGTGCAGTGCCGGGTAGGCGGTGACGAGCGACAGGCCGGCGATGGTGAGCAGCACCGGCTTGCGGCCGATGCGGTCGGACAATGCGCCGCCGAT
Organism: Bradyrhizobium sp. 25ACV; assembly: GCF_054863005.1. Classification (NCBI taxonomy): domain Bacteria; kingdom Pseudomonadati; phylum Pseudomonadota; class Alphaproteobacteria; order Hyphomicrobiales; family Nitrobacteraceae; genus Bradyrhizobium; species Bradyrhizobium sp. 25ACV. The sequence goes on from NZ_JAVAYO010000008.1 coordinate 301,192, forward strand.
CGGGTTCCAGAAGAAGTTGGTGACAGCGACGAGCAGCGTCACCAGCAGCGCGTCCTGCGTCGACAGCTTCAGCACGGTCTTGCCGAAGGTCGGCGTGTACACGGTGACGAAGTAGAATGTGGTCGTGGTCAGGATCGCGATCATCATGCCGAGGATGACGATGCGCCAGTTGGCGAGCGCGGAGGCGAACACCTCGCTGGCCGTCGGATGCTTCTTCATGGCGAGGAAGGCCGGCGTCTCCTCCAGCGTCCGCCGCAGGACAAAGATCAGGGGAATGATCAGGCAGCCGACGAAGAAGGGAATGCGCCAGCCCCAGGCGGCGACAGTGTCCGCGGGCATCACCTCCGAGAGGATGTAACCGAGGATCGAGGCGACGAAGATCGCGACCTGCTGGCTCGACGACTGGAACGAGGTGTAGAAGCCGCGATTGCCCGGGGTGGAGATCTCCGAGAGATAGACCGACACGCCGCCGAGCTCGACGCCGGCGGAGAAGCCCTGCAGCAAACGTCCGATCAGCACGATGATGGGCGCGGCGATGCCGATGGTCGCATAGCTCGGGCAGAACGCGATGACGACGGTGCCGAAGGCCATGATGGCGAGGGTGACGATCAGGCCCTGGCGACGGCCGATGCGGTCGATGTAAGCGCCGAGCACGATCGCGCCGACCGGTCGCATCAACGCGCCGAGCCAGAACACGCCGAAGGTGTTGAGCAGCGATGCGGTTTCATCAGAGGAGGGGAAGAACGCCTTGCCGATCGCGGCCGCATAGAAGCCGAACAGGAAGAAGTCGAACTGTTCGAGAAAATTGCCTGACGTGGCGCGCAGGATGGCGCCGATGCGTGATTTGATCGCGGGTGGATTGGTCGATGCGGCTGGTCCAGCCATGGCGTTGCTCCCCTTGGAAAGGTCTGGCCGGACCGGGAAATCATCCCACGGCAAGGCGACAGAGACTGCGACAATCTGCCACGCCTCTTCCCGCGCGAGGCGGGCCGAGTCAATCCGTTTTGCGGAGGAAGCTGATGATTTTTCAGGCTTTATTTTGCGTCGCAGCGAGTATCCATTGGCGGAATGCGGTCAGCTTCGGCGCTTCGCGGCGTCCCTCGGGCGCGACCAGGTAGAAGCCTGCGTCGGCCGGCAGCGCGATCTTGAACGGCACCACGAGGCGGCCCTTGGCGATGTCGTCCTGGACGTAGGAGGTCCGTCCCATCGCGACGCCAATGCCGTCGATCGCGGCCTGGATGGTCATGAAGATCATGTCGAAGGTGATGCCGGGGTGCCTCGCGATGTCGGCCGGCAGGCCCGCCGCGGTAAGCCATAGCCGCCAATCGTCGCTGTTGGCGCTTGAGGTGTGCAGCAGCGGATGGTTTCCCAGGTCTTCGGGCCGGCGCAGTGGCTTGTCGCCACGCAATAGCGACGGACTGCACACCGGAAACAGCTCATCCGCCATCAGCCAGTCGGCGCGCAGGCCCGTCCACTGGCCGCGGCCGTAGCGGATCGCGGCATCGACATTGTCGCGCTGGAAGTCGACGAAGCTGGTCGAGGTGGTGATCCGAACGTCAATGCCGGGATGCTGCTCCTGGAAATCCGTCAGCCGCGGCAACAGCCATTTTGCGGCGAGCGAGGCCAGCGTCGAGACCGTCAGCACCTTGTCGTCGTCCTTGCGCAGCAGCCGGTCGGTCGCAAGCCGGAGGTCGTTGAAGGCGGCGCGGACGCCGGGGAGGTAGTCGCGCGCCTCCGGGGTCAGGGCCAGCGCACGGTTCTGCCGGATGAACAGGCGGATGCCGAGCTCCTCCTCGAGCCTTCGGATCTGATGGCTGATCGCGGTCTGCGTCACGTTCAGTTCGGCCGCCGCCAGCGTGAAGCTGAGATGGCGCGCGGCGGCCTCAAACGCCCGCAATCCGTTCAGGGACGGCAATCTGGCAGTCATTTGGCAGCAGGATACATGACGTTATTTCATGCGAAAAGGTACAAATTGTCGTTTGTCGCAGTGCACCAGGAAGCGGATATTAGCGGTCAACTTAGCTCCAGGAGCTGAAAATGTCTACTTTGACCGACAATTCGATGACAAATCATCATGCGCCGGGCTTGATCGAGCAGATCGGCGAGACGCTTCACGTCTGGCACGAGCGCTACCGGACCAGGCGCGAACTCACGCACTGGACCGCGCGTGATCTCCACGATGTCGGGCTGTCCTGGTCCGACATCGCCTACGAGGCCGACAAACCCTTCTGGCGGGCCTGATTGGCCGCCAGGCCGGCGCCGCCTCATCAGAGGGGCGCCGGCGGTCCTTTTTGTCCCGAGCATGTGCCATGACCGCTCTTCGCCTGGAAGATCTGAAGCAATATTCGGACACGCTGCGCACCCGGCAGGGTGAGGCGCTCAATGTCCGCTTCGTTGAGCCGCGCGATACCGACGAGCTTCAGCACTATTTCCGCTCGCTCTCGACCCGCTCCCGCTACAACCGCTTCTTCGGCGCGATCAGCGAGCTGCCGAACGGACTGCTGCACGACTTCCTTCAGGTCGGCGAGCGCGAACGTTTCACCGTGGTCGCGACCATGATGGTCGACGGCTTCGAGACCATCGTCGCCGAGGCGCGCTATGCGCTGCACGCCGAAACCGCCACGCTCGAATTCGGCTTGTCGGTGCAAGATCGCTGGCAGGGCCACGGCATCGCCACCGCGCTGATGAAGAATCTCGAATGCCGCGCGGCCGCGCTTGGCGCCGACCATATCTTTGGCGAGACGCTCCGCTCCAACGAGACCATGATCTCGCTTGCGCGCAAATCCGGTTTCGCCTTCGTCAATCACCCTGATGACTGGAAGCTGGTGCGCTTCGACAAGGAGATCAGCGTCGCAGCAAAGGATATTCCCTGCGCGAGCTGGCGTCTCGCCGCCCTTTCCCGTCAGGCCGCAAGCCCCTCAGCCTCGGCCTGACACCACTGCAAGCCCGGCCTGGCATAGCCAGAGCCGGGCGTTTTTTTGCTTGCAGATCCGTCATCCTGAGGTGCGAGACGCGCGGCGCGACGCGACGCGCGGGGAGCCTCGAAGGATGAGCGGCCCCTCTGCATCCCCGGTGTCGGACTTCGCGCAGCAACAGTCGGGCCGTCGCCCTTCGAGGGCCGCTGAAGAAGCGGCCACCTCAGGGTGACGGTCATAGATCTTCGAACGCTGTTACTTCCCCGTGAACACCGCCTTGCGCTTCTCGATGAAGGCCTGCACCGCCTCCTTGTGATCGGCGGTCGTGGTGAGACGGATCAGCCGTTCGGCCTCGTGGTCGCGCGCGGTTTCGAAATCGAACAGCACGGCCTCGTCGAGATTGTCCTTCATGTAGCGTAGCGCCAGGCGCGGGCCCTCGGCGAGCGACTTCGCCAATGCAAAGGCCTCGGTCTGCAATTTGTCATCGGGCACGACGCGGTTGACGAGGCCGATCGCTTCGGCCCGCACCGCATCGACGCGGTCGCCCGTGAACATCAGCTCACGCGCCCGCGCGGTGCCAACGAGACGGGTGAGCAGCCAGGCGATGCCGTAATCGCCGCTGAGCGCGATGCGGGCATAGCCGGTGGCGACGAAAGCCGATTGCGCGGCGATGCGGATATCGCAGGCCATGGCGATGGCGAGCCCGGCGCCGACGGCGGGGCCGGGCAGGGCGGCGATGGTCGGCTTGCGTACCGACACCAGCGCGCCGGTGAGCAGCCGTTGCCGCTCCTGCAGATCGGCGATGCGATCTTCCAGCGGCATTTCGAGCTTTGATTTGTCGCGATGCGCGCCCATGCCCTTGACGTTGCCGCCGGCGCAGAACGCTTCGCCCGCGCCGGTGATCAGCAGCGCGCCGACGCCGGGGTTCTCGCCGCAGCTGCGGATCATCGTGCGCAGCGCCGGTGTCAGCGTATCCGACAGCGAATTGCGCGCCTCCGGCCGATTCAACGTGATGACAGCGACGCGGTCGCGGATGACGCAGAGGAGCTCATTGGTGCCGGTGTCGATGGTGGTTTCCGTGGTCATTGATCCTCCCTGCTCTTGTTGGACTAGTAGGGTGGATTAGCGAAGCGCAATCCACCTCTTCTCTAATGCGCGGTGATAAAAGAGGTGGGTTACGCCTTCGGTCAACCCACCCTTGCGGCATCTCGCCTCAGAACTTCTCCACCCAGGGCCGCAGCTCGAGCTCCCAGCTCCAGGCGCTGCGTGGCTGCTGCAACACGTTCCAATAGCTCTGTGCAATTGCGTCGGGATCGAGCATCGAATCCGGCTTGTCTTCGGCTTCCGTCCGCGCCGCGCTGCGGATGCCGCCGTCGATCACGAAATGCGCGACATGGATGCCTTGCGGCGACAATTCGCGCGCCAGGCTCTGCGCGAGGCCGCGCAGCGCGAACTTGCCCATCGCGAACGAGGCCGACTGCGCGTAGCCCTTGACGCTGGCGGAGGCGCCGGTGAATAGGATCGCGCCATGCTTGTTCGGCAGCATGCGCTTGGCCGCCTGCTGCGCCACCAGAAAACCGCCATAGGCGCTGACCGCGATGGCGTTGGCGACGTCGGCCGGAACGAGGTCGACGAACGGCCCGCGGGTACGGCCGCTGGCGTTGTAGACGACGAGGTCGGGCGTGCCGATCTCGCGCTCGACCAGGCCAAACAACCGCTCGACCTCATCGGGCTCGGTCGCGTTGCAGGCATAGGCCTTGGCGTCGGTCTCGCTACAGAGCGCGCCCAGCTTCTCGATCTTACGCGCGGCGAGCGCGACGCGAATGCCTTGCGCAGCGAGCAAGCGCGCGAGCGAAGCGCTCAGGCCTTCGCCGGCACCGACGATGAGGGCGATCTTGTATTTTGGATGTTCCATGTGTGGTCTCTCGGAAGCGGGGAGCACCTGATCTATGCATGGCTTTCGCGAACAACCAGCCGGCGCGATCACAATTCCGCAGAGCGAATTGCTCCTTCACGGTGATCATGCCTCCCTGACGATTTGCGGCTTTATCGCTACCCGCGACTGGAGCATGATCGACATCATCCCGAGCGGCAAGCGCTAAAGTGGCGCAGAATGTCCGCAGCTCGCGGAACGAAGAGGACGATCATGCATAAGCCGGCCCCAGCGCAGCCAAAGAATGTCGCGGCCGCACCATCCGGCCTGCTGGCGCCCGACACCACGGGCATGAATTTCTACCGCGCCGATCCTGCGCTGACCGACCTGCTCCGCATCCATCTGCCGGAAAATCTGTTCCGTCATATCGAGCCGCATCTCGATCGTCTCGGCGAACTCGCCGGCGGCCGGCTCGACGACTGCGCGCGGCTTGCCGACCGTCATACGCCGGTGTTGCACCAGCGCGACAAGTTCGGCCGCGACGTGCAGTGGATTGAATACCATCCGGCCTATCGCGAATTGGAGAACGCAGCGTTCGGCGAGTTCGGCATCCATGCGCTCTCGATCCGCAAGGGCATCATGGGCTGGCCGGACAAATATCCCGTGGTGGCCAAGCACGCCTTCACCTTCCTGTTCAATCAGACCGAATTCGGCATGGGCTGCCCCATCAACGTCACCGACGGCTGCGCCAAGCTGCTGGCGAATTTCGGCAGCGAGGCGCTGAAAGCGAAATATCTGGACGGTCTGACCCAGACTGACATGAGCAAGCTGACGCAAGGCGGCCAGTTCATGACCGAGAAGGAGGGCGGCTCGGACGTCGGGACGCTGACCACGCGCGCCGTGCAGGAGGGCGACCATTGGCGCCTCACCGGCGAAAAATGGTTCTGCTCGAATGCGGATGCGAAAGTGGTGATGCTGCTGGCGCGCCCCGAAGGCGCCGGCCCCGGCACGCGCGGCGTCGGCCTGTTCCTGATGCCGCGCCTCCTCGACGACGGCTCGCAGAACCACTACCGGATCGTGCGTCTCAAGGACAAGCTCGGCACCCGCTCGATGGCCTCGGGGGAGATCAAGCTCGAAGGCGCGATCGCCTATGCGGTCGGCAAGCTCGACCGCGGCTTCGTGCAGATGGCCGAGATGGTGAATTCGTCGCGGCTCTCCAACGGCGTCAAATCCGCCGCGCTGATGCGACGCGCCTATCACGACGCGATGACGGTTGCGACCAATCGCGTCGTGTTCGGCAACCGCATCATCGACCTGCCGCTCGGCCGGCGGCAGATGCTGAAGATCATGCTGCCGGTCGAGCAGGCGCTGTCGATGAGCTTCCTCACTGCGGACGCGCTCGACCGCGCCGAGGCCGGCAGCCAGGATGCGGCAGCATTGTTGCGGATCCTGACGCCGACCCTGAAATTCCGCGCCACCCGCGATGCGCGAAAGGTCTGCGGCGATGCGCTCGAGATGCGCGGCGGCATCGGCTATATCGAGGAATTCGCGACGCCGCGGCTGCTGCGCGACGCGCATCTCGGTTCGGTCTGGGAAGGCACCGGCAACATCGTCGCGATCGATGCGCTCCGGCGCGCGGTCGGCCGACACGGCGCGGAATCCGCGCTGGCGGCCGATCTGCATGCGCGGCTCGACGACAGTGCATCCGTGCCGCAGGCCTGGCGCGACTGTTTGCGGGCTCTTGTCGATCGCGCTGTCGGCTTCGCGCGCGAGGTTGCAGGGACATCCGAGAACGAGGCCGATGCGCGTCGTGCGACGAGCCTGCTCTATCATGTCGCCAGCGCCGTCGCGCTCGCCTGGGAGGCGCATCGCATCCACGAGATGCGCGGCGATGCGCGCCGACTGCTGCTGTCGCGGCTGGTGATCGACCATCGGGTGTCACCGAGCGATCCGTTCCGGCTGACGGAAAATGCGACGCAAGCCAGGATCACCGCGCTACTGCTCGGCGACAGTTCAGCCGGCATGAGCGAGGTTGGCGAACTGGTTCTGGCAGCGTAGGCTGCACTCCACGGTCAAACCAAGAAACGCGACAGGGAGAGCTCGATGAAGGCCGCCGTCCTCTATGAAGTCAACCAGCCGCTCGTCATCGAGGATGTCAGCCTGCCGAAGCCGGGGCCGCGCGAAGTCTTGATCCGCACCACGGTCGCCGGGCTCTGCCACTCCGATCTGCATTTCATGGAAGGGCTCTATCCGCATCCGCTGCCCGCGGTGCTCGGCCACGAGTCTGCCGGAGTGGTCGAGCAGGTCGGCTCCGATGTCACTTACGTCAAGCCGGGTGACCACGTCGTCACTTGCCTGTCGGTGTTCTGCGGCACCTGCGACAACTGCACCACGGGCCGCACGGTGCTCTGCACCGACACCACGGTGAAGTTGCTGCCGGGCGCCTCAAACCGGATGCAGTGGTCCAAGCCTGAGAAGCTGCACCAGTTCCTCAATCTCTCGTCCTTTGCCGAACAGATGCTGGTGCACGAGAACGCGATCGTCAAAATCCGCAAGGAGATGCCGCTCGATCTCGCCGCGCTGATCGGCTGTGGCGTCATCACCGGCTATGGCGCGGTGGTGAATACCGCGAAGGTGACGGCCGGCGAGACCGTGGCGGTGATCGGCTGCGGCGGCGTCGGCATGGCCGCGATCAACGGCGCGCAGATCGCAGGCGCCGGCCGCATCATCGCCATCGACACCAATCCGGCCAAGCTCCAGCTCGCGACCAAGCTGGGTGCGACCGACATCATCAACCCCGCTGACGGCGACGTCGTGAAGCAGGTGCGCGATCTCACCAATGGCGGCGTGCACCATTCCTTCGAAGTTCTCGGCCGCAAGGAAACTGCCGAGCAGGCGTTCGGCATGCTCGCCTCCGGCGGCACCGCCACCATCGTCGGCATGATTCCGTTCGGCCAGAAGATCGAGCTGCACGGTTTTGATTTCCTGCGCGAGCGCCGGATCCAGGGCTCCTCGATGGGCTCGAACCATTTTCGCGTCGACATGCCGCGCCTGGTCGACTTCTACCTGCGGGGCCGGCTGCACTTGGAGGACTGGATCTCGGCGAAATTGAAGCTGTCCGAGATCAACGAGGGCTTTGCCAACATGAAAGCCGGCAAGACGCTGCGCAGCGTGATCGTGTTCGACAGCTAGCACAACCGACGCCGTCGTCGCCCGAAAACTGAAGTCAACGTGACGCGCCCGGAGCGTCGGCCGAGGCGCAGCGCGTCTCCTTGACGAGCAGCAGCGTCATGGCCGTGGCAAGTCCCGCGACGAGCATATACGCGACAGATACGTTCAGGCCGGCACCCGCGAACAGCAAATAGGAGAACAATCCCGCAGTCGACGCGGTGAAGCCAAGCCACGCAAATCTCGGAAAGCGAAATCCACGTTCGCCATGGCGAAGATCGAACACAAGGTAGAACACCAGAAAGGTGTTGCAGAGCGCGGCCGGCAACAGACCCATGACGATCTCGCTCTCGAATGCGAGGTAGGATAACACGCCATCGACCTGGGCAATCACCGCGAACGGCAGATAGCGCAGATTGAGGCAGGCCAGGGCGATCGCCGCAAGCTCGAAGCCGTAGAAATAGCGCTCGTGCATCTTCGGAAGCAAATACGGCATGAGGATCAGCGATACGCACGCGACCAGCAGAATGAACTCCGGCCCCGTCCGCCTGGACTGTGCGATGAAGATCGATAGGGCGAGCCCGCTCGCCGCCGCGAGCACGAGGCCGGCGGCGACCCCGACCGCGTACGGCGTTCCACCGGCGAACACCCAGACATTCGCTGCATTCATGGTCAGGTGATGAAATGTGTTGGCCTGGCCGAGATAGATTCCGAGTACGGAGACCAGGGGTCTGCCGGCGACGAGAACCGGAATGGCGAGGATCGCATAGGCTGCGGGAATAGCGGCAAGCCATGCCAGGTGGATCTTGCGGCGCAGGATCATGCCTAGCACGAACGGCCCCAGGAAGACGCCCTGGGCCTTCACCGAGCAGGCCACTGCGAATGGCAGAACGCCGTTTCGATCCCGCATGAACATCGTCACGGAGATCAGCGCGAAGAAGGTCCAGATCGAATCGGCCTGTCCCCACATTGCGCCGTTGAAGAGCACCGTCGGCGCAAGCCACACCGCGCAGAAGGCCAGGGACGCGCGCAACGGCACGCTTGTAACGCGCCAGACCATCCGGGCCACCACGATCGCGCAGCCGAACTCGAATATGGCCGAGATCATCTTCACGAGGGAAAGCGGCTGGCCTAGCCAATCGAACTGCGTGGCGATCAGCAGCAGGTAGCTGTAAAACGGCGTGTAGTTGGTGAAAGCCTCAGCCAGCCCGCCAATGCCGTGATCTCGAGCAAAAGTATACCAGGTGATGTACTCGGCGGCGTCGGCGGTTGCGTGTTCCCGCGCGAGGTAACGGAGCACAAGACCCATGATCGCGCACCCGATCGCTACCGCAATCGGAATGCGCCATCTCTGGGGCAGCGTCTCCTCTTGATTGACGCGACGATAGGGGTCGCGGAGCGCGCCTATCTCAATTGTATCGTTTGTCACGCAATCACTCTCGCCGGATTTGAGCGGTACCCTCGCCGAGGCTCAGAAGCACTCCGAGCTTCGCAGCGTGTCCTCGTGACATGCTCGAGATCGATGCCCTGAGGGACCTCTCGCCACTTGCAATTTTGACGGACGAACGATTGCCAGCTGGATAAATGTCAGATCAGCGGTTTGCCCATTGCTCGGGAAAAGATTGTTTGGTTAGCGATTTCTTTATGGCAGTCGTCGAATGCCCCGCGGCCCGAGGGTGCACGGCAGCGTGCTCGCCTCACCGCGACACGTGTGCCGACACCGCGAGCCACTTGCCATTTTGCTTCGCCCAGCAATCGGTGTAGCGCCCCGTCGCCTGCTGGCCATCCGCCATGGTGTAGCTCGTCGCGGCGTGGATGACGGCGAAGTCGCCCATGATGCGGATGATGACGTCGCGCTCTTTCAAGTTCCGGATCGCGATCGGCCGCGCCGTCTGCTCCAGGAAGGCGGCGCGGTCGACCAACGTCTTGTCGGGATTGGAGCAATAAAACTCCGTCGCCAGGATTTCGTCGAAGCGCTTGACGTCGCAGTTCTGCACGGAGGCAACGTAGTCACGGTTGAGGGCGGTGAGTTGGTCGAGGTCCTGGCTCATGGTGCTTCCTTTCCGTCATTCCGGCGCGCGACGCGCGAGCCCAGAATCGCGACGTTGTCTCCTCCGTCATTGCGAGGAGCCCGCGACAAAATTGCGAAGCAATTTTGCACTGGCGACGAAGCAATCCAGACTGTCGCCTCGAAAAACTCTGAATCGCTTCGCTTGCAATGACGGACGAACTAATCATTGAATAATGGCGGCGGCTGGAACCCGCCGAACTCACGCTCGATCAGTTCAGCGAGCTTGAGCGGCGTACGGTCTTCGAGGAAAGGGCCGATGATCTGGACGCCGACCGGCAGGCCATCCTTCGACAGGCCGAGCGGAACGGCCGTGGCCGGCAAGCCCGTCAGCGTGGCGATGCCGGGCCAGGCAAGCTGGTCCGGATAAACATGGTCCTTGCCGTCGATATTGATCCGGCGCTTCTCCTGCTCCGGCGAATGATCATGCGGATAGGCGGGGGTCGGCATGATCGGACAGATCACCGCATCGAATGTCCGGAACAATTGCCGCCACAGCGCGCGTAGCCCGGCGCGCGCGCCCTCGTCGAACACCCAGGCCTGATGGCTCGAGGTCATGCCGCGCAGGCGCTCGGCCGCAAGGCTCTTGTCGTCGGGCGAGAGTTGCGCCGCGCCGGCATGTGCGCCGGCGAGAATGTCGGGAGGGAAGAACGCGCCGAGGAAGCTCATCAGCATGCGCATGTAGAGACGTGAGGCCTCGCGGAAGTCCGGAAACAACGGGCTTTCGCGCGCGACGCTCGCGCCGGCGCCCGTCAATCGCCCGGCCAGCGTCTCGATCGCGCCGCGAATGTCGGCATTCGCAGGCAGCAACGGATGGCTGTCGATCACAAGCAGGCGGAAATCCTTCAGCTTGTCGTGGCGTGCGTCCGGGAGCGCCAGCTTGTATCCGATGCCGAGGTCGACCGGATCGGGACCGGCCATCACGTCGAGCAGCAGCGTCAGATCGGCTGCACTGCGGGCCATCGGGCCGATCACCGCCATATCGCGTTCCATCGGGACCGCCGGAAATGGCGGCGGCGTATGGCCGCGCGTGGGACAGAGATTGTACGTCGGCTTGTGCGCATAGACGCCGCAATGGAATGCCGGCACGCGCAGCGAGCCGCCGATGTCGGATCCGAGCGAGAGCGGTCCGTAGCCGGCCGCAAGCGCTGCCGACGAGCCGCCCGATGAGCCGCCGGGCGTGCGGCCGAGATCGTATGGATTGTTCGTCGTGCCGTAGATGTCGTTGTAGCTCTGCCAGTCTCCCAGGCCCACGGGAACGTTGGTCTTGCCGAGAATGACACCGCCGGCGTTCTTCACCCGGGAGATCGACAGCGCGTCCTCGGTCGGCTTGAAATCCTTTTGCGGCGTCCAGCCCCAGGTTGTGGGCAGGCCCGCGATGTTGAAGGATTCTTTCACCGTCACCGGAATTCCGAGCAGCGGTTTTCTTTCGCCGCGCGCCAGCGCCACATCGGCCTCGCGTGCCGCACTGCGGGCGCGATCAAAATCCCGCACGCAGATCGCGTTGACCTTGCCGTCGTGACGCTCGATGCGGTCGATGGCATCCTGTGTAAGCTCGACCGCGGAGACCTTCTTTGCGGTCAATGCGGCCGACAGCTCGACCGCGCTCTTGAAACTCCATTCCGATCTGGCCACGGCGCTTCTCCTGCTCTTGTTGTCGGAGGATCATGCGCAGTTTGCCCCAATGCTGCAACCGCGGTTTGATCGCGATTGATGTGCCGGTCGAGCCGGGGCATGACAGCGAGGGTGGGGCCTACGCCGCCCCAATCAATACGCCCACCGCCAGCACGATCGCGCCGCCGAGCACGATCTGGAACACGGCCTGGAGGAACGGCGTGTCCATATAGCGGGAGCGAATGAAGGCGATCGCCCACAATTCGAAGAACACGACGACGCAGGCGATCGCGGTCGCGATCCAGAACGCATTGGCCCAATGATCCGGCACCAGATAGGGCGCGGTGTGGCCGAGCCCGCCGAGCGTCGTCATCGCGCCGCAGGTGACGCCGCGCAGCCAGGGCGAGCCGCGGCCCGTAAGCGATCCGTCGTCGGACAGCGCCTCGGCAAAGCCCATGCTGATGCCGGCGCCGATTGATGCGGCGAGGCCCACCAGGAACGTCTGCCAGTTCTGGTGGGTGGCGAAGGCCGCCGCAAACAGCGGCGCCAGCGTCGAGACCGAGCCGTCCATCAATCCGGCGAGGCCCGGCTGCACATATTGCAGCACGAACATGCGGCGGTTGGTGCGATCCTCCTCGGCGCGGACGTCGGAATTCAGGATCTCGCCCGTCAGCTTTGCGGCGGTCTCCTCGTGACCTTTCTCGGCTTCGGCGAGATCGCCGAGCAGGCGGCGCACGCCGACGTCCTGGGCCTGTTCGGCGGCCTTCACGTAGAAGCGCTCCGCCTGCATCTCCATGGTCTCGACTTCCCTGCGGATGGCGTCGAGCGACAGGTTCTTGGTCAGCCAGACCGGGCGGCGGCGCAGGAATCCCTTGACGTCCTCGCGCCGGATCGGCGGCAGATGCTTGCCGAAGCGCTGCTCGTACAATTCCAGCAACATGTGCCGGTGACCGCGCTCCTCCTCGGCCATCTCCTCGAAGATCTTTGCCGTGTCCGGGTAACGCTCGCGGAGGTCCTCGGCGAAGGTCATATAGATGCGGCTGTCCTCCTCCTCGGAGGAGATCGCGACCGCAAGCACCTCGCGCTCGGTCAGATCGGCAAAATTCTTCACGGCGGCCCTGTATCGATAGTTTAGAATTATTCTAAACTATATAATGGGCCGGGGTTCCCGGTCAAATCAGGCCTTGCCGGCCTTGGCCAGGAAGTCGAGCAGCAGCCGGCTCACCTCGGCGGGTTGCTCCTGCTGCACCCAATGGCCGGCGCCGTCGACGAGATGGCAGCCCAGCATGCTTGTGCAGCCGCGCCCCTGCATCGCCTCGAACACGCCCGGACGCTGATAAGTGCCCCAATCCTGCTTGCCCGAGATGAAGCATGAGGGCACGTCGATGCTGCGTCCTGCAAACAGCTGCATCTCGCTATTGAGCATGCCCGACGTGCCGTAGCGATACCATTGCAGCCCGCCCTGGAATCCGGTGCGGCCATAGTCGGCGCTGTAATACGCGAGGTCGCTGTCCGGCAGCCATTGGTTGGCGGCGATCGCGGCGGGCGAGGGCATTTCCTTTGCCACGGTCTCGGCCATGGTCTGGTTCAGGTCCATCACGTAGTAGGTCGGCAGTTTCGCCAGTTCGTTCGCTGACCACGATGATAGCGGATAGGGCTTGTTGTCGGTCCAGTCCGCGCTCTTGTGATGATAATAGGCGCGCAGGAAATCATGCACGCCCTGCGGCGCGTGCTGCATGTCGGCGTTCGCCTCGCGTGTCGAATAGTACCATTGATAGTGCTTGCGCGGCCGCGGCAGCGCGGCGAGTTCGCGATGCACGGGGACTTCGGCGGGCGGCGTTGCCGGTGTGTCGACCGTATTGAAGGGCAGGGGCGGCGGCCCGCCGAACGGCGCGCTCATCATCGTCACAGAACGAAACACGTCGGGCCTTATCAGCGCGCACCAGGATGCGACCGGGCTGCCGAAATCATGCCCGGCCAGATCGACCTGCCTGTAGCCGAACGCCGACACCAGAGCGAGCGCGTCACGCACCAGGTTGAGCAGAGAGAACGGCGCGAGATCGCCGTCGTATTCCGCGCGCCATCCCGTGGTGCGGCCATAGCCGCGCTGGTCCGGCGCAATCACGTGATAGCCGGCCGCAGCCAGCGTCGGCATCACCTTGCGCCAGGAGAAGGCGAGCTCGGGAAAACCGTGCAGCAAGAGGAGGCATGGCCGCCCCTTGGTCTCGAACCCGGCCTCCAGCACATGCACGCGCAAGCCGTTGATACCGTCGACATAGCGCGAGCGGATTCCGGCGGGCAGGGGGATGTCGGGGAGTGCAGTCATCGTGTCTCTCCACTCGGGCAGAATCGTAGGGTGGGTTAGCCGCGCGGATTGCGCGAAGCGCAAACCGCTCGGCGTAACCCACCATTTCTGCTTCTGCAGCAACTAAAGAGGTGGGTTACGCTCAGCGTTTACGCTTCGTGCAGCCGCAGAGCTAACCCACCCTACGGCATCTCGCTAGACCGACTCACACAGAAACGCATTGCCCTTGCGCCGGATCTTACCGACCGAGGGCGAGGGGAAATGCGCGGTGCAGCACAGCGTGTCGGTGTCGCAATAGCGTTCAAGGAAGCTGCGGCGCGTTTTCGCCGCCGCGGCCGGATCGACGTCGAACTTGATCGACAGCTCCGGATAGAGCGTCTGCAGCGGCGAGTGCATGAGATCGCCGGAGAACACGGCATCGTCCTTGCCGCGGCCCATCGTGATGGCGATATGACCCGGCGTGTGGCCGGGCGTCGGCAGGATGCGGACGTGATCGCCGATCTCATGATCATTGCCGACGAGCTCGTGGCGTCCGGCCTCAACCACTGGCAGCACGCTGTCGGCGAAGGGGGCGACCTCGGCCTTCGCGTTCTGTTCGGTCCAGTGGTCGAATTCCTGCCTGGCGAAGACGTAGCGTGCCTTGGGGAAGGTCGGCACCCAGCGGCCGTTCTCCAGCCGCGTGTTCCAGCCAACGTGATCGACATGCAGATGCGTGCACATCACGAAGTCGATGTCCTCGACCGCAAATCCGGCGGCGCCCAGCCCGCGCAGATAGGTGTCGTCGGTCTTCATGTTCCATTTCGGCCGAGGTCGCGGCTTGTCGTTGCCGATGCAGCTGTCGACCAGGATGGTGTGATGCGGCGTCTTCACCACATAGGACTGAAAGCACAGGAGCAACACATCCTGGTCATCCAGCGCCTTGCTCTCGCGCATCCATGCCCGGTTCTCGGCCAGTACCTCGGCCGTCAATCCCGGCAGCATCTCCAGCGCCGGGACGAACGAGGTTTCCTGCTCGATGACGCGATGGATGGTGAGATCGCCGACCGAGAACTTCAGGCTCATGAGAACTCCGGTTGTACAGCATGATCCGGAAAGGTGTTCAGCGGTTTTCCGACAAGATCATGCTCAAGCAACATCCTAAAGCCCGATGATCTTCATCGCGCTTTAGGCAGCCGGTGGCACCGAGATCTTCACGGAGGGCCGCTCCAGCATCTTCTGGTGAAAGGCGTCGAGCTTCGGATAGGCCTTGCGCCAGCCGCAATCGGCGAAGCGGAAGTCGGCATAGCCGAGCACGCAAACGAGGCCGATCTGCGAGATGTCGAACGGGCCGTTCAGGACCTCGGGCATGTTCTCGAACCGCGCCATGCCGGTCCACGCCCTATTCCAATGGTCGTCCGACCACGCCTGCCATTGCAGGCCCTGCGGCCGCACCATCTTCTCGTAGCGGCACAGCAGCATGGAATCGAGCATGCCGTTGATCAGGGAATGATTGGTCTTGGCCTTCCAGCGCCGGGTACCGTAATCCGGGATCAGGCTGCCGCCGGCGATCTCGTTGAGATATTCGACGATGACGTAGGAATCCAGAATGACGTCGCCGTCATTGGTGATCAGCACCGGCAGCTTCTTCAGCGGCGTGATCTTCGAATAATCCTCATTGGCCGTGCCCGGCGCGACGCTTGCGGGCACGAGTTCGATCTTGTCGATCAACCCGAGCTCGATCGCGGCGATGCGCACCTTGCGGGCGAAGGGCGAGGGGGGGGAGAAGGTGAGTTTCATTGGAAATAACCTCTATCCAGGCACACAGTCCTCATCCTGAGGAACGCGCCTCTGGGCGCGCGTCTCGAAGGATGGACAACGAGGGACGCTCTCTCGTCGCCCGGCGCGAACGCCGGGCAACCGTGCTTGTGGCGCATCCTTCGAGACGCGCGCGTTGCGCGCTCCTCAGGATGAGGGCGGCGCCCTACGCCGCGATAATCTCCTGCCTCTGCTCGCCGAGACCCTCGATGCCGAGGCTGACGACGTCGCCGACATTGAGGAAGGTCGGCGGCTTCATGCCGAGGCCGACGCCGGGCGGGGTGCCTGTCGTGATGACGTCGCCGGGCAGCAGCGTCATGAACTGCGAGACATAGGAGATGCACTTGGCCATGGAGAAGATCATGGTCTTGGTCGAACCGGTCTGGCGGCGCTGGCCGTTGACGTCCAGCCACATCGACAGGTTCTGCACGTCCTTGATCTCGTCCTTGGTAGCGAGCCACGGACCGAGCGGGCCGAAGGTGTCGTGCGACTTGCCCTTGGTCCACTGTCCCAGGCGCTCGATCTGGAAGGCGCGCTCGGAGACGTCGTTGCAGACGCAGTAGCCGGCGACGTGATTCAGCGCGTCGGCTTCCGAGACATATTTCGCACGGGTGCCGATGATCGCGGCGATCTCGACCTCCCAGTCGAGCTTGGTCGAGCCGCGCGGCTTTTCGACCGCATCGTTCGGCCCGGACAGCGACGTGTTGGCCTTCATGAAGATGATCGGCTCGCTAGGGATATCGGCGCCGGTCTCCTTGGCATGGTCGGAGTAGTTGAGGCCGATCGCGACGAATTTCGAGATGCCGGTGACGGGGGCGCCGAACCGCGGCTTGCCGGAGACCGCGGGCAGCGAGGCGGGGTCGAGCGCCGCCAGCTTCTTCAGGCTCTCGGGCGAATAGGCCTCGCCGGTGAGGTCCTTCAGATGCGCCGACAGGTCGCGCAACTGGCCGGATTTGTCGATCAGGCCGGGCTTTTCCGCACCCTTCTCGCCATAACGAACAAGCTTCATTCTCGTTTCTCCCTAGGAATGGACCGATCGGTTAAACAGCTTCATGGAACAGGGCGACGGGAAATTCAACCGCCCAGAGCGGGGCGCATTGCAGCCCTTCCCTCGTGGCGTAGGCGGAGGATCGTAGGGTGGGTTAGCCGAAGGCGTAACCCACCACATCTGCCTCCGCGGGGACAGAAGAGGTGGATTACGCCGAGCAGATGCGCTTCGCGCATCTGCAGGGCTAATCCACCCTACGAAGCCTACGATTGCAGCGCCACAAACCTGAATGCCTCTCCATCCCGCCTGATATGCCCGGCCGAGAAATGGCCGCCGATCACCAAGGTCGGCGTGTCGGCAAAGCGGCCGAACAATTCGCGCCGTGTCCTTGCAGATTGGCTCTGGTCGGAATCCGCGGTCGAGGACCAGTCGAGATGCGCCATCTGGCAGGGGTGATGGGCGACGTCACCCGTGAGCAGGCCCTGTTCGCCGTCCGATCGGATGAGAATGCTCATATGGCCGGGACTGTGGCCGGGGGTCGGGATCATGCTGATCTCCTCGCAGAGCCGGTGATCGCTCGGGATCAGATCGGCCCGGCCGGCATCGACGATCGGCTTCACGGAATCCTCGAACACGGCTCGCTTGTCCGGCTCGGTCGAATGCTCCAGCCAGTGCTCGTATTCGGTCTTGCCGAAGACGTAGCGCGCCTTGGCAAATGTCGGCACCCATCGGCCGTCGACCAGCCGCGTATTCCAGCCGACATGATCGACATGAAGATGCGTGCACAGCACCGTGTCGATGCTGTCGGGCGCAAAGCCTGCTGCCATCATCGTCGCCAGGAACGGCGTGGTGCGGTTGTTCCAGGTCGGAACATTGCGGCCCTGCTTGTCGTTGCCGAGGCCGGTGTCGACCACGATGCGGCGCGAAGGCGTCTCCACCACCAGCGAATGGATCGACATTTTCAGCCGGCCCTCTTCGGTGGCGAAATGCGGGATCAGCCAGGGAAGCTTCTGGATCTCTGCGTTGCTCGCGAGCGGCAGGATGAAGCGGGTCGAGCCGACCGTCTCCAGCTCCACAACCTTGGTGATTTTGACCTGGCCGACCTTCCACTGCATCCGCCGCTTTCCCATGTTTTTGCCTTGATGCCGAAAGATGCGCCGTTTCCGTCATCGAGCGCAATGGATCATCTGACGCGGTGCGGCGTTATCGCGGGAACCCCAGGAAAAAGCCGAAGAGGAAGCCATGCCAGAGCTTGCGATTTCCGCGGAGAAAGTCGCCTTCATCATCGAGAAGGCGCGTGAATTCGACGTCAAGGAGGGGGATTCCGATCCGGATTCCGGCTCGAACCCGACCGATGACGACGCGGTCGACGTCCTCGAGGATGACGGCTCCGATCCTGTTGTCCAAGAGCTCGGCAGCTTCATGATCGCCTTGAACGAGGACGAGCAGCTTGATCTCGTCACGCTGACATGGCTCGGTCGCGGCGACGGCACCATCGATGACTGGGACGATTTGCGCGCCCGTGCGGTGGAGGCGCGCACCGAATATCGCAGCCCGCGCCGCGAAACGGTGCACTATCTGCTCGGCGAGCCGATGCTGGGCGATCTGCTCGCAGGCGGGCTCGACGAATTCGGCATCGACTGGACCGACGAGCGCACGACGGCCGACTCGTCCGACCCGAGCGAACGGGACGAAGACGAACCGACGAAACGGCGGTGATGATCGGGCTCTGACGTGTCCACATCGTCATGGCCGGGCTTGACCTGGCCATCCACGTCTTACTTTGCTTACTTTGCTGAACAAAGAATGTGGATGCCCGGGACAAGCCCGGGCATGACGATCTTTCGTGGAATGCGCCGTTGCGGATGCGATTTACAACGTCCCCGGGAACGCGCCGCCATCCAGCAGAATGTTCTGCCCGGTGATGAAGCCGGCCTGGGCGCCGCACAGGAAGGCGCAGGCATATCCGAACTCGTCGGGCTGGCCGAAGCGCCCGGCGGGGTTGAGCTTGGCGCGCTCGGTCAGGATCTGCTCGGCCGAGACGCCGCGCTTGTCGGCCTCGGCCTTTGCGGTGCCGGTCAGGCGATCCGTCTCGAACGGGCCGGGCAGCAGGCCGTTGATGGTGACGTTGTTGATCACGGTCTTGCGCGACAGGCCGGCGATGAAGCCGGTGAGGCCGGCGCGCGCGCCGTTGGAGAGGCCGAGGATATCGATCGGCGCCTTCACCGCGGCCGAGGTGATGTTGACGATGCGGCCGAACTTGCGCGCCATCATGCCGTCCACGGTCGCCTTGATCAGCTCGATCGGCGTCAGCATGTTGGCGTCGATCGCCTTGATCCAGTCGTCGCGGGTCCAGTTGCGGAAATCGCCGGGCGGTGGGCCGCCGGCGTTGTTGATCAGGATGTCGGGCTCGGGGCAGGCCTTCAGCACGGCTTCGCGGCCGGCCGGCGTCGTGATGTCGCCGACGATCTCGGTGACCTTCACATCAGGATAGGCTTTCCGGATCTCGTCCGCCGTCTTCTTCAAGGCTTCCGCGCCGCGCGCGGTCAGCGTGACATCAACGCCGGCCTCCGCCAGCGAGATGGCGCAGGCACGACCGAGGCCCTTGCTGGATGCGCAGACGATGGCGCGGCGACCTTTGATCCCAAGATCCACTGTTTCACTCCCGTAAATGTCAGGCAGGTTTTGGATGCCGCTATTCTAGCCAATATCGGTGCCGCTGATAAGGCATGGGGCTCGCATCAAAATGCATGCGCCTTGCCGCTAGCGATGCAAATGCGCAGGCATGATCCGGAAAAGTGCGTAGCGGTTTTCCGAAAAGATCATGCCCAAACAACAAAGGCGCGATCTTCTCGCGCTTCAGATCCGCCGCTCCTGCTTGAGGCGGTCGATCGCGGAGCCCGCTTCAGGGGGCAGCGACTTGAAGCCCATCTGACCCGCCGTCGAGAACAGCGGCCGCAGATGCGAGCCGTCGAGAAACGGCGGCTGTTTGTTGGCCGGCACGATCTGATCGAACACCAGCACCAGCGTGGTGGCGACGAGACCGACCCTGACGGCACCGAGCGCAGCGCCGCCGAGCCGGTCGCCGATGCCGGCGTTGCGGATCGTGTCGTTCAGCGCCAGGCGGCCGATATAGCCTAACAGCATGCCGACCACCACGAAGATGCCGAACAGCCAGATCCAGTTCTGCAGCAATGGCCCATTCGGGTTGCCGGCGATCTGCGGCACGATCAGCGGCATCAGCGCGACTGCGATCGGCGCGGCGAGCAGATAGGCGAGGATGGTCATGGCGCTGCGGAGCAGGCCGGTCCTGAAGCCGAAGCCGACCGCGATAGCGAGCGCGGCGTAGACGGCGAGATCGAAATTGTTCATCAGCAAAACCCGGCCTCGATGGAACGAATGAACGCCGGATCGATCATTCCGGTTTCAGATCGCTAAAATCGTCTGTATTGATGGCTCCAAGAGCGTAAGGGTTATCGCCAATGTCAGACCTATTTGACGTCAGTAAAGAAACCATCCTCGTCACGGGCGCGAGCCAGGGGCTGGGGCGGCAATTTGCGCGGGTGCTCGCCGCCCACGGGGCAGCCGTCGCGCTCGCGGCGCGTCAGGCCGACAAGCTGAAGAGCCTGGAGGAGGAGATCCGCGGCAAGGGCGGCCGCGCCGCTGCGGTCGCGCTCGACGTCACCGACACGGCCTCGATCGCGCGGGCCGTCGACGCGGCAGAGGCCGCGCTCGGTCCCGTCACGGTGCTGATCAACAATGCCGGCATCGCCATCGAGAAACTCGCCACCGAGCAGACCGAAGCGGATTGGGACGCGGTGATCGGCGCGAATCTGAAGGGCGCCTATTTCCTCGCGACGGAACTCGCGCGGCGCATGATCGCGCGCAAGCAGCAAGGCAACATCGTCAACATCGCCTCCGTGCTCGGCACCGGCGTCCTGAAGGCGGTGTCGCCCTACGCGATCTCCAAGGCCGGCATCATCCAGGCGACGAAGGCGATGGCGCTGGAGCTCGCCGGCCAGAACATCCGCATCAACGCGCTCGCGCCCGGCTATATCGACACCGAGATGAACCACGCCTTCTGGTCGACGCCGGCCGGCGAGCGCCTGGCCAAACGCATCCCGCAGCGCCGTGTCGGCGCCGAGTCCGATCTCGACGGCGCGATTCTGCTGCTGGCGTCACAGGCGTCGCGGTACATGACGGGGAGTGTGGTGACGGTGGATGGCGGGTTCCTGCTCAATTGAGCCCGGCTGTCGTCCCGGACAAGCGCGCCTCAAGCGCGCGCAGATCCGGGACCCATAGCCACAGGGAGAAATTTGGCGAAGACTCGGAGTTTTCATCTCGCGCCACAACTACTCCCTGTGGTTATGGGTCCCCGCGTTCGCGGGGACGACACCGAGAATGACGCGGCAGCGTCGCCTAACTCGCCCGCATCTCCGCCCTGATCATATCCGCCGCCTTCTCCCCGATCATGATGGTCGGCGCGTTGGTGTTGCCGCCGATCAGCGTCGGCATGATCGAGGCGTCGACGACGCGCAAGGCCTCGACGCCGTGCACCTTCAGTGCCGGATCGACCACGGCCATCGCATCTGTCCCCATCTTGCAGGTGCCAACGGGGTGATAGACGGTGTCCACGCGATTACGCAAAATATTGCGGATGTCGTCGTCGGTTCGCACGTCGGACGTGAACATGTCCTTCTTCTGCAGCGCGCGCAGCGCCGGCGTCTCCATCAGCCGCCGCGTGGTCTTGAAGCCCGCGACCATCCTCTCGAGATCCTCCGCTTCGCCCAGAAAGTTCGGATCGATCAAGGGCGCTGCGAGCGGATCGGCGCTCTTCAGGGACACGCTGCCGCGGCTCTTCGGCCGTAGCAGGCAGACGTGACATGAGAAGCCCGCCTCCTTGTGCTTCTTGCGGCCGTGGTCGTCGAGCATCGCGATGACGAAGTGCAGCTGGATGTCAGGTACGTCGAGATCGGGCCGGGTTTTCAAAAAGCCGCCGCACTCGGCGAAATTGGTGGTCATCAGGCCGCGCCGTTCGCGGCGATAGCGCTGGATGGCGCGGATAAGGGACGGCAACCGCCCGAGCGAGGCATGAACCAGGTGCGGATAGTCGGAGGCGTAGACGAACACGAAATCCGGGTGGTCCTGCAGATTGCGCCCGACGCCGGGCAGATGGTGCACGACGCCAATGCCGTGCTTGCCAAGCGCATCTCCATCGCCGATGCCCGACAACATCAGCATCTGCGGTGACTGGAAGGCGCCGCCAGCAAGGATCACCTCGCGGCGCGCACGCAGCTGCTTCGTCTGCTTGCCCTGCACATATTCGATGCCGACGGCGCGCCCGCCCTCGAATAGGATTTTCGTGGCGTGTGCGCCCGTCTCGACGCGCAGATTGGCTCGCTTGCCGATGTGGGGATGCACATAGGCGCGTGCCGCGCTCCAGCGTTCGCCATTGTGCTGCGTCACCTGATAGCTGCCGAGCCCTTCGTGATCCTCACCATTGAAGTCCTCGCGAATGCGGAACTGCGCCTCGCGTGCGGCCTGATGGAAGACATCATGGATCGGATTGTCCGCGCACAGCCGGTTGACATGCAGCGGGCCGCCCTTGCCGTGATACTCGCCGTCGAAATCGGAGTTGTCCTCCGAGCGCTTGAAATAGGGCAGCACGTCCGCATACGACCAGCCGGCATTGCCGAGCGAAGCCCAGTGGTCGTAGTCCCATTTGTGGCCGCGGATGTAGACCATGGCGTTGATCGCCGAGGAGCCGCCAAGACCCTTGCCGCGCGGTTGATAGCCGATGCGGCCGTTCAATCCCATTTGCGGTACGGTATCGAAAGCCCAGTTGGCCGTTTTGTAAGGCAGAGCAAGCCCAAACGGTGTGGTGATGCGCCAATTGTCGTTCGTCCCGCCCGCATCGAGCAACGCCACGGATGTCGCCGCATCCTCCGACAGCCGCCCCGCAACCGTGCAGCCGCCGGAGCCCGCGCCCGCGACGACGAAATCGAATGTGTCAGTCAATGTTGTTTCCCCCCTTATCGTCATTCCGGGGCGCGCGAAGCGCGAACTATGGTGCGCAATTGCGCACCATAGTTCGTTTCGCGCCCCGGAACGACGGCCCCCTACGACATGAACCGCATCAACTTCTCCAGCCGCGCGATCTTGCCGCCATAGGGCGGATAGAGATCGGCGAGGCGGTTGAACTTGGAGCGATAGAACACCGGCTTCAGCTTGCTGAACGTGCGAAAGCCCCATTCGCCGTGGTAGGCGCCGGTGCCGGATGCCCCGACGCCGCCCATCGGCTGGTTGATTTGCGTGAAGTGAAACAGGCAGTCGTTGATTGTGACGCCGCCGGAGATGGTGCGCATCAGCACCTCGTCGCGCGCGGTGCCGTCCTTGCCGAACCAGTACAGCGCCAGCGGCCGGTCGCGATGGTTGATGAAGGCGATGGCATCAGTGGGATCGCGATAGCCGAGAACGGGGAGCACCGGCCCAAAAATCTCCTCCTGCATCGCCGCCATCGCTTCGGTCGCCCCGACGATCAGCGTCGGCGGGAATTTGCGATGCGCCTTCCAGTTTGGATCGTCCGCCTTTGCCGGCTGCAGGATTTTGGCGCCGCGCTGCGCCGCGTCCGCGACGAGGCCTTCGAGCCGGGCATAATGCCGGTCGGAGATGATCGAGGTGTAGTCCTTGTTCGAGGGATCGGTGCCGAACATCCGCCGCATCTGGGCGCGCACCTTCTCGGCGAAGGCCTGCAACGAGCGCTCCGGCACCAGCACATAGTCCGGCGCGATGCAGGTCTGCCCGGCATTGAGCAGCTTGCCGTAGGCGATGCGCTCGGCCGCTTCATCGAGGTCGGCCGAGGCGTCGATGATCGCAGGCGACTTGCCGCCGAGCTCGAGGGTAACAGGCGTCAGGTTACGCCCGGCGGCCTCCGCGACCAGCCGCCCGACCCGGGTCGAGCCGGTGAACACGAGGTGATCGAACGGCAGGCGCGCAAACGCCTCTGCGATCTCGCCTTCGATGCCGGTGACGAGCAGCTCGGTCGCATCGAATCGCGCGGCGACCGTCTCCTTCAGCAGGCCCGCGAAGTGCGGCGTGAGCTCGCTCGGCTTGATCAGCACGCGGTTGCCGGCGGCGAGCGCGCCGATCGCGGGCGCGAGCGTGAGCTGGAGCGGATAATTCCAGGGCGCGATGATGCCGACGACGCCGAGCGGCTGCGGCATCAGCCGGTTGCGCGCGGGTAGAAATTGCAGCGCGGTCGCGACCCGCTGCGGCGCCAACCAGCTCTTGAGGTGTTTTGTGGCGTGCCGGATCTCGGAGAACAGCAGCATCGTCTCGGCGATGGTGGTCTCGACCGCCGAGCGGTGGCCGAAATCGGCCGAGATCGCCTGCCGGAAACGCTCCTCGCTGTCGGCGACCACGGCACGCAGCCGCGCCAGCCGGTCGAGCCGCTCGGCAAGGCCGGCCGGCGGCTCGTCCCGCGACCGCGCGACCACGGCGTGGAAGGCCTCCTCCAGCGCTCCGACCGGGGCGCTCGTCAGGGATTTGTCCACGGGCGTTCCTCCCTCAAGCGCGCGTTTCAGCCTTAATCTTGTTGCCGCAAGCTGGCCCTTTGTGGAACTTCTGGCAAGAGCACAGGGAACGCAGCCGAAATCGGTCGCTTCCCCTGTCATAAAGTCGAAAAAAACGTTCCCGCGGCCCTTTCCAAAGGCAGCTCGGGTTGGTACATACCCCCCGCACCCGACGGGCTTTGCCCGGGGTTGCCTTCCAAGGAAGCCTTTGGGACGGACGAGAAAAGCCACGCGAACAGCGCCGGCCTCAACCGACCGTCCCCGGGATCCAACTGAAGGCAAAGCAAGTGTTTAACGCGGGGTGGAGCAGCCCGGTAGCTCGTCAGGCTCATAACCTGAAGGTCATAGGTTCAAATCCTATCCCCGCAACCAAATTCGGATTTCACCGGATCCGATACGAAAATGGCCCGCTTGATGCGGGCCATTTTTTTGGGGGAAGAGCCTCAATGCCGATTCTCTCGAGCCGCGCCGTGCCCCTCTGTCAGAGCGTGCGAGCCGCGCGACTTGGCGACAAGCGCGCCAATATAATCTTCGAGAGTGGTCCTCCCGCGTTCGAAGGGCGCCGACATCGCAAAGCCGCTATCGACGCTGACGGCGGTCATTCGCGCATAAGAGTCGGCCGCTGCGGCAGAGAAGCCCAGCTTTCGATAAGCCGCAATCCATTGATCGCGCGGTAGGACCTCGACCTTCACCGGATTGCCGAGCGCCGCGGCGAAGACATCCGCTACGTCCTGCGGCGAATAGCGCTCGGGTCCTTCGACATAATGTACATCATGGTCGCAGGGCCGCTCCAGTAGATGGCGCGCGGCCGCTTTGCCGAGATCGGCAGGCGCGACCATCGGGATCTTCATGTCCCCCGGAATCATTGTCGGCAACACGCCTCGCTTCGCGGCACCGAGCATTTCGTCCCAGTTGCTCATGTAGTAGGCGCCTCGCTGCATGGTCGCCGGTGTCGATCGCGCGGCAAGCGCCTGCTCGAAATCGTAGAGGATATTGAGATCCCCGCAGCGCTCGCCCGGCTGGGCTCCATAAGTAGACGCCGCGACGACTTTCTCGAGACCAGATCCGTCGACTGCCGCGACGATGCTCCGAACAGTAGCATGTTCCTCACGATCGGTGTCGGTCGAGACATCGGCGTTCGGGTTTAGCAGGAAAGCGCGAGTGCCCGTCCTGAACACCGCACGCAGGGCTTCGGTGTTGCGCACATCGACGACCGCGGTCTGTGCGCCGCGTTTGCACCAATCGGCATCGTTGTCGCTGCTGTGAAGCACGGCCGTGACTGGCCGACCTGCACTCAGCAACGTCGACGCCACCGCTGAGCCGACACGGCCGTTTGCTCCGATCACGATGAACATTTCTGCTCTCCATAAGGCTGAATCGGATAAATGTTACGAGTCGCCCATGGTTCCGTAATCGACCCAGTAGGATAGGAAGGGCGCAAATCACAGTTGCCGGCGGCGCCTCGTTCCGACACCTCCTCTCAATTATTCGGAGAGCGTTCGCGAAAGTCGTGCGGCCGCCTCGGTATCGGTGGGTGCGCATCCCCGCAACCAAGTTCGGATTTTACTGGATCCGAGACCAAAATGGCCCGCATGGCGCGGGCCATCTTTGTTTTGGGTTTTGTGACCTTATAGGGGGCATCGTCTGCCACGCGACCTTTGCAGATCGGATTGCGCGGCACGCGCGGTCAATGACAGCAGAAAGCGCTCAGTAAGCGAGCTTTGGATACCAGTCGGTGCCGCGTCCGTCCGGCGTGGTGTCGAGGATGGTCCAGAGCGGATCGATGTCGGGCGCGCCACGTGGGTCCTGTTGGGGATCGGCCATCCCGGCACCCATCTCGCCGGACCAGAAATGCCGGATCGTGCCGTCGCGCTGCGTGAACACGCTGTAGCCGGGCACGTCGGCGTCCTCGGCGCTGACGTAGTCGCGCGTGTAGTCGCCGGAGATGTCAGAGAAGATCTTGTGTCGTGTCCAGCCACGCGCTTTCTTTGCCTCGATCAATCGCGCGATCGGCGATCGCGCGATGAAGACGAATGCAATACGCTGCTCGATGTCAGGCAATTTGTGCTCCCACGTGCTCATGAATGAGGTGCACATCGGGCACGGCGTCTGCCGCTGCGGGCCGAACATGTAGCTGTAGATCGCGAGCGTCTGCTTGCCGCCGAACAAATCGACGAAATTCACTTTGCCATTCTCGCCTTCGAACGCGTAGTTCTTCTTCACCTCGCCGCCGGGCGGCAGGGCCCGGCGCAGTTCAGCGACACGCTCGATATGACGACGCAGCTCGATCTCCTCGGCCAGGAGGCTTTGCCGAGCGCGGCGGTAGTCGGCGCTTTCGTTGGGAAAATGAGCTTTGTTCGTGCGAGCGAGCTCGGAAGCAGGCTTCAGAATGGAACTATCCATGGCGTGACCTCTGGTTGGGGCCGATATCTCTGAAGACGTCCGGTGGCGCCTCGTTCCGACACTTCCGCTCACTTATTCGGAAAGCCTTCGCGTAAGTGAGTGCGCCGCAAATCCATCGCAACGTAGCTCGAACGACACGATATCGCGGCGGAACCCAACCTGCATCCGGGCGTCATATGAGATTGCGGGATAGAACTTGCTTCTTGATTCGCCGTCGTTCGGAAGGGACTGGTCCCATGAAGTTCGAGGATTTCGAGGCCGCCGATGTTCAGGCGGAGGAAGCACGGATTTTCATCCGTCGGGCCGGTTCGGGACCGGCGATTCTCCTGCTGCACGGGTTTCCCCAGACGCATCTGATGTGGCGAGACGTTGCGCCATTGCTCGCGCAAGACTTCACCGTCGTCTGCGCCGATCTTCGCGGATATGGTCGCAGCGGTTGTCCGCCCTCCAGCCCGGACCACGCGCCATATTCGAAACGGGCGATGGCAAAGGACATGGTGTCCGTCATGACGGAGCTTGGCTTCGACCGTTTCTCGGTTGCGGGCCATGATCGTGGCGGCCGCGTCGCTTATCGGATGGCGCTCGACCACGGCGAACGAGTGGAGCGGCTCGCCGTCCTCGACGTCGTTCCGATCGCCGATGCCTGGGAGCGCGCCGACAAGAAACTGGCGGTCGGCTATTGGCCCTGGTCGTTGCTCGCGCAGCCTGAACCTCTCCCTGAGCGGCTAGTGTCCGCAGCTCCCGATGCCGTCATCGACAATGCGCTCCATGGCTGGGGGTCGCGAGCAGACAGTTTCAGTCAGGCCGTCCGGACATCCTATGTCGAGGCGTTGCGCGACGAGGCGCATGTTCACGCGATCTGCGAGGAATATCGCGCGGCGGCGACGATCGATCATGAGCACGATCTGGCGGATCGCAATTCCGGCCGTCGGATTGATTGCCCTGTCCTGATCCTCTGGAGCGGCCGCGGCCCGTTGAATTCCTGGTATGCGAGCGAGGGCGGCCCCTTGGGGCTATGGCGGACCTGGGCCGATGACGTGCAAGGAAAGCCGCTCGATGGTGGGCACTTCTTTCCGGAGGATATTCCGCAGCAGACGGCCCGTGAGCTGAATCGGTTCTTCGGGAGCGATAGCTAGTTGCGCGTCCGCAACCTGCGAAGATGGCTCGCTCGCGTCCGGCGCGATGCTCAACACGACCTTGGTGGTGTCGGCGCGGCCCTGGCAAACAAAACGCCCGCGCACCTCAAGTGCGCGGGCGACGATCGAAGTCGGGTGCGTCTGCAGATCAGGATCGATACGGACAGACCATCGTCAGATTCAGCAACGTCGGCTTGTCCGAGCCCTTCTTGTATTCCCACTCCAGCCGGATCTCGTGTCGGTGGGCATAGGCATCGCTTGCCGCGTGGGTGATGATCTTCGTCTTCATCGGGATCGGCGGCTCGGAGTTGAAGCATTTCCGCACGCAGGCATCGAGCAGGTCACATCGTGTCAGCGGGATGACGCCGGGCTCGTCCTTGGAGAGCGGGACCGTGTTTGGCTGGGTGCTGAGGTCGACGCGGGCGCGGCCTTTCTCCTTGTGCCAGTACTTGGCGCTGCCCTGCGGCCACCTCGACGGCGGGTTCAAGATCAAATGGTACTGGCCGTATTCCAGGGTCGGCAGGTCGATGTCGTCGGATGCCTTGAGCTTGGCGACGCTCTTTTTCATGTTCGCCAGCGGATAGTAATTGGCGTTCATCAAGTCTCGAAATGCCTTGCCGCTATATACCAGTCCGGCCATCGCCTCTTTCCTCGATATGTCTGTTTGTCAAAAACCGTAGCGTCTGGCCGCAAATACGCGCGATGCGGCGGCCGATCACACAATTTGTTGTGTGCAGGCACGCTACCACCCACGACTGTACTTCGTCCAGCGAGCTACCATCCGGTAAGGTCGCGTATCCCGCAAGCCTAATTGCCATGCAGTCCCCTATTGGTAATGTAAGCCGAACGTCTCGCGGGCGCGGGTAGCGAAGACTGCTGAGGCAGTCGTTTGAAGGCGCTGGAATGCATTGCTTCGCGTGTCAGTCGGCAATCGGTCCGGGCGACAGCTGGTGCTCCAAATGCGGAGCGGCGGTCCGCGAGCGCGTAGAGCCCGACAGCGAACGGCGGTTCGTGACCATTTTGCGCGCCGACGTCGTCGATTCCACAGGACTTATCGCCGAGCTGGAGCCGGAGGCCGCGGTGTCGCGCCTTGAGCCGGCTCTCGCGGCGATGAGAGGCGCGGTGCGCCAGTTCGGTGGCATCGTCAGCAAGGAGCTCGGAGACGGGTTGGCCGCGGTGTTCGGTGCCCCGATCGCCGACGACAACCACGCGCCGCTCGCCTGCCACGCGGCCATCGAGCTCGTCCGGCGTGTTGGCAGCCTGGGCGATCCCGGTCTTCAGGTCCGGGTCGGGCTCCACTCGGGCCATGTGGTCGCCTACATGGTCGCCAGCGAATTTTCAAAGGTCTATGAGATCGGCGGGGCCGCCCAGCATCTGGCCGCGCGGCTGGAAGCGGCGGCCGAGGCGAACCAGGTCTACGTCTCCGAGGCCTGTCAGAAGCTCGCGGATGGACACGTCCGATTCGAATTCCTGGGCCGCAAGACGCTCCGCGGCTTCGGCGAGCCGATGCCTGTGTACCGGGTCATGGGCGCGAGCGATCTTTCGAGCTGGCGGGTCCGGCGTGCGCGCAGTGTTTCCCGATTTGTCGACCGCACGACCGAGCGGGCCTTGCTGTGGCGTGCGGCCGAAAGGGTCAGCGCCAGCCGCCAGACCGTTCTGCTCATGGGTGACGCCGGCATCGGAAAGTCGCGGCTTGCGCACGAGTTCGCGCAGGACCTTCGCGCCAGCGGCTGGCGACTGATCGATGCCGAGTGCAGCCCGAATCTCCAGGGCGCGCCGTACAGCGCCCTCAAGCGATTGTTGCTGTCGATCTTCGAGTTGGCCGCAAGGGATCAGGCCAGGGCGGATGATCCCAGAGGGACGTTGCCGGCCGTGCAGCAGCGAGCCATCGACGCGGTCCTGGACCTGCCGATCTCCGATCCGCAATGGGACGAACTGGAGCCGCACGCGCGCGGGCGCGCGATTTCAGATGCTAGCTGCGCGATCGTCGAGAGCATCGCCCGTCGTCAGCGCACGATCCTTCTGATCGAGGACCTGCACTGGATCGATCGGGCCAGCGATACGGTCATGGCCACTCTCTCCGCGCTGCAATGTCCCGATTTGCTCGTGCTGCTGACCACGCGGCCCAACGGGATGCCGGTGTGGATTGCGCGCTGTCACGCAGAGATCGTGGCCATGCGACCCCTCGACGACGATTCGGGCTTGGCCATGCTCGCCGAAATGCTCGGCCCCGCCACCACCAACGAGGATCTGAAAAACCGGATCATCTCCCATACCGCCAACGTTCCGCTGTTCATCGAGGAAGTCTGCCGCAGTCTGAAGGATAGCGGCATGCTCCTCGGTCAATGGGGCGACCTGTCTCTTGCGCGTCCCGTGGAAGAGCTAGGCATTCCCACCAGCATTCAAGGTGTGATCGCGGCGCGGCTGGATCGCGTGTCACGACAGGAACGATCGCTTCTGCAGATCGCCGCGGCGTTTGGTCCCCGGACAAACCAGGCCCTGCTTCGGAAGATCGCGGCCTTGCCGGAAGGCGTGCTGCAGGATTGCCTCACTGCGCTCGACCGGGCCGAACTGCTCGTCAGGATCGATAGCGAGTTGGAGGACTCGCTCGAATTTCGGCACGAGATGGTCCGGCAAGTGACCTACGATTCCATGGTCGAAAAGGTGCGCGAAAGCATCCATGCCAGCATCCTCGCAGCGCTCGAGGACGACGAGGCATCGAACGACGGGCCGGACGCGCTCTGCTATCACGCGACGAGGGCGAAGGATTGGCAGAAGGCGTTTCACCATGGCAGAAGCGCCGCTCGAAAATGTCTGGTGCGCTCAGCCTACGCCGACGCGGTCGACTATTTCGAGATCGCAATGGGGTCTCTCGACAAGACCCCGGTGACGCAAGCGCGAGAAGCGGACGCCATCGATCTCCGGATGGAGGCGCGCTTGGCCTTTGCCGGATCGGGGCGCGTCGCCGAAGCCCTGGATCTGGGACGCGAAGCCGAACGGCGCGCCGATGCAATCGACGACATCGGGCGCAAGATCGCGGCCATGACCGTGAGGGCGGGCGCGCAGAACTTCTACGGAACGCCGGTCGAAGCTGTCGCGATCGGGGAAGAGGTCGTGCGCCTGGCGGAAAGCTCAGGCAATCCCGGCTGGCGTAATCTCGCGCAATATGGTCTTGGGCAGGCCTATTTCCTCTGCGGTCGCTATCATAGCGCCGAGAAGATGCTGGCCGCGGCACGTGCCGGTCTCGTGGGCTCGGCATCGAGTGCCCCGATCGGCACGACTCCGCGATCCTTGCTCCTCCTCTGCTGCATGATGAACGGCATCACCCACACCGTCATGGGTGAGCTCGACACCGCCGAGCAGCTCCAGCAACAGGCCGCCGCGATCGCGGAGGAGACCGGCCGTCCCTACGATCGCGTCGCCGCCGCCTATAGCGGCGGCTGGCTGATGCTCGGTCGGGGCGACCCTGAGGCGGCCGCCGCCATTCTCGAAGACGGGTTTGTGCTGGCGCAGAAGCACGGCATCCGCCTGTTCGTGCCGGTGCTCGCCTGCCACCTCGGCATGGCCTATCTGGAGCAGGGGCTGTTCGATCGGGCGCGCGGCATGCTGACCGAGGCGCGCGAGGAGGCCAAGGCGGTCGGCTATACCTCGGCGGTGCTGCGCAGCTCGATCTACCTTGCGCTCGCGACCTGTCGCCTCGGCGATGTCAGGGCGGCGCAGAACATGCTGCGCGAGGCGCGCAACACCGCCCGCCAGCAGGGATTTTCGGGCCTCGAGGCCGAGGCCCTGTTCGGCGAAGCCGTTGTGACGCCCGCCGCCAGTACGGAGAGCAGGGCGACCATCCTTACCGCGCTGCGCGCGGCCATCGCGATCGCCTCCGAAAGCGGCGCGCGGCCGCTCCAGCGCAAGGCCGAGGCGATGCTGACCGAGGTGCTCGCCCAGGGCAGCGAGCTCATCTGACGTCGCGTCCCGCCGGGTCTGCACCTTGTCGCCGCGGACCGCACCGTCGGCCCAAAATGTCGAATGAATCTTGTAGGTAGCACAATGGGTTAGCTACTGTGCATGGGGTTGTTTTCGACATAATTGGTCGGGCGCCGCCTCCGGACGGCTGCGAGAGGCAGCCCCGCTCACCGCAGTGACAAGCCCCTTGCACCGACGCCAAGGTGGGCTACCGTCGGTGACTAGCCGCAGGGCCAGGTGACTTTTGATCTCGATTTTTTAGCATCGCATTTTGCCGGCGCCGCGATGGCGCGACGCCTACCGGATGAGGCGGGGCCATGATCACACGAGACCAGTCAGCTTTGTTGGCACCGGTCGAGCGCGACCTCAGGCTCGATCTCTTCCGCGGCATCGGACTGTGGATGATCTTCCTCGACCACATCCCGCACGACGTCGTGGCCTGGCTGACGCTGCGCAATTACGGCTTCAGCGACGCCGCCGAATTCTTCGTCTTCATCTCCGGCTATCTGGTCGGCTGGATCTACGGGCCGATCGTCGCCGGCGGCTGGTTTCTCGCCGCGGCGAAGCGGTTGTGGCGGCGTGCGGCCGAGTTGTATGTCGCGCACATCATGCTGTTCCTGCTGTTCACGGCGCAGATCGCCCGCACCGCGCGTCGCTTCGACAATCCGATGTACCAGCACGAGTTCAACGTGTTCAACTTCCTGGCGCATCCGGACGAGCTGATCGGGCAGGCGATCGTGCTGAAATACAAGCCGGTCAATCTCGACGTGCTGCCGCTCTACATCGCGCTGGTGGTGGCTTCGCCCTTCATCGTCTGGTGCCTGGTGCGCCGGCCGAACCTGACGCTCGCCGCCTCGGTCGTGCTCTACGTGCTGGCGCGCTGGTTCAACTGGAACGTCGCTTCCTACCCGCCCGGCACGACCTGGTACTTCAATCCGTTCTGCTGGCAGTTGATGTTCGTGTTCGCGGCCTGGTGCGGCGTCGGCCAGATCGACAAGGTCGCCAGATGGGTGTGGTCGAGGGCGGCGATGGGTCTGGCCGCGGCCTGGCTGGTGTTCGCGCTGCTGATCGTGATGACCTGGCACGTCCCCGCGCTCGAGGCGCTGATCCCGAAATGGATGATCAAGGCGATCTACCCGATCGACAAGACCGACCTCGACATGCTGCGCTTCACGCATTTCCTGGCATTGGCAATCTGGGTCACCCACTTCCTCTCGCGCAAATGGCGGGCGCTGCATGGGGTCTGGCTGCGCCCCGTGATCCTCTGCGGCCAGCATTCGCTGCCGATCTTCTGTCTCGGTGTGTTCCTGTCGTTCTCGGCGCACTGGATCCTGACGCAATACACCAAGGGCGTCTGGGAGCAGTTCGCCGTCTCCATCGTCGGCATCGTCATCATGGTCGGCGCGGCCTGGCTGCTCAACCGCGCCGAGCGCGTGCCGAACCTGTTCGTGAAGGTGACGGAGGTCGAGGAGCCGGAGATGGTCGAGAGCGCGCAGGCCGCGACCGCCGGCGCGGCTCCCGCGAGCCGCTGAAGCATCGTCCGCATGTCCTGGAGAGCCCAATGTCCAAACGTTTGTTGACGATCGCCGGCGCTCTCCTGTTTCTCGTTTGCGGTGCATCGGCGCAGGCGCCGTCGCCGGAGGCGATGAGCGCGGCACGCAAGCTCGTCGTCACCTTGAAGATCGCCGATCAGTACCGCGCATTGCTGCCGCAGCTCCTGCTCAAGCTTCGGCCCGTGGTTGCGCAGGACAGGCCGGAGATCGAGCGCGACTACGATGCGGTGACGGCACCCGGCTCCGAGATCTATGCTCCGTTCGTTGCGTCCATGGTCGAGCAGATCGCGGCGTTCTATGCCCAAAGCTTCACGGTGGACGAGCTGCGCCAGATCGAGGCGTTCTATGCCCAGCCGGCCGGCAAGA
Organism: Bradyrhizobium sp. 25ACV; assembly: GCF_054863005.1. Classification (NCBI taxonomy): domain Bacteria; kingdom Pseudomonadati; phylum Pseudomonadota; class Alphaproteobacteria; order Hyphomicrobiales; family Nitrobacteraceae; genus Bradyrhizobium; species Bradyrhizobium sp. 25ACV. Next base: position 334,906 of record NZ_JAVAYO010000008.1, read on the forward strand.
AGTTTTTGGAGAAGTCGGACGCGCTGGCGCAGGCGAGTGCGCAGATCGGCCAGGACGTCAGCCAGAAGGCCGCCGACGAACTGAAGCAACGCCTGATCGAGGCGCTGCGCAAGAAGGGGCACAAGCTGTAGGCTGTGCGTTGTCTGGCGCGCGCGCGGCGAGCCTCACTTCACCAGCGGGCAGCCGCCATCCTTCAGGGGCCGAAACGCCTGATCGGCGGGCACCTCGGCGAGCAGCTTGTAGTAATCCCACGGCCCCTTGGATTCCTCCGGCTTCTTCACCTGGAACAGGTACATGCTGTGCACCATGCGGCCGTCCTCGCGCAGCACGCCGTTGTCGGTGAAGGCGTCCTTTACCGGCAGCTCGCGCATCTTGGCCATCACCGTCTTGGTGTCCCTGGTGCCGGCCGCCTGCACGGCCTTGAGGTAATGCAGCGTCGCGCTGTAGGTCGCGGCCTGGTTCATGGTCGGCATGCGCTTGACGCGCTCGAGGAAGCGCTTGCCGAAGGCGCGGGTCTTGTCGTTGAGATCCCAGTAATAGGCCTCGGTGATGATCAGGCCTTGCGCGAGCTTCAAGCCGAGGCTGTGCACGTCGGAGATGAACATCACGATCGCCGCCAGGTTCTGTCCGCCGGCGACGATGCCGAACTCACCGGCCTGCTTGATCGCGTTGATGGTGTCGCCGCCGCCGTTGGCGAGGCCGATGATCTTGGCCTTGGAAGCCTGGGCCTGGAGCAGGAACGAGGAGAAATCGGCGGTGTTGAGCGGATGCTTGACGCTGCCCAGCACCTTGCCGCCCGCAGCCTTCACGACGTCGCCGGTATCGCGCTCGACCGAGTGGCCGAACACGTAGTCGGCGGTGAGGAAGAACCAGGTGTCGCCGCCGTTCTTGACGATGGCGCTGCCGACGGTGTGCGCGTTGGCATAGGTGTCGTAGGTCCAGTGCGCGGTGTAGGGCGAGCAGGATTTTCCGGTGATGTCGGAGCTGGCCGCATCCGTCACGATCATGATCTTCTCGTACTGCTTCGACAGCTCCATCACCGCGAGCGCGGTCGCCGAGGTCGGCAGGTCGATGATCATGTCGACGCCTTCGGTCTCCCACCATTTGCGCGCGATGGTGGAGGCGACGTCGGGCTTGTTGAGCACGTCGGCACTGACCATGTCGATCGGCTTGCCGAACATCTGGCCGCCGAAATCCTCGATTGCCATTTTGGTCGCCTCGACATTCCCCATGCCGCCGATGTCGGAATAGACGGAGGAGAAGTCGGAGAGCACGCCGATCTTAAGCGGCGCCTGCTGGGCCGAGGCAGGGGTGATCAGGGCAGCCGACAGCAAGCCGGCCGCAGACACGAGTGCTGCGATGGGTCTCATGGATACGTTTCCTCTTGAGCGGGACTATTCTGTCCCTTTGTCCGACAAAGCTAGAGCGGGGTTCCGGCGGAGTCAATTTCCTCCGCAGATGTTATGAATGATGTAGTTTGACGCACCCGTCGTCGGCGCCTATACTTTGTCCGACAATCGCCATTGGAGGCCGGTTTGCCCATCGCGCCGCTGTTCCGACCGATCGATGTCGCGCCGGCCTATCAGAAGGTCGCCGACGCCATCGAACGCGAGATCGTCAATGGCCGCATCAAGCCCGGCGATCCCATCGGCACCGAGCATGACCTGGTCCGCCAGTTCGGCGTCAATCGCTCGACCATTCGCGAGGGCATCCGTGTGCTGGAGGAGGGCGGGCTGATCCGGCGCGATTCCTCGCGCCGCTTGCACGCCTGCCTGCCGCGCTACAGCAAGCTCGCAAGCCGTCTCAGCCGCGCGCTGGTGCTGCATGAGGTGACCTTCCGCGAGCTCTATGAGGCCTCGATGACGCTGGAGGTAGCCAGCATCGAGGGCGCCGTGGAACGGGCGAGCGAGGAGAACCTCGCCGAGCTCGCCGGCAATCTCGCCCGCAGCGAAGCCGCCGTTGGCAGTCCCGCGATGCTGGCCGAATGTGACGCCGAATTCCACGTGCTGGTCGCAAAAGCTTCGCAGAACCGCGTGCTCCAGCTCGCGCGCGAGCCCGCGGCGCAGCTGTTCTATCCGACCACCGAGATGATCGTGACGGGTGTCGCCGAGGGCGGCCCGCGTCTCGTCGCGGCGCACCGCCATCTCATCGACGCGATCCGCCGCCGCGATCGCGAGGCCGGCGTGCTCTGGACGCGCCGGCATTTACAGGACTGGCGCCGCGGCTTCGAGAAGATCGCCTCGCTCGATCGCTCGGTCGAGCACATGTACATGGAGCACGCGCAGGCGGCCCGGCGAAGATAGCGCCGCATGATCCGGAAAAGTGTGAAGCGGTTTTCCGGCAAGATCATGCGCAAAAGAGAAGACGCAAGATTTCAAGCAAGAAATCCAACAAACAAAGACATCACCCGGAGGGACACATGAGCGAGACCGCAGCCATCATCGCGAAGGCACGCGAACATTCCATCGGCGATCTCCTGCGCCGCTCGGCAGGGCGCGAACCGAACAAGCTCGCGGTGAGTTGCGGCAATGTGAGCTGGACCTTTGCCGAGATGGACGCGATCTGCAACCGGCTCGGCCGGGGTCTGCTCGGGCTCGGCGTGAAGAAGGGCGACCGCCTCGCGGTGCTGTCGCGCAATTCGCACGCGTTCGCCGCGCTGCGCTTCGCGGTGGCGCGGATTGGCGCGGTTCTGGTGCCGATCAACTTCATGCTCAATCCGGACGAGATCAATTTCATCCTGAAGAGCTCCGGGGCCAAATTGCTCGCGACCGGTCCCGATTTCGTCGAGCCGGCGAAGGCCGCCAGCGCGAAAGACTGTGCGGTCGAAAAAATGATCTGGCTGCCGGGCGAGGATCCCGCGTCGGCGCCGGCGGGCCTCACCACCTTCGACGACCTGCTTCATTCCGACGGCTCGTTCCTGGAAGCCTCGGTCGATAGCCGCGATCTCGCGCAGATCGTCTACACCTCAGGCACCGAATCCCTGCCCAAGGGCGCGATGCTGACCCATGAAGCCGTGATGTGGCAGTATGTCAGCTGCATCATCGATGGCGGCATGAGCGTGGACGACAAGTTCCTGCACGCGCTGCCGCTCTATCACTGCGCTCAGCTCGACGTCTTCCTGGGGCCGCAAGTCTATCTCGGTGCCCCCGGGGTGATCACGGGCAAGCCGACCGCCGACAACATCCTGGCGCTGATCCAGGCGCACAAGATCACCTCCTTCTTCGCGCCGCCAACGATCTGGATCGCGATGCTGCGCTCGCCGAATTTTGACAAGTCCGACCTGTCGTCCCTGCAAAAAGGCTATTACGGCGCCTCGATCATGCCTGTGGAAGTTTTGCTCGAGCTTCAGCGCCGCCTGCCCGCCGTAAAATTCTGGAATTTCTACGGCCAGACCGAGATCGCGCCGCTGGCGACCGTGCTGCGGCCGGAGGACCAGCTGCGCAAGGCAGGCTCGGCAGGCAAGCCGGTGCTCAATGTCGAGACGCGCGTCGTCAACACGTCAATGGAAGACGTTGAGGTCGGCGAGGTCGGCGAGATCGTGCACCGTTCGCCGCATCTATTGTCCGGCTATTACAACGATCCCGTGAAGACTGCGGCAGCATTCACCGGCGGCTGGTTTCACTCCGGCGATCTCGCCACCGTCGACGAAGAGGGCCACATCACCGTGGTCGACCGCGTCAAGGACATGATCAAGACCGGCGGCGAGAATGTCGCCAGCCGCGAGGTCGAGGAGATGGTGTATCGTATCCCGGCGGTTTCCGAGGTTGCCGTCGTCGGCCTGCCCGATCCGCGCTGGATCGAGGCGGTCACCGCCATCGTCGTGGTCAAGAGCGGTGAAAAGCTGGACGAGGACGCCGTCATCAAGCACTGCGCCGGTCAGATGGCGCATTTCAAGGTGCCCAAGCGCGTCATCTTCGTGGATGCCTTGCCGAAGAATCCGAGCGGCAAGCTGCTCAAGCGCGAGCTGCGCCAGCGCTTCGTCGGCGGCGAGACGCTCGACAAGGCGATCCAGAAGAATTTTGGCGCGTAAGGCCGGGCGGCTTTTGGCTGCGTCGTGATCAAGTTCGCTAGCCGGCGTCGCCGGCCAGCTTCCTGACGTCGTCCGGCGTCTGCCCGAACCGGCGGCGAAACGCGCGATGGAAGTAGGAGACGTCGTGGAAACCGGCGAGATGCGCGATCTCGATGATCTTGCGTGTGCGCAGGCTCGGATTTCGAAGGAGACGTTCGGCACGCAGCAGGCGCTGCTCCAGCACGAAGCCGCTATAGGTGATGCCGGCCTGCTCGAACAGCAGCTGGATCGTGCGCGGGCTGACCCGGTGCGCGGCTGAAAGGACGGTGAGCGACAGCGCGGGGCTGTCAAGCTGCGCCAGGATGTCGGACTTGAGGGTTTCGAGACGCGCTGCCGCCAGGCCGCGCATTCGAGCCTGCTCGGCGACATCGCCGCGCGCTCCGATCATCAGCACCGAGAGGTCGAACAAGTGCTGCGAGACCGCGTCGAGTTCCGCGGGGGCGAGTTTGTCGGCATAAGCATGCGCGAGATCGTAATATCGCAGGTACATCGACGTGATCGGATTGGCGCCGGGGATCGACCGCGCAATCAGGTCCTCGGCATTCGGGCAAACGCGTAGCAGCGCCTTGCGCGGCAGCAGCGCGGTCCGAAAATTGCCGTTCCCGGTCTGAGTGATGTAGGCGCCTTTGATCGAGGGATCGCCAATTGTGACGTCCCCCGCCGCGATCTCCAGCGGGCGTTTTCCCATGGTCCCGCTCAATGCCGAATTGGGCGACGTGGTAATCACCAATTCGTCGTTCGTCCCCAACGACACGAAAGATATCGGCGAGCCGAACGAGGCCGAGAGCCTGATGCGGGGAAGAATGGCCGGCGCAATGGTCCGGTGGACTCGCCCTTCCCCGACCGGCACGAAATCGACGTTCGCCACCTGACGGCAAAACTGCTCGCGCCATCTTTCATAGGCCGGGCCATTCGGGTCGCCATCAAAGGAGAGTTGAGGCTGGATCATCGATCGGGAAGGGCAGGTCTGTTGGCGATTACGGCAGGTTGTATCGTCACGCTGCTGCTCCGCAACGGCAAAAGCGGGAAATTGCGTGATAAGCCACTTGCGATGACGCGCTGCGACCGCGACCAGGTGCCGCAGTCCGGTGTGCCCGGATCGCAACAGGCGCAGCCGCTGTCGCTGCGTTTCAGCTCAGTCCATTCGGCGGTTCGCGCCCTGCCACGAACGCGGATCGCTTCCCGCCTATCGTGGCCAGCGAGTGATCGACCGATTGGAAGGGGATGACCGGATGACACCTCGTGTGCGCGATCTGCTGCCGGCTCTGCTGGCGCTTGGCCTTGGCGCGGCTTGTGCCATTGATGCAACGGCTGCCGACATCGCGCTCAAGGCTCCGCCTGCGCCGCTGCCGGTCGGCTTCAGCTGGACGGGCTTCTATGCGGGTGTTCACGCCGGCTACGGCACCGGCGATGGCAACGCCGCGAGGGTCGATCCCGGTGCGCTGCCGGCGCTGTTTCCCGGCGTGAACAATCTCACGTCGACGGCATCGGCGCCGTTCACGCTGGGGGTCGATCAGTCCGGCTGGCTGGGCGGATTGCAGGCAGGCTACAACTGGCAGAGCGGGCATCTGGTCGCCGGCGTCGAAGCCGATGTGAGCGCTGCCGGGATCGGCGGGCGGGCATCGGGCTCATATGCGTTTCGTCCCGTTTTCCTGGTCGGCGATTTCGACAATTACACCGGCACCGTGAGGGTGACCCAGGACATTGATTATCTCGGTACGCTGCGCGGGCGTATCGGCTATGCCAGCAACAACTGGCTGCTCTATGCCACGGGCGGTCTCGCCTGGGCCCACGTCAAGGCAAGCCTCGACAGTTCTCATGTCAGATTGACCAATAATTTCCCGATTCCCGGTTTTCCCGGCGCACTGGACGGTCATGCCTCCGCAAGCGGCTACAATATCGGCTATGCGGTCGGCGGCGGCGGCGAATGGGCGTTCGCGCCGCACTGGTCGTTCAAGGCGGAGTATCTGTATCTCAACCTTGGCCGCCAGCTCTCCTTGTCTATCCCTGCGAGCAGCATGCCCGCCGGCGACATCGAGCTTCACACCTTCAGGGTCGGCCTGAACCGGCAATTTACGCCGTGAGGTCGGCCACGGCGATGAAGCTCAATACTTCTTCACCGTCGACCCGAACGCGAACCACAGCACCATCGATGCGAGCCCGAAGCCGCCGAGCAGCAGGAAGGTCGGCCCATAGCCGATCCATTGCGCGATCCAGCCGCCGAGCGCGGGACTGAGGCTGGCGCCGATGCCCTGCACCGTAATCACGGCGCCCTGGCCGAGATTGATGCGGCCGCTGCCGTTCAGCGCTCGCGCGACCATGCCGGGAACGGCGACCGTCTGCAGGCCGGTGCCGATACCGTCGAGCACCTGCATCGGTATGACGCCCCACCATCCCGTCACGAAGAAGGCCAGCACGCCGCGGATCGGCAGGAACATGAAGGACACCAGGATCACCGGCCAATAGTTGCGCTTGCTCGCGGCCTTCATCGCGATCAGCGAGGTCACGATCATGACGCCTTGTGCGATCACGACGGTGGTTGCGACGAAGCTCGGGCCGTTGGCCTGCCCCTCGGCCACGGCCGCAAGCCCGTAGAGCGGTACAATGGCGGCATTGCCGAGGTGGAAGACCGCGAGCGCGAGTGCCAGCACGAGCAGCGCCTTGTGCTTGAGCAGCATCGTCATCGCATCCGGCGGAGCCTTGGAGTCGTCCTCCTTGCTGCCACGTGCGGCACGGTCGTCGATCGCTTTGGCAGAGATCATCATCACGCAGGCGATCGCGATGGCGCCGAACACGGCCGCCAGCACGAACACGGCGACATAGCCGAACCTGTAGCCGAGATAGCCGGACAATGCCGCGCCGACCATGTTGCCGGCGTGGTTGAAGGCCTGATTGCGGCCGTTAAGCGCGTTGAACCCCTTCTGCTTGGCGATGCCGAGCGTGATGCCTGTTACCGCCGGCACGATGGCGGCACTCGCCAGCGATTGCGCCACTTGCGAGAACGTCACCGCCCAGAAGTTTTGCGAGATCAGGATGATGGCGGAGGCGAGAACGACGCAGATGCCGGGAATGACGACCCATAGCCGTTTATTGCGGCTGGAATCGATGAAGCCGCCGATCGGCGTCGTGACCAGCATGCCCGCGACATTGCCGATCGTCATCGCGGTGCCGATCAACCCGGTCGCCCAGCCGCGCTCCTGGAGGAAGACCCCGACGAACGGCCCAATGCCCGACTGCATGTCGGCCATGAAGAAGTTGAGCGCAAACAGAGGCCAGATACGGGGCGAGGAGGGAGGCCGCGATGTCATCGATACCTAAACATGCTCTTCGTGTGTCGCGATCCTCTTGACCATCCTTCCGGCGTGGACCTGAACGTAACGGGCGCTCGCCGCGTTGGTTCCAGTCCTCTCCTTGCGCTCATCGATCTTGCCGAAAGCGCGGTCGCAATGTCATCCTGCGATCTTCCCACGGAGCTCTGGTCATGCCTCTCTGGACCTGCGAAACCTGCGGCGCGCAATTCCCGAACGGCGGAAATCCGCCGACCTCCTGCGTGATCTGCGAGGACGAGCGGCAGTTCGTGAACTGGAAAGGGCAGACCTTTCTCACGCGCGAGGAACTCGCGCGGGGGCACCGACTGGTGGGACGCGACGATCTTGGTCTCACCGGGATCGGCCTGGAGCCGAGCTTCGCGATCGGACAGCGCGCGCTGCTGGTGCCTCAGAGCGACGGCTGCGTGATGTGGGATTGCATTCCGCTCGCGACCGATGAAGCCATCCAGTACGTCGCCGCACTCGGCGGGCTGAAGGCGATCGCGATCTCGCATCCGCATTACTACGGCGCGGTCGCAGACTGGAGCGATACCTTTGGCGGCGTGCCGGTCTATCTGCATGCCGACGATCGCGCTTTCGTCACGCGGCCGCATCCCTCGATCGTGCACTGGACCGGCGAAAGCCACCGCATCTCAGACGATGTGCTGCTGCTGCGCACCGGCGGTCATTTCGCCGGCGCCACCATGCTGCACTCGGCGCGCGGTGCGGACGGCAGGGGCGCGCTGCTCACCGGCGATATCGCCCAGGTGACGATGGACCGCCGCTTCGTCAGCTTCATGTATTCCTACCCCAACTACATGCCGCTCAATGCCACCGGGGTGCGGCGGATCGCGGCTGCCGTCGAGCCGCTCGCCTTCGATCGCATCTATGGCGCCTGGTGGGGCCGCAACATCGCTAGCGGCGCCAAGGCGGCCTTCGCGGCGTCGGTGGAGCGCTACATCGCGGCCATCGGCTGAGCCGGCGAGCGGATCTGATTTATCTTGCCGGTCTCGAATAACTGTACTATACGTACAGTTATAAATCTGCTGCAATGACGCAGCTGCAGGCCGGGCATGATCGATGCATCGAGGAAGCCGCGGCGCTCTGCAGCCGCGTAAGCGGAGTTCGGCTCATGACGGCGCACTACGAGATCTTCGAGGCTGGCGACGTTGTCCTCCAGTCCGGGACCGTTTTCCCTTCGCTGAAGCTCGCCTACAAGACCTACGGCACGCTGAGCGCTGCAAAGGACAACGTCATCCTCTATCCGACCTCGTTCAGCGCGCAGCATTTCGACACCGAGTGGCTGATCGGCCCGGACGGCGTGCTCGACCCCACGCACTACTTCATCGTCATCCCGAACCTGTTCGGCAACGGCCTGTCGTCCTCGCCGTCGAATACCGCAGCGCCGTTTCCCGAGGTGACCTATCACGATGCGATTGCGGTCCAGCATCGGCTCCTCACCGAGCGTTTCCGCATTTCAAAGCTGGCCCTCGTCTATGGCTGGTCGATGGGTGGCATGCAGGCCTATCACTGGGCGGCGCTGCACCCTGATATGGTCGAGCGTGCAGCCGTAGTCTGCGGCAGTGCCCGCTGCGCGCCCTATAACCATGTCTTCCTGGAGAGCGTGAAGGCCGCGTTGACCGCCGATCCCGCCTTCCGCGACGGCCGCTTCGCAGACAAGCCCGTTGCCGGCTATCGCGCCATGGGGCGCGTCTATGCCGGCTGGGCGATGTCGCACGGCTTCTATCGCGACGAGCTCTGGCGCGAGGCCGGCTTCACCTCGCTGGAGGATTATCTCGTCCGCGTCTGGGACGCGACGTTTGCCCGGCGCGACGCCAATGATCTCTTGGCGCAGATCGGCATCTGGCAGCGGGGTGACATCAGCCGCTGCGAGGCGTTCGGTGGCGATCTCAATCGCGCGCTGGCGGCGATCAAGGCGCACATGCTGCTGATGCCGGGCGCGACCGACCGTTATTTCGACGTCCGCGACAACGAGGACGAGCTCGGCCGGCTGGTCAACGCGAAATCCGCGGTGCTGCATCCGATCCCGTCGCTACATGGCCATCGCGCCGGCAACCCCGTCGGCAATCCGCGCGACCAGGCTTTCATCAAGGCCGAAATCGCGGACCTACTCGGCAAGCAGGCAGGCAACCGATCATGACCGACACAGCCGTTTCCGAGTCCGGCCATCGCTTGAAGCCGTTGACGCCGGCCCTGCTGCGCGAATTGTCGGCCCGCTCCGATCTCAGAGGCGCGGCGCAGAGCCTTGGCCACTATGGCGTGATCGTGCTGGTGGGCGCGCTGATCTGGAAGGTCTCTTCGACGTGGGGCGTGCTCTGGGCGCTGCCGCTGATGGCGGTGCAGGGCTATGTCGTCGCCTTCCTGTTCATGGCGGTGCACGAGACCGCGCACAAGACGGCGTTCAGGAGCCGCAGCCTCAACCTCGTCGTCGGTTATCTCTCGGCCTTCCTCATCGGGTTGCCTTACGAATATTACTGCCTGTTTCACTGGGACCATCACCGCTACACCCAGGATCCGGACAAGGATCCCGAGCTGATCGTCGGCGTGAAGCCGGCCTCCGACACGCAGCTCGCGATCGCCTATAGCGGCCTGCTCCAGGTCGCGGGGCGTCTTCGGCTGATGCTCGGCCATGCGGTCACCGGAAAGGTCACCGTGCCCTGGATCCCCGAAAACAAGCGCGCCGTCATCGTGAGAGAGGCGCGTGCCTATGTCGCGGTCTATGTCCTGCTGCTCGCGCTCTCGCTGTGGTTCTCGTCAGCGCTGTTGCTCTGGGTCTGGCTCGTCCCGCTCGTCATCGGACAGTTGTTCCTGCGGCCCTATCTCTATGCCGAGCATACCGGCTGCGAGCGCACTCGCAGCGCTTTTCAGAACACCCGCACCACCTATACCGCTGCGGTGGTCAAATGGTTTGCGTGGAACATGCCCTACCATGTCGAGCACCACGCCTATCCCTCGATCCCGTTTCACGCGCTGCCGAAGCTGAACGAGATCGTCGACGGCGAGATCGTTTATCGCGGCCGCGGCTACATCCAGACGACGCGCGAAACCTGGGCCTGGTTTCGCCGGAATCTGAGGAGCCGTTAACCAAACGCAAAACTCCGGCCGCAGCGCGACCGGAGCTTTGTTTGGAAGGCGAGATATCAGTAGATCCCGTACGCGCAGACATTCACGACGCGGACGCGCATGCCATGGCGGGTCTGAACGAGGCGCTCCTGGTAGCAGTTGCTGACGCCGGTGTTGACGTAGACGCCGCCGAAGCCCCAGCCCGGACCCCAGTGATGATGACCGTGATGGTAATGGAAACCGCCGGCCGAGGCGGCGGTGGGCGCGAGAGCGGCAACGCCGAGCGAACCGGCGGCGATCAGACCGAGAGCAAGCTTACGAAACATCTTCATTCTCCAGTGTGGCGCTAAGGCCGTTGTTGTGTCCCTGCATCTCGGTCGGGCCGAGACGCGAATGCGTTCACCCGGGAGGAGGAGAATCGTGTTTCAGGAATGTTTCGTGGGCTGCGGCGAAATATGCCGGCCTCATGTTTTCCGCGCCGCGCGATAGCGCGCGGCCATCGCCTGCGTCAGCTCCGCCATCTTGTCGCGGAGGTCGGCGGGCTCCAGCACCTCGGCCTCGGGACCGAGCCGCAACAATTCGGCCGCGGCGTGCCAGGACGTCTTGCCAACAGGCACGCGCGCAATGCGCCAGCCGTCCGCATCAACGGTCTCCTCGAGCTGCGTGCGCGCCTTGATGTACGGCTGGCTCAGCGCATCGAGCAGCTTGACGCCGAACGGCGACAACCGGACGATCGCGACATTGGGATGCATCTCGGCCTCGAGACGCAGCGTCGCGGCCTGCCAATAGGCGGCGAGATCGAAATCGGCGGGACGATCGAAGCCGTCGTCGAGCGCCGTGCAGTCAAGCACGCGCGCGACGCGATAGGTGCGCACGCTGGCGTCGACCTGGCCGGCGAAATACCAGCTCCCGCCCTTCAGCACGAGGCCGAGCGGCGCGAGCCGACGCTGCTTCTCCGCGCGCCAGCTCTGGTAGCGGATCTTGATCAGTGTCCCGCGCAGCACCGCGCCGGCAATCGCGCGCAGATGCTTCGGCTCTTCGGCCTCGCCGAACCAGCCCGGCGCGTCCATATGAAAGCGTTCCTGCATCCGGTTGGCATCCTGGCGCAGATGGACTGGCAGCGCCGCCATCAGCTTGTTCTGGGCGGCGATCATTGCCGCATCCAGCCCGAGCGCCGCCGCCGGGCCCGGCAAGCCTGCCAGAAACAGCGTCTCGGCCTCGCTCTGCGACAGGCCGTTCAGCCGCACGCGATAGCCGTCAAGCAGCCGATAGCCGCCCTCCGCGCCACGGTCGGCGTAAACGGGAACGCCTGATGCCGCGAGCGCGTCAATGTCGCGATAGATCGTGCGGACCGAGACCTCGCAGGCCTCCGCGAGTTCGGGCGCGGTGACTTGCCCCCTGGCCTGAAGGGTGGTGAGGATCGACAACATTCGGCTCGCGCGCATGATTGCTTAAACCATACCTGACACAGGATGTCAGGTATGGCCCGCTACAAGCTGCGCCACCGCCCGCTGGCCCGATGGAGACCTGCCATGACCGATCCGAACCGCATCACGCTGTATTACTCGCCGCAAAGCCGCGCCACCGGCACGCGGGTGCTGCTGGAGGAGCTAGGTGCGCCCTACGATCTGCATGTCCTCAACATGAAGGCCGGCGAGCAGCGCCAGCCCGCCTATCTCGCCATCAATCCGCTCGGCAAGGTCCCGGCGATCCGCCATGGCGATGCCCTGGTGACCGAGCAGGTCGCGATCACCATCCATCTCGCCGATCTCTTCCCGCAGGCAGGTCTGACGCCCGCGCTGAACGATCCGCTGCGCGGTCCTTATCTGCGCTGGATCGCCTATTACGGCTCATCCTTCGAGCCGGCGCTGATCGACAAGTTCATGCAGCGCGAGCCGGCGCCGATCACGCAGTCGCCCTATGCCGACTACGACACCATGCTCGGCGCGCTCGAAGCGCAGCTGTCGAAGGGACCGTATCTGCTCGGCGAGCGGATGACGGCTGCCGACGTGTTGTGGGGCGTGGCGTTCAGCTGGACCATGATGTTCGGCATCGTACCGAAGAAGGACGTTTTCGTCCGCTATGCCGAACGCATGAGGACGCGGCCGGCGTTCCAGCGCATCAATGCGGCGGACGATGAGATGGCGGCGCTGCATGCCGCCGCTGCCGGTGGTTGAATGATACAGGGGTGCAGATGACAAAGCCGATGCACACGACCAACTGCTTCAACACCTTCATCCGGGTTGCTGAAGATTGTCCCGCGCGGACTGGCGAGGAGCCGCCGCTGCGCGCGGGAAAGCCGACGGTGGCGTGCCTGCAATACGGGATGATCGCCAAGACACCCTACAAGCACACCTCCGACGACGTTATCTTCGCGACGTCTGCGCCGGGGCGCGAGCTCGATGCGAAGGCGACGAAAGCGGAGAAACAAGCGGCCCGTGAAGCATTCTTCTCCCGGGGGCAGGCGTGCATGAGGGCATCGAGCCTGGGCAAGCGCTTCGGCTGGGGCGTTCATGCTGACAATGAGGGCCGGATCGCGATCTATGCCATCGACAGCAAACGCTACCAGGCGCTCGTCCGCGATCCCAAGCTCACGCAGGTGCGCGCGATGCGGTCGAAGCGGGCGTGATCAGAATTTCGGCGGCCGCTTCTCCGCGAACGCCTTGATGCCTTCCTTGATCTCGTCGCCGCGCATGCTGTCGCGGTGGCGCTGGTCGGCGGCGCGGTCATCGAGCTCGCCGCGGGCGAATTCGTTGATCGCGCGCTTCATGCCGCGCATCGCCTGCGGGGCATTGCCGGCGAGGATGTTGGCGAGCTTGTCGACCTCCTCGTCGAGGAATTCCACCGGTACCATCGCGGTGAGATAGCCGATGCGCAGCATCTCGGGCGCGCTGATCTTCTGTGCCGTCAGGAACAGTTTCTTCGCATTGTCGACGCCGAGCCGGGTGACGTAGCGTTTGATGCCGTTCCTGTAATAATGCAGCCCGAGGCGCGCCGCCGGCATGAACATCTCGGCGGTGTCGACACCGATCCGGAAATCGCAGGCGAGCGCAAGGTCGGTCGAGCCGCCATAAACGCCGCCGTTGAGCCGGCAGATCGTCGGCACGCCCAAATCCTCCAGCCGGTTGACGACTACCTCGAACGCAGAGCCCGCGCTCTGCTGCTCGTTGGCGCTGACGGCGCGCTCGGCGACCGAATTGAGATCATACCCGGCCGAGAAGGCGCGTCCGGTGCCGGTCAGCACCAGCACGCGGATGGCTGGGTCGGCCTCGATCAGATCGAACAGTCTGACGAGCTCGTCGAGGTCTTCCGCTTGGAGCCGGTTGAGATGCTTGGGCCGGTTGAGGCGGATGGTGGCGCGTGCGCCGTCGCGGTCGAGCACGGGGCCGGTGGCTGCGTCGGTGATGTCCGACATTCTTGTCTCCTTTATCTGTTTTCGAGCGCGCGCCGTTTCGCCTCGGCGTCGATGGTCTCGGCGAGATCGGGATGCCGTGCCATCAGCACGCGGAAGTCGACGAGGTCGAGCACCAGAAGCCGCGACACTTTCGTGGTCGAGACATTGGCCCCGCGCATGTTGTTGCCGAGCAGCGCCATCTCGCCGAAGAAGGCGCCTTCGCCGAGCTGCACCTTCTTGCCGGGCAGCTCGACCTCGACCTCGCCCGCGGCGATGAAATACATGCAATCGCCCTGCGCGCCCTTGCGAATGATCATGGTGCGCGCCGGCAGCTCCATGGTCCGCAGCATGTGGGTGACGTCGGCAATCGCAGCGGGGCCGAGCGCCGCGAAGAATGGCACCTTGCTGACGGATTCCCAGGTCTTGAGGAAATTGTCGCGCCGCGTCTCGGCGGCAAATCCGGTCGCCAAAATACCGGTCCAGAGGCCGAACACGCCGAGGCCGGAGATCATCACCGCGGCCGCCACGATGCGGCCGAGCGGCGTGACCGGGACGACGTCGCCATAGCCGGTGGTCGTGAGTGTGACGACGGCCCACCACAGCGCGGCGGGGACGCTGCCAAAAGTCTGCGGCTGCACGTCCCGCTCCAGGAAATATTCGGCGACGGAGGCGAGGAAGACCACCATCAGGAAGATCACGAGCACGCTGAGCAGCGGGCCCGATTCCAGCACCAGCACGCGGCGAAGCTGCCGCAGGCCGGGGATGCCCGGCACCACCTTCAGCACCCAGAGCACGCTGAGCAGCCAGGCCGTCTTCGGCTCGGCGCCGAGGAGAAGCGCGACCGGCACCGCCAGCGCCCCGATCGCATCGACCAGTCCGGCGGAGGAGGACATGTACAGCGAGAGCCGCCCCTGCTGCGTCATGTGGCGCAGCCGCACCAGCCATTCGAACACGAAATAGGCGAGGCAGGTCCAGAGCAGGGCGTTGATCCAGCCGTGCGCCTCCTGGGCGCCCTTGTCCGACAGCAACACCATGCTGAGCACGCCGACGGTCACAGCCACATAGGCCGCCTTGGTCATGTTGCGGCCGGCCGTGGCGGCCGCGAACTGGGCCAGAGCGGAAATCAGCGGCTTGGACATGCGGAAAGGCGGCTCGATCTTGAGACAAGTCTTCGGGTCCCGGCGGGGACGCCGGTGTCAAAGTGCCCGCCCGGGCGGGGGTCGTCAACGACGGGCAGGCTGCGTGAACGGCGCTGCTGCGCCTGCCGGTCCGTGCCGCCGTCGCTGGCGTGGTACCTTACCTGAAATGGGGTGGCTCGTCGTAACCGCGGCGGCTGCTGAAGAACAGCAGCACCATCAGCCCGACGCCGACAATGACGGAAAACCCCGCGCCCAGTGCCAGCGCCACATAGCCTTCCGTCGGGATCGGCTCACCTTCGACCGCCATTGCGGAATAGGCGAAGTAGCCGGCCCCCGCCAGCATTCCCAGAAGGAGGATGATGAGGAGTGCACGCATGCTGCGGTCTCCGGTTGTAGTCGCGAACCAACGGTTGCAGATGGGCTGGGTTCCAGGCGGCGGTCGTCTCGATCTCCCTCTTGTGCCCCGGACGCAGCGCAGCACGGAGTGATGCGCTGCAGGGCCGGAGCCCATCCCGCAGCGCAAGCTGCGGTTCCTGGGTCCCGGCCCGGCGCCGCAACGCCTTCGGCATTGCGGCCTGTGCGGGACAAGAGAATGGTGGCAGCGCCAACCGGCGCGGCCGTCAGGCGCTCTGAGCGGTCTTCACCACCACGACATTGCTGTCGTCGTGCTGGGCAGGGCCGCCGCCCTGCACCGTCTTCTCGGTCTCGCCGGCATGGCGTTTCAGATAGTCGCGGCGCATGCCGATCTCGTCGCGGACGAATTCGTAGCCGAGCTTGAAGGTGTCGAGCCCGTCGGTGCTGATCGTGCCGTCTCTGAGCCCGATGACTGCCCCGC
Source organism: Bradyrhizobium sp. 25ACV (assembly GCF_054863005.1). Lineage (NCBI taxonomy): Bacteria > Pseudomonadati > Pseudomonadota > Alphaproteobacteria > Hyphomicrobiales > Nitrobacteraceae > Bradyrhizobium > Bradyrhizobium sp. 25ACV. Next base: position 350,735 of record NZ_JAVAYO010000008.1, read on the forward strand.
GTAAAATGCCCTCCAGCTCGTCCTGGAGACATTCGAGCTGATCCAGAGAGTGGGCGTGCTCGATCCGCTCACCGATGTCGAGGATGGCGGTGGAGAGCTCGCTGGCCTTCTCCGGCGCGATGCGGGTGATCTTGGCGTAAATCGCCGCGAAGATCGAGCCGATGACGCTGAGCGCGGCGGCGCCCAGATACATCAAGTCGCTGTACTTATCCATGAACGACTTGGTGTCGTCGTTGATGTAGTCGGCCGCCCCCTGGTGCGCCATCACGAAGGCGTCCTTCTCGGTCGAGGCCGGCTCAATTCTGCTGGCAAAGCCGTTGTCGAGCCCGAGCACGGATTTGTTCTCGTAGATGGTGCGCGCCAGCTCGCCCGCCGTGGATGGCGACATCCTGGATTGCGTGACCAGCAGCCATTCGAGCCCGACCGTGTCGAGATCGTCGTCGGGAATTTGCGGCGAGGTCGACAGCGTGCCCGCCGTCAGCGTCTCGCTGGAAATGCCCGGGAGCTTGCGCGCCAGCGCCTTGGCCTCGTCGATCGCGTTGAGCGTGAAGCCGCCGCGCTTGGCGACCTGCTCATAGGCCTTGTCGCGCACCGCCCTGGAGGCATGAACGATGGCGATCACCGCGCCAAAACCGTTTGATGGCGCAAATAGCTTGTCGAGCGTCGTGCCCTGCGGCGCCATCTGGATCTTCGCGGCGTCCGGACCGTCGGGGATGTCGAGGATGCCGCGGACGAAGGCAAGGGAGGATTCGTTCTCGGCGAGAACGGCGACCTTCTTTTTCTTCAGCTCGGCGATCGACTTGATCTTCTTGGTGCCGGGGCCGAGCAGAAGCACGAGATCGTGCTCGAGGATCGCGAGCGTGCGCGCCCGTAGCGGCACTTTGGCGTCGGTGCGCAGCACGGCGAGATCGGCCTGCTTGCGGTCGAACTGCGCGAGCGCCTTGGCGCTGTCGGCATTGTTGACGATCTTGATCCGGAAGCGCGAGGCGTTGGTCTTCAGCAGGGTGGCGAGCTTTGCCGCGAACAGCGCCTCGTCGCTGTTGGGAGCGCCGACGGCAAAGATCAGCGTCTCCGAATTGTGCAGCATGGCGCGGCCGCCCCAGACGGTGGCGAGCGACAGCAGCAGGGTCAGCACGACGTAGAGGAAGACCTGTTGCTGATTGGTCTTGATCACCTTCGGGCGCCGCGGCGGCGGCTCGATCGGGGATGTGGTGGGGCCTTCAGTACTCATGGCAGCCCTCTGGCCTTATTCTCCGGTGACGGACGGCTCGCGGACGTGATCGCGGCGGGCGCCCTGCAATTCCTAAACGTCTGAAAAAAGAACGATATTCTGTGCCGGCAATGATAGCGCGCCGGGACCGGAAAGCAAATTTCGAGCCGAGGGTAACCCTACTCGACGCGGCCGCGGCGAAAGGTCATCCTATCACCAGTTAGCCACACTTGGCGATTTTCCGGTTCCCCCCGGCTGCATTCCGCCGCGGGAGATGTCATAAATCGGACGTCCCGGCGATTTGACCGGTCCAAGAAGAAGTTGCGCTGAACGCTCCAATTTTTCTTGTCACCTCAATGAGGGCGTCGGCTTTGTCGTTTCCACCCATGTCATCGGCGGTTCCGGTCGAAGCGCTCATTGGCTGGATGCTGCTGCTCACCTTCAAGCACATCATCGCCGATTTCGTTCTACAGACCGCCTGGATGGCGCACGGCAAGGACCAGAAGCACGGCTGGGCCCTGCCGCTTCTGGTGCATTGCCTGATTCACCTTGCGGTTGCGCTGCCGTTGATCCTGATCGTCGCGCCGAAATTCTGGTTCGTGGCCTTTATCGACTTCGTGATCCACATCACGATCGACCGCGCCAAGGGACTGGTCTCGGCGAATTTCGGCGTCGACCTCGCGCATCCCTGGTTCTGGACCCTGATCGGCGTCGACCAGGCGCTGCATCATCTCACCGGCTTCGGCCTCTCCATCTTCATGGCGGCGAACTGACTGCGGCCCAGCCCGTCATTCCGGGGCGGTCCGCAGGACCGAACTGCGGAGCGCAATTGCGCTCCTGAGAATCTCGAGATTCCGGGTTCTCGCTTCGCGAGCCCCGGAATGACGGCAATGAGCAAAGCTCGCCTCCGATTCGCGGCCCACGCGCAAGCACCCCGGGTGACTACCGGGCAGCGTGGTTAACCTTTCATTAGAGAATTGCGCTGCATCTTCCGCACACGAGGGAGAACTGCAATGTTTTCAAGCCGCGACACTTTTGAAAGCGATTTCTGCCCGGTTCGCGACGAGCTCCTTGGCGAGATGTATCGCGCCAGCGAGAGTGGCCTGCCGAGGCTGGTTGAGAGTGTTTCCCCTGACGCGCGCGCCAGGCTGGCGCTGTTCTGCTATCGCCGCAGCCATCTGCATTCGCTGGCGGTCGCGATCGCCGGGAGCTGCAACGAGCGCGACCTGATCGAGAACGGCGGCCGCGTCGGCTCGACGCTCTACGCGCTGTCGCGCGAAGGCACGGCGAAATCCTCGCCGTCGCTGTCGGGTGGGCGCAAGCCGATCACACTGTCGACCAAGCCGCTCTCGGTGCTCGCACCACCGGATGACGAGATCGACGACGAAATCGGTGAAGCCGTTCCGGCCTAACTTGCTTCGATAGCCGGAAGCCCGAACTTCCGCCGCGCCATCGCGCATTCGGCATCGCCCGGCATGCAGGTGCGGCACACCTCCGGCCGCACCGCATAGATGCCGCATGCGGTCGCTTTTCCAATATCCCCCTGCAGGGCCGAACAGCGGTCGCCCTCGCAACGCATGCCGGATTGGCGGTCGTTGACCAGCGCCTCCGGAATCGCGGCAAGCTCTTCGTCGCTCTCGACCGAGAAGCGCGGCCAGTTGGCCGAATAGCCGCAGCAGGCGCCGCAACTCTGGCAAAAGCTCGACAGATCGACGGGGGAGTTCTCTTCCATCGTCCTCACATGTCCTTGTCAGGTGTCTTTGGGCGGGCCCCAGACCAGGCTCTGCCGCCATCTCGCGCGCAGCACGTCGCGCCGCTCCGGATATCTCTCGTCGAGATAGTTGGCGTCGACCACGCGGTCGGTGCGGAAGCTGCGGAAGTCGCCGCGTAGCTCGCACCAGGCTGCCAGCAGGCGCACGGCTTCGAGATAGCCGACCGAGATCGGCCAGATCATGCGCTCGCTGGCGCGGCCCTGCTCGTCGCGATAGCGCAGCATGATTTTCTTGCCTTCGTGGATCTGGGTGCGCGTGCGTACCATGTCCAGGCGGTCCGGCTCCCTGTTCCAGCTCGGCCGTGCCCGGCTCGCCGGCTCCAGCACGAAGGGACGCAGGCGCTCAGGCACGGTGTCGGCGATCTTGGCCATCAGATCTTCGGCCGCGCGCGCCAGTGCCGAATCGGCATGGCCGGCGACCCATTGTGCGCCCAGCACAGCCGCCTCGATCTCGTCGGGTGTCAGCATCAAGGGCGGAAGGTCAAAACCCTTTTCCAGGATGTAGCCCATACCGGCTTCACCGCGGATCGGCACGCGCTGGCCGATCAGCGTCGCGATGTCGCGATAGATCGTGCGCTTCGAGGTCTCGAGCTCGGCCGCGATGGCGTCCGCCGTCAGCGGCTTACGCGTGCGCCTCAGCACCTGGATGATTTGAAACAGCCGGTCGGCGCGTCTCATGCGGGTCCCTTGTCGGTGATCTTTTCAGAAGGCGGCGCGCGGCTGCTGACAGGATGTTGGCAGCAGGGGGGTTCTATACCGGGACAACACATCGACTGAAGAGGATTTGTCCATGATCATTCCGACCCATTTCGGCCCGGCTATTCCGATGTTGCGGGCACAGGCGTGGTCCGCATCGGCGTTCGGCCGCCTCGTTTCGCTCGATCTCATGGCCGTCGACCTCCGGTTTGCCCTCGCAAGCGTGGTGGCACGCCCGCTGATCCAGGCCGCGGACGCGCTGGTCCGCCACGTGATGGGCCGTGCCTGGCGGGGGGCCCGTTTCGCAGAAGATATCACGGCTGCTGCCACCATGGTGGCAGCAGCCCGGCACTAGGTTCCGTCAACTTTTTCGGTGGTTCAGGAGAAGCTTTCATGATCACGCTCTACGGATTTGGCACCGGCTTCGGCCTGCCGGAAATCAGCCCCTTCGTCACCAAGACGGAAGTGCAGCTCAAGATGGCGGGACTGCCCTACCGGAAGGAGCGGGCGATGCCGCCGGCCTCGCCGAAGGGGCAGCTGCCCTTCATCGACGACGGCGGCGAGGCGGTGGCCGATTCCACCTTTATCCGCGCCCATATCGAGCGTCGATACGGCTTCGATTTCGATGCCGGGCTGTCGCTGACCGACCGCGCGCAGGCCTGGGCGTTCGAACGGATGATCGAGCACCACATCTACTGGGGGCTGGTCGGCGCGCGCTGGGTCGATCCGGTCAATTTCGCCAAGGGGCCTGCGCATTTCTTCGACGGCGCGCCGGAGCACAACCGCGAGAAGCTGCGCGAGGACGCGCAATTCCGCGTCGCCGAGAACTATCTGCTCTCAGGCCTCGGCCGCCATGGGCCCGATGACGATGTCGAGCTCGCCGTGCGCTCGCTGTTCGCGCTCTCGGTGCAGCTCGGCGACAAATCCTATCTGATGGGCAACAAGCCCTGCGGCGTCGATGCCACCGCCTTCGGTATGCTCGCCGGCATTCTCTCGCCGTTCTTCGAATCGGCCCTGCGCGAGCGCGCCGAGGGCTTTCCGAACCTTACCGCCTATGTCGATCGCATGATGGACAATTACTATCCGGAGTTCGCCTGGACCCCGCTGCGGCAAGCGGCGTGAGGCACGCACTGTCGGCGCACTCGCTGTAACCTCTCCCGCTTGCGGGGGAGGTCGGCGCGAAGCGCCGGGTGGGGGCTCTCTCCGCTGGGGGATTGCTCCGTAAGCCACAATCCCTATGCGGCGGCACCCTCTCCCCAACCCTCTCCCGCAAGCGGGAGAGGGGGCGTAGCAACATCGGGGACGCAGTTCGCGACCAATCTCGCAAAAACAAAAGAGCCGGCCCATCGGGCCGGCTCTCGTCGTCTCTCAGCTCTCGCTGCGTCTATTTCACCAGCGAGTACTTGCCGTTCTTCACCGTCAGCAGGATGCGCGAGCGCTCGTCGAGGCCGTAGCGGTCCTTTTCGGTGAAGTTGTAGACGCCCTGGCTTGCCGCCAGTTCCTTCTCCGTCAGCAAGGCCTGGCGGATCGCTTCGCGGAATTCCGGCGTACCGGGTTTTGCGGTCTTCAGCGCGGTCGGGATGATGCGCTTGAGGATCTCAAAGGCGTCGTAGGAATGGCCAGCGAACTGGCTGCGGCTGTTCGGGCCGTACTTTGCCTCATACGCGGCGTTGAGCGCGAGACCCGGCTTCTTGGTGGCGGCTTCGTCCGGCTGGTCCTCGGGGTCCATCACCGGACCCGACGCCATCAGCACGCCTTCGGCCGCTTTGCCGGCGATGCGGATGAAGTCCATGCTGGCTGCGCCATGGGTCTGGTAGATCAGGCCCTGATAGCCGCGCTCGCGCAGCTCGGTCTGCGGCAGCGCGGCTGCGGTGCCGGACGCGCCGACCAGGATCGCGTCGGGATTGGCGGCAACCAGCTTCAGCACCTGTCCGGTCACCGAGGTATCGGGACGGGCGAAGCGCTCCTCGTCGACGATGGTCATGCCCATCGGCACGGCCTGGGCTTTAAGGTCGTTGAACCAGAGGTCGCCATAGGAGTCGGAATAGCCGATATAGCCGAGCGTCTTCACGCCCTTGCTCTTCATGTGCTCGTACAGCACCTTGCCCACGATCGGGATCGGCTGCGGCATCGCCACCGACCACTTCATGCGCTCGGGCGTGATCGGGAAGGGCGCCAGGCCGAAATGCGGAATGCCGGCTTCGTTGGCGACGTTGGAGACCGCGATCGTCGGCGGCGTCAGCGCCGAGCCCATGATGATGTCGGCCTTGGATTCGGTCACGAAGCGGCGGGCGTTGGTGGTTGCGGTGGTGGGATCGCCGCCGTCGTCGAGCACGATCACTTTCAGCGGCACGCCGCCGATTTCCTTCGGCACGAATTCCAGCGCGTTGCGCTCGGGAATGCCGAGCGCGGCGCCGGGGCCGGTCGTGGTGGTGGTGATGCCGATGGTGATTTCGCTGGTCTGGGCCAGCGCGGGCAGCGCCGGCAGGGCAAGCGTCGCCGCCGCGATGGCGGCGGTCAGGTAAAAGCGTTTCATCTATTCCTCCCTTTACGTGTTTCTTTGAAAGCAGAAATCGGGGGGTAATTCAGCCCCCTCTTTTGGTGATGCGGCGATTTAGCTCCGGACTTAACTCCCCGTGAATTTGGCTAGCATTTCCGCCGGGAACGGTGCCGATTTCAGCTTGTCGGGGTTAACGGGATCGCGACCGACGAGGACGCGGGTCTCGAAACCCTCGATGGCCAGCGCGTCACCCTTGTAGACGTTGTGCTTCACCTCGAAGCTCGAGCGCCTGATGCTCTCGATCTTCGTTTCGATGGTGATCCAGTCGCCATAGGTCGAGGGGATGTAGAACTTGGACCGCGTGTCGACCATGGGGATGCCCACCAGGCCGTATTTGCGGACCAGATCCTGCTTGGAGAAGCCGGCGACCTCGAACAGGGTCGAGGTCGAATCGTCGAACATCGCGAAATAGCGCGGGTAGTAGACGATGTTGGCGGGGTCGCAATCACCCCACTGGATCTGTACGTCGCGCCGGTTCACGAACATGTGTCGCGCGCCTTATTTCGGTGCCATGCGCAGCGAGCCGTCGAGGCGCACCACTTCGCCGTTCAGGTAGGAGTTCTCGACCATGTGCAGGGCGAGCGCGGCGAACTCGTCGGCATGGCCGAGCCGGCGCGGGAAGGGGATCGCGGCGGCGAGCGAGTCCTGGGCTTCCTGCGGCAGGTTGGCGAGCAGAGGCGTCAGGAACAGGCCGGGCGCGATGGTCAGCACGCGGACGCCGAACTGCGCCAGTTCGCGCGCGATCGGCAGCGTCATGCCGACGATGCCGCCCTTGGAAGCCGAATAGGCCGATTGTCCGATCTGACCGTCATAAGCGGCAACGGAGGCCGTGTTGATGATGACGCCGCGCTCGCCGGTCGCCTGCGGCTCCAGCTTGGACATCTCGGTCGCGGCCAGGCGCAGCATGTTGAAGGTGCCGATCAGATTGACCTTGATCACCTTGTCGAAATCGGCGAGCGCCATCGGGCCGTCGCGGCCGACGACGCGCTTGGCAACGCCGATGCCGGCGCAATTGACCAGCACGCGCGGCGCGCCAAGAGCCTTGGTCGCCTGCGCGATCGCAGCTTCAGCGGAAGCGGCATCGGAGACGTCGCAGGTGATGGCCACACCCTTGATCTCGGCGGCGACGGTTTCCGCGAGCTTGGCATTGAGATCGCACACCGCGACCTTGGCGCCCTGCGCCGCGAGTTTTCGCGCGGTTGCAGCGCCCAGTCCCGATGCGCCGCCGGTGACGATGGCTGCCTGATCTTTCAACAACATGGCGTTCTCCTGTAGCTTAGGTCCGGGTTAGCCGACCGATATCACACGGTCCGACGGATTGGCAGCATAGAGCTCCTCGATCAATTCGGCGCGATGCTCGAGCACGGCGCGCTGGTTGATCGAGCCCTTGTCGGTGACCTCGCCCTTGTCGATCGAGAGCGGCGCGTCCATCAGGATCGCGCGCGTGATCCGGGTCGAGGAACCCGTGGCCTGGCTGAGGAAATGGGTCAGGCGCTCGCGAAACGCCTCGCGCACCAGCCGGTCGCGTGTCGCGACGACGAGATCGTCGGTCGGCAGCGTCGGGTTGATCAGCCGGCAGCCGTCGAGGTCGAGCACGACCAGCGCCGAGACCTCGTCGCGGTTGATGCCGGCAATGACAACGTCGCGCACCAGCGGGGCGCAGGCCGCCGTGAGGCGCGCGCGCAGCGGGCCGACGCTGACCCAGGTGCCGCTGGCGAGCTTGAAGTCTTCGCCGACGCGGCCGTCGAAATCGAAGCCTGCGTTGAGATCGTCGGGATCGGCGGGCTTGAGCGCATCACCCAACTTGTAAAATCCTTCCTCGTCGAAGGATTTCGCGCTGATGTCGGGCTGGCGCCAGTAGCCGGGCATGACGTTCGGCCCCTTGGCGCGCACTTCCAGCTTGCCGTTGTTCGGCACCAGTTTTGCGTCGTTGCCCGAAACAGGCAGACCGACATGGCCGGAGCGGCTGGTGCGCGGATTGACCGACATGAAGAACGGCGCGGTCTCGGTCGCACCGAGCCCGGTCAGCATCGGAACCCGATAACCTTTTTCCTTCACCGCGAGCTCGTCGAGGCTGTCCCAGATGAAGGGCGACAGCGCCGCGCCCGAGAAGAACATCGCGTGCAGCCGGTCGAAGAACTTTGCGCGCAGGCCCTGGTCGTCGCGCAAATAGGGCAGCAGCGATTCATAGCCCTTGGGCACGTTGAAATAGACCGTCGGCGAGATCTCCTGGAGATTGCGCACGGTCTCCTCGATGCCGCCGGGCATCGGCTTGCCGGCGTCCAGATACATCGAGCCGCCATTGTAGAGCGTCAGCCCGATATTGTGGTTGCCGCCAAAGGTGTGATTCCAGGGCAGCCAGTCGATGATGACGGGCGGCTCGTCTTTCAGGAAGGCGAGCGTCTCGCGCAGCATGACCTGGTTGGCGCAGATCATGCGCTGGGTGTTGATGACGGCCTTGGGGTTGCCGGTCGAGCCCGAGGTCAGCAGGAATTTCGCGATCGTGTCGGGACCGATCTTGCCGTGGACCTCGTCGAGATCGCTGCGGATCGGCGTTGCCATGAGGTCGGCGAGCGTGGTGACGTCGCGGCCCGGCACCTGTCCGTAGGACGCGGCGATCTCGGTGCCAAGCGAGACGTTGGCGACGAGCGCATCGGCGAACTTGTCGGCATCCTCGGCGAAGACGAGGCCGGGCGTCAGCAGCTTCATCAGGTAAGAAAGCTTGCCGTAGTCCTTCGACACCAGCGAATAGGCCGGCGACACCGGGCAGAACGGAATGCCGGCATAGAACGCGCCGAACGCCAGCAATGCGTGATCGATCGAATTGCCGGAGAGGATGACGACCGGCCGCTCTGCCGACAGGCCGCGCGCAATCAGGCCGGACGCAATGTGACGGCTCGCGACGAGCAGCTCGGCGTAAGTGATCTTGCGCCAGCCGCGGCCGCCTTCGCGCTCGGCCATGAAGACACGGTCCGGCGTGGTGCTGGCCCAGTGATGCAGGCGGTCGGTGAGGCGAACCGGATAATCGCCGAGCGGCTGCTTCGGCCTGAGGTAGATCGTGCCGTCGTCGCGGCGTTCGATGTCGACCACGGGGTCGCCGAATGAAATGGGCCGCAGCGGGAAAGTGCTCGCGCCGCGCTCCATGCTGGAAGAGGACGGCTGCGCGCTCATGACTTGGGCTTTACCTTTGCGGTCTTGTGTTCGAGGAATTCGCGGATCCTGCGCTTTGCCTCTTTGTCGCTCTGCGCGACGGTCGCCATCAGCGATTCCATCAGCAGGCCGGTCTGCGGATTGGCCTCCGCGATCATCGGCAGCGCCTGGAGCACTGCGAAGTTCGTCAGCGGCGCGTTGGAGGCCACCTTGGTCGCAAGCTCCATCGCCTTCCCGAGCCCGTTGCCGGCCTCCGTGACATATTGCGCGAAGCCGTAGGAGGCGCCTTCGGTGGCGCTGTAGACGCGACCCGTCAGCATCATGTCCATCATCCGGGCGACGCCGATCAATCGCGGCAGCCGCACCGAGCCGCCGCCGCCGACGAAGATGCCGCGCTGTCCTTCCGGCAGTGCGAAATAGGTCGAGGGCTCGGCGACGCGGATATGCGCCGAGCAGGCAAGCTCCAGCCCGCCGCCGATCACGGCGCCCTTCAGGGCTGCGATCACGGGGACGCGGCTGTACTGGATGCGGTCGAACACCCGGTGCCACATCTGGGAATGGAGCAGGCCGCCGGTCGCGTCATGCTCGGTCAACTCTGAGAGATCGAGACCGCTGGAGAAATGATCGCCGATGCCGTGGATGACGACCGCGCCGATATCCTCAGGCAGGGAGGCAAAACACTCGCCGATTTCCAGGATGATGCCGTCGTTGAGCGCATTGCGCTTGGCCGGCCGGTTCAGACCCACGGTCAGAACCCGGTCCGCCCGCTCGATCCTCAATAGCCCGGAGGCACCCGCGTCAGCGGTCTCGGCGTTTCCCTGTGTCATTTGCGTCCTTGTCAGAATAGTTATGTTGTATAACGAATTTCGGGGGAGTCAAGGTGGGGCTGAGTTCTGGAGTTCCGGAACGCCGGTCAGGGGGTAAAATCCTTCCCCAAATTCGATGTCGTCCCTGCGAAGGGACCCATAACCCCGGGGAGGAGCTTGGCGAAGACCGTCGTTCCGTACTTCGACCGCCCGCAACCGATAGATCGCGCGGTATGGGTCCCTGCGCCACGTGCTCAATTGCGCACTAGGCAGGGACGACGGCGCTACATCACCTGATGCACGTCGATCACGACGCGATCGGCGTGGCGTGCGGCTGAGCCCACGAAGATGTGCTCCATCAGCCAGCGATACTTTTCGTGCCCGGTCTCGAATTTCGGCACGGTGCGGAAATAGATCAGCTTGGGATCGACCGGCTCGCCGCGCTTGAGCTTCTGCAGCAGCTCGACCGGTCCGAAACGCATGCCCTTGTTCTCGACATAGACAATGGCGCCATCGTCGGTCTCGAAGGCGTATTTCGCCTCCAGGTCGATCAGCTCGTTGGGTCGGATGGTCTGGAAGTCGGCGCCGAACGGCAGCACCTTGCCTGATATCGCGCCCGTGACCTCACCGCCGATGATCGGGATGATGCGGCGGACACCGATGCCGGTCTGGCCTGCGGTGACGACGTCGCCGATGCGCGCGGTGATGGTGAAGACGTACTTCGTCTCGAGCGTCGGTGTGGTCATGCTTCACCCTGTCAATGCGCCATCATCCGCGTCGGCAGCCAGGTCGCCAGCAGCGGGAAGGCGATCAGGATCACGAGGCGGATCAGGTCCGTGACCACGAACGGAATCACGCCCTTGAAGATCGTGGAGAAGGAGACGTCCTTCACCACGCTCTTGATGACGAAGACGTTCATCCCGACCGGCGGGTGGATCAGGCCGAGCTCGACGGTCATGACGATGATGACGCCGAACCAGATCGGGTCGAAGCCGAGATGCGTGATGACGGGGAAGATGATCGGCACCGTGAGGATGATCATCGCCATGGCATCCATCAGGCAGCCGAGCACGAGATACATCACCATGATCAGCGCCAGCACGCCGTAGCTGCCGAGACCGAGGCCGGTGAGGAATTCGGTCACTTTCTGCGGCGTCTGCGTCACCGTGAGGAAGTAGCCGAAGATCAGCGCGCCGATCAGCACGGTGAACACCGCCGCGGCGGTGCGCGTGGCCTGGAGCAGCGAGGCCAAAATCTTCTCGCGGTCAAGCCGACCCGTGACGACGCCGATGATGAACGCGCCAGCCGCCCCCACGCCGCCGGCTTCCGTCGGGGTGAAGCGCGGCAGATAGGGCAGGCCGTAGAGGCCGCCGATTACGAACACGAACAGCAGCACCGGCGCCCAGATCTCCTTCAGGCCGGCAAAGCGCTCGCGCCACGGCGTTACCTTGCCCTTGGGCAGGAAGTCGGGGCGGAAATAACCGATCAGGAAGATCGTGATCATGTACATGCTCATCGCCAGCAGGCCCGGGATGATGCCGGCGATGAAGAGCTTTCCGATGTCCTGCTCGGTGATGATGCCGTAGACCGCGAGCACGGTGGAGGGCGGCAGCATCGCGCCGAGCGTGCCGCCGGCCGCGATCACGCCGGTGGCAAACGATTGCGGATAGCCGAAGCGGCGCATCTCCGGGTAAGCGACGGCGGAGAAGGTCGCGGCGGTCGCAACCGAAGAGCCGCAGATCGCGGCAAAGCCGCCGCAGGCGCCGACGGTGGCGATGCCGAGACCGCCGCGCAAATGTCCGACGAACCCGTTGGCGGCGCGGAAAAGCTCGCGGCTCATGCCGGAGTTGCTGACGAACGAGCCCATCAGCAGGAACATCGGGATGACGCCGAAGGTGTAGTCGGTCACCGTACGCATCGAGGTCTGACCGACCAGCTTCAGGGCCGCCGTCCCGTTGACGAGATAGGCGAAGCCGGAGACGCCGACGAGGCCCATCGCCATGCCGACGGGCACGCGCAGCAGCATCAGGACAAACAGGGAGACGAAGCCGATTACGGCGACGGCATCGGTGCTCATGATTACTCCGTCGCCTTCAATTTGGGATCGTGCATGTCTTCGGGGTGGAAGATCAGGCGGTAGGTGCGGATCGCGATCAGCAGCACGGCGCAGACGTCACCGACCCAGGCGATCGCGAAGAACGGCCATGTCGGCATGTGCATGTCGAAGGTCAGGACATTGTCGTTGTAGGTGCCGCGCACCTTGTCGAACAGCGTCCAGGTCTGCACCGTCACGACGAACAGCAGCACCAGGGTTGCGAACACGTCGATCCAGCGTTGATGGCGCGGTCCGACATTGCCCCAGACGAGGTCGACCGTGATGTGGGTGCCGCGATAGGAGGTCGCGGCGATGCCCCAGAAGATGAGGATGCCGAGCAGCATGCGGCCGATGTCGAAGGAATCGGGGATCGAATAATTCAGTGTGTTGCGCAGCAGCACCGACAGGAAGATGTCGAGCGCGACGATGCCGACGAAGCCGGCCGCGATCCATTCGATCGTGTCGATGATGCGGTCCATCCAGGAGCGCTTCATGGGGTGGTCCTGTTCAAGATGAGTGCGTTGCATCCACGACGTGCGGGGGACGGGGGTGTCTCCACAGAGAGACTCCCCAAGGAGAGAGAGCCCTCACCCGGCGCGCGGGACGATGCTTCGCATCGCCCGGACGCGCCGACCTCTCCCGCAAGCGGGAGAGGTCGAGCGAGTGTGGGCCTCACTCCGCCAGCGCGTTGTATTTCTTTAGCGAGGCCTTGAGGTCCGCGAGCGCGGCGTCCGGATCGGCTCCGGCCTTCTTGGCGCCCTCGGACCAGGTCTTCACCAGCGGCTCGGCGGCCTTCTTCCAGGCGGCGGTCTGCTCGGGCGTCAGCTTGTAGACCTCGTGGCCGGATTCCGCCTTCACCTTGTCGATGCCCGCATCCTCGAACTTGCCCCAGTGCTCGCCGACCACGCCCGCCATTTCGACCGAGCAGTTCTTGTCGATCGCGGCCTTCTGCTTGTCGGACATCGCGTTGTACTTGTCCTTGTTGATCACGAACACGAAGGTGGTGGTGTAGAGCGGCGCCTCCATGTCGTATTTGGTCACCTTGTCGATGCCGAACAGCACCAGCGACCCCCAGGGGAAGGTGACGCCGTCGGCGACGCCGCGCTCGATGATGTCGCGGACCTCAGGCGCCGAGGACTGCACATTGGTGCCGCCGAGCGACGTCACGAAGTTCGCCATGGTGGCGTGCGCCGGGCGGATTTTCATGCCCTTCACGTCTTCGGGCAGCACGATCTTCTTGGTCTTGGAATGGAAGGAGGAGGGTGAGTGGACGAAGGCGAGGCAGTATTTGACGTCCTTCATCTCCTTCTCGGCATATTTGCGATACCAGGCGTCCAGCCCCATCGAGCCGCCCTTGGCGTCCGAGATCAGGAACGGCAGTTCGCCGGCGCCGACGATCGGGAAGCGGCCGGGCTGGTAGCCGGGATTGACGTAGGTGACGTCGGCGATGCCGTCGCGCGCCATGTCGTAATGGTCGAACGCCTTGCCGAGCTGCTGGGCGGGAAACACCTTGCCCTTGATGGTGCCGCCGGAATCCTTCTCGACCGCGGCAGCCCAGTCTTCCAGCGACTTCTGCAGCGGATGCGAAGCCGGCACCCAGTGCGAGATCTTCAAATCGAAGGTCTTGTCCTGCGCGAAGGCAGGCGTCACGCTTGCGGCCAGCAGCAACGCCAGACAGGCTTTCCTCATCACACGTCTCTCCCTGTTTTCGACGGCGGGCTTCGATGGCCCGGTCTCGTTAATTAACATGTTATCTAATCGGCCGGCGCGTTCAAGCCGGAACTGGCGCGCACTTCGCCGCGCCGTCTGCGTCAGCCATGCTGCATGGATTTGTCGCTGCCCGGCGACGGCCCTCCCCTTTTGCCCAACCGTTATATGATATAATTATCGTGCGCGGAGCAACGCGACAAGCGAGCCGCGCGCAAAGCCTACAGGATCGTAAGGAGCAAGTATTGCGGACAAAAGTCGCAATCATCGGGGCCGGGCCGGCCGGATTGTTGCTTGGGCAACTGCTGCACGCATACGGCATCGACAATGTCATTCTGGAGCGGCAGAGCCCGGATTACGTGCTCGGTCGCATCCGCGCCGGTTTGCTGGAGGAGGGAACCGTCGCGCTGCTCGACCAGATCGGCGCCGGCGCGCGGGCGCATGCCGAAGGCCTGGTGCATGAAGGCATCGAGCTCGCCTTTTCCGGCCGCCGTCACCGCATTGACATGAAGGCGGCGACCGGCAAGACGGTCATGATCTACGGCCAGACCGAGGTCACGCTCGACCTCATGAACGCGCGGAAGGCCGCCGGTCTCATCTCGGTCTACGAGGCCAGGGACGTGCAGCCGCATGATTTCGACGGCAGTCACCCGCGCGTAACCTGGGTCAAGGACGGCGTCACCCACGAGATCGATTGCGATTTCATCGCCGGCTGCGATGGTTTTCACGGCGTCAGCCGCGCCAGCGTCCCGGCCGGGGCGATCGAGGAGTTCGAACGGGTCTATCCATTCGGCTGGCTTGGCATCCTCTCGGAGACGCCGCCGGTCAGCCACGAGCTGATCTACTCCAACCACGCCCGCGGCTTTGCGCTTTGCACCATGCGCTCGACCAGACGCAGCCGCTACTATGTGCAGTGTTCGCTCGACGACCATGTCGACCAATGGCCGGACGAACGCTTCTGGGACGAATTGAAGCGCCGGCTCGACCAGGAGGCGGCCGACAGCCTCGTCACGGGCCCCTCGATCGAGAAGAGCATTGCGCCCCTGCGCAGCTTCGTCGCCGAGCCGATGCGCTTCGGCAAGCTGTTCCTGTGCGGCGATGCCGCCCACATCGTGCCGCCGACCGGCGCCAAGGGACTGAACCTCGCTGCCAGCGACGCGCACTACCTGTCGAGCGCGCTGCGCGAATTCTACCACGAGAAATCCAGCGCCGGCATCGACGCCTATTCCACGACGGCGCTGGCGCGGGTCTGGAAGGCGGTGCGCTTCTCCTGGTGGATGACCTCGATGCTGCACAAATTCCCCGACACCGGCACCATCGGCGCGCGCATTCAGCTCGCCGAACTCGACTACGTCACGCAGTCGCAGGCCGCGATGACGTCGCTGTCGGAGAATTATGTCGGACTGCCGTTTTAGGACGGGGCCGACGGTGCCGTAGGGTGGGCAAAGGCGCCCTTGCGCCGTGCCCACCACCTTCCCATAATTGCGAAAGCGCGTGGGCACGCTTCGCTTTGCCCACCCTACGGCTCGGTCATTGTGGGCCACCCGCGTTTCAAACACGCGAGCAAATCCCGTTTAAAACTTTGTAATTGATGCAACCGTCATCGCCATCGCGTTCAATACTATGACTCAGCAACGCGAGACAACCATGACCGCCACCGACATTCCCGCCGGCTTCGAGCCGCTCTTTCGCAAGAGCCCTCTCACCGAACCCTGGGAGCCGCTTTACTCCAAGAACACCGACAAGGCCGTCATCATCGGCCTCCGGCTGGCCAGACCCCACACCAACGGCCGCGGGCTGATCCATGGCGGCCTCATCGCGGCGCTCGCCGACAATGCCATGGGCTATAGTTGTGCGCTGGCGACCAACTGGACCACGTCGTTCGTGACGGTCTCGCTTTCGGTCGATTTTGCCGGCTCCGCCGAGATCGGCCAGTGGTGTTCGATCGAGAGCGACGTGATCAAGACCGGCAAGACGATCTGCTTTGCGCAGTGCCTTGTGAAGGCCGACGATGCCGTGATCGCGCGGGCGAGCGGCACGTTTCGGGTGGTGCCGAAGAAGGGGTGATCTCTCCGTGTCCCGGACGCGCTGCAGCGTGCAACGCTGCTGCGCAGAGCCGGGACCCATGTCTCGACATGGCACCCTGCCGCGTCCCGGCTCTGCGCCGCTCCGCGGCGCGTCCGGGACACGTATCTACCCAAACCTCCACTCCGCCGTCTCCACCACGAGATCGACGAATGCGCGCACCTTGGCCGAGAGCAGGCGCGAGGTCGGGTAGATGATGTGGATCGGCAGCGCCGGCTGCTCGTACTTCGCCAGCACGATTTTCAGCCGTCCGCGCTTCAGCCCCTCGGCGGCCTGATAGGCCAGCACGCGCGTCACCCCGCCGCCGGCCTCGGCGTATTGCAGGGCGGCGTCGGCGCTGTTGCTGATGAAGCGGGGCGACGGCGTGACCTCGATGTCGCGGCCGTCGTGCACGAAGTGCCAGCTGGCGGACGGGCCGAACTGAATGGTCTGGTGTTCGAGCAACGCGTCTGGCGTCTTCGGCTCGCCGTGGCGCTTCAGATAGCCCGGCGTCGCCACCACGATCCGCCGCATCTCGCCGACTTGCCGCGCCACCAGCGAGGAATCGGCGAGATGACCGATCCGCACCGCGACATCGACGGCGTCCTCCACGAGATTGACGAGATGGTCGGACAAGCGCAATTCTCCGCCGACCCCGGGATAGCGCTTGAGATAGTCGGTCATGACCGGCCCGACATGCAGCCGGCCGAAGCCGACCGGCGCCGAGACCACCAACCGTCCGCTCGGCCGGTTGCGCTCCTCCCGCGCGGAGCCGTCGGCCTCCTCGACATCGGCGAGGATGCGCCGCGCGCGCTCCAGATAGCGCGTACCGACGTCGGTCAATCTCACCTGCCGGGTGGTCCGCTGCAACAGTCGGGCGCCGAGATGCTCCTCCAGCGCCGCGATCAGCCGCGTTACCGCCGAGGGCGACAGGTGCAGCTTGCGCGCCGCCGGCGCGAAGCCGCTGAGATCGGCGACGGTGACGAAGGCGTGCATGGCTTCGAGGCGATCCATCTCATTATTGCATATCTCGCAATGATGAAGTGTCAAGCGGGTAGATTGTTTTAGTCGGTGAAAGGTCCATTTTGGCGGATGAAGACGCAGCGATGCGCCGGACTTAGGAGATGTTCCGATGACGACAGCAGCCCACACCTATGCCAGCGACGTGGCCTTCACCCCCGCGGTGAAGGCGATCCAGGCGCGCAAGGGGTCGCGCGAGGCTTATGGCCGCGTCGAGCAGCGCGGCTGGCGCACCGAGGTCGATGAAAACCTCGAGGCCTTCCTCACGGACGCCAACAGCTTCTACTTCGCCACCGCTTCGGCGGACGGCCAGCCCTATATCCAGCACCGCGGCGGCCCGAAGGGCTTCCTCAAGGTCCTGGACAAGCAGACACTGGCCTTCACCGACTATGCCGGCAACCAGCAATATCTGACGCAGGGCAACCTGTCGGAGAATCCAAAGGCCTACATCTTCGTGATGGACTACGCCCATCGCCGCCGCGTGAAGATCTGGGGCGAGGCGCGCGTGGTCGAGGACGACGAGGCGCTGACGACGTCGCTGATGCCGAAGGGTTACCGCGCCCGGCCGGAGCAGGTGATTATGTTCAAGATCGCGGCCTGGGACACCAACTGCCCGCAGCACATTCCGCAGAAGTTCGATGCAGGCGATGTGGCGGCCGCGCTGGCGGCGAGGGATGCGAGGATTGCGGAGCTGGAGGCGGAGGTCGCGACGCTGAAGGAGAAGGCGGGGTAGCTTCGTAACGCGCCGCTTGCTTACCCTCCCCTGGAGGGGGAGGGTCGATCGCGCGGAGCGCGAGCGGGGTGGGGTGATCTCTCAACACGGGCAATCTTCTACGCGGAGGGACCGTCACCCCACCCCGCTTCGCGCATCAGATCGCGCTCTCGCCTTCGTGCTGGAAGCCGAGATAGCTCGCCGCGACACGCTCGTTCGCCGCGATGTCGCTGGCCTTGCCCGAGAGCACGAACTCGCCGAGCTCCATCACATAGGCCTGGTCCGCGATCTTCAGCGCGGCCTGGGCATTCTGCTCGACCAGCAGCACCGAGACGCCGCTGGCGCGGAGCTCAGTGACGATGCGGAAGATGTCGGCGACGATGATCGGCGCGAGGCCGAGGCTCGGCTCGTCCAGCATCAGCAGTTTAGGCTCGCCCATGAGCGCGCGGCCCATCGCGAGCATCTGCTGCTCGCCGCCGGAGAGCGTGCCGGCGAACTGCTTGCGCCGCTCCTTCAGCCGGGGAAACAGCGTGTAGACGCGTTCCATCGAGGCTTTTGCCTTGCTGCGCTCGATGCGGAAGGCGCCCAATTCGAGATTGTCCTCGACATTCATGGTCACGAACAATTCACGGTGCTCCGGGACGAGGCCAAGCCCCATCGCGACGCGGTCCTCGATATCGAGCCGGGCGAGATCCTGGCCGGCAAAGGTGACGCGGCCCTTCAGCGGCAGGATGCCCATGATGGCGGAGAGCAGCGTGGTCTTGCCGGCGCCGTTGGCGCCGACGATGGTGACGATCTGGTTCGCGCCGACCTCGAGCGAGACCGAGCGTACCGCCTCGACCTTGCCATAGGCGACATGGGCGTCAGTGACGGACAACAGCGCGCTCATGCCGCCACTCCGAGATAGGCCTTGATCACTTCGGGATTGGTCTTGATCGTGGCGGGGGTGCCCTCGGCGATCTTGGTGCCGAAATCGAGCACCACGATGCGGTCGGCGAGGTTCATCACGAAGCCCATGTCGTGCTCGACCAGGAGGACGCTCATGCCGCCGTCGCGCAAGTCCCGCAGCAGCTTGGCGAGCTGCTGCTTCTCCATGTGGCGCAGGCCGGCGGCCGGTTCGTCGAGCAGCAGCAGCATCGGATCGACGCAGAGCGCGCGGGCGATCTCGACGATGCGCTGCTGGCCAAGCGAGAGGCTGCCTGCGAGCTGGTGCATCTGGTCGGCAAGGCCGACACGCTCGATCTGGCGGGCGGCCTCCGCCAGCAGTCTGGCTTCGTCGGCGCGGTCGAGCCGCAGCATCGAGGAGATCGGGCCGGAATGGCCGCGCAGATGCGCGCCGATCGCGACGTTCTCCAGCACGGTCATGTCAGGGACCAGCTTCACATGCTGGAAGGTCCTGCTGATGCCGAGCTTGACGATCTCCTGCGGCGGCGCCTTGTCGACCTTCTTGCCGAGCACCGAGACCGAGCCTGACGTGGCCGACAGCACGCCGGTGATCAGGTTGAAGGTCGTGCTCTTGCCGGCGCCGTTCGGGCCGATCAGCGCGACGATCTCGCGGGCCTGGACGTCGAAGGAGACGTTGTTGACCGCGACCACGCCGCCGAACTGTTTTCGCGCCTTGTCGACCTGGAGCAGGATGCTGCCCTCGCCGGGCGCGCGGGGACGCTGTTCCAGCTTGAGTGAGGTGTCCGGCTTCTTGCCACTGGTCCGCTCCGGCAGGAACGACATCAACCACGGCCAGAGGCCGCCGGGCGCGAGCTGCAACAGCGCCACCAGCATGATGCCGAACACGATGGTTTCGACCTGTCCGGAGCCGGGCAGGATCAGCGGCAGATAGCTCTGCAGCACCTCTTTCAGCACTACGACGATCGCCGCGCCCAAAACGCCGCCCCAGACATAGCCGGCGCCGCCGACCACCGCGATGAAGAGATATTCGATGCCGGCTTGTGCGCCGAACGGCGTCGGGTTCACCGCGCGCTGGAGATGCGCGTAGAGCCAGCCTGACAGGCCGGCGAGCACCGCGGCATGGATGAACACCAGCAATTTGGCGCGCGGGGTGTGCACGCCGAACGCCTCGGCGGCAACATGGCCGCGGCGGAGCGCGCGGATGGCGCGGCCGGTGCGGGAATCCAAGAGGTTCATCGTCAGCAGCGCCGAGAGGATCACGGCGACCCAGATCGCGTAATAGATCGAGCCGGGCGAGAGCATCTTGAACGTGCCGATCGACAGCGGCGGGATCGCCGAGATGCCGTCGTTACGGCCGAGAAACTCCAGCTTGCTGAAGAGATAGAACAGCCCGAGTCCCCAGGCGAGCGTGCCGAGCGGCAGATAATGGCCGGAGAGGCGGACGGTGATCAGCCCGAGCAGCACCGCCAGTGATCCGCTGACCAATAGCGACAGCGGCAGCGTCAGCCAGGGCGACAGGCCGTAGGCCGTCGACAGCACCGCGGTGGTGTAGGCGCCGAAGCCGACGAAGGCTGCCTGTCCGAACGAGGTCAGGCCGCCGACGCCGGTCAGCAGCACGAGGCCCATCGCGACGAGGGCCGCGAGGCCGATATTGTCGAGCAGCACGATCCAGAACGGAGGCATGCCGGGGACGAACGGGATCACGGCCATGACGGCTGCGAAGACGATGATGGGAAGGCGGCTCTGCATTTCAGCCTCAGTCCTTCTCTTCTTCGACGGCGGGCGCGGCGAGCGAGCGCAGCAGCAACACGGGGATCAGCAGCATGAAAACGATCACCTCCTTGTAGTTGGAGGCATAGAAGGACGAGAACGCCTCGACGAGGCCGACGACCAGCGCCGCGGCGGCGGTGAGGGGGTAGCTGACGAGGCCGCCGATGATCGCGGCGACGAAGCCCTTCAGCCCGATCAGGAAGCCGCTGTCATAGTAGAGCGTCGTGATCGGCACGATCATGATGCCCGACAGCGCGCCGATGACGGATGCCAGCAGAAAGGCGATCTGCCCCGACAGCGTGGTGCGGATGCCGACGAGCCGCGCCCCTAGCCGGTTCACGGCGGTCGCGCGCAGCGCCTTGCCGTAGAGGGTCAGGCCGAAGAACAGCCAGAGGGCGACGATGAAGGCGATGGTGATGCCGTAGACGGTAAGGCTCTGGCCGGTGAAGCGCAGCGAGCCCGCGGTGAACGCGCCGGACAGCACGGCAGGTCCACGCTGGCCTTCGGCGCCGAAAAACAGCAGGCCGAGGCCCTGCAGTGCCAGATGGACGCCCACGGATGCGATCAGCAGCACCAGCACGGAGGTGTGTGCCAGCGGCTGGAATGCCACGCGGTAGAGATACAGGCCGATCATCGCCACGATCACCAGCGACAGTGCGATCGAGACCGCGACCGGCGGCTTCTGCGCGGCGAAGTAAACCGTCAGCGCCAGCACGATGGCCGGCAGCACGATATTGGTGAGGAGGCTACGCACGATCAGGCGGCCGTGCAGCGCCTTGCGCGCGACGAACAGGTCGAAGGCGAAGGCGCCGATGCCGAGCGCCAGCGCGAGCTTGGCCGTGCCCGGCATCTGGCCTGCGGCCAGCGATGCGTAGGTCAGCGCGCCGTAGGTGACGAATTCGCCCTGGGGAATGAGGATGACGCGGGTGACGGCGAACACCAGCACCAGCGCCAGGCCGAGCAGCGCATAGATCGCGCCATTGGTGATGCCGTCCTGCACCAGGAACAGCATGATGGTGGTATTCAAGACCGGACGCTCCCCCTTAAGATTACGGACCGGTCCCCTCGATCGCGGTGGACGGTCCGCTCACAGCCATTGAAAAACGCATGCGATATTTGATATGGTCCATAACAATTATCAAATATAACATCAAGGGCGGGAACGATCCCTCCCGAATTTAGCGGGATTACGAGCACGAGGCGATGACCGTTTCCAAAGCCGCTGAAAAGTCCTCCGAAAAGCCTGCCGACACGGCCAAGGGCCGCAAGGACGCGGCCGAGGTGCAAGGCCAGGGGGCT
Source organism: Bradyrhizobium sp. 25ACV (assembly GCF_054863005.1). NCBI lineage: Bacteria > Pseudomonadati > Pseudomonadota > Alphaproteobacteria > Hyphomicrobiales > Nitrobacteraceae > Bradyrhizobium > Bradyrhizobium sp. 25ACV. The sequence goes on from NZ_JAVAYO010000008.1 coordinate 372,501, forward strand.
GCTGGCGAAGCGCTCCAGCTCGGCGAACTCTCGGAACAGCTCGGCTATGTGCTGAAGCGGGCGCAGCTCAAGGTGTTCGAGAACTTCCTGCGCTGCATGGCCTCGCTCCAGCTCACGCCGGCGCAGTTCTCCGTGCTGCTGCTGGTCGAGAAGAATCCCGGCCGTAACCAGACCGAGATCGCCTCCACCCTCGGCATCCTCAGGCCGAACTTCGTGGCCATGCTCGACAATCTCGAGAGCCGCGACCTTTGCGCGCGGATCCGCTCCACCAACGACCGCCGCTCGCACATCCTGGTGCTGACCGACAAGGGCAAGGCGGTGCTGGCCCGCGCCAAGAAGCTGGTCGCCACCAAGCATGAAGCCCGGCTCAACGAGCTGCTCGGGCAGGCCAACCGCGAAGCCCTGATCGCGATGCTCGCGAAGGTCGCGAGCGAGTTCTGAGGCGGCGCTCCACGTCCGCGTCATGCCCAGGCTTGGCCCGGGTGTCCACGTTTTTGGGCAGCGGGGGAAGGCGTGGATGGCCGGGTCAAGCCCGGCCATGACGGGGGAGAAATCTCAGCCTCAATCCACCAAAATCACCCTGATGTCGTTCACGTTGGTCAGCGTCGGGCCCGGCAGCAGCAGGTCGCCGGTCGCCTCGAAGAACGTCGTGGCGTCGTTGTTGTCCAGGTACGCTTGCGGCTGAAGCCCCTCTGCCTTCATCTTTGCGAACGTCGTCGCGTCGATCAGGGCGCCGGCGGGGTCGGTGGGGTTGCCGGCGCCGCCGTCGGCGCCGTCGGTGTCGCCGGCCAGCGCCGAGATGTCAGGCGTGTCCTTGAGCAGAGCGGCGAGCGCCAACGCGTATTCCTGGTTCGGCCCGCCACGTCCATTGCCGCGCACCGTGACGGTGAGCTCGCCGCCGGAGAGGATCGCGAGGCGCTTGCCTTGCGCGCGCGCTTGCAGCGCCAGCCCGGCGTGAGCGGCGGCGACCTCGCGCGCCTCGCCTTCGAGATCGGCGCCGAGGTCGATGGTCTCGTAACCGGATTCGCGCGCGAGCTTCACCGCGGCGTCGAGCGACTGCTTGGGCCGCGCGATCAATTCGAAATGCGCGCGCGCGAAGGCGGCATCGCCAGGCTTGCAGCTTTCGTTGGCGGGATCGTCGAGCGCGCGGCGGACGGCATCGTCGATGTCGAGCTTGTATTTCGCGACGATGGCGCGCGCATCGGCCAGCGTGGTCGGATCAGGCACGGTCGGGCCGGAGGCGATCGCGGAAGGATCGTCATGCGGCACGTCGGAGATCGCGAGCGTCACGATCTCGGCGGCATTCTTGCCGGCGCGTGCGAGACGGCCGCCCTTGATCCGCGACAGGTGTTTGCGCACGACGTTCATCTCGCCGATCGGCGCGCCCGAGCGCAGCAGCGCCTTGTTGACCGCCTGCTTCTGCGCGAAGCTGATACCGTCGCTGGGCGCGATCCAGTTCGCCGAGCCGCCGCCGGTGAGCAGCACGAGGAGCAGATCGTCCGGCCCGGCCTCGCCTGCGAGCGCGAGCGTGTCGGCCGCGCCCTTGAGGCCAGCCTCATCCGGCACGGGGTGCCCGGCCTCGACCACGCTGATGCGGCGCGTCGGCACGCCGTAGCCGTGACGCGTGGTGGCGATGCCGACGAGCCGTTCCGGCGCCAGCTTGAGCGTGTCGAGGTAATGCCGTTCGGTTGCCGCGGCCATGGCGCCCGCGCCCTTGCCGGCGGCGAGGCAGATCACGCGTCCTTTCGGCGCGGGCCCCAAATGTGGCGCCAGCACCACATTGGGATGGGCGGCGGCAACGGCGGCGTCGTAGAGCGCGCGGAGCAGGGGACGGCGGTCGGTCATGACGATGGCCTTCGGCAGACGGAAGAGACTGGCGGCATACGCCGCCGTTCCTCCTGCCTACCGCATCGGACGCCAAAGCGTAAGCACGCTTTACCATCATTCGATTGTGCAATCGCGTGATCAGAATCGGCGGGCAAGCAAAAGCCCCCTGCGATGGTCTCGCAGGGGGCTTTCATCGTCGTGTCCTTCGGCTAGCCGCCGACGTCGGCGCTGATCACGTCGCCGAACAGCTCCCACTTCTCGCCCTTGAACTTCTCGAGCCGGAGCTGGCTGATGGGTGCAAAGTCGGTCGGCGAGGTGTTGATCTGGATGCCCGGCAGCAGCACTTCGGTGCGGTAGTTCTTGAGGCTGGCGGCCTGCTTCATGACGTTCGCGCGGGTGAGATCGTCGCCGCACTGCTTCAGCACCTGGACGAGGGTCTGCGCCACGCCGTAGCCGACGATCGTGCCATGGTCGAGCTTGTCGCCCTCCGGGAAGTACTTGGTCATGAAGGCCAGGAAGTCCTTCATGCCGGGGTCGTTGTTCCACTCGGGATCGGAGACGTCCTTGAGATAGTCGGCGGAAATGATGTCCTGCGAATTCTCGAAGCCGGCGGGCTTGAGCACGCTGCCGACCGAGGCCGAGACGTTGTTGAGGAAGTGCAGCGGCTTCCAGCCGATCTCGGCGTTCTTCTTGATCGCCTGCGCCGCGAATTTCGGCGTCGTGATGTTCATGAAGACGTCGGCGCCGGTCGACTTCAGCTTGACGATGTGATTGTCGATGGTCGGCTCGGAGGTCTCGTAGCTCTCCTCCATGACGATCATCGAAGCGGCCTTGGCCCCGAGGCCGTCCTTCAGGCCTTTCAGGTAATCCTTGCCGTAATCGTCGTTCTGGAAGAGCACGGCGATCTTGGCGTCCGGCTTGTTCTTCAAGAGCCACTTCGCGTAGATCTGCGTTTCGCTCTGGTAGTTGGGTTGCCAGCCCATAGTCCAAGGGAAGTCCTTCGGATCGTTCCACTTGGTGGCGCCGGTGGCGACGAACAGCTGCGGCACCTTTTTGGAGTTCATGTATTTGTGAATCGCCGAGTTCGGCGGCGTGCCGAGCGAGTTGAAGATGAACAGCACCTCGTCGCTCTCGACCAGCTTACGCGCCTGCTCGACGGTCTTCGGCGGCGAATAGCCATCGTCGTAGGAGATGAAGTTGATCTTGCGGCCGTTGATGCCGCCCTCGTCGTTGATCTTCTTGAAATAGGCGGCTTCGGTCCGCCCGATGATGCCGTAGGCGGAGGCCGGTCCGCTGTAGGGCATGATGTTGCCGATCTTGATCTCGGTATCGGTCGCGCCGGTATCGTATTTCTTCTGGGCCGACGCAGTGGAGGCCGAGGCCGCAATGAGCGCAAGCGCCAGTGATGCGGCTGCAAGTTTGCCGGTGACAGCGGGCATTCCTATCTCCCTATTTTCTTGGTGTGTGTGCGCCCCTTTTCTTGTCTCGATTTTCTTGGCGACGCTGCCGCAATTCAATACGATTTGGCTGATGCCTTCAACAGAAAGCCCCCGGACGGCGTCGCGGGGGCTGCGTCTTTAGTAGTCAGGGACGGCCGGCTCTCGTGTGCGACTGCGAGAAGGTCCGGCTGTCTTGAGTTGTTTAACCAACCCGGGAGCGATTTTGGGTTGCGACGCTTCAGTGGCCCATCTCGCTGGAGATGATCTCGCCGAACAGCTCCCATTTCCGGCCCTTGAAACGCATCATCTGCAACTGCTCGATCGGGGCGAAATTGTCCGGCGCGGTGTTGATCCTGATGCCGGGCAGCAGCGTGTCGGGCTCGAAATCCTTCAAGGAGGCGGCCTGCCTCATGACGTTCTCGCGGGTGAGGTCGTCGCCGCACATCTGCAGCACTTTGACCATGGTCTGCGCGGCGGCATAGCCGAACACGACGCCGGCATCGAGCTTGTTGGCCTTGGGATCATATTGCGCGAGGAAGTTATAGAATTTCTTCATGCCGTCGTCGGCATTCCACTGCGGATCGGAGCCGTCCTTGGTGTAGCTCGCCGACAGCAGGCCTTGCGAGACCTCCAGTCCCGCCGGCTCGATCACACCGCCGACGGAGGCCGAGACGTTGGAGACGATGTGGACCGGATGCCAGTTGATCTCCGCCGCCTTCTTGATCGCCTGCGCGGCGAATTTCGGCGTGGTGATGCTGATGAACACGTCGGCGCCCGAGGCCTTCAGCTTCACGACGTGCTCGTCGATGGCGGGCTCCGACGTGTCGTAGGCCTCTTCCAGCACGATCATCGACGCCTTGGGCCCGAGGCCATCCTTTAGCCCCTTCAGATAGTCCTTGCCGAAATCGTCGTTCTGGTAGAGCACGCCGATCTTTCCGTCCGGCTTCTCCTTCATGATGTACTTGGCGTAGATCCGCGCCTCGCTCGCGTAGCTCGGCTGCCAGCCCATGGTCCAGGGGTACTGCTTGGGATCGTTCCACTTCGAGGCGCCGCTCGCCACGAACAGTTGCGGCACCTTCTTCTCGTTCATGTATTTGCGGATGGCGCCGTTGGTGGAGGTGCCGAGCGAGCCGAAGATCAGCAGCACTCCGTCGCTCTCGACCAGCTTGCGCGCCTGCTCCACCGTCTTCGGCGGCGAATAGGCGTCGTCATAGGAGATGAACTTAATCTTGCGCCCGTTGATACCGCCCTCGGCGTTGACCTTGCGGAAATAAGCTTCCTCGGCCTTGCCGATCGCGGCGTAGGCCGAGGCCGGGCCGCTGTAGGGCATGATGTTGCCTATTCTGATCTCGGTATCGGATGCGCCGCTGTCGTACTTCTTCTGCGCCAGTGCCGGGCTGCTCATCGCAGTGCACAAAGCGAGCGCGGTCCAGAGGGCCGCAACCTGAAAACGAACGGCGGACATTGTTCTCCTGCCCCGAGTTGGATCGGCGCCGCATTGAACAAGATTGGCGCCTGCCGTCAACAAAAAGCCCCCGCGATCGCTCGCGGGGGCTTCTCGAGGGTCGGACTATTGCGTCAGCGTGTCACTCGGAAGCGACGTCGCCGCTAATGATCTCGCCGAACAGTTCCCACTTTTCACCCTTGAAGCGCTGCATCTGCAGCTGCGCAATCGGGGCGAAGTCGGTAGCGCTGGTGTTGATCTTGACGCCGGGCAGGAGCGTATCCGGCGCAAAATCCTTCAGCGAAGCCGCCTGCTTCATGAGATTGGCGCGGGTGAGATCGTCACCGCACATCTCCAGGACCTTGGCCAGGGTCGAGGCCGCGCCGTAGCCATAGACCATGCTGGTGTCGGACTTGTCGGCACCCGGCATGTACTTGTCGACGAACTCGTTCCACTTCTTCATGCCGGGGTCGTTGGCCCACTGCGGATCAGTGGAGTCCTTGGCATAGGCCGCCGACAGCACGCCTTGTGCATTCTCGAAGCCGGCGGGCTTCATCACGCTGCCGACCGAGATCGAGACGTTGGTGAGGATCTGGAGCGGCTTCCAGCTGAGCTCGGCCGTCTTCTTGATGGTCTGCGCCGCGAATTTGGGCGTCGCATAGATCAGCAGCACGTCGGGATTGGCGGCCTTGATCTTGACGATATGGCCGTCGATCGACGGCTCGGACACCTCATAGCTCTCTTCCATGATGATCATGGACGCGCCCTTGGCGCCGAGACCGTCCTTGGTGCCTTTGAGGTAGTCTTTGCCGAAATCGTCGTTCTGATAGAGGATCGCGACCTTGGCGTCGGGCTTCTCCTTCATCAGCCATTTCGCGTAGATCTGGGCTTCGCTCTGGTAGGAGGGCTGCCAGCCGATGGTCCAGGGGAAGTTCTTCGGATCGTTCCACTTGGTGGCGCCGGTGGCGACGAACAGCTGCGGGATCTTCTTGGCGTTGAGGTATTTCTGGATCGCGCTGTTCGAGGGCGTGCCGAGCGGATTGAACACGGCCAGCACCTCGTCGCTCTCGACCAGCTTGCGGACCTGCTCGACTGCCTTCGGCGGCGAATAGCCGTCGTCATAGGTGACGAAGTTGATCTTGCGGCCGTTGATGCCGCCCTTGTCGTTGATCATCTTGAAATAGGCTTCTTCGGTCTTGCCGATGATGCCATAGGCCGACGCCGGACCGCTGTACGGCATGATGTTGCCGATCTTGATCTCGGTATCGGACGCGCCGGTGTCGTATTTCTTTTGGGCCAGTGCAGCGCCGGAGGTGAGGGCAATGGCCGCCGTTGCCGTGACCAGCGCGGCGGCTCGCAGTGTTCTTCCAAAATACAATTCGATCTCCTTCTTTTAGTCCAACGGTATTCAGTTCTTCTTGAGTTTGCCGGCGAACTGCTGGCCCAGGATCGCGATCTGCCTGGCGCCGTGCGGCACGAGGTAGATGACGAGGAACAGCAGCACACCGAACACCGCGCCGGAGAGGCCCTTGGAGATGCTCTCCGCCATGTTCGGCACGAAGATGATGAAGGCCGCACCGACGAACGAGCCGGGCAGCCAGCCGACGCCGCCGACCACCATGCCCAGGAACAGCGAGATCGCGAGCGTGATGGTGTAGCTGTCGGGAGCCACGAACTGCACCGCGATGGCGCCGAGCGAGCCGGCAATGCCGGTGACGGCGGCGGAGACGCCGAACGCCAAGGTCTTGTAGAGTGCGACGTTGACACCCATCGAGGACGCCGCGATCTCGTTGTCGCGGATCGCCATGAAGGCGCGGCCTGACCTCGAGCGCAACAGGTTCACCGAGAGCATGTAGATCGCGATCGTGACGATGAGCGTGAAGTAGTACAGCCACATGTCCTGCGACATCGGCAGGCCGAACGGCGCATCCGGCTTGGTGACGACGAGGCCCTGCACACCGCCGGTCCAGTGTTCGAGGAAGTTCAGCTTCAGCAGTTGTGGCATCGCGGTCGCGAGTGCGAAGGTCGCGAGCGCGAGATAGACGCCCGACAGTCGCAGCGCCGGTTTGCCGAACAGGTACCCGAAGCCGAAGCAGACCACGGCGGAGATCGGAATGGTCAGCGCGTAGTTGATGTTGGCGTGCTCCATCAGCACCGCCGACGTATAGGCGCCGACGGCGTAGAACGCGCTCTGGCCGAGCGAGAACTGGCCGGAACCGCCGGTCAGGATGTTCAGCGCCAGCACGGCGAGCCCGTAGATCAGGAGCATCGTCATCTGGAAGATGACGAAGTTCTTGACGAACATCGGCACGATCAAGAGCGCCGCGAGCACCACCAGCGAGGTGCCGGTGCCCAGCGTCATGGCTCGCTTGGGAACGGCCTCGACCGCCTGGTGGCCTTCTGCAACGACTTCTTCTGCAGCGCTCATGATCAAACTCGCTTGACGATGTGCCGACCGAACAGGCCGGCGGGTTTGACGACCAGGACGGAGATGATCAGCGCGAGCGCGATCGGGAGTTTCAGCTCGTTACCGACGCCGGGGATGTAGGTGCCGGCGAGGTTCTCGAAGACACCGACCAGGAAGCCGCCGACCACGGCGCCGAACGGGCTGGTCAGTCCGCCGAGCACGGCCGCGGCAAATCCGTAGATCAGCACGCCGCCCATCATGTTGGGCTCGAGGAACACGACCGGTGCGATCAGCATGCCGGCGATCGAGCCGATCGCGGTCGCCATGCCCCAGCCGAGCGCGATCATCCAGGAGGTGTTGATGCCGACGAGGCGCGCTGATTCAGGCACCGAGGCGGCCGCGCGCATGGCAAGACCGATCCGCGTGTATTGGAAGAAGAAATAGAGGCCGAGCAGCAGTAGTATGGTGACGCCGATCATGCCGGCCTGGTGGGTCGAGATCAGCTGGCTGCCCAGGAACGGCGCGGAGCCGAACGGGGTCGGATATTGCTTGATGGTGAAGTCCCAGATCAGGCCCGCCGAGGAGTTGAT
>NZ_JAVAYO010000085.1:0-274 GCF_054863005.1 Bradyrhizobium sp. 25ACV
GAAGCTCTGCCGCTATGGCCCCGTCGGGGCCGAGAAGCCCGGCCTGATCGACGCCGATGGGCGAATCCGCGACCTGTCGGGCGTGATCAGCGATCTCACGCCCGCCGAGGTGACGCTTTCCGCAATCGACAAGCTGAAGGGCCTTGATCCGACGACGCTGCCATTGGTCGAAGGCTCCCCCCGCTACGGCGTACCGGTCGCCGGGATCGGAAAGTTCATCGCGGTCGGCCTCAATTATGCCGATCACGCCGCAGAATCCGGACTGCCCGTGCCG
>NZ_JAVAYO010000086.1:0-274 GCF_054863005.1 Bradyrhizobium sp. 25ACV
GCTGACAGACGGAGAATACCCGATGATTGATTGCAAGCTGCCAACTCGTTGTCACAGGCATTGAGCCGAGGACGGGATGACGGACGCAATCAACAGCGCCGTAGGCGGGCCGCTGGATGGCCACTGTGTCAGTCTCGAAGCGCAGCCGCACTGTCATGTACAATCAAACGAAAGCAGGCGCATATAGAGAGGAGTGTAGTCGGTTACCAGGCGCCAGAGAAGGCGGCAGTGCAGAGTTGATGACCAGTGGCGGTTCAGCTTCACCGCCAGTCTT
>NZ_JAVAYO010000087.1:0-274 GCF_054863005.1 Bradyrhizobium sp. 25ACV
TTACCTACCAGGTAACCTTTGGCACCGTCGAAGTTCATTACACAAGTGGCAGATGCTTTGATCCCCATTTTGTGTTCAATCGAACCTGGACCTACCGGATTACGTTCGCCTATTGAACCATCTTCATTCACCAAGAATTTAGGCACGATGAACAGGGAAATACCACGAGAGCCCGCAGGTGCATCCGGTGTTTTTGCCAATACCAGGTGAATAATGTTCTCAGCCAGGTCGTGGTCACCACCAGTAATGAAAATTTTGGTACCGGTAATACTAT
>NZ_JAVAYO010000088.1:0-273 GCF_054863005.1 Bradyrhizobium sp. 25ACV
GTTGAATACTCTTCTCGTGTTGACGTAGGACTTTACGGCAGTGGAGATTATAGAGTTTTAAAAGCAAAAATCAACTAATCCATACAAGAAAAGCAGGCTATTTTCTAGCCTGCTTTTCTATGTGATTATGTAATTCTTAATACCAACATGCCAATGCGCCATAACCTCAAACGTCTCATTGGCTACATCATCATCATCTTCTTCAATACGGATCAGATCTCCGTCTTCAGCATCCGTCAAATTCAGTTCCTTATGAATCTCTTTCAAGATCCC
>NZ_JAVAYO010000089.1:0-273 GCF_054863005.1 Bradyrhizobium sp. 25ACV
TCCAGCCTGAAGGTCAGCATCGCCGCCTGAATGACCAGCGCCCCGACCACCAGAAAGTCATAGCGCGACACCGCCGCCCCATCCGGCCACAGCAGAAACGTCCCCAGGATCAGGGCCAACATCAGCCCCCCGAACAGACACGCCCACCCCTGCTTCAGCCCGAACCAGAGGAACTCGTAGGCGTAGCGACGCGGACGGGATTGGTCCGCCCACGCCTCCGCCCGCGTCATGAGACGACGACCCCAGGCTTCGAGTGGAAGGCGGGGGGATGGG
>NZ_JAVAYO010000090.1:0-273 GCF_054863005.1 Bradyrhizobium sp. 25ACV
TCGCGCTGTTGTTCGCCATGCTTGCCGCCTCCGCTATCGGCGCGCTGCTGCCGCATGAGCGTCCGTTCGTCGCCGGCGTCGGCTATACCTTCCTGGCGCACGCGCCGGACAGCTCGTTCCCCAGCGATCACGGCACCGCCATCTTTACCTTTGCGCTGGCATTCCTGTTCTGGCACCGGGTCTGGTCCGGCGCGCTGCTGATGATTGTCGCCGCCGGCATCGCCTGGTCACGCGTTTACCTCGGCGTGCACTGGCCGCTGGATATGGTTGGCG
>NZ_JAVAYO010000091.1:0-273 GCF_054863005.1 Bradyrhizobium sp. 25ACV
CGGGATAGTCGGCGATGCGCGCGATGGTGTCTGTGAGCCAAGCCTCTGGATCGACCCCATTGAGCTTGGCGGTCTCGATCAAACTGTAGATGGTGGCGGCGCGATGGCCGCCCTGGTTCGAGCCGGCGAACAACCAGTTCTTACGACCGACGGCGATGTCGCGCAGCGAGCGCTCCGCCGCGTTGTTGTCGATCTCGAGCCCACCATCCTCGACGTAGCGGGACAGTGCTGACCAGCGGGTGAGCGCATAGCGGATCGCGACCGCGAGGTCGG
>NZ_JAVAYO010000092.1:0-272 GCF_054863005.1 Bradyrhizobium sp. 25ACV
CTGGTCGACCAAATGCCGTTGATGAAGCGCTGCGGATTCGACAGTTTCGCGCCCCAAGCCGAGATCGATCCCGTCACGCTCGAGGCCGCGCTCACGCGCTATGAGAATGTCTATCAAAAGGCCGCCGACGGACGCGTGCCGGTCTGGGCGCTGCGGCATGGCTAGCACCGCGCGCAAGCTCGACCTGATCGACGTCACGCCCTTCTCCGCCGCCGACGCAGCGGCAATGGAGGCGCGTTTTGCCGGGGTTGGCACCAGCGAGATGCTGGGCG
>NZ_JAVAYO010000093.1:0-272 GCF_054863005.1 Bradyrhizobium sp. 25ACV
TTTTTATCCATTTTTAAATTTTCTGCTGCTTGTGCCATTGCTGGAAGTGCTGTTGCATCTGGACAAATGACTGCGTTTATATCAGGATACGTTTTTAATATGTTCTCCCCTACTGACAAAGACTTTTGCGCATTATTTTCACCATACTGAGTCGTTACAATTTCCCAGTTCGGATATTTCTTTTTAATTATTTCTTTCGCCTTCGTTACCCATTGGTTTTGATCCGTTACAGTTGGACTTGAATAAAAGAATGCTACTTTTCCTTTATCTCC
>NZ_JAVAYO010000094.1:0-272 GCF_054863005.1 Bradyrhizobium sp. 25ACV
GCCGAATTCGAGAGCGAACTGTATCAATCCTGGGAAGTCGATTCCGATAATGTCATCTATGCGATTGAAGACGATCCACTCGACCTCTACCTCATCCTCAGTGCAATTTACACACGGTACACGCGCGTGTTCGCAAACGTGACCAACAGCCACGTCGTCCTAACCCCGTCTGGCAGCAAAACGCTTGCCATCGGAGCCCTCATGGCAGCGGTCGAGCACGACATGGCAGTGCGGTATGTCGAAGCGGTCTCTTACGAAGTGAAATGGGATCG
>NZ_JAVAYO010000009.1:0-362008 GCF_054863005.1 Bradyrhizobium sp. 25ACV
ATGGTACCTTCCAGGGTCGTGGTACCGCCGGCGCCGGTCGTTGCGCCAGTGCTTGCGAAGACGCCGATGCTGGCGCCGAGCGTCGTGGTGCCGGTCGCCGCCGTGGTGCCGCCGGCCGCGCCGCTATACAGCACGTTGCTGGATGCCGTGGCGCTGGCATAGGAGGTCGTGCCACGCAGGTCGGCCGCCGTCGCACCGGAGATGGTGGCGGAGACGTTGGACTTGGTGGAGTAGCCGACCGTGGTCTGCAGAGCCTGGTTGGCGATCGACTTGGCGCTGTCGATCAGCTTCTGCAGCGAGGTGATGCCGGTGTTGGCCGCCTGCAGCACCTGCACGCCGTTGGCGATGCCATCGAGCAGGTTGTTGATGTCGCTGGCGCGGTTGTCGAGCGACTGTGCGGTGAAGAAGTTGGTGGGATTGTCCAGGGCCGAATTGACGCTCTTGCCGGTCGACAGACGGTTCTGCGTGGTGGCGAGAAGATCAGCGGTGGACTGGAGGGAGAGGAGGTTCTGGCGAACCGACGCGGAGAGGACGATGCCTGACATAACTCTGTTACCTTTCTGGTAAACGACGCAACTGTTACTCGTCTGCTTGGATCGAGCTTGACCCAGCGACCGCCGGACCGTGGCGCCGAGACCTCTAACGAAACATGAAATGAAATCCGTGCCTTTGCCGGGTTTCGCGTGATTCGGCCGGGGACGCCGCGCAAGATCGCCGCGCAGCCGCATGGGTACGACCTTGAAACTATTGCGATTTCCCGCGCGAACGGCGGGAATTTACAGGTCGTTAACTAATTCCGAGCGAGAATCACGTCTTCATAGGCCGCAACGAGCGCTCGGTTACGAAAGCGTTGATGGAGAACAGGCAATGGCCCTCAAGGTCGAGCTCAGACCGCACGAACGCATCATCGTCGGTAACTGCGTGATTACCAACACGGACCAGCGCGCGCGCCTCCTGATCGACGGCGACAACGTACCGATCCTGCGCGAGCGCGACATCCTCACGCCGGAGACCGCGGATTCGCCAGCGAAGCTCGTCTATCTGGCGGTCCAGCTCATGTACATCTCGCCGGATCCGCAGAGCCAGCACGGCACCTATTTCAACCTGGTGCGCGATATCGTCACCGCGGTGCCGAGCGCCTGGCCGATCATCGAGGGTATCAACAACAACATCCTGAACGGCGACCTCTACCGGGCGCTGAAGGATGCCCGCAAGCTGATCGCCTATGAAGAGAAGCTGCGGAGCCAATTCGAGGCCACCCATCCCCAGACGGAAGCGGCCAAGGACGTGAGCTCCGCCGCCTGACCATCGACGTTCACCTCCGCAAACGACAACGGCCCCGGATCGCCTCCGGGGCCGTTGTCGTTTCAGCCATGCACCAGTGCTATTGCGCCGCGAGCGGCGGTGCCTCGACCTCGATCATCCCGTCGCCGCACCGCCGGCTGCCGAACTCCAGCACGGCTGCGACCAGCGCATCAATGTCCGCCTCCTCGGTGCGGTGATTGACGATCGCGGCGCGGATCGCAAACCTGCCGCCCAGCGTCGTGCTCGAGGGAGCTGCTATTCCGGACTCCTGGATGTCGGCGACAATCTCACGATTGACCGCATCATCGGCGCGATAGCGGAAGCAGACGATATTGAGGTTGACCGGCGCCAGCAATTCCAGCCGCGGTTCGGCCATTACGCGGGCCTCCAGATATTTCGCCAGCGCGCAGCTTCTCGTGATCGTCGCACCCAGCCGATCGGTGCCGAATGTCTTCAGCGTGAACCACGTCTTCAGCGCACGGAAACCGCGCGACAGATCGGGGCCGAGATCGCAGGGCCAGACCGCGCCCGCCGCAAGCCCCCTCGCCTCGCGGCGCAGATAGGCCGCGGGCTGCGCAAAGGCCTGCCGATGCTGCTCGCCATCACGCACCAGCAGGAAGCCGGCGTCGTAAGGCACCTGTCCCCATTTGTGGAAGTCGAGCGCAATCGAATCTGCGAGCTCAATGCCGCCGAGCAGCGGCGCGAGTTCGGGCGAGAAGATCGCAAGCGCACCGAAAGCGCCGTCGACGTGAAACCAGATTCCCTCCTCGCGGCACAGCTCCGCGACAGCCTTGAGGTCGTCGATCGCACCAATGTCGACCGTGCCGGCAGATCCAACGACCAGGAACGGCTTGAAGCCGACCTCGCGATCGATTGTGATTTGCGCACGCAGCGCGGCGACGTCGATGCGATGATCGGCATCGACGTCGACCTTGCGCAGCGCATCGGTGCCGAGCCCGGCGATATCCATCGCCCTGGAGACGCAGCCATGCGCGGCCTGCGACGCATAGGCCGTCAGCACCGCACCGTCATTGCCGATGCCGTATTGCCGCGCCAGCGTGCCGAGCGCAGCCGTGCGCGCCACCAGCACCGCCATCAGATTGGCCATCGACGTGCCCGTGACGAAGATGCCGCTCGCACTGTCCGGAAACGCGAACAGACGGCGCATCCAGTCGACGATCTGGCGTTCGACCTCGATCGGCATGTGGTCGCGTCCGCCGAGATTGGCGTTGAGGCCGGCCGCGAGCATGTCCGCGACCATGCCGACCGCGGTGCCGCCGCCATGCACCCAGCCCATGAAGCCGGGATGGACGTTGCCGGTCGCATAGGGCGCGACGTGATCGGCGAACTCGCGATAGACCTCCGCGAGGTCGCTCGCCTCGCGCGGCACGTCGGCCTTGAAGGCTGAGCGGGTCGCATCGGGAATCGGCTGCCAGACCGGGCGCGCCCGAACGTTGGCGATGCCGTCGATCGCATCGTCGAGCATGCGATGGGCGAGCGCGCGAAATTCGCTCCAGTCCTGCGGGTCGAGCGAGCTGTGCGCAGCGGAGCTTTGCGCGTTGCGGATAATCTCGTTCATGCTGCACTCCCCTCGCCTGCTCCTGCATGCCGCGACAGCATCGCCGAGAACGCCGCAAAGATCTTGCGCATCTGTGGCGGCTTGTAAGGAAACACGACCGGCGAATCCATGTTGTGCACGACGGCGGTGTTGTCGGCCTCGAACACCAGGAGCTCGCCGTCCTGGTTCTCGGCGCAATCGACGATGAAATAATCGAGGCCGACGCGCCTGCTCATCTCGTCGAGCGCCTTTCCGTGACGCGCCGCGAAGGCATGATCGAAGTCGCGCATGAAGATCGCCTCTTCGGCACGCTTCTCCTCGCTGAACGCCATGTAGGCGTTGAGATACCAGATGTCCCAGCGGTCGGCGATCGCCATGTGGCAGGCGTAGGGTTTGCCGTCGACCATCGCGAGACGATATTTGCGATAGAGCCCGTCAGGATTCACATAATCGACGAAGCGCGCGACGAAGAAATCCTGCTCATCACGCTCGGCAAGATAAGCTGCGAGCGCTGTGGCATCGTCTAGCTTCGCGAGCCCGACGCCGGCATGCGAGCCGCGCGGCCGCGCGATCATCGGAAAGCGCAATTCACCCGCGATGTCCCGGCAGGCGATCTGCCCTCGCGAAAGATCGGACAATTGCGCGCGCGTCGCGTGGATGGTCGCAGGAATATCGAGACCCGGCACGCCGGCCAGCAGCCGATACAGCTTGTCGCGATCGAGGTTGCCGATGCGATCGGGACGATTGAGCAGCGGCCGCGGCCAATGCGGCGCGGCCTTCTCGATCGAGGCGAGCGCCTCGCGGCATTCCTCGGAATCGGAGGCGACCACGATGGCAACGTCGTGCTCGGGCAAATTCTCCGGCAAACCGACGCCCTTGACCACGTAGAGCGTCAACAGCTCGATGTCGGAGCCTTCGAGCAGAAAATCGATCGGCGTGTTGCCGCCCATGTCGATGTCGGCTGCTAGCGCGAGCACGCGCAAGCCCGGCTTCGGAGCAGCGCTCGGCGTGCGAAACAATTGGTGGAAGCTCAGCAACTCCGACTGGATCGCAAGTCCTCGATCCTTGTCGCCGAGAAGCTGGGTGATCAACGACAGATCCAACCCTTCGCCCGCCAATGCGGTCCCGGCCGCGATCCGCGCCAGCAACTGGTCGCGCAACGGATGCAGGTCGACACCTTCGAAGGCCTGGCGCGTCAGCTGCGCAAAGCCGATGCGATCGGCATAGTTCGCCGCGGTCATACGAAGCGGCGCGGAAACCGGATGCTGCATCTCACACCTCGAACGCGGAGTTTACCGGCGCAGCCGCGACCGCGCCACGGTCGAGCAGCAGCTCGATCTTTACCAGGACATGAGCGATGCGATCGAGAATGTCCTGCACGTTGCGTCGCGCCTGCGCGATGTCGGGAGACCAGGCCTCGGTCACGAGCCGTGCGCCGACACAGAGGCGCAGCACCGCCTGCGGTGCCTCGTCCTGCCACTCCAGCCGGACCGGCTGGCCGATCAGGCAGCGCTGCATCGCGACCTGCCGGTCCAACGCACTGCCGCCGATCGCCTCGTTCATGTCACGCGCCAGCGCGCGATGAACGGCCGCGGTCTCGGCGATCGAGACCGGCTTGCCGTCGCGCAGCAGGATGAACGGAAAGATCGTGGTTTGTGCAAATTCCTCGTCATCCACGCCGGCGGTCCCGATCGCGGATGGGACGGGGCGAAGCGACGGCGACAGCGCGATCATGCTGTCGATGCCGGCGGCGAGCTCGGCGAGCATCTCGGCGCGGAAAGCCCCTGATACGGCGTAGTAGCGGCCGATCTCGGCCAACGCCGCTTCCCAGCGCAGCCATTGACCGAAGTTCGGACGGCGTTCGAAGCGCGAACGCAGCGCCGTCCAGGCCACCGGCCAATCGCAACGGCCGGCATAGTCGAAGATTCCGGGCGCAATCCCCTCGACCCGGTCGAGCGACCGCGAAAGGCCCTTCGGCACCAGCACCGCGCCACTGAAAGCGGGTCCACCGAAGAATTTCGAGCCTGTCATCAGCACCATATAGCCGCGGTCGAGATAGGAGCGCAGCCGGCGGCGGCCGAGCCGGGCCTGACAGGCGTCGACGACGATCTGGACCTTGCGCGGCCAGCGCCGCGCGATCTCGTCGAGACAGGCCGCGCTCGGTGCGCGCCAGCCGAGCTTGGATGCATCCATGATCTGGAGCAGCACGGGCGCGCCTTGCGCGATCGTGGCCTCGATCGCATGCAGCACCGCGGCATCCGCGTCCGCGCGCATCGCAATCCCGGGCGCGGTTCCGAGCAGCGGCAATGCGAGACTGGCGCCGGCGAGCCCCGCAACCGCACCGTCCTTGCGAACCGCAAGGCCGCTCGCCGTCATGGAGCTGAAATGGTGCCCGCGGGCGGTGTGGATCGTCCCGCTTCCGGTCTGGTCGGCGCCGACCACGATCGTCACCGGCGGCGCCCCGAGCACCGCGCGCGCCAGGAACAGGGCGTGGAGCTGGGAGTCGGTACCGGAGGGCGAGAACACGACGTCGACGCGCGGCGAGAGCTGGAGATGGCCGCCCAGCTCGTCCCGCATGTCCTCGCAGCGCGCATCGAAGGCGATCTCGACCTCGTCGAGCAGGCACTTGTGCATCAGCTCTTCGCGCGCCAGCGCGGCACGGTCGTAAGCCACTTGCGAGATCGTCGATGCGGTCGAGGAGGCGAAATTCCAGATCTCCGGCTCCGGCGAAGCCGCGCAGCCATAGCCGTTGACGCGATCCCTGGCGTCGAGCGCCAGCCGCGGGTCGCCGCCGGAGACGAGCAGCGTGTCCAGAGGTGTGAAGAGATCGCGCAGGCGATAACGCGAGCCGCCGTCGGGGGCGCGCTCCTGACCTGACAGACGGGATGCGCCGGCGCTCATCCCGGAAGGCTTACGCCGCATCGGCCGCCGCCGCCGGCGCGAATTGCGAGGCGATATCGCCGTGGAACACCGACGGCCCGACGTGATCGAGCGAGCTCTGGATGTCGGCCCAGATCTCGCCGCCGATATCGGTCCAGCGCTTGCAGAAGGCGAAGTCCTCGGACAGATACGTGCCGGTCGCCGGATCGATCACGCATTCGAACAGCGCAAACCGGTTCTGGCTCGCCGCCAGCGTGTCGTGCGAATGCTCGCGGAAGAACTGCAAGGCCGCATAGTCCGGATGACGGCACATCGCCTCCAGCGCCTGGCGCCGGATCATCAGGAAGCCCGTGCCCGCATAACGCACCCGGGTAAAACCGTTGACGACGACGATGCGGTCGGGGTCCTCGATCTCGAGCACGTAGTCGAGCGAGGCGGCCGGCACGTCGGTGCGGCCCGACTGGATCGCCCGCGCGGCCTTGTCCCAATTGACCCGCTTGATCGGATAGCAGCCGGCGACGACGTCAGCGCCGCATTCGATCAGCCTGAACACCTGCTCCGGCTTGAAGCCGATATCGGCGTCGATGAACAGGAAATGCGTCGCCTTGGGATCGTCCAGGAACATCGCGACCAGATTGGCCCGTGCGCGGGTGATCAGCGCATCGCCGTCGCGCAGCAGCACCTTGAGCTCGAGATTGGACATGCCGTGCACGGCGCGCTGCAGCGCGAAGATCGAGCTCGCATAGATGCTCGACACCTGCCCGCCGAAGCACGGCGTTGCCACCACCAGTTGCATCCTGTCCGACATCGGCAGCTCCGCCCCGCTCCAATCCTCACCAAGAGGTAAAGAGGCATGGTTAACGGCGTCTTAACGCATCCTTACAGGAACTTGACGAGCGAGAGCTGCGCGAGGTTCGAGGTCACCTGGTAGGACGCCTGGAGCGCGTTCTGCAGCGCCAGCAGCTGGCTCGCGACCTCGTCCGGCGAGGCCGATTCCGCCTGGTCGATGATGGTCTGGAGCTGCGCCTTGGCCTGAGTCTGGCGCGTGCTCGCGTCCTTCATCGTGTTCTGGGCCATCGCAATGTCGGTCTGGATGTCCTCGATGCGCTGCTGGCCGGGCTGCTGGGTCAGCGCCTGGGTCGTGCGCAGGCTCAGCGCGGCGACCTGCCCGCCCGAATACTGCCCGGTCGGCGAGGTCGAGAAGATCCCGAACACCGCGATCGCCTGCAGCTGCCGGCGGATCGCGTCCTCGTTCGCCTGGGCGCCGTACTGCACCGTGACGGAATCGTCGACCCGCGCCATCGCGGTGGAGCGCGCCGAGCCGGGCCCGTCATTGCCAAGGTACCATTCCACGGTGGTGGCCGAGCCGTTGACCAGCGTCGTCGCCGAGCTCGCGGGCGAGGAGCCGACGCGGAGCGGCGGCTGCGTGGCAGTCACCGGCGTCGAGGCAAAGCCGAGCGAACCCAGCGCGCCCGTATTCGAGCTGGTGATGTTCAGGCTGGCCGCATCGTCGGTGTTGATCGTGATCGAACCGCCATGGATTGTCGACGGCTTCGACGTCCCCGTGATCGCGTCGATCTTGCTCATCAGCGTCTGGATGCTGTCGCCGACGTTGAGCTGGTTGCCGGTCGCGCCCGAGGCCACGAAGGTCAGCGTGGTGCCGTTGACGGTGATGGTGTCGCCCGCGACGAAACCCGGCGAGATCGAGTCGGTGGGGCTGGCCCCGGACAGCGCCGTCGCTCCGCTGATCGGTACGAGCGGGCCCGCCTGGCTGGTCTTGGGCGCGCCGATCGCAGAGCTCGCGGTGTTGAAGAAATTGTCGCCCGCGGTAACCGCGGATGCTGCCACCAACGAGGTGCCCGCGAGCTTCTTGATCGCGGTGTTCAGCGCCGTGTTGAGGTTCGTCGCGGTGTTGGCCGGGTTGACGGGGATGCTGGCGTCGATCGCGAAGCTGCCCACCGGGGTCGGCGTCGCCGTCGAGGCGGTCAGGTCGATCTGCTCGGTCGAGCCGTCCGGCAAGGTGAACTGAACGCTGAGCTTGTCGCCGTTGTTCGGATTGACGCCGTTAAGATTGACCGAGAACGACACCGGCGAGCCGCTCGGGCCGGTGATGGTGGCGCCCGTCAGTGTCGAGGAGACCGCCGCGATCTTCAGACCGAACGGCGAACCGGCAACGTCCTCGGACACCTGTATCGCGCCCGACGGCAGCGTCGACTGCACGAGACGCCCCATTCCGTCGCCGAGGTCGGCGGCCTGGCGCTCCGCCATCACGGTCTTGAACCCCGCCTGCGTCGTGGTGCCGTTGATGATGTCGCCGGCATCCGCAACCGACTGCGTGTTGACGGCGGTTCCGGAGAACAGATAGCGGTTGCCCGTCTGCGTGTTGAGCACGCCGACCATGGAGCCGAACTGGGCCGCGGCGGTGTTCTGCGCGATGGTCTGACCGTTGACGTTGAGATCCTGCGCGGTGTTGGCGGAGCCCGTCTGCACCGTGCTGCGGATCTTGGTCAGCGACTGCAACGCGGTGTTGGCGAGGTTGATGCTGACATTGACGTTGGTGATGGTGTCGGTATAGGCGGCGATGTTGGAGAGCTGCGCGCGTCCGGCGATCGCAAAGCCCTCGTTGGTGCCCATCCCGGAATAGTTCTGCGACAGCTTGCCGGTCGCAAGCTGCGTCGACAGATCGGTGAGCTGCTGATTGATGTTGCGGATCTGCGCTCCGAGAACCGACGAAGAGTAGTTGATGCTGCTGATCGACATGTTTCAGAGCCTGTTACTGCTTACACTTGAGCCTGGATCAACGTGTTCATCATGCTCTGCACCACCGACATGACGTGAGCGTTGGCGGCATAGGCATTCTGGAGCTGGATCAGGTTCGACATCTCGGAGTCGAGGTTGACCTTGGCGGTGGAATCGAACTTGGCCTGCAGCGTCGAGACCACGACGCTCTGGCCCTGCTGGAGCTGCGTGGCCTGCGTCGAGGCGTTGGCCTGGATGCTCAGGAACTGCTGCAGGTAGTTCGAGACGCTGCCGCTGAAGGGCTGGTTTGCCGAGCCGAGGCCGGTCGCCGGCGAATAGGAGAACACCGCCGAGGTGAGCTGCGCGTAGAGATAGTCCGAACGCGTAGTGTCGCCCGCGGGGGTCACCGGCGAAGTGTTGTAGACCGACATCCTGGTCGGGTCGGCGGCCAGCTGCGTGTTGACCTTGATGCGTCCGGCAAGGCCGGTCAGCTGCGAGCCCGACGATGTGATCGCGCCGGTGTAGAGCGCCTGCCCGCCGTCGGTGAACACGGCCAATTGCGGATTGCCCGAGGTCAGCGACGAGATCGTCTTGCTGATCGAGGCCGAATTGACCTTGGCGAGCCCGGAATTGTCGTCCGTGACCCGCAGCGTCGTGGCGCTCGCCGGCGCTGGCGCCGCAGAGAAGCTGAGATGCGAGGTCGAAAGCGCGGTGTTGAGCGCCGAGGCGATCGCGCCCATGCCGCCGGAAAAGTTCACGCCGATCTGCATCGGGTTGGCGTTGGTCGCATTCTGCAGCGGCAACGCCGCCGGGTCGGTCACGTTCACCAGCGTGATCTGGCGCTGGGTGTTGGTGGCCGTGTCGGTGTAAGTGAAGGTGGCGGTGTTGCCCGGGAGGGCACCGCCGAGGTCGATGTCGAAGCCGGCAGGCGGACCCGATACCGTGCTACCGGCCGTGGTCTTGTCGGACAATGCGCTCGACATCGTCGCGGCGAGCTGGTCGATCTGGTTCTGGGCCTGCACCAGCGTCTGGTCGCGCAACTTCAGATCAGCCGCGATCTGGCCCGATGAGACCACGTTGTTGGCGACGACGTCGACCTTCGAGCCGTTCGGCAGCACGATGTTGAGCGCGCCGACGCCGGACTTGGCCGGATCGATGTTGTAAAGCGAGGTCGCAGACATCGCCCCGGCGGAAGCAAAAGTGAATTGCGAGGCGAGCCCGGCGCCGACCAGCTGGATGCCCGTCGTGGTGTAGAGGTTGGCCTGGTTCGAACCGTCGGTGGTGACGCGGACGTCGACATATTTCGACAGCGTGTTGATGGCCTGGTCGCGCTGGTCCATCAGCGTGGCAGCCGAGGGGTCGTTGGCCGACAGGCCCTGCAGCTTGGAGTTGATGGTGGCGACCTGCTGCATGGCAGCGTTCGCGGCCTGCGCCGAGGTGCCGAGATCCTGCTCGACGTTGGAGCGCAGCGACTGGATGCCCTTGGTGGTGACGTTGAGCTGCGTGGCCAGCGCCTGCGCCGCACCGAGGGCAACCGTTTGCGCCGACGACGCGCCCGAGCTGGTCGACAGCGCCTGCAGCGCCGTGGTGAAATTGTTCAGCGCGGTTTCGAGCGTGCCGCTGTTGCCGGGCGTGCCATAGACACTCTGAAGCTGCTTCAGAATGTTGGCCATCTGGTCGGCGTAACCACCGCCGCCGGTCTCGGTGCGCAGCTGGTTCAGCACAAAGCTGTCGAGCTCCCGGCTGACGCCGGTCGTCATCGCCGTCGAGCCGAAATCGCCGGTAGTGACCTCGATCTGGTTCGGGCTCTGGACGACGTAACCCGGCGTCTGCGAATTCGCGACGTTCGAGGAGACGATCGAGAGCGCGGCCTGGTTGGCACGCAGACCGCTCATCGCACTGGCGAGGGCTGAACTCAAACCCATGTTACTTGCCGCCTTTGGTTACGTTACGCGCCGGTCAGCGCAACACGTTCAGAAGGTCCTGCACCATCGAATTCGCGGTCGTGATCACCTTGGTGTTGGCCGAATAGGCCTGCTGCGTCACGATCAGCTTAGTGAATTCGTCGGCGATGTCGGTGTTCGAGCCTTCCAGCGAAGAACCGCTGATGCTTCCCGATGCGCCGTCGATCGCGGCGCCCGACTGTTCGGTCGCTGCATACGCGCCACCATCCATCGCCTTCAAATAATTGGTGCCGTTGAAGTGCGACAGCGAGACTTGGGCGAGGTTGAGGTTCTGGCCGTTCGAGAAGGTGCCGACCACGAGACCGCTGTTGTTGACCGCGACCGACCGCAACTGGCCTGCGGCGTAGCCGTTCTGCGTGATGGTGTTGATGGTCACGGCACCCGACGTGCTGGCATATTGCGTCAGGCCGCCGCTCGAGATGTTGAAGGCGACGGAGCCAAGCGACTGGCCGCTGACGCTGACATTGTTGATGGTGATGCCGGAGCCGGCCGGCGTGGTCAGCGAGCCGTCGGAAGCGAAGGTGAAGGCCTGGCCCGTATTGACCCAGCCGACCGTCGTGCCGGTCGCGTTCGGATCAGTCTGGTAGAACAAATTCCAGCTGTCGGAGTGACCTGCGCCCAGCGAGGCGCTGTCAGTCTTGGCCCAGCGCAATTGCAGGTTCACCGGCGTACCGGCAGCGTTGTAGGCGGTCACCGCGCCACCGCTGATCGACTCCTTGGTGAAGGTCGCGATGTCGTTGCCGATCACGCCGCCGGTGCCCGCGGTGCCGCCGCCGTTACGGTTCTTTGTGATGGTGGAGGTAAAGCCGAGCGCGGCGAAGGCGGCGCTGTTGGAGCTCGACACCGACAGGTTGGACACGGTGCCCGTGTTCAACGTGATCACACCGCTGGTGCTGACGGAGGAGCCGGTGGCGCCGGAGAGCGCATCGATCTTGCTGAGCAGGGTCGTGATGTTGTCGGTGATGTTGATCTGGTTCGGACCGCTCGCGCCCGAAGCCATGAATGTCAGCGTCTGGCCGTTGACGGTGATCGTGTCGGCAGGCGGGCCCGCCGAAAAACCCGAGGAGAGAACCTGGGCGCCGCCGGCCGTCGCGCTGCCGCTCAACAGCGTCGCCCCGGAGATGGCGGGCGAGGACAGCACGTTGCCGCCGCGCGTCACGCTGGTGATGCCGAGCGCCGTGGCCGCTGTGCCGCTGTTCACCGCCACGTCTGTGGTGGTGCCGCTCGAAATCACGATGTTGCCGCTGGCGCTCAAGGAAGCGGTGACGCCGGGGCCGGCTGCGTTCTGAATTGCGGTCAGAATGTCCTGGACCGTCGCAGGCGTGCCGGCGCCCAGACCGATGGTCGAGTTGGTGCCGAGCGTGACGGTGTTGCCGGCGTTGAAGGTGATCGTGTTGCTGCCGTTGATGGTCAGCGTCTGGCCGCTCAACGCGGTGAGGATGCTCGATGCCAGATGCGTGCCGGCGGCATTATCCAGCGATGTCGTCGTCGATGCCACGGCCGACGAGTTGTTCTGGAGAGCGACCGATCCGGTGTTCGTCGTCGACGAATAGGGCGAGCGGAGGTTGCCCGTTGCCGCGGCGCCCGAAGCGGTGTTGTTGGTGTAAGGCGCGGGCGGCGTGCCAACCGGAAGCGGGTTGGCAGCGAAATCCGATGGGTTGAGGCCGCCGGCCGCCAGCAGCGTCCCGGGCGAAGCGGTCGAGCTCGCCGCAGTGTTCGGCTGGGTCGGCAGGTTGGCCGCGTACTGGATCGAGGTCGTCGCCTGGGCGGGGATGAAGTTATTCTGGAATTTCAGGACGTTCGCAACGTTGCCGGTCGGGTTGCCGGTCTTCGGGTCAACCGTGACGCCCATCAGGTAGTAGCCGGCGCCGTTGACCAGATTGCCATTGGCGTTGAGCTGGAAGTCGCCGCGGCGGGTGTAATAGGTGACGCCGCTGAACACCGGCACGTTGTCGACGACGCCGGTCGCCTTCTGAATGGAGAAGAAGCCGTCGCCGGTGATCGCCATGTTGGTGGCGACGGTGGAGCCGGAGATCGTGCCCTGCGTGGTGATGGTGGCCTTGGCGTTGGCCGTCACGCCGCCCGCGACCTGCTTGCTCGGGACCGAGGAGTCGGGAATGAGATCGACGAAGCTGGTGCCGATGCCCTTGTAACCGGTGGTGGATGAGTTCGCGATGTTGCCGGAAATGTTCTGCAGCGCGTAGGACTGCGCCTGCAGGCCACCCACCGAGGTGTTCATTGCATCGAAGATACCCATAACTTTGTCTCCAAATCCGATCTCGGCGGCGGGTCGACATGGCCGCAGTCGGAGGAGACAGTCGCAAGGGCTATGCCAATGCGGGTATTCTCAGGAAATCAATGACTTAATGAAAAAGCCCCAGCCTGACGACCGGGGCACATTTGCCGGGACCGGCAACAATTGCCGGGAGATGGGGTCGTTCCGGAGCGGTCCGCAGGACGAATCCGGAAGTTCGAGATTCCGGGTTCGGTCCTGCGGACCGCCCCCGGAATGACACTTCAACTCACTACGTCGCAGACGCCGCCGCCGGGCGGAAGACCAGCCCGAAACCGTCGATGCAATAGCGCAATCCGGTCGGCTTCGGACCGTCGTCGAAGACGTGGCCGAGGTGGCCGCCGCAGCGCCGGCAATGCACCTCGGTGCGAACCATGCCGTAGGCGCGGTCCTCGGTCTTGCCGACATTGCCCTCGATCGGCTGGTAGAAGCTCGGCCAGCCGGTGCCGCTCTCGAATTTGGTCTCGGAGGCAAACAGCGGCAGATCGCAGCCGGCGCAGGCGAAGATGCCCTTGCGGTGCTCCTTCAGCAACGGGCTGGAGCCGGGCCGCTCGGTGCCGTGGTTGCGCAGGATCTCATATTGCTGCGGCGTGAGCTGGGCGCGCCATTCAGCCTCCGTCTTCGTGATCTCGAACTTTTCCGCGGCTTTCTCGCCAGCCTCGGCAGGCGTTCCTCTCAGCCAGCGGAAGGCCCCAAGGCCGAACAGGCCGGCGGCAGTCGTCAACAGGATGCGGCGGTCAAACATCTCATTCTCCGTGCGGGAGCTCCACGCCCTGAGATACGGGCTCTGTCGGCCGACGTTACACTGGCGGGCGGAATTTCTCTCAACTTATTGGGAGGCGACGCCATCTTCCGAGGCCGGTTCCACGGCCTGTTCTGCCTCCCGGACCGCGGGTTTCGGCGGCGGGGCCGGCCGCGGCCGGACGCCGGCCGGTGGGCGGCGCGGACCGGTGCCGGCGGCCCGATTGGCTTCGGCCAGACGCGCCTCGCGCTGCCGGTCCTTGACCCTGGCACGTTCGCGGTAGCGGGCGAGCGAACCCGCGGCGGCGGAACTCGCCCTGCCCCAGATCCCGACCAACTGGCCCGCGACCCGCCCGGTGGCTCCGCCCGCCCAGACCAGCTCGAACGGCGAGAACAGCTTCCAGCGCTCATCGCCCCACAGGATGCTGCGGGCGATCATCTGCCCGGCCATGGCCGAAATGTTCATGCCCTGGCGGCCGAACCCGCTCGCCACCCACAGGCCTTTGCGCAACTGGCCGATCTGCGGCATGCCGTGCACGGTCTGGCCGGTGGCGCCGCCGAACATTTCGCTGATCTCGACATTGCCGAGCTCCGGAAAGATCGTGCGGATCCGCCGCCTGATGCTGCCTGCAAAGCGCTGCGGCCGCGCGGCCCAGGTGGTCTCCGGGCTCTCCCACAGCAGCCGGTCACCCTCGACGATGCGGAAATGGTCGACGCCGTCGGAATCCATCACCGCTCCCTTGAAGGCGATGACCTCGTGCACGCGCTCGCCGAGCGCCGCGGTGATGCCGGCATAGCGCCAGACCGGCAGCAGCGTCTCCGACAGCCGGCGCAAGGGCGCGCCGAGATGGATGTTGCCGGCAAGCACGATGTGGGTTGCGCGCATACGCGCCGAGGGCGTGACGATGCGCTTGCGGATGCCGGAATGATCGATGCTGACGACCGGCGTGTCCTCGAAGATGCGGGCGCCTGCCCGCCGCGCCAGCGCCGCGAGGCCGTGCACATATTTGCGGCCGTCGACCTGGAATCCTTTGGGATAATACACGCCGTGGAAGTAGCGATCGGTCTTGAGCACCTCGCGGACGCGATCGACCTGCCAGCCCTCGACCTCGGTGTCGAAATCCTCGTTCAGCATCTGCAACCGGCTGATCAGTCGGTCGCCGGCATCGACGTTGGAGACCTCGAGCACCCCGTTGCTCAGGGCGATCCCCGGCATGTTCTCTTCCGTGGCATTGGCACGGACGAACTCGGCCCCCTCCTTCGACAGCGTCCACAATTCACGCGCGTCCTCGAAGCCGATGCGCTCGATCAGGTCGGTGAGCGGCAGCGCAAAGCCAGGCGTCACCGTGCCGAGCTGGTTGCCGGAGGCGTTCCAGCCGATATGACGGCCCTCGAGCACCGCGACACTGGCCCCGAGCCGGGCGGCCTCCAGTGCGATGGAGAGCCCGGCAAGCCCGGCCCCGATGACGCAGATGTCGGCGTCGAGATCGAACGACAGCCGTACACGGTCGCGAAAGCCGGCTTCTTCCTGGGACATGCTTGTGAAAGTCTCGCTCATGCCGTTTTCTTAGAGGACTGAGCGGGCGCTTGTCACCTTGTCCTCACCCGCGTCTGTACATTATCCGCGACCGTAACGATTCGAGAATGCCATGCGCCGTTTGATGCTGCTGCGTCACGCCAAAACCGAGACCGACGCGCCGAGCGGCCGTGACCAGGACCGACGGCTCGACGATCGCGGCCACAAGGATGCCGCCCGGATCGGCGACTGGATCGCCGCCCATCCGCCCTTCCCCGAGACCGTGCTGGTGTCGCACGCCGTCCGGGCCCGGCAGACCTGGGACATCGCCTGGGAGGTGATGAAGGACCGCGTCCCGACGCCGCAGGTCGAGATTCTGCCGGAACTCTACGGCGCCGATCCTGCGCAGATCCTGGAGTCCATTCGCACCGCAACCGCCCCGGCCGACCCGAAGCAATTGCTGCTGGTCGCCCATAATCCCGGCATGCACGAGGCCGCCTTGATGCTGATGGGCGGCGGCGATCATGATGGCGCCAGGGCGCTCAGTGACAATCTGCCCACCGCGGGGCTTGCGATCTTCGACTTTGACGTCAAGGATTGGGGTGACGTGGGCTACCGCCGCGGCAAGCTGGTGCGGTTCACCAGCCCCAAGCTGCTTCGATCGGGATGATCGCGACGGCCGGCAAAACGTGCTGACTGGAAGATTTGGAGGCGCAGATGTTCAAGTCCATCCTCGTGCCCATCGACCTCGCCGACACCGACCTCGCCAAGCCGGCGATCGCGACCGCGGCAACGCTGTCGCAGACCTGGAGCGGCCAGGTGCGCCTGCTCAACGTGCTGCCGATGACGCCGGTGATGCTGGCCGAATACGTGCCGGCCGATTTCGACGAGCAGCAGCGCCAGACCTCGGAAGAAGCCCTCGCCATCGTCGCACGCGAATCCGGCATCGAGGCGTCCCGCATCTCCAGTGTGGTGCGCCAGGGCGGGATCTATCACGAGATCCTGGAGGAAGCCGTGCACATGAAGGCCGATCTGATCGTGATGACCTCGCACCGGCCGGCGATGCGCACCTATTTTCTCGGCTCCAACGCCGGCCACGTCGTGCGCTACGCGAAGTGCTCGGTGCTGGTGGTGAGGCATTGAGGATCGTCATAGCCCGGTCTCGTAGGGTGGGTTAGACGTGCGGACTGCGCGAAGCGCTGACCGCTCGGCGTAACCCACCACTTTATTATCCGCGGCGGCAAAGAGGTGGGTTACGCCTGGGGCTGCACTTCGCGCGGCCCGGGGCTAACCCACCCTACTCGTCTACAATCCCTTGCGTTGCGCGACGGGCAAAACACCCAATACGTCGGTCAATTCGCCCCGCCAAAAATATTCCACTTTACCGAAATTCTGAAATAACGTATTCATCCCCTCAACCCGGCCCAAGGAAGAGGGGCGTATCGCGATCGTCACGAACGCGGGCCGGGCGGCGGTGGACGCAGGTGACATCGGCGCGAAAAGCTTCGCAGGGCAGGCAACTGTGAGCGAAGACCTCGCGCACACGACCGGTGTGATTGGCGTACGGCAAAATCGTGTGGTCCTGACGCCCGGGGTCTGTGCGTCAAGTGTTGCGGTGATGTGGCGGCTCAACTGGGCACGCGCATCAGCCATCCGCAAGGCGACGGGGGCAATAGTGCAACGCTCCCCGGGGAGAGCACGACATAAGCCGTAAAACCACTGCGCAGGGAAGGCCGGGATGTCCTGGCTACACCTGTATGCCGCTGTGCAAACTTCTCACTACAACTTCGCACAGTGGACCTCGGGTGCCAGCGGGCTCCCGGTCTTCCCTGCGCCCTCTTTCAATTATGAGGGTGAAGCGATGAAGCAAAGCTCGGGCGAAATGCGCCGCGAGGCTGACGAACTATGTCTATCGTTGAACAAAGGTCTCGTGCCCCGGACGCCGCGCAGCGCCTCTTCGGCGGTGCGCTGCAGAGCCGGGGCCCATGTGGCAGCACGTGCTGTGGCTTCCTGGGTCCCGGCTCTGCACCGCAACGCCAAGAGCGTTGCGGCGCGTCCGGGACACGGAAGGAGCGAGCGCGTCAGAAGCGCCTCACAGATACCGCGTCAGCTCGGCCTTGACCTGCCCGTAGACGGCGTCCTCGATCTGGCTGCGGGTGATCCCGATGTCGCGCAGGGCGCGGTCGTCGAGTTCGTTCAATGTCTTGACGGCCGAGCGGCGCTCGAGGCGGTTGAACAGCGCATAGGCGCCTTGGGCGAGCGTTGCAAAGAATCCGCCCGTTGAGGATGGGCGTAAACTCCGCCCGGCAGTTTGCGAGATCGTGGTCATGTTTCTTCTCCGGCCTGTTGTCCCGCGCGGCGAAGCAGGTGCCGTTGGCGCCGACGCGGTCAGCGTCTGCACCTCATTTGCCGTCGGATTGCTCTCGCTCTCCTCGGCTCAATCGTGGAACTTGATGGAACTTAAATGCTCCAGTACACTGCTCGGAGCAAGTAAAACATTGCTCTCGGTGCAATAATGTCCAAGTTCGAGTACGTGAAGCTTGCCGATGCCATTGCCTCGGATATCTCTAACGGCACGTTAAGGCCCGGCGATCGGCTGCCGCCGCAGCGCAATTTTGCCTATGACCGCGGCATCGCGGTCTCGACGGCGAGCCGGGTTTATACGGAGTTGCTCCGGCGTGGGCTCGTCGTCGGCGAGGTCGGCCGCGGCACTTTCATCTCCGGCGACATCAGGCGCGAGGTCGAGGCATTGAGCGAGCCGCGCGATGCGCGGATCGATTTCGAGGTGAATTATCCGCTATTGCCGCAGCAATGGGCGATGATCGCCAAGAGCCTTGCGGGGCTGGAGCGCGTCGACGCGCTCGAATCCGCGCTGCGCGTCTCGACCAGCACCGGCACCAAGAGCGCGCGCAATGCGGCCGCCGCCTATCTCGCGCGCAAGGATTTCGCGCCGCAGGCCGAGCAGATCGTCTTCACCGCCAACGGCAAGCAATCGCTCGCGGCCGCGCTCGCGGCGCTGGTGCCCACCGGCGGCCGCTGCGGCGTCGAGGCGCTGACCTACCCTTACGTCAAGAGCATCGCGGCGCGGCTCGGCATCACGCTGGTCCCGATTCCCATGGACGAATTCGGAGCACGTCCCGATGCGATCCAGAAAGCGCATCGCGAGGCGCACCTGTCGGCGCTGTATCTCCAGCCCATCATCCAAAACCCGCTCGGCGTCACCATGAATGCGACCCGGCGCGCCGACATCATGCGCGTCGCCGAAAAGCTCGACCTCACCATCATCGAGGACGCCGTCTACGGCTTCCTCGCCGACGACACGCCGCTGGCTGCGCTCGGCCCGGACCGTTGCATCGTGCTCGACAGCCTGTCCAAGAAGGTCGCGCCGGGCCTTGCGCTCGGCATCCTCGTGGCGCCGCCGCACTTGCGCGAAAGCGTGATGAGCGCGGTCCGCACCGGCGGCTGGATCGCCTCGGGCCATGCGCTGGCGGCCGGCCAGCGGCTGATGGCCGACGGCACCGTCGCCGAGCTGACACGGCTCAAGCGCATCGACGCCGTGCGGCGACAGCAGACCGCGGCAAGGCTGCTCGCGGGCTACCAGCACGCCGCCGATCCGCGCTCCTACCATCTCTGGCTGACGCTGCCGTCGCACTGGCGCTCGCAGACCTTCGTCGCGGCCGCGGCCCGGCGCGGCATCGCGCTGACGCCCTCCTCCACCTTTGCGATCGCCCACGGCCATGCACCGAATGCGGTGCGCCTCGCCCTCGCCCCGCCCACCTTCGAGCAGCTCGATTCCGGCCTGCGCACCATCGTGTCGCTGCTCGGCACCAAGGAAGAGGATTTCGACTCGACCGAGTAGCGCGCTGAGGCCTCTCAGGCCTCCGGCCACTCCGCGATGAAGCCCTTCGCCTTGTACGGCTCGATCTTGTCCCATTCGTGCAGTATGCGGCGGCAAAATTCGGCGTCGGTGTGCCAGAGCGCACGCGGCGTCGCGAAACTGTCGACGGTGAGAAGCATCTTCGTCACCTCCGGCCAATGCCGGTGCAGCGTCATCGGATAGCGCCGCGCGGTCCAGGTATTGCCAAGGCAGATCACGCTGCGAAGTTTCGAAAGGCCCAGCGCCGCATCGATGATCGGCAGCGAGAAGATCACGTTCTCGCCGGTGTTCATTGCGCGATGCTCTTCGAGGACAAGTTCCGCCGGAATGCCCGCTTCGACCATCGCCGCCTTGATGATCGTGCACTCGGATTGCTCCGAGCCCGGCGTCACGCCGCCGCTGACAATCGACCAGCGGAAATAGCCCCCGCGCCACAGCCGCGCGGCGGTGTCGGCGCGCAAGCCGACGTCCTCGCGGGTGCCGAACATGAACAGCAAGTCGGCGGGCCGGAGCGGCGTATCGATCAGATGGGTGCGGTTGATTCCGGTGATCTCATCTGCCGTCGGCAGACGCGTGCTGCGGTCCATCACTGACATCGCGGCACGATGCGACATGGACGCGGTTGCGCGAAGTCAATTTTGATTGCGACCGATTGCACCTAAGGCAGCAAGGCCTTAGGCACCTGATCGAAGCTGTATCTCTGCGGCTGGTTGCGCCGCACGAAGCCGCCGACCTGCCAGGCGAACAGCGCGGCAAAGCCGAGGATGAACAGCGCGCCGGCGAACTCGCCGCTCACGAGGGCTCGGATCAACAGGCCGACCATCGCCACCGTCAGCACCACCAGGAATGCCAGCACGGCCGCATAGGCCGGGCGGCCGAGCCCCGCCGTCAGCACCGCGCGGCTGCCCGCCTTCGCCATCCGGGCGTGCAGCGCGAGGATGAACGCGCGAAAGCCGTTGTCCTGCGGCGCCATCAGCGCCGCGGTCTGCCAGCTCGTCGACAGGATCGCGATGCGGCGGCCGCTGCTGTGGCTGACATCGGCGCGAAAGCGGTGCTGCTGCATCGACACCGGGCGGAACGACAGCCGGATCGCGCTGATCTCGTCATAGGGCCACAGCGAGGTGCGGCCGCCGATGTGCCAGGACAGCCCCTGCTCGGTCAGCTCGAAGCGATGCGCCGACCCGATCAGCGACGCCTTGTAGGCATAGCTCGTGACCGACGCGGTCTCAGCTTCCGACCCCTGCATCCTGACAATCGATCCCGTCCGCGCCATCCCGTCTGCGCAATCCCGCCCGCGATCCGCTTGCGCGATCGCCCTCGCCCATCCTACAAGCGAGGCATGGCTGAGACGACCTTTTTTCCGCGCCGCCTGATTCTCGGCGCCGCCGTGATATCAGGCGTGCTGCTCGCGCTCGCGGTGCACATGCTGGGCGCGCGCTACGGGCTCGACCTCGGCGGTCTCTGGCGCTTCGACACGCATGAGTTCATCCCGGCGGGCGCGGCGATCGCGTGGTGGCTGATCGCGACCGTCGGCTTCTCCGGCGGCTATTTCACCGCGACGTTGATGCAGAGCGCCGTCTCCGGCCAGATCCCGCAACGGATGCGGCAGTTCCTGATCGCGGTCGGCGTGCTGCTGCTCGCGGGTGCCGGCCAGGTGGCTTCGGCGCCGAGCCCGATCCCGACCGTCTCGGGCGTGCTGGCCGGGCTCGCCGCGCTGTGCCTCGGCGCCGTCATGGCATTCTGCGGCGCCCATTTCGCGCTGCGCCGCAGCTGGAGCGTGATCCGGAAAAGTGCGAAGCGGTTTTCCGAATAGATCATGCTCAAACAATAGGGTCCTCAGGCCGACGCAAGCAGCCGCGGGCGGTTGAGCATCACCGCCACGTCGGAGGCGGGCCGCGGCTTGCTGAACAGATAGCCCTGCGCCTGGGTGCAGCCTTCGCGCCTGAGCAGCTCGAGCTGCGTGTCGTTCTCAACGCCTTCCGCGGTGGTGACGATGCCGAGGCTGCGGCCGAGACCGGTCACGGCGCGGATGATGGCCATGGAATCCTCGCGCGTCGCCAGCTCCGACACGAAGGAGCGGTCGATCTTGATCTTGTCGAACGGAAAGCTGCGCAGATAGCTCAGCGACGAATAGCCGGTGCCGAAATCGTCCAGCGAGATGCGCACGCCCATGGCGCGCAGCTCGTGCAGCGTGGTCAGCGTCGCCTCGCTGTTCTGCAGCAGCACGGATTCGGTGATCTCGAGCTCGAGACGGCGCGCGTCGAGTCCCGAGGCGGCCAGCGCCGCGATCACGGATGCGATCAGGTTCGGATTCTTGAACTGCACCGGCGACAAATTGACGGCGAGGTCGACATCAGCGGGCCAGGTGGCCGCATCGATGCAGGCCGATCGCAGCACGAATTCACCGAGCTGGACGATCAGACCGGTCTCCTCGGCCAGCGGGATGAAGTCGATGGGTGCGATCAGGCCGCGCTGCGGATGGTTCCAGCGCAGCAGCGCCTCGAAGGCGACGACGCGGCCGCTGGCGACGTCGCGGATCGGCTGGTAATACGCCTCGAACTCGTCGCGCTGCACCGCGGCGCGCAGGTCCATTTCCAGGAGGCGCCGCGCCTGCGCGCGTGCATCCATGCCGGTCTCGAAGAAGCGATAGGTGCCGCGGCCATCCGCCTTGGCGCGGTAGAGCGCGAGGTCGGCGTTTTTCAACAGCTCGCTCGGATCGCTGCCGTCCTGCGGCGACAGCGAGATGCCGATCGAGACGCCGATCACGATCTGATGGTCGTCGATCTCGTAGGGTGCCGAGATGACCTCGACGAGGCGGCCGGCGAGCGATCTCGCAGCGGTTTCCTCGGAACGACCGATCTGGACCACGGCGAACTCGTCGCCGCCCAGTCGCGCCACCGTGTCGCTTTCGCCGACGGCGGCCGTCAGCCTGCAGCCGACCTCCTTCAGCAGCGCATCGCCGATGGGATGACCGAGCGAGTCGTTGATGTCCTTGAAGTGATCGAGATCGAGACAAAGCACCGCGAGCTGATCGCCCGACCTGGTGCGGCGCAGTCCCTGCTCGAGCTGCTCGTGGAACAGCACGCGGTTCGGCAGGCTGGTCAGCGCGTCATGGCGCGCCATGTGCGAGATCTTGGCCTGCGCCTCGAGCCATTCGGTGATGTCCTCGAAGGTCGCGACCCAGCCGCCGCCCTGCATCGGCTGGTTGACGACACGGATGGAGCGGCCGAACCGGCTGACGATGTCGGTCGTGGTGCGGCCCTCGCGCGCGTCGGCGACGAGGCGGGCGAAGAATTGATCCGCATCGCCCTGCCACTGGCCCTTGGCCTGCTCCTCCCTGAGCACGTCGACCAGCAGGCGGCCGGTCAGCGCGATGTCGGTGCGACGAAGCATGGCGGCATAGCGCTCGTTGAACAGCATGATCTTGCCGTCGGCATCGAACATGCACAGACCCTGCGACATGTTCTCGAGCGCCGTATCCAGCACCATTTGCTGGGCGCCCAGTTCGCCCTTGGCGCGGCGGTCGAGCAGCGCAGCCACGAGCGCGATCGCGATGATCGCGACCGCGGCGCTGGCCGTGAGGAAGGACAGCGAGGCCGGCGGGATCGACAGGCCGCCGATCGCGAGCGTCGGATCCGGCGTCAGCAGCACCGCACCCATGGCGGTAAAATGATGCGCGACGATCGCGACGGTCAGCAGGACCGTCGCGGTCAGTGCATGGAAGAGGTCGTCGCGCCGCGCGGCCACGAACAATGCAAGTGCCGCAAAGACGATTCCTGACAGCACCGAAACGGCGACCGTGGTTCCGATCCAGTCCACACGCGCCGGTAGCTCCAGCGCCGCCATGCCGGTGTAGTGCATCGCCGCGACCCCGGTGCCGACGATGGCGCCGCCGAGGACGATCCACACCGCCCGCAAGGACGATACGGCGATGCTCAGCCCCACGAAGGTCACGGAGATCGCAAAGATCAACGACAGGATCGTCACCGGGATGTTGTAGGCGCCGGCGCCGCCCGGCCCGTAGGCGAGCATCGCGATGAAATGGGTCGCCCAGATGCCGCAGCCGCTGACGGCGGCGTCGAGGCCGAGCCAGGCCAGCCGTCCGACGCCGTTGGTCGCGCGCGCCCGGTGGAACAGGCTGATCGCCGCCGCGCTGGCGAGCAGACACACCGCGCCGCCAAGCGCGACGAGCCGCCAATCGTGCTCTTCGGTGAGACAGTAGAGAACTTGATACATCGCGGGCCCCTATGGACCCGCAGTTGAACCAACAGAGGTGGACAGGTGGTAACTGGCTACGCGCCTGTTGCGGCAATGGTGAACGGAAGATGTGCCCATTCACTCGGATTGTTCATCCTCGCGCCGGCGCACCGAGGCCGATCGCGACGGCAGCGAGCAGCAGGACGGATGCGGACACGACCAGCGACAGATGCAGCCCCGCCATGAACGCCCCCTCGGCGGCCACCAGCGAACCGAACAGCGCGACGCCGAGGACGCTGCCGGTCTGCCGCGTCGCGTTCAGGACCCCCGCGGCGATGCCGGAGCGCGCTTTGTCGACACTGCCCAGCAAGGTCGAGGTCAGCGGCGGAACCAGCAGCCCAAGTCCGCCGCTGATCGCGATCATCTGCGCGAAGATCGCCCAATAACTGGTATCGGCTTCGATCCACAGCAGACCGAGGCAGCCGAGCGCCGACACGCTGGCACCGACCACGATGGTCGGGCACGGGCCGATGCGCTCGGCGAGGCGCGGCGCCAGCAGATTGACCGGCAGCACGGCCGCCATCATCGGCACGAAGGCGAGCCCGGTCCACCACGCCGACAGCCCGTTGATCCGCTGGAAGTACAGGCTGAGCACGAAGATCAGGCCGTAGATCGCGATATTGACGAGCAGACCGACGAGCGAGGTCAGCGCGAACAGCCTCTGGCCGAACAGCGACAGCGGCAGCATCGGCTGAGCCGCGCGGCTCTCGCGCCAGATGAAGAGCACGGCGAGACCCACGGCCCCGACGAAGGCTGCGATCACGGCCGGATGATCCCACCCGAGCGCACCGCCTTCGATGATCGCGCCCGCCAGCGCCCCCAATGCCCCGATCGCGGCCAGCTGGCCGGGCAGATCGATCTCGCGCGAGCGGGCCCGCGTGGTCTCGCTGGCGTAGCGCCAGCTCAGCCACAGGCCGGCGAGCCCGATCGGCAGATTGACCAGGAAGATCGCGCGCCAGCCGACCAGCGTGATCAGCGCGCCGCCGACGAAGGGGCCGGCGGTGAGCGCAAGGCTCGCTCCGGCAGCCCAGACCGCGACGGCGCGGCCGCGCGCACGCTCGTCCGGATAGGCATGATTGAGTAGCGCGAGGGAATTCGGCACCAGGATCGCCGCCGCCAGCCCCTGCACCAGCCGCGCTGCGATCAACACGGTCGCATTGGGAGACAGCGCGCAGGCGAGCGAGGCCGCGGTGAAGATGGCGAACCCCGCCATGAAGACTCGCTTGGCGCCGATGCGGTCGCCGAGCGCGCCTGCGGTCAGGATGAAGGCGGCAAACGCGATGGTGTAGGCGCTGACGACCCATTGCAGCTCGGCGACACCGCCGCCGAGCGTCCTGCCCATCGCATCGAGTGCGGTGTTGACGATGGTGACGTCGAGCTGCACCACGCCATAGCCGAGGCTCATCGCGGCGAGCGTGAGCGAGGTCGCAAGACGCGAACCGGCACGCGACGCGCCGGCGGCGTCGAAGGTTTCATATTTGATGATGTTTGCGCGCATGCTGCCACCTCGATCGCAGCCCCATGCGGAATATAGGCGGCCGGCCCGCTGTCATGCTTCGACAACGGACGAAGGATGGATGTGTAGCGATCCGCCTACTTCACATTCGATGTCATCGCCCGCGCAGGCGGGCGATCCAGTACGCCGGGGCGGACATTGCGAAATCCAATCGGCGCCGCGGAGTACTGGATGCCCCGCTTTCGCGGGGCATGACACCGGATGGTGGAGAAGCAGAAGCGCCACGCAGATAACCGCGCGGCGCCTCGATCATCGCGTCTCTTCCTTTAGCTCGCCGCGCGCAGATTGACCTTGCTCTCGGCGAGTGTGGTCAGCTTCTTGTCGGTCGCCTTCTCCTCCTCCAGCGTCTTGGCGAGCACGGTCGCGCAGTCATTGCGGCCGAGCTGCTTGGCCCAGGCAATCAGGCTGCCGTAGCGTACGATCTCGTAATGTTCGGCGGCCTGTGCCGCGTTGATCAGGGCGGCGTCGAGCACCGCCTTGTCGGCGACTTCGCCGGCGGTCTCGTCGGCCTCCTCGATGATGCCGTCGATCGCCGGACAATCGACCGCCTTCACGGGGACGCCGTGCATCTTGAACACTTCTTCGAGCCGCGCGACGTGCTGCTTGGTTTCTTCGAGGTGCGTCAAAAAGCCCTGCTTCAGCTGCGGATCGGTGGCCTTACTGGCCATCTTCGGCAGCGCCTTGGTCAGCTGCTGCTCAGCGTAATAGATGTCCTGGAGCTGGTGCACGAACAGATCGTTCATGGTCTTGATGTCTTTTGTGAACAGTCCCATCGTTCCATCCTCTTTCGGTTTTGTGGAACACGAAGGCCGCGGCTTGCACGAAAAGCCGCTTATTCCGCCATGTTCGGTTGCTGATGGGGCCCAACGAGCACGCCGCATCGACGTTCCAAAAAGACCCGGTCTCGCTTGCGCTGGAACAATGCGGACCGCGCCGGCATCTGAAATCATGTCGGCATACGAAACGCGCGGGGCCGAGCCGGTTTCACGACTCATATGCTTAACGCGCCGCCGATGTGAACCGCGTATGACAAAAGTGACCGGTCCGATGCAGAACCAATTGTTGTCAAGGGCTGCACAAGCCGGTGTTTTTGCCTTAAATGAGCTGGATCATGCCCAGCGATCGATGCCTGCTTTTGGCCGTGATCGTACCCGACTGGCCAATGTCTGGCCCGGTCGGTCTTGCCCCCCGCCGGGAGGATGAATGCACGGACTGCTGCCCGCGCTGCAACGCGGCTTCAAGAGATGGATCGGCTGGCGACGGCTCGGAGTAGCCGCGAGCGTCTTCATCATCGCCTTCGCGATCACCTCGCTGGTGCGAACCCTCAAGGGCATCGATACCGGGGTCATCCTGACCGCGTTAACCGAGATTCCCCGCGGGAGCATCGGGCTGGCGGCGATCTGCGTGTTCTTTGCGTTCTGTACGCTGACCTTCTACGATTTTTTTGCACTGCGAACGATCGGCAAGAAGCACGTGCCGTACCGCATTGCGGCGCTCTCCAGCTTCACGTCCTATTCGATCGGCCACAACATCGGCGCCACGGTCTTCACCGGCGGCGCGATCCGCTTCCGGATCTATTCGGATTACGGGCTGAACGCGATCGACGTCGCCAAGATCTGCTTCCTGTCGGGACTGACCTTCTGGCTCGGTAACATCTTCGTGCTCTCGATCGGCATGGCGATCCATCCGGATGCGGCGTCCTCGATGGACCAGCTCCCCTCCTCGATCAACCGGCTGATCGCGCTCGGCGGCCTCGCCTCGATCGGCGCCTATCTGGTCTGGCTGTGCATGGGCGAGAAGCGGCGCGAGCTCGGCCAGAAGGGCTGGAAGGTGGTGCTGCCGTCGGCGCCGCTGACGCTGGTCCAGATCCTGATCGGGGTGGTCGATCTCGGCTTCTGCGCCACGGCGATGTACCTGCTGATGCCGGCCAATCCGCCGATCGACTTCATGTCGCTGGCCGTGGTGTTCATCCTGGCGACGCTGCTCGGCTTCGCCAGCCATGCCCCCGGCTCGATCGGCGTGTTCGATGCCGCCATGCTGCTGGCGCTGCCCGAATTCGGCCGCGAGCAGCTTCTGGCGACGCTGCTGGTGTTCCGCCTCCTCTATTTCGTGATCCCGTTCGGCCTTGCCATCTCCATCATGGGCACGCGCGAGCTCTGGATGAACGTGGTCGAGCCCTGGCAGGAGCGGCGGCGGCTGGCGGAGGCCTGCGCGCAGGCCAATCTGCCCAAGCAGGTGACGCCGATGGAGCGCGAGCGGATACTGCGGCAGGCCAACAAGCGGTAGGCCGCGATCTGGACCCGGAGGGGTTGCGGCCGGCAGAGCAATGCTCTCTTATTTCCGCCTCAACTTTGCCGTTGAAGACGCGGGCCATGATCCCTGTATTCCTTCGTACCCTTTCCGCAGGCGCCCTGTTGCTTGCCGGGATTCTGACGGCCATGCCGCCCGAGCGCGCGAGCGCTCAGGACGCCGGCGCCCTGCAGATCAATTGGGAGGTGCGTAACCGCTTCCGGCTGTTCCGCGAGGAGCGCGACTTCCTGCTCCATGTCGAGAACGCCCGCAACCGCAGCATCCTCGCCGCCGAGCAATCGCTGGAGCTCCAGAGCGAGGGCCGCGGCTGGGCGCGCAACATGGTCAACCGGCTCTGCATCGACCTCCAGGGCCGGGTCAACCAGCCCTGCACCCGCGACAACACCAAGGAAAACTACCTCACCCCCATCGATCACCCCGTCACCGTCCGTCTCGTTGGCGCGGTGCCGGTCGGCGCCACCTGCGCCTGGTCGTTCGATGACGGCGACGGGCCGCAACAATCGACCTTCGACTGCGCCGAGCCGATCAATCTGCGCGTCCGCTACGGCAAGCAGACGGTCGCGACCGTCGACGTCTCCTCCGGCTCCGATCCGACCCAGCGCGTCCAGACCGAGATCCAGGTGCGCGACATCTTCGTCGCCGGCCTCGGGGACAGCATCGCCTCCGGCGAGGGCAATCCGGACCGGCCGCTGGCGCTGTCGGACGAAGGATTTTGCTTCCGCTCCTATCTGGGCACCGCCGGCGCGCAGTACTACCGGCCGAGCCGCCACGGCTTCAAAGGCGGCCGCGCCTGCGAGGCGCCGGACACGCTCGCCAACTGGCAGCGCTACAGCGCGCTCTGGTTCAACTCGCCCTGCCACCGCTCGCTCTATAGCTACCAGACGCGCACCGCCCTCGCACTCGCGGTGCGCTACACCCACATCGCAGTGACCTACCTGCCGCTCGCCTGCACCGGCGCCAGCATCGGCGACGGCCTGCTCGGCTCGCAGCGCGCCCGCGAATGCCCGCCCGGCAAGACCGGTGTCTGCAACACCAGCGTGAACGCCCAGGTCGCCGAGTTGCGCGAGGCGCTCACCGCGGCGAAGAAACGCCAGCCCGACCGCACGCTCGATCTCGTGCTGCTCTCGGTCGGCGCCAACGACGTCTATTTCTCCGGCCTCGTCGCCGACGTGATCGTCGAGACCGCGACCGAGCGCGCGCTGTTCCGCCGCTCCGGCGTGATGGCGAGCGTCGACGATTCCCGCGATGCGCTGGCGCGCGAACTGCCGCAGAATTTCGTCAAGCTGCGCGAGGCGCTCAAGCCGCTGGTCGGGGGCGACCTCTCGCACGTCGTCTATGTCTCCTACGCCAACCCCGCGCTCGCCGATGGCGGCGTACCCTGCCGCGGCGGCCGGGCCGGCTTCGACATCCATCCGGCCTTCAACGCCGATCCGCAGCGCCTTGCCCGCGTCTCGACCTTCGTCGATACCGAGTTCTTGCCGCAGCTGAAGGGGCTCGCCACCTGCACCCGCGGCGCGCTGTGCCGCGAGCCCGAAGCCGACCGCATGACGTTCGTCGATGCGCATCAGGCCGCGTTTGCCGATCACGGCTTCTGCGCCCATTCCGGCAACGACCCCGAATTCGACCGCAGCTGCTTTGCCGAGAACGGCCAAAGCTTCAATCCAGACATCGTGAGCGCGGCGAGCCAGCCGATGCTGTGCGGCCGCGGCGCCTCGGAATACCGCGCCTATTTGCCCCGCGCGCGCTGGATCCGTGACGCCAATGACAGCTATTTTGCCGCGATGACCTATCCGCAGGGATTGCCGGCGGCGAGCCAGCCGACCGACATTCACGACGCGACCTGGGGCGTGCTCTCCGCCGTCTATGGCGGCGCGGTGCATCCGAGCGCAGAAGGGCATGCGGCGATGGCGGATGCGGCACTGCCGGCCGCGAGCGCGGTGCTTGGACTGGACGCAGTGCCACCGGGCGTCACGCGGGGATTTCTGCCGCAGCTGTTGCCGAGCGCAAAGCAGTAGCGCGCGCGAAGACCCATTTTACGAGTCGTAGCCCGGATCAGCGCAGCGACATCCGGGGCCACTCTCCCCGCATATCGCTTCGCTCATGCGGCTACGCGCAACGTCCTCGCACTCGGTGTCGTCGCCCGGCTTGACCGGGCGATCCAGTACGCCGTGACGGCAGCGATTGAATCGAGCAGCCACGGCGTACTGGATTCCCCGCCTTCGCCTTCGCGGGGAATGACAGCGGAGTGCTTGGGGCTCGCACATCACCATCGCTCGCACATTCACTCCGCACCAGCATCGTTCCCCGCTACCTGCCGTTTCATCAATCCAAAAACGGTATCGATCGATACCCCCTTGAGCTTGGACACTTTGCCGCGCGCGCCTCTAGGAGTCGGATCGAGGAAACATTTCGACTTGAGGAGGCGCCTGATGAGCGCAGTAGTGTCCGCAGCGGACGTGAGAAGGTCTCGCGTCAGGCTGCTCATCGTGACCATGTTGTTCCTGGTCACCACCGTCAATTATGCCGACCGCGCCACGCTGTCGATCGCAGGCCCGGCGCTGTCCAAGGAGCTGCATCTCGATCCCGTCGCCATGGGCTGGATCTTCTCGGCGTTCGGCTGGTCCTATGTCGCGGCGCAGGTCCCGGGCGGCTGGCTGCTCGACCGTTATGGCTCGCGTCTCGTCTATGCCTTCAGCATCATCATCTGGTCGCTGTTCACGCTGATGCAGGGCTGGGTCGGCTTCCTCAGCGCCGGCACGGCTGTTGTCGTGCTGTTCGCGCTCCGCCTCCTGGTCGGCGTCGCGGAAGCGCCCTCCTTCCCCGCCAACGCCCGCATCGTCGCAGCGTGGTTTCCGGGCAACGAGCGCGGCACCGCATCGGCCTTCTTCAACTCGGGACAGTATTTCGCCACCGTCATCTTCGCGCCGCTGATGGGCTGGATCGCGCACGCCCATGGCTGGCGCTTCGTGTTCTTCGTGATGGGCGCGCTCGGCATCGTCATGGGCTTCGTCTGGCTCAAGACCATCTACGGCCCGAAGGAGCATCCTTCGATCAACGATGCCGAGTTCGACTACATCAAGGAAGGCGGCGCGCTGGTCGATCTCGACGCGCCCAGGAACGATCAGCTGCGCGAGCGTGCGCAACAGGCCGGCTCCGGCTGGGACCACATCCGCCAGCTGCTCTCCAACCGCATGATGCTCGGCGTCTATCTCGGCCAGTATTGCATCAACACGCTGACCTATTTCTTCCTGACCTGGTTCCCGGTCTATCTGGTCAAGGAGCGCGGCCTGTCGATCCTGCAGGCCGGCTTCGTCGCGACGCTGCCGGCTTTGTGCGGCTTCATCGGCGGCGTGCTCGGCGGCATCATCTCCGATGCGATCCTGCGCAGGACCGGCTCGCTGACCATGGCGCGCAAGATTCCGATCGTCGGCGGCATGCTGCTGTCGATGTCGATCATCGCCTGCAACTATGTCGACGGACAGGCGCTGGTAGTCGGCTTCATGGCGCTCGCCTTCTTCGGCAAGGGCATCGGTGCGCTCGGCTGGGCGGTCGTCTCCGACACCTCGCCTAAGGAAGCCGGCGGCGTCTCCGGCGGCCTGTTCAACACCTTCGGCAATCTGTCCTCGATCACCACGCCGATCGTGATCGGCTACATCCTGGCCGCGACCGGCTCGTTCAACGGCGCGCTGGTGTTCGTGGGCCTCAACGCGCTGGTGGCGGCGTTCGCCTATCTCGTCATCGTCGGCAAGATCGAGCGGGTGACGCTCAAACGTTCCTCCTGAGGGCTCCCGATGGGAGCTTGACCAGGCAACTCAACGGCGGCCCAAAAAGCCGCCGTCTTTGTTTTGGGGATGATCGATGCTAGAAGTACCGGGGAAACGCCTTATCCATCTAAGGCATGTATCGATGTTCGACCTCAACCAGCTCCGCTGTTTCGTCACGGTGGCGGAGGAATTGCATTTCGGCCGCGCCGCGACGCGACTGAACATGACCCAGCCGCCGCTGTCCCGGCAGATCCAGGTGCTCGAGCACATCATCGATGCGCCGCTGCTGGAGCGCACCAGCCGCTCGGTGCGCCTCACCCCGGCGGGGCGCAGCTTTCTGCCGGAGGCGCGGCGCATCCTCAAGCTTGCCGAGAGCGCCTCGCAGGTCGCCCGCCGCATCGCGCTCGGCAAGACCGGCTCGCTGAAGATCGGCTTCACCGCGGCCGCGGCGTATGGCTTCCTGCCCGAACTGGTCGCGGCCTGCCGCGCAAAACTGCCCGAGGTGGATTTCTCGCTGAAAGAGATGGTCTCGGGCGACCAGTTCGAGGCGCTGACCTCGGGCCAGATCGACGCCGGCCTGCTGAGGCCGCCGATCGCACGGCCCGAGCTCACCAGCCGCCGCGTCGTCGCCGAGCCCCTGCTCGCCGCGATCCCGAAGAAGCATCCGCTGGCGAATGCCGACAGCATCACCATCAAGGATTTCGACGACCAGCCCTTCGTGATGTATTCGCCCTATGAGAGCCGCTACTTCCACGATCTCCTGGTGGCGCTGTTCACCCGCGCCGACGTGCTGCCGCGCTACGTCCAGCATCTGAGCCAGATCCACTCGATCCTCGCCATGGTGCGCGCCGGCCTCGGCCTTGCCATCGTGCCGGCGGCGGCTGCGAGCCTGAAGATTTCCGACGTGCGCCTGCGCCCGCTGAAGCTGCGCACGCGCGTCCCCGTCGAGCTGTTCATGGTCTGGCGCCGCGACGACGAGAATCCGCTGCTGTCGGCGCTCGTCAAAATCGCCGGCGAACTGGCCTCTGCGGAGCCATCCGAAGATTGATGCTGATTTCGCATCGGTCGATATAGGCTTTGGCTTGGACCCGCATCGAACGGTCTCCTAAACCACGGCGCATGGACGCGCAGCCTTCTGCTTGCGTCCTCCACAACACGCAATGAGGGAGCCGCGCCCATGAGCAAGATGACCCCGCAGGAAATGGCCCAGAAGATCGGATCTGGCCTCCTGTCTTTCCCCGTCACGCCCTTCAAGGCTGACTACTCCTTCGACGAGGCGACCTATCGCGCCAACATGGACTGGCTGTGCGGCTACGACGTCGCAGGCCTGTTCGCCGCCGGCGGCACCGGCGAATTCTTCTCGCTGACGCCGACCGAGGTCCCTGAAGTCGTCAAGGTCGCCGTCGACGAGACCAAGGGCCGCGTGCCCGTTCTCGCCGGCACCGGCTATGGCACCGCGATAGCCCGCGAGATCGCAATCGGCGCGGAGAAGGCCGGCGCGGACGGCCTGCT
This sequence comes from Bradyrhizobium sp. 25ACV, assembly GCF_054863005.1. Lineage (NCBI taxonomy): Bacteria > Pseudomonadati > Pseudomonadota > Alphaproteobacteria > Hyphomicrobiales > Nitrobacteraceae > Bradyrhizobium > Bradyrhizobium sp. 25ACV. The sequence continues at coordinate 32,233 of NZ_JAVAYO010000009.1, forward strand.
GCTGCTGCCGCCCTACCTCACCCACTCCGAGCAAGAGGGTCTTGCCGCCCATGTCGAGGCGGTCTGCGCTGCCGTGAAGATCGGCGTCATCGTCTACAACCGCGACAACGCGATCCTGCAGCCCGACACGCTCGCGCGGCTTGCCGAGCGCTGCCCGAACCTCGTCGGCTACAAGGACGGCATCGGCGACATCGAGCTGATGACCCGCGTCTACACCAAGCTCTGCGATCGTCTCACCTATGTCGGCGGCCTGCCGACCGCGGAGACCTTCGCGCTGCCCTATCTCGACATGGGCGTGACGACCTATTCCTCGGCCGTGTTCAATTTCGTGCCGGAATTCGCCACCAACTTCTACGCCGCGGTGCGCAAGCGCGACCATGCCACGATCCAGGCCGGGCTGAAGGACTTCATCCTGCCACTGATCGCGATCCGCAACCGCAAGAAGGGCTATGCCGTCTCGATCATCAAGGCCGGCATGAAGGTGATCGGCCGCGACTCCGGCCCGGTCCGCCCGCCGCTCACCGACCTCACCGAGCAGGAGATCGCCGAAGTGACCGCGCTGGTGAAGAATCTGCCCGCCATCCGATCGACACAACAAGCGGCAGAATAGGCCGACCACAGCGAGGAGCAGTAATGGCCCTGACCGAGATTCCTGGCGCACCAATCGTCACCGCGATGCAGGTGATCCCGGTCGCGGGCCGCGACAGCATGCTCCTCAACCTCAGCGGCGCGCATGCGCCGTTCTTCACCCGCAACATCGTCATCCTCACCGACAATGCCGGCCACACCGGCGTCGGCGAGGTGCCGGGCGGGCAGAAGATCTGGCAGACGCTCCAGGACGCGCGCGATCTCGTGATCGGCAAGACCGTCGGCGCGCTCAACAACATCCTCGCCGACGTCCGCGCCGCCTTCGCCGACCGCGACGCCGGCGGCCGCGGCAAGCAGACTTTCGATCTTCGCGTCATGATCCACGCGGTCACCGCAATCGAATCCGCACTGCTTGATCTGCTTGGCCAGCATCTCAACTTGCCTGTCGCCGCGCTGCTCGGCGAAGGCCAGCAACGCAACAGCGTCGAGACGCTCGGCTATCTCTTCTTCGTCGGCGACATCAGCAAGTCGAAGCTGAACTACGTCCAGGGCGAGACCGGCAAGCCCGAATGGTTCAACCTCCGCCATCAGGAGGCGATGACGCCGGAGACCGTGGTGCGGCTCGCGGAAGCCACCCACGACCATTACGGCTTCGCCGACTTCAAGCTGAAAGGCGGCGTGCTGCGCGGCGAGCAGGAGATCGAGGCCGTCACCGCGATCGCCAAGCGCTTCCCCAACGCCCGCGTGACGCTCGATCCCAACGGCGCCTGGTCGCTCGACGAGGCGATCCGCCTCTGCAAGGACATGCACGGCATCCTCGCCTATGCCGAGGACCCCTGCGGCGCCGAGGCCGGCTTTTCCGGCCGCGAGATCATGGCCGAGTTCCGCCGCGCCACCGGCCTGCCGACCGCAACCAACATGATCGCCACCGACTGGCGGCAGCTCTCCCACGCGCTGCGTCTCGGCGCGGTGGACATTCCGCTCGCCGACCCCCATTTCTGGACCATGCAGGGCTCGGTGCGGGTGGCGCAGACCTGCCGTGACAACGGCCTGACCTGGGGCTCGCACTCCAACAACCATTTCGACATTTCGCTGGCCATGTTCACCCATGTCGGCGCCGCCGCCCCCGGCAAGGTCACCGCGATCGACACCCATTGGATCTGGCAGGACGGCCAGGCGCTCACCAAAGAGCCGCTCCAGATCAAGGGCGGCAAGATTGCGGTCCCCGATAGCCCGGGCCTGGGTATCGAAATCGACAGGGCCGCCATCGACGCGGCGCATGACCTCTACAAGCAGCATGGACTCGGTGCCCGCGATGACGCTATTGCAATGCAGGACCTGATCCCCGGCTGGACCTTCGACGACAAGCGTCCGTGCCTCGTGCGTTAGAAACTTCAGGCATGATCCCGGAAAAGTGGACACCGGTTTTCCGATAGGGATCATGCCCCTTAAATGACTTGGAGGAATGAGATGACTGCGATCCTGAAGAACTTCATCGGCGGCGAATGGGTCGACGGCTCCGGCGTCACCAGGAACATCAACCCCTCCAACACCAACGACGTCGTCGGCGAATACGCCAAGGCCGACAAGGCGCAGACCGAGAAGGCCATTGCAGCCGCCAAGGCCGCCTTCCCCGCCTGGGCGCAGTCGACCCCGCAGGTTCGCTATGACGCGCTGAACAAGATCTCCCTCGAGATCCTCGCTCGCAAGGAAGAGCTCGGCCGCCTGCTCGCCCGCGAGGAAGGCAAGACGCTCCCCGAGGGCATCGGCGAGGTCGCCCGCGCCGGCCAGATCTTTGCGTTCTTCGCCGGCGAGGCGCTCCGCCTGATCGGCGAGAAGGGCGCCTCCGTGCGTCCCGGCCTCGACGTCGAGCTCACCCGTGAGCCGGTCGGCGTCGTCGGCATGATCACGCCCTGGAATTTCCCGATCGCGATCCCGGCCTGGAAGATCGCGCCCGCGCTCTGCTACGGCAACACGGTGGTGTTCAAGCCGGCTGAGCTGGTGCCGGGCTCGGGTCACGCGCTGGCCGAAATCATCACCCGCTCCGGCATTCCCGCCGGCGTGTTCAACCTCGTGGTCGGCTCCGGCTCGGTGGTCGGCCAGACCCTGCTCGACCACCCCGACGTTGCCGCGATCTCCTTCACCGGCTCGGTGCAGACCGGCCGCAAGATCGCGCAGGCCTGCGTGCTCTCGAACCCGATGAAGAAGTTCCAGCTGGAGATGGGCGGCAAGAATCCGCTGGTCGTACTCGATGACGCCGACCTCAAGACCGCCGTCGAGGTCGCCGTCAACGGCGCCTATTTCTCCACCGGCCAGCGCTGCACCGCCTCCTCCCGCCTGATCGTCACCGAAGGCATTCACGACCGCTTCGTCGCGGCGGTGGCCGAGCGCCTGAGCGGCCTGTCGGTCGACGACGCGCTCAAGGCTGGCGTGCATATCGGCCCTGTCGTGGACCAGAGCCAGCTCGACCAGGACCTGCGCTACATCAAGATCGGCCAGGACGAAGGCGCCAAGCTGTCGTTCGGCGGCGAGCTGCTCAAGCGCGAGACGCCCGGCCATTACCTGCAGCCGGCGCTGTTCACCGAAGCCAACAACAACATGCGCATCGCGCGTGAGGAGATCTTTGGCCCGGTCGCCGCCGTCATCCGCGCCAAGAACTACGAGGAAGCGCTGGCGATCTCCAACGACACCGAGTTCGGCCTGGCCTCGGGCATCTGCACCACCAGCCTGAAATACGCCTCGCATTACAAGCGCAACAGCGAGTCCGGCATGGTGATGGTCAATCTGCCGACCGCCGGCGTCGACTATCACGTGCCGTTCGGCGGCCGGAAGGGCTCGAGCTACGGCGCCCGCGAACAGGGCTCCTACGCGCGCGAGTTCTACACGACGGTGAAGACGGCTTATACGTTCCCGGGCTGATAGGCCGATATCGTAGGGTGGATTAGCCCGCGGCTGCGCGAAGCGCAGTCCGCTGGCGCTCTTCTGCCTCCGCGGATAGAGACCGTGGCGGGTTACGCCTTCGGCTAACCCGCCCTACAAGACGGAGTCCTCCCATGGACCAGGACGTCGCAGCGAAAGAGCAGCCCCGCTACATCAAGCTCAACGAGCGCGACAACGTCGCGATCGTGGTCAATGATTTCGGGCTTCCTGCCGGCTCCCGCTTTGCCAGCGGCCTGACACTGCGCGCCTTCGTGCCGCAGGGGCACAAGACGGCGCTGGTCGATATCGCGCAAGATCAGCCGATCGTCCGCTACGGCGAGGTGATCGGCTACGCGCTGTCGCCGATCCTGGCCGGCGAATGGGTCGACGAGGCACGCATTCGCATGCCGGATGCCCCTGACCTCGACAAGCTGGAGATCTCGACCGCAGTCCCCGCGCCGTTGCCGCCGCTCGAAGGCTTTACGTTCGAAGGCTATCGCAATCCTGATGGATCGGTCGGCACCAAGAACATCCTCGGCATCTCCTCCTCCGTGCAATGCGTCAAGGGCACGATGGAATATGCGGTCAAGCGCATCCGCGCCGAGTTGCTGCCGAAATACCCCAACGTCGACGACGTCGTGCCGCTGACGCATGCCTATGGCTGCGGCGTCGCCATCACCGCGCCTGATGCGGTGGTGCCGATCCGCACGCTGCAGAACATTGCGCTCAATCCGAATTTCGGAGGCGAGATCCTGGTCGTCGGCCTTGGCTGCGAGAAGCTCGCGCCTGAGCGGCTGGTGCCGGAAGGCGTCAGCGATGCCATCGTGCGCATGCAGGATGAAGCCTTCGACGGCTTCGGCGCAATCGTCGATGCGATCATGACCCAGGCGGAAGCCCGCCTGAAAATCCTCAACAAGCGCACCCGCGAGACCTGCCCGGCCTCCGACCTCGTCATCGGCCTGCAATGCGGCGGCAGCGATGCCTTCTCCGGCGTCACCGCGAACCCCGCCGTCGGCTTCGCCGCGGACCTCCTGGTACGCGCCGGCGCCACCGTGATGTTCTCGGAAGTGACGGAAGTGCGCGACGCCATCCAGCTCCTCACCCGCCGCGCCATCAACGAGGACGTCGGCCGCGCGCTGGTGCGCGAGATGGCCTGGTACGATTCCTATCTCGCGCGCGGCGGCGCCGACCGCAGCGCCAACACCACACCCGGCAACAAGAAGGGCGGCCTCGCCAACATCGTCGAGAAGTCGCTTGGCTCGATCGTCAAGTCCGGCTCGTCCGCGATCACCGGCGTGCTCTCGCCCGGTGAGAAGGCGACCCAGAAGGGCATGCTGTTCGCGGCAACGCCGGCCTCCGACTTCATCTGCGGCACACTCCAGCTCGCCTCCGGCATGACGCTGCAAGTGTTCACCACCGGCCGCGGCACGCCCTACGGCCTTGCGGCCGCGCCCGTGATCAAGGTCGCGACCCGCACCGAGCTTGCCCGCCGCTGGAAGGACCTGATCGACTTCGACGCCGGCAGCATCGCCACCGGCGAGAAGACCATCGAGGAAACCGGCTGGGACCTGTTCCGCCTGATCCTCGATGTCGCCAGCGGCCGAACGAAGCCGTGGTCGGACCGCTGGGGCATCCACAACGATCTCACGCTGTTCAATCCCGCGCCGGTGACCTGAGGCCGCCGGCCGGCTTCACTGACCACCGATCAGATGCATGTCGTCCAGCGTGACGGGGAGGCTGCGCGTGATGAGGTCCGCAATCGCCGCGCGCAGCCGTTCGCTCGAAGCCGGACCGTCAAATGTCCCGTCGATCGGCCCGCTTGGGCCTGCGATCCTCAGGGTCCCGGTGTTGTCGAGCGGCGCGGCCGCCCGCTTTTCGATCACGTCGAACGTCTTGCCGTCGATGACGCGGACCTCGTACAGCGCGTGGATCAGGCCGTAGTCCGCAAGCAGCGTCCGGTATTCGGCGATCCCGACACCCTCGACGTTGCGGCCGTTGCCGAGTTTCGATCTCGCGCGGGTAATGACGATGTACGCATCCAGCCCCTGGGGCGTGACATCGGTGCGAACCAGCTCCTTGAACGGATCGGTCCGCAGCAGATTGACCGGCGTGACCGCCGAATCCCGGATCGCGGCGAACGCGGCGCGGGTATAGTTGACGGCCTGAACGCGATAGCGTGCGCCCAATAGCCTGGTCGCCTGCTGGACGATCAGCTCGTCCAGTCCCCATGCACTGATCGAAGCGCTTTGCCCGGTTGAGCCGAGCTTGGTAAGGCCTGCCTGTGAAAGGCTCATCTCCTCGCCGATGGCGGAGACGATGCCGACGGTCTTGATCGCCTGGAGCCGGCTCGCGCGCGTCTCGAACGCCGCGGCGGCGCCGAGAGCGACGCAAGCGGCTGCGAGCCCAATCCATAGAAAAGCAATGCGACGCATGGTGACCTATCGAATCCTCAAATCGAACGAATAGGACGCGCCGAGGCCGACAGTGGTCTGATTCGACGATCCACGCAGCTTCACGAGCGGGCTGTCCGCGGCATCGCCCAACAGCTTCTCGTATTCGACATAGGCATGGACCTCCCATTGCGGATTGATGCGATAGGAGATCTGGCTGCCGAAGCCGACCGAGTGCGCGCCGGCTTTGGCATTGTATGTCGGCAATCCCGACGCCAGCGCCTGCACGGCATCGACGCCGAAATACGGCGCGGTCGCGTTGGTGCTTTTCCAGGTGAAGCGCGGGCCAGCCGAGATCGTCAGCCTTTGAATCAGCGGCACGATGACGTCGGCGGAGATGTCGGCGACGGTGCCGGTATGGCCACCCACGCCCTGGCGCAATTCGCTGCGCAGGCGCAGCCAGTCGACCGGATAATATTCGACGAAGCCGCCGAGCTCGTAGGCGGCCTTGACGTCGCCAAGGCCTGTCAGCTCGGCATATTTGTCGGCCTTGCGCGAGGTGACGTATTTGAACGCAGGCCCTGCGCGAAAATTGCCGACGTCGAGCAGCGCGATGCTGGCGCTGTCGCGCGGGCCCCGAAACTGGTCGATCGATCCGGCGCGGCGGATGGAGAAGATTGGGATCGGCATGAGCTTGCCGTTCTTCGATCCGACGAAATCCGGTGTGTACTCACCACCGATGCCGACCATGACCGTCCAATTGCCGGAGGGCGAAGGCAGCATCGGCAGCTCGAACGGCGGCGCCGGCAGCGTGAACGCAGTCTGCGCCGATGCGGATTGAGGGATCGCCATGATCGCGCCGAGTGCGGCGAGCAAGGTGGTCGTGAGCCGCACATTCACCGTGAGGCGAAGAGCGGCGTCGTCAAAATGCTTCATTACAGGGCCCCGGACCGGCCTTCCTGGCCTGGTCGACTTGTGTGGTTGGAGCTCCAGCATGTGGTCCGGCAAAATTGCCCCAAGATTGCAAGGCGAAAACCACCGCCCCAAGATGCTCCCGGCGCGCACGAAGTGCGCGCCATCGAACCAACATTGCCCGAACATTGCCGGGCGGCGCTCACGCGCCCAAACTTTGACCGCCGGTGTCGGCCAGCGCCCTCACCACTGCCTTTTATTCGCCAAGCTCGCTGCCTTTATGGGAACCCTGCGCAGGAGCCGAAACGCCAGACTTCGGCCAGGGAGCGTCACGCTCGGGATTTTGTTGCCCAGCAGAGTCAAGGACGACCCGCGTGCGTTCCCTCGTAATCGAAGACGAACCGCAGATCGGCGCCTATGTCAGCCGCCTGCTCGGGCAATTGCACGGGATCGTCGACCTCGTCGGCTCGATCGCCGATGCCCGTCAGGCGCTCGACAATTTCAAATATGATCTCGCGATCGTCGACCGGATGCTGCCCGACGGCGATGCGCTCCAGGTGGTCACGGCCTTGAACCAATCGCCCGACCGCCCCGCGATCATCATCCTGACGTCCAAGGACGCCAAGGAAGACATCGTCGAGGGCCTCAACGGCGGCGCCGACGACTATCTCGGAAAACCGTTCGAGCCGCAGGAATTGATTGCGCGCGTACGCGCGGTGCTGCGGCGCCCCCGGCTGCTCGCCCCCTCGGTATTGTCGCTCGGCAACGTCGAGCTGCATCTCGGCAGCAACGAGGCCGTCGTCGCCGACACCAGAATCCTGCTGCGACGGCGCGAAGCGCTGATCCTGGGGGCGCTGCTGATGCGGCGAGACCGTGTCATCACCCGCGCCGCCCTGATCTACGGCTTCGACGACGAGATCGAATCCAACACGCTCGAAGCTCAGGTCTCGCGCCTGAGGAAGAAATTGCTCGAGCTCGGCGGCGACGTCGAGATCCGCAGCATGCGAGGCATCGGATATATCCTGCGGCTGGCAACGCCGCGATGAGGTCGATCGCCCAAACGTTTGCGTTTTCGCTTGGCGTCGCCGCAACGACGATCTTCCTGATCATGGTGGCGATCTTCGTCTCGCGGTACCCGATGGAGGAGCGCGAGTTCAGGGCGTGCCGGGTCGTGGCCGCCGTTCTCGATCGCGCCACTGTTGTCGATGGGCAAAACCTGGTGGTGCGCCCCACTCCCGCGCTCGAGGAGCTGAAGGCGGACAGCCCGAACCTCTGGTACGTTGTATCCGTGGGCGATCTCGTCAGCGAGTACGGCAGCGAGCACCGGCCACAGCTTCCCTTCGCCTTTCCCTATCGCGGGCCTGTCGGCCTGTCCGTCTTCAGCACACCCGACCAGAACAGCACGTTCTGTCTCGCGGTTGCGCAGCGGGGCGCCTCGCGGCTCACGACGATGGTCGGCGAGCCTCAGGTCCGCTTCGGGCGGCTCGCAAGAAGCTTCCTCGCCCGCAGCTACTTTTCGATCATCCTGGTGGCGCTGGCCTTTGCAGCCACCGTCGCGATCGGCTCGGCGCTTGCTGCACGTTTCGTCTCGCGCGGCATTGAACGGGTCGCTCGGCGCGCTCTCGCGATCGATCCCTCTGCCCCGCAAGGCCTGATCTCGCTGTCCGAAGTCCCCTCCGAGTTGAAGCCCCTGGTCGAGGCGCTGAACCGCGCCTTCGGCGAGATCGATGCCTATATCAGGATGCAGCGCCGCTTCCTCGGCAATGCCGCCCATCAGCTGCGCACGCCGCTGACGCTGCTGCGCGCGAAGATCGAGGACGTGCCCGAGCCTGCACTGAGGACCGAATTGGTGCGCGACGTCCGCCGCCTGACGTCGCTGGTGTCCGCCATGCTCGACCTGGCCCGGCTGCAAAACCATGCGATCGAAAAACGGCCGATCAATCTCGCCCAGATCATACTGGAGGTGCTCGCCGATTTCGGCCCCTCGGCACTGGACGCCGGCATCGAGCTCGCGCTGGAACAGTCCGAGAAGGGTCCGTTCCTGGTGCAGGGTGTGGATGCCGCGGTTCGCAGCGCGCTTGCCAATCTCGTCGGCAACGCGCTCATCCACGCCCATGGCGCACGACGCATCGTCGCCACGCTCGGCCGCGACGGCATCTCGATTGTCGACGACGGCGCAGGCCTGCCGGACGGCGTGGAGCACGGGCTGACCGAGCCGTTTCAGACCGGCAACACTTCCGGCGAGGGTGCGGGCCTTGGCCTGTCGATCGTCCGCGAGATCATGGCCGCGCACGGTGGCGAGCTGGTCATCACCTCCACGCCTGGCCGCGGCACGAGCATGAGCCTGCGTTTTCCGGCCGCCGCCGCGCCGACTAGATCTCCGCACATGGATCTGCAAGCAGGCTGACTGCGTGCGCCCGTCGATCCGCGAAACTGTACGGAAACATTGGCGCCAAAAACGTCTTTCTCGTTTCGTCGTTGCGCATCAAGCAACCAATATGTTCGCCGACGGCCACAGGAATGTTCTCGCACAAGCGAACCTGGTCCGGCATCGAGACGACCAAACCTCCGATTGACATCTTCAACGGAGATTTTCCAATGCGTGTTCTCACAATGATTGCCGTCGCCAGCGCCGTGATTGCGAACTCGACCGGTGCTTTCGCCAGTGAACTTCCCACTTACGAAGTGAAGTCGTTGCCGATCTCGGCGACGCAGGTGCAGGTGCTCGGCGGCGCCGGCGTCGAGGAGCAGTCGACCGCGCCCTCGATGATCGTCGCCGGCATGCCTGCCTCGCCCGCGCAGGTCTCGGTGCTGTCGCCGCGCGTCAAGCGGCTTGCGAGCGCCGGTTCGGGCAGCGAAGCGCGCTGAGCCTTTCGCATCGCTTGCGGCGCCTGCATCCGATGCGGGCGCCGTCAGCGTTTTCAGGTCATGCTGCCCGGCATGAAGCAGCGCACCCGCGGGTGGCCGTCGATATAGTGCTTCCACACCATGGTGCGACCGATCTTGTTGGGCACGGTGATGACAGCACCCTCGGGCACCACAACCCACTCGTTGTCGATAAGGACTCGGTAGCGTCCCTGGTTGGACTCCCAGTCGACATCGGCGACGACATAGCCGTCCGCATCCGTGCAGCATTGCCCGTATTCGCTATGCAGGCTCTCGAACCAGGGTTTTAGCGGTGAGTTGGCGTAGCGCCCGTCGTCGCGCGCCAGCGCCGAATTGGTCAGCAGAACCGTCAGCCCCAGCAGCACGGCGGCACACTGTCTTGCAGGTCTCATGTCGTCTCCGCGGTCGAAGTGATCGCCGCGAGGCAAACGCTGCCGTCTGCCCGCGGCACCGCGCACGGCGGGCATGGAGACGGCGACTCGCTCCCCAGCAGCTTTGCAGACAGCTATGCAAATCCGGCGCCAGCGCGCATTCCGGGGAACTACTGGAGCAGGCGCGGCACGCATTCGCCTTTCGGCGAACGTCGCCGCGAAGCCCGTCTGCTCATGCGGGGAATGACCGTGAGCGGAAGATACCGCCGATCAGGCAGCTCAGAGCTCGAGCCTACTGCTTGGGCGCCGGCGCCATCATCGTGCCGCCGCTCTTCTTCGTCGGTGCCGGCGGCTTGGTGGCAGCGGCCTGCGCGGGCAGATATTTCGCGACGATGGCGGGATCGACCTGGGCGAGGTTGGTGTCAGGCAGGCGCGTCCAGGCCTCGTCCTTGCCGAGCAGGGCGATGCCGAGATAGCCGCGCAGGGTCAGGGTCTGGCCGTCAGGACTGACCTTCATGTTGGCCTTCCAGATCTGACCGTCGCGCGGATTGAGCACGTTGCCGCCCTCGTACTTCAATCCGTCGCGCTTCATGTTGCGGACGAAGGAGATGCCGAGCACCGGCGCGTTCTTGCGATCGTCGGTGCACTTGCTGCAGATCTCGTTCGGATCGTCGCCGGGCCGCGGGAAGGTTTTTGCGATCACGCCTTCGAAGATGCCGTTGTGGTCGATGAAGAGAAACCATCCGACCGTCTTGCCGTCTTCGACCTTCTGCCAGAGGCCCGCCGCCGTGGGCTCGGCGATTTGTGCCGCAGACGGCGTCACCGTCGCGAGCGACAATGCGAGCGCGAGGAAGGGGAGCAGCCGAGAGCTGGAAAAAATCCGCATTAGATCACCTTGTTATTCCACGACCGGAATGGCCGCAGACTACGGCGATTTCGCGAACGGTTCCAGCGCCAGAAACATGGGGCATCCCCTCTCCACCCCTCCGCCGTCAGTTGACACCGAGCTTCTTTTGCAGGCTGGAGGACGAGGTCGTGTACTGGAACACGAGCCGCTTCTCCGGGTAGACGTAGCGATGGGCTTTTTGCGACATCAGCGCGCCCTCGTGGAAGCCGCACAGGATCAGCTTGATCTTGCCGGGATAGGTGTTGATGTCGCCGATCGCGAAGATGCCGGGAACATTGGTCTCGAACGCGGACGTCTCGACCGGCACCAGGTTGTTCTCCAGCGCAATGCCCCAGTTCGCGACCGGGCCGAGCTTCATGGTCAGCCCGAAGAACGGCAGCATGGTGTCGCAGGCAATGTCCGTGACGCTGTTGTCGTTGCCCTTGATGGTGGCGCCGGCGAGCATGCCCTCAGCGCCGGAGAGAGCGGTGACCTGGCCGAGCCGGAGATCCATCTTGCCGCCGGCAACCAGCGCGCGCATCTGCTCGACGCTGTGGGGCGCGGCGCGAAACTCGTCGCGCCGGTGCAACAGCGTGATGCGCCTCGCGATCGGATGCAGATTGAGCGTCCAGTCGAGCGCGGAATCGCCGCCGCCGACGACCAGCACATTCTTGTCGCGGAACGTCTCCATCTTGCGCACGGCGTAATGGACTGAAGTGCCTTCATAGGCCTCGATGCCCGGCACCGGCGGACGCTTGGGCTGGAACGAGCCGCCGCCGGCCGCGATCACCAGCACCTTGCATTCGAACACCTTGCCGGCGTCGGTGGTGCAGCGGAAGGCGGGATCGCCGATCTTCTCCACCGTCTCGACCATCTCGCCGAGATGGAAGGTCGGATGGAACGGCTTGATCTGCTCCATCAGCGCATCGGTGAGGCCCTGCCCCGAAACCTGCGGAATGCCGGGAATGTCGTAGATCGGCTTTTCCGGATAGAGCTCGGCGCACTGGCCGCCGACCTTGTCGAGGATGTCGACGAAATGCGCCTTCATGTCGAGAAGGCCAAGCTCGAAAGCGGCGAACAGACCGCAGGGGCCGGCGCCAATAATCAGCACATCGGTTTTGATCACATCGCTCATGTCGTCTCTTTATCGGTCGTTATCGGTTGGACGGCGGCCCGGCGGGCAGAGGTGACCCCACCTGTCTAGCCAACGGGGATGGATCAGGGAAGGCATAAAAGCGGGAGCGCCCCGCAGCCGCGCCCACTTGCCGGGGCAAAATAACTGGGCTGTAACGAGGAAAGATATGACGGAGATCAATCGGTGAACGCACCAAGCCGCCTCGATACGACGCCGCGCCTGGAGGACTATCCCTACCGCCTCAGCGACAACGTCCGCTTCGGCGATCTCGACCCCAACCAGCACGTCAACAACGCGGTCTACGCCACCTATTTCGAGACCGGCCGCGTCACGCTGATGAAGCTGCCGGAGTACGGGCTGACCCCGCCAGGGCTCGCCTGGATCATGGTGCGGCTCGACATCCATTTCCGCGCCGAGCTGCACTGGCCGAACAAGATCGAGCTCGGCCTCGGCGTGGTGAAGCTCGGACGGACGTCAGTGACCTTCGAGCAGGTTGTGTTCTCGCAAGGAAAGTGCATCGCCTCGGCGCTGTCGGTCGGCGTCATGCTCGACGAGGCGACGCGGCGGCCAGCGCCGCTCAGCGCGGAGATCGTCAAGAAGCTCAGACCCTGGCACAAGCGCGGCATCGCGGTCGCGACACCGAACATATAATTCAACTCAGAAGCGTCAGGACCAGGCCTGCAGCGTCAGGACCAGGCCTGCCAGAATTAGGCCTGGCGTTCCGGCGTCGTCACGACGAGACCGTCGAGATCGTCGGAGACCTTGATCTGGCAGGACAGGCGCGAATTCGGGCGCACGTCGAACCCGAAGTCGAGCATGTCCTCTTCCATCGGCGTCGGGCTGCCGACCTTCTCACGCCAGGCTTCGTCGACATAGACATGGCAGGTCGCGCAGGCGCAGGCGCCGCCGCATTCGGCCTCGACGCCGGGAACGCTATTGCGGATTGCGGCTTCCATCACGGTTGCGCCGTTCTCGATTTCCACCGTGCGGGTTTCGCCCTTGTGGTCGACAAAGTGAATCTTGGCCATGTGTGCTCGTGCTGCCGCGGTGCTGGGAATGAAGGAGGGTCCGGGCTGTCCTATAACGGGTCGATCAGGCCGGCGCCATAGGGTTTTCAGGCGAAGTGAATCCCGCTTTGCGGTAAGAAAACGCGTCAAAACAAAAGACTAGAGTCCGGCTCGGCCGCATGGCCTCAAGGCTTCAGCATCGCCTCGATGGCGGCGCGGGCCTCGGTCACTGCCTCCTTCAGCGCGGCGAAGGCGTGGCGCTGGTCATGGCCGGTCTGGACCGCGATCTCCAGGCTTGCGGCCGCATCCGCCACCGCAAAAGCGCCGATCCCGCGCGCCGAGCCCTTGAGCTTGTGGGCCAGTGCGCCCGCCTCGGCCGGCAGCGCCGCCATCGCCGCGATCAGGCGGACCGCCTGCTCGGCGAACATGGCCAGCACTTCCTGTTCCAGCTCCATGTCGCCGAGCGTCATCCGGGAGAGATGGTCGAGGTCGAGCGGGCTGTCGATAGGTGCAAGCGGGGGCGAGGGCATCCAGTCCATCCGTTGCAGTTCAGGCGTCATGGCGCAGGCCCCGGCATCGCGCGACGGTTCCGCCGGTCCGGCGGTGAGATTGACCTCACCCAAGCATGGAAATGGTTAACGAAATGTTTGGGGTCAGAGACGCAGTTCTGCCGGTTTATTGACGAAAAGTTGCCGCAATCGGCCGAGTCCAGTGGAGAATTGCATTTATTGCTAAGGCGTTACGGCGCGATCCTGTTAACGATGATTAAGATTGTCTTAATCGCGGGCATTTCATTCGCCACGCTCTGCCAATAGGATGTTGCGGAAATTGGCGGACAAGCCGTCCGGGTGGGGACGGCTCGGAGATCCGCGCAAGCGGCATGATCCGGTCTGTGGGCTTGCGCAGCGCGCAGGGCTCGCGGGGGGACGCGTACAAGTAACGAGGGCTCGGACTGAACATGGCGAACACTCCGAAAAAGGTCAAAGACCCCACAGAAGTTGCGCTTTCTGCGATCCAGGAAGCCCTGAACATCAGCGACACGGCTGCCGACACCAGCCGCAACGCCGCGATGCGCAACGAAACCGCGCCTTCGGTGGCGCCGCCGCCCCCCATCTTCGACGAGCCGAGCTTCGAGCCGCGCCCTGCCGCCAACGAACGCTCGACCGTGTTCGATCCGGTCGAGGAGCCGCGCTCTTCGCGCCGCGCCGCCAATGACGACCGCGAGACCATCGGCCAGCTGCTCCAGGCCCTGCAGAAGGGCCGCCCTGCCCGCAACGTCTATACCTTCGCCACCATCTTTGCCGGCGTCTGGCTCGCCGCCTGCGCCGCGCTGACCTTCGGCTTCCTGCCCTCGATCCAGGCCGCCATGGGCCAGAGCGGCGGCGTGCTCGTCATCGCCGGCCTGGTCGCGATGTTCTTCGCGCCGATCATGCTGTTCTACTTCCTTGCGAGCCTCGTCTGGCGCGGCCAGGAAATGCGCATGATCGCGCAGGCGATGGCGCAGGTCGCGATCCGCTTCTCCGAGCCCGAGGGCTCGGCCTCCGATTCCATGGTCACCGTCGGCCAGGCCATCCGCCGCGAGGTCGCGGCGATGGGCGACGGCATCGAGCGCGCCATCGCGCGCGCCGGCGAGCTCGAGACGCTGGTCGCCAACGAGGTCGCCGCGCTCGAACGCGCCTATTCCGACAACGAAGTGCGCATCCGCGCCCTGCTGCAGGACATCGCGCATCAGCGCGACAATCTGGTCGGCCAGGCCGAGCAGGTCCGCAGCGCCATCTCCGGCGTGCAGATCGATTTGCGCCACGACATCGCGCTGATCTCCGATGCGATCGCCTCGCGCGTCGACGAGGTCGCCAAGTCCATCACCGGCGCGCTGGAAGAGCGCGGCGCCCACATCACCAGCGCGCTGAGCAATGCCGGCGACAACATGATCCTGGCGCTCGGCGAGCGCGGCGGCGATCTGCTCGACCGCCTCGAGGAAGCCAGCAACGAGACCACGCGCGCCGTGCTCGATGCCAGCGAGCGGCTGACCACCAGCCTCAACTTCAAGACCGGCCACGTCCACGACGAGTTCGTCGACCTCGCCGACCGCGTTCACGAGATGCTGAACGAGCGCATCGACCGCATCACCGGCGAGTTCGAGCAGCGCTCCGCCGCGATCGTCGACGGCATCTCCGAACGCACCGAGCAGGTGCACGACAGCCTGAAGAATTCCTCGGATTCGCTGCTGCTCGAGCTCGAGCTGCGCTCCAACGATCTCTCCGCCAAGATCGACGACGCCGGCAACCGCCTCGCCGGCCAGATCCTGACGAGCGGCGACAAGGCGAGCGAGGCGCTCGACGCCACCGTCAACACCCTCGTCGCCAAGGTCGTGAGCCAGACCGAGACCGCGCACGACTCGCTGTCGCTGCAGATGAGCGCGTTCGACGAGCTGGTCAGGAACCAGGGCACCGAGCTGGTCGAGAAGTTCGCCCGCGACTCCGGTACGCTGGGCGCGCTGATTACGCGCCACATCTCCGAGTTCGACCGCACCGTGAAGACCTTCGGCGGCGAGATCGTCGAGCGCATGGGCCAGCGCACGCAGGACATCCATGAGTCGCTGAAGACCTATGTCGACAATTTCGACACCCGCTTCACCGCCAACGGCGGCGAGATCACGGCCGTGCTCGACCAGCGCCTGGTGCAGTTCGAGACCACGGTCGGCGAACGCGTCAACCACCTCGACGCATCGCTGAACAGCAAGATCGCCAGCCTCGACGGCACGATCGATGGTCACATCAAGACCTTCGACGAGCAGCTCGTCGGCCGCGTCGCCGCGCTCGAACAGTCGTTCGACACCCGCGCGCAATCGATGACCGAGACCATCGACGGGCGCATCAACACGCTCGCGACCTCGCTGACGGACGGCGCCGCGCAGGCGATCCACTCGATCGACTCCCGCCTCACCCACCTCACGACGTCGCTGACCGGCGGTGCATCGCAGGCCATCGAAACCATCGATGCGCGCCTCAACCATCTCACGAGCTCGTTGACCGATGGCGCCTCGCAGACCATCCAGTCGATCGATACCCGCCTGACGCACCTCACGACGACGCTGACGGGCAATGCGACGCAGGCGCTCGAGTCCATCGACTCCCGCCTCACCTACCTGACCACCGCGGTCACGAACGGCGCCTCGCAGGCCGTGCAGTCGATCGACACGCGCCTGACCCTGCTGACCTCCACCCTCACGGACGGCACCGCGCAGGCGATCGAGGCGGTCGACCGCCGCATCACCGGCGTCACCGAGATCATCGACGGCCGCAGCACGCACCTGACCGACACGGTCACGGCGCGCTTCCAGGAAATCCATCAGGTCATCGAGACCCGGGTCGGTTCGGTCGCCAGCGACATCGACGTGCGCGTGGCGCAGTTCGAGGACCTGCTCGGCTCGCGCGTCGAGGCCGTCGCCGGCCGCATCGAAAGCAGCGGCCGCCAGGCCAGCGAGGACATGATGTCCCGCGCCGAGATGATCTCGACCGCGATCCGCTCGCATGTCGAGGACGCCGAGCGCTCGCTCACCAACCTCGTCGTCAACACCAGCGAGACGATCCAGACCGGTGCGCGCACCGCCCAGCAGTCGCTGATGACGGTCTCCTCCGACGTCAACGCCCAGCTCAAGATGACCTCTGCCGAGGTCGAGCGCGCGCTGACCGCGGTCGGCACCGGTTCGGCGAACTCGATCCTGAGCAGCGCCCGCGAGGCGCAGTCGACGCTGGTCGCAGCCTCGGGCGAAGCCTCCAACCAGATCAAGGGGCTTGCGGCCGACGTCGAGCGTACGCTGTCGGCGGCAGGTTCTGCCACCGCAGCCTCGATCCTGGCCGGCGCCCGCGAGGTGCAGACCACCCTCGTCACGGCGTCCTCGGACGCGGCCAACCACGTCAAGACGCTCACCGCCGACGTGCAGCGCTCGCTGTCGATGGCCGGCACCACCACGGCGGAATCGATCACCGCCGGCGCTCGCGATGCGCAGAGCGCGTTGATCGCGGCCTCGAGCGAGACCGCCAATCAGATCAAGGCGCTCTCCTCCGACGTGCAGCGTTCGCTCACGATGGCCGGCACCTCGACCGCCGAGATCCTCACCTCCGGCGCGCGCGAGGCGCAGAACACGCTGGTTGCCGGGTCCTCGGATGCGGCGGCGCAGGTCAAGTCGCTCACCGCCGATGTGCAGCGCTCGCTCTCGATGGCCGGCACCTCGACCGCCGAGACCATCACCGCCGGCGCGCGAGAGGCGCAGAACATGCTGGTCACGGCGTCTTCCGAGGCGGCGAGCCAGGTCAAGTCGCTCGCGGCCGAAGTGCATCGTTCGCTCTCGCAGGTCGGCCAGTCGACCGCCGAGACGATCACCACCAGCGCCCGCGACGCTCAGACCACCCTGCTCTCGGTCTCGGCCGAGCAGACCAGCCAGGTCCGTTCGCTCGCGGCCGAGATGCAGCGCGCACTGGCAACCGCCGGCGGCGCCACCATCGAGGCGCTCACCAGCGGCGTGCGCGAGGCCCAGGGCTCGCTGATCTCCGCTTCGACCGATGCGGCCAGCCAGATCAAGTCGCTGACCACCGACATCGAGCGCACGCTGACCGCGGTCGGCGCCGACACCGCCTCGACCATTCTCAACAGCGCGCGTGAGGCCCAGACCTCGCTGACCTCGACCTCGGCGGACGCCGCGAGCCAGATCCGCACGATCTCGACCGAGATCGAGCGGACGCTGAGCGCGGCCACCGCGAACGCGACCAACGACATCCAGACCAGCGCGCTCAACGCCCAGAACGCGCTGATCTCGGCCTCCAACGAGGCGAGCTCGCGGGTCAAGTCGAGCTCGTCCGACGTCGAGCGTTCGGTGCTCGCCGCCAGCTCCAGCTTCGGCCAGGCCATGACCGGCAAGACCGACGAGATCGTCACCTACGTGCAGCAGCAGGCCGACCGCCTGTCGAACATGATCGACGCCAAGCGCGGCGCCCTGGTCGACGCGATCGGCTCCAAGACCAGCCAGCTCACGCTCGACATCGACCGCGTCACCTCGGACGCGCTGAAGTCGATCGAGACGCGCGGCCAGGCCTTCTCGCAGACCATGATGGGCAACGGCTCGGAAGTCGCGCGCACCATCAACGCGGCGAGCGAGATCGCCACCGGCGCGGTCGGCAAGTCGCTCAAGGACCTCGAGCAGGCCTCGCGCGCGGCGATCGACCAGTCGCGCCAGGTCTCGATCGCGGCCGTCACCGAGATGCAGGAGACCAGCAAGATCCTGCGTACCGACACGGTGGCGCTGTTCGAGCGCCTGCGCGAAGGCAACATCCTGCTTCAGGAGGTGCTGACCGGTGCGCATGACAACCTCAACTCGCTCGAGCGGGCGCTGGTGACGCGCGTCGCCGACTTCGTCTCGGCGATGAACGACGTCACCTCGCGCAACGGCGCGGCGACGCAGAACCTGGAAGAGCAGCTCAACGTCTTCAACAGCAAGACCACGAAGGCGCTGCAGGATCTCGGCGAGCTGTCGACCCAGTTCGACGCGCACGGCAAGGCCCTGGTCGACGCTGCGCAGGTCGTCGAGCAGAGCAACAAGAACACCACCGCCTCGCTCGCCGAGCGCAAGCAGGCGCTGGAATCGCTCGTCACCACGATCGACCTCCGCACGGCCGATCTCGACCAGCGCCTGTCGCGCTTCACCGGCCTGCTCGATGAATCGCTGGCCGCCGCCGAAGAGCGTGCCCGCGACATCGCCCGCGTCGTCGCCGAGACCGCCGGCGCAGGCTCGGCCGCGATCACCCGCCAGTTCGAGGCGGTGCGCGTCGCATCCGAGGAAGAGCACCGGCAGACCATCGAGGCCATGCACGACATCTACCGCCAGACCACGGACGAGGCGGATACGATGTTCAAGCAGTCGACCGAGAAGTTCACCAACCTCGTCTCCAGCATGAAGCAGATGGCCTTCGAGATGCACAACGAGCTCGAAGCCACCCGCAACGAGCTGCGCCGCGGCGTGCTCGAGATGCCGCAGGAGGCCGCCGAGAGCACTGCGCAGATGCGCAAGGTGATCGTCGACCAGATCGAGGCCCTCGCCGAGCTCAACCGCATCGTGGCCCAGCATGGCCGCGGCCTCGACGTCACCACGACGGGCCGCGCGTCCGTCGCGGTCCAGCGCCAGGAGGAGCCGATCATGGCAGCTGCGGGCGGACGTAGCGCCGAGACCCGCATGCGCGACACCGGCAGCGCTTCCACGCTGCCGCCGCCGGATCTCGGGGTGCCGGCCGCGCGCCGCACCGAAGCACCGCCGGTCGCGCCCGCCGGCAGCGACCAGGGCCGTGACGGCTGGCTGTCGGACCTGCTCAACCGCACGGACGCCAATCAGGGCGCCCCGACCGGCCGTGAGGCTCCGCGTGGCCGCGCCGCACCCGCGCCGCAGCCGCAGGCTCCGCAGGCAAGCGGCAATCCGCTGGAATCGCTGTCGCTCGACATCGGCCGGCTGATGGACCGCAACCTCGCCGCCGAGATGTGGGACCGCTACCAGCGCGGCGAGAACAAGGCCTTCACCAAGCGCCTCTACACGCCCGCCGGCCAGAAGGCCTTCGACGAGGTCGCCCGCAAGTACCGCGCCGACCGCAACTTCAAGGGCACGGTCGACCGCTACGTCGCCGAGTTCGAACGCCTGCTCGACGAAGTCGCCCGCGACGGCCGCGGCCCGCAGGAGCTGCGCAGCCACCTGACCTCGGAGACGGGCCTGGTGTACACGCTGCTCGCACATGCGGCAGGACGGCTGGGGTGAGCGGCGATTAGCAACGAGAAGCGAATGTAAACGGGGGCCTCACGGCCTCCGTTTTTGTTTGGATGTTCTGAAGCTCAATTGCTGCCGGGCTGGCCGAACGACAGCCGTTCAGCGAGGACGGCCGCCTGCGTGCGCGAGCCGACGCCGAGCTTGCGCAAGATCGTCGAGACGTGGCCCTTCACCGTCTGCTCGGCGATATCGAGCTCGCCCGCGATCTGCTTGTTGAGCTTGCCTTCCACGATCATCGCGAGAATGCGCAGCTGCTGCGCCGAGAGGGTGGCCATGCGCCCGGCGAGCTCGATGTCGGCGCTCTGGATCGAGCCGCGGCCGCCGACATTGGGCGGCATCCAGATCTCGCCGGCGAGGATCTTTGTGATCGCATCCGCCATCTCGGGCAGGCTGAGCGATTTCGGGATGTAACCGGATGCGCCATAGGCGATGGCGCGACGGATGGTGGCGGCGTCCTGCCGGGCCGAGATGATCGCGACCGGCACCGTCGGGAATTGCGCCGACAGGATGAACAGCGCGGCAAAGCCCTGAATGCCCGGCATCGTCAGATCCCACAGGATCAGGTCGATCTCGTCGGACTGGACCGCCAGCACGCTGAGCGCCTCGTCCAGCGACTGGCAGGCGACGATGTCGAGATCGGGCAGCACGGTCGACAACGCGCTACGGAGCGCGGCCTGCACCAGCGGGTGGTCGTCGCCGATCAGGATGCGCATCGTCAGGGAGTCTCCGGTTTCGTGCCGAACTGCCGGCTCAGGGCTTCGCCGCCGAGAAAGCGCCGCAGGGCCGCCGGCTTGACCGGCTTCGACAGGATCTCGCAGCCGCGCGCCCTCGCCGCCTGGCGCACCGCCTCGCTGCGATCGCCGGTGACGACCAGCGCACGGACCTCGCGGCCCGACTTCTGCCTGAGATTGTCGAGAAAGTCCAAGCCGTTGCAGCCGCCGTCGAGATGGTAATCGAGCAGCACGACGTCTGGCAGGACGGTCGCGGCCGCGTCCATCGCCGCGGCGGCGTCGGCTGCGACCAGCACGTGATGCCCCCAGCCGCCGAGCAGCGCGGAGAGGCCGTCGAGAATCGTCGCGTCATTGTCCAGGCACAGGATGGTCAGAGCGCGTTCCGCCGGCGCCGGCGCGGCCATCGCAGGGTTGCTCTGAAGCGGCCGGCCCGGTCCGTGCGCCAGCGGCACCGTGACGGCAAAGCACGAACCTTGTCCCGGGCGCGACCGGACATCGACGGCGTGGTCCAGCAGCCGCGACACGCGCTCGACGATGGCGAGCCCGAGGCCCAATCCCTTCTCCGCCCCCGGCGCGAGGCGCTGGAACTCCTCGAAGATGCGCTTCTGGTCTGCCGCCGCGATTCCCACGCCGGTGTCCCAGACCTCGATGCGCAGCGTCCCCGCGCCGCCGGCAGCCGAGCAGGATGCGTCCCTTGGGCGTGTAGCGAAGCGCATTCGACAGCAGGTTCTGCAGGATCCGGCGCAGCAGATGCGGATCGCTGCGCACCGCAAGGCCGCAATCGACAACGCGGAAGGCAATCCCGCGCTCGCGCGCCATCGCCGAGAATTCGACGTTCAACTGCACGAAGAGATCGGCGATCGGAAAGTCGGATATCTCGGCGCGCACGGCGCCGGCATCATAGGAGGAGATGTCGAGCAGCCGGTCGAGCACGTGCTCGGTCGATCGTAGCGCCGTAACCGCGCTGCTCGCCAGGGTGCGCTCCTTGTCGGCGTCGCCAGCGCGCGACGGAGCGCTCAGGCTCTCGTCGAGCGCGGACAGAAACAGACGGGCCGCATTCAGCGGCTGCAGCAAATCGTGGCTGGCCGCGGCCAAAAAGCGCGTCTTGCCGAGATTGGCCTGCTCGGCTTCGGCCTTCGCTTGCTCGAGCGCCTCGGTGCGCTCGCGGACGCGCAGCTCGAGCCCTTCATTGGCGCGTCGCAAGGCCTCGGCGGCACGGTGACGCTCGGTGACGTCGGTATAGGTCGAGACGTAGCCGCCCTCGGCGACGCGGTCGTAGACGATCTCCAGCACCGTGCCATCCGGCCGCTTGCGCTCGTAAAGATAAGGCCAGCTCTGCGTGGTGACGTCGCGGTTGACCAGGAGCGAGGCGAATTCGGACGCGGCATATTCGCCGCGCTCGACATTGAAGGCGATGAGATCCGCCAGCGGAAGCCCCACGCGCACGAAGTCCGGCGGCAGATCGAGCAGCGCGATGAACCGACCGTTCCAGGCTGTAATGTTGAAATCGGCGTCGAAGGCGCAGATGCCCTGCGGTACGCTTTCCAGCGTGGACTGCAACAGGCTGCGGTTGAAGCGCAGCGCCTCCGAGGCCTCGTCGAGCATCGCCATCGCCTCCCGCCGCGACAGCGAGTGGCCTTCCAGCGACGCCGCGATCACCACGCGCGCCGATGCCGCGCCGATCGCGCCGGCCAGCAAATTTTCGGTGAACCGAATCGAGTCGAGATCGACCAGTCCCGACGGATCGAGACGCGGCCCCGTCCCTACGATGCGAGCCGCCAGATAAGCGTTGAAGGCCGCCGCGCCGCGCTCGGCGCCGACGAAACGCAGCGCCAGCGCGCGGAGATCATCGAGCCGCACCACCACGCGCGACGACAGTTTGGGGATGGATTCGCGGACGACGCCGTCGGCGAACGCGGCCGCCTGATTACGCTCGACTGTCGATTGCCGGCCCAGCGCCGAGACCATCAGGAAGCAGACGAGATTGGCGCCAAGGCTCCACAGCGTGGCGTGCGAGATCGGATCGATCCCTTCGAGGCCCAGCAGCGCATTCGGCTTGAGCCAGGCGACTTGCCAGGGACCTTGGCGAACGATCTCCTCGATCCCCGGCCAGAGCGGCGCGGCCGAGGGCAACAGCAGCGTATAGGCCCAGACGAAGAAGCCGACCGCGATCCCGAGCGAGGCGCCGGCCTTGTTGGCCCGCGGCCAGAACAGCCCGCCGACGAACGCCGGACCGAATTGTGCGACCGCGACGAACGACAACAGGCCGATCACGGTGAGTGGATAGGACTGGTTGACGAGGCGGTGCATCAGATAGGCGAGCAGCAGGATGCTGAGGATCGAGAGCCGGCGCACCGTCACCAGCACCGACGTCATCGGCCGGCTCTGCGCGTGCAGGCCGAAGACGCGCGAGCGCAGCAGCAGCGGCATGATGACGTCGTTGCAGAGCATGGTGCTGAGCGCAACGGATGTCATGATCACCATGCCGGTGGCGGCCGACAGCCCGCCCAGAAACGCGATCAGGCTGATGGTGCCCGCATCGGCCGCGATCGGCAGCGAGATGACATAGGTGTCGGGGTCCATCATCCCGCCGAAGCGGGTGAGCCCGGCCGCAGCGATCGGCAGGATCAAGAGGCTGAACAGCGCAAGATAAGCCGGATAGAGCCAGGCCGCGGTGCGCGTATGGCTTGGGCTCTCATTCTCGACGACGGCGACATGGAAGGCCTGCGGCAGGCAGAGGAAAGCAATCGCCGAGATGATGATCGTTGCAGGCCACACCGGCTGCGCCGGATCGAAGCTCAGGATGCCGCCCAATTGCGGATCCGATTGAAACTGCGACAGCAGAGCGGCCGGCCCGCCGGAGGGTCCGAACAGCACGAACAGCGCGACGATCAGGAATGCGAGCAGCTTGACGACGCTCTCGAAGGCGATCGCGAGCATCAGGCCGCGATGATGCTCACTGGCATGGACGTGCCGGACACCGAACACGATCGCGAACAGCGCCATCGATGCAGCGACGCCGAACGCCGAGTCCTGCCAGAACCGCAGCGCCTCGCCGCCGGCACGCTCGGGCTGGAGGATCAGATAATCAAAACTCTTGCCGACGGCCTTGAGCTGGAGCGCGATATAGGGAAGCACGCCGAGCAGCGATGCGAGCGTCACGAAGGCCGCAAGCACCTGGCTCTTGCCGTAACGCGCGGCGATGAAGTCCGCGATCGAGGTGACGTTCTGTGCCTTGGCGATCGCAATCACCTTGGACAGGAGCCGCTGGCCGAACAGCAGCACCAGGGTCGGGCCGACATAGATCGTGGCGAAGTCCAGCCCGCTGGTGGCGGCCCGTCCGACCGAGCCGTAGAAGCTCCACGAGGTGTTGTAGACCGCAAGCGTCAGGCAATAGCTGATCGCGGCCGCCCAGGAGTTTGGCGACACCAGCGGCCCGCCGGCACTTCGCCGGTCGCCCCACCAGGCCACCAGGAACAGCGTGGTCACATAGCCGGCAGCGACCGCAAGAACGAACCACGCCTGCAAGACATCCTCACCCGAAACAGTCTGATGCGCTCGCGACGAGCGGCCGGGCGCGGGCGGATACTAGAGCGTTTTCAATCGCATGGAAGGCCGTTTCAGTCCGGAGACAAGCGGCGACCGAAGGGATTCTCCGGCCGCCGCCCGCAATCGCTCAGGCCGCCTCGCGGGACAGCCGTTGCTGCGGCATGCGCTTGAGCGCCAGGTTGAGCACGACGGCCACCACGATGTTGAGCGCGAGCGCCAACAGACCGGTGTAGATCGCGACCTTGCCGGCGCCGAAGTCGATGCTGTGCAGCGGCTTCAATCCGTCCGACCAGGCGAGCCACGATCCGCCTGCCAGGCCGACGGCCCAGCCAGCCAGCAGCGCCGGACTCGAGAACCAGTTCAGATAGAGACCGAACACCAGCGCCGGCAGCGTCTGCAGGATCCAGAGGCCCCCGAGCAGCTGCAGGTCGAGCGCGAACTGCGTCGGCATCAGGAGGATGGCAAGCAGCGCGCCGACCTTCACCAGCATGGAGGTGATCTTGGCGACCTTCGCCTCACCTGCCGGCGTCACCTTCGGATCGACCCACACCTTCCAGAAGTTGCGGGTGAACAGATTGGCGGCGCCGATGCTCATGACGGCGGCCGGCACCAGCGCTCCGATCGCAATCGCGGCGAATGCAAAGCCCGCGAACCAGCTCGGGAACAGCGTCTTGAACAGCTCGGGCACGACGTCGTTGTTGCTGGCGAGCTTGAGCCCCGCCGCATGGCCCATGTAACCGAGCAGCGCAAGCAGACCGAGCAGCAGCGTGTAGGCCGGCAGCATCATCGCATTCTTGCGGATGGTGTTGCCGCCCGAGGACGCGAAGATGCCGGTCAGCGTGTGCGGATACATGAAGGCGGCGAGCGCCGAGCCCAGCGCCAGCGACGCGTAAGGCACGATCTGGGCCGGGGACAGCAGGATGCCGCCTGCGCCTTTCGCCGCGAACGCCGCATCCGCCGCGGTGAAGATCGCGCCGTAGCCGCCAAGCTTCGAGGGCACGATCGCAATCGCCGCGATCACCACGATGTAGATCATGATGTCCTTGACGAAGGCGATCAGCGCTGGCGCACGCAGGCCCGACGAATAGGTGTAGAGCGCCAGCACCAGGAAGGCGACAACCAGCGGGATCTCGCCGTGCAGGCCGAGTGCCTTGATCGCCACCTCCATGCCGATCAGCTGGAGCGCAATGTAGGGCATCGTCGCCAGCACGCCGGTGGCCGCGACCGCAAGCTCGAGCCCGCGCGATCCGTAGGCGCCGCGCACCACGTCGCCCGCGGTGACGTAGCCGCGCTCCTTGGCGACCTTCCACAGCACCGGCATCACCGCGAACACGAACGGATAGACGATGATGGTGTAGGGCAGCGCGAAGAAGCCGTAGGCGCCGACCGCGTAGACCAGCGCAGGAACGGCGATCACGGTGTAGGCGGTGTAGAAGTCGCCGCCGACCAGGAACCAGGTGATCCAGGTCCCGAACTTGCGGCCGCCGAGGCCCCACTCGTCGAGATGGGCGAGCGTCTCCGGCTTGCGCCAGCGCGAGGCGACGAAGCCCATGCCGGTGACGAGAATGAACAGTGCGAGGAATACGGCGAACGCCGCGCTATCGACATTAGTCAGCACGGCGCACGCTCCTGTAGACGATGTAGGTGAGCAGCGAGGTCAGCGGCACCCAGGCGAGCTGATACCAATAGAAGAACGGGAAGCCGAACAGATGCGGCTCCCTGATATTGTAGAACGGCACGATCATCAGGCCGATGAACGGCAACAACAGCAACAGGCGTACCACGCGCTCTCTCCTCCCCTGTGAGTGAAGTCGACGCGCCTTGTCGTGGGCACGCCTTGAGCGCGATATAGCTGACAATACCGGCCAGCCCCTCCCCCTACCTTGGCTCGGCTAGACCCCCATACTTTCGTATCGCCCCGTCATTGCGAAGAGCGAAGCGACGAAGCAATCCAGACCGCTTCCGCAGCGGCAGTCTGGATTGCTTCGCTTCCGCCTTCGCTCCTCGAGCTACGGAGGACAAGTCGCTCGCAATGACTGATGGAGAGAGCATGCACAGTCTCTCCTCTCGTGCCCCGGACGCAGTGCAGCGGCTCTTCGGCGGTGCGCTGCAGAGCCGGGGCCATTCTCCACGTGTACCGTGTTGCCGTCTGGGTCCCGGCTCTGCGCAGCAGCGTTACACGCTGCAGCGCGTCCGGGACACGAGACCTGGCGTTGCAATGACGAGGAGAGACTCGTCGCTCCCTACCGCCTCGGCGCCGGCGCCTGCCTCGGCGGCTCGGGGGGCGGGGGCGGTGGGGCGCTGCTGTTGCTGGCGCCGAACAGCACGCGGGTGGGGTTGCGGTCGAAATTGTTCACGGCGCGGCTGATGTCGCCGAGGGTGCGGCGGCCGTCGCTCATCAACGCGCCGGAACGCTTGTCGAAATCGTCGGCGAGCTCGCGAATCGATTTCACCGCCTGGAACAGCTCGCCGCCGTCCTTGCCGCCGGCAAGCGTGTTGAGGCCGAGCATGAGGTTGTCGGCCTTGAGCATGACGCCGTCGACCTTGGCCATCACGCCGTCGATCTTCTCGGAATTGCGCGCGAGCGAGTTGGTGAAGGTCTCCAAATTCTTCAGCGAGTTCTTCACCGATTCCTGATTGTCGGCGACGATCTTGTTGATGTTCTGCAGCGTGCCGCGGATCGCCTCGGTGACGTCCTGGAGCTTGTTGGGGTCGGCCGTCAGCGTCGGGATGCCGTCCTGATCGAGCGGCGGCGGGGCTGCGGCTTCGTCTCCACCCTTCAGCGAGATGGCGGCGACGCCGGTGAGGCCCTGGAATTCGAGGCCGACCAGGGTGTCCTTGCGGATCGGAGCGTTGTTCTCGATCATGGCGAGTGCGACAACCCGCCGCGGGTTGTCGAGCTTCACCGAGACCACCTCGCCCACCCGGATACCGTTGAAATTGACACTGCCGCCGTTGCGCAGGCCCGCCGCCGGGCCCTCGAACACGACGCGCAAGGGGCTGCGCTGCTTGGTGGTGTGCAGCGACTGGAACCAGAGCACGAAGCCGATCGCCGCGGCGATCACCGCCAGCGTGAACGACCCGATCAAGACGTAGTTTGCCCGCGTTTCCATCAGGTGCTCCGGCTACTCATCACAGCTATTCAACCCAGCCACTCAACCCATGACCGCGCGGGCGCGCTTGCCATGGAAATATTGCCTCAGCCAGGGATGCTGCGAGGCCTGCATGTCGGCGATCGACCCTGCTGCTATGATCTTACCGTTCCCTAAAACGGCGATGCGGTCACACGCTGTGTAAAGGCTGTCGAGGTCGTGGGTTACCATGAAAACGGTCAGCCCTAAAGTGCGCTGCAGCGTCCTGACCAGCTCGTCGAAATCGCCGGCACCGATCGGATCGAGGCCCGAGGTCGGCTCGTCCAGGAAGACGAGGTCCGGATCGAGCGACAGCGCGCGCGCCAGCGCGACGCGCTTGATCATGCCGCCGGAGAGTTCGGACGGGAAGCGCTCGGCGACCTCCGGCTTGAGGCCGACCATGGTGAGCTTGGCCATGGTGATCTCGTCCATCAGCCGCTGCGAGACCCGCAAATATTCGCGCATCGGAAACTGGATGTTCTGCCGCACGGTCAGCGAGGAGAACAGCGCGCCCTGCTGAAACAAGACGCCCCAGCGCCGCTCCACGTTGCGGCGCTGCGACGTGTTGGAGGAATCCAGGTCGACGCCGAACACCTCGATCGAGCCCGCAACCTTCGGCACCAGGCCGATGATGGTGCGCGTCAGCACCGACTTGCCCGCACCGGAAGGACCGACAAAGCCCAAGATCTCGCCGCGCTTGACGTCGAGGTTGAGGCCGTCGAGCACGCGCGTGCTACCGAACTGCACGGTGATGTCGCGGACGCGGATGATCGGATTTAGGATCTCGCTTTGAGCTTCTTTTGCCATCGTCACATCCCGATCGAGGCGAAGAAGATGGCGAACACGCCGTCCATCACGATGACGAAGAAGATGCCCTTAACCACGGAAGCCGTGGTGTGCTGGCCCAGCGATTCCGCGCTGCCCTGCACGGCGAGGCCCTCGACGCAGGCGACGATGCCGATCACGGCCGCCATGACCGGGGCCTTGACGATGCCGACGATGAAATGATCGATCGAGATGGCGTCGCGCAAGCGGAGCAGGAAGGCCTCGGGCTCGACCCCGCCATAGAGCCAGGCGACGAGGCCGCCGCCATAGAGCGCGGCCATCGCGCCGAGGAAAGCCAGGATCGGCAGCGCCAGCACGAGCGCCATCATGCGCGGCAGCACCAGCACCTCGATCGGATCGAAGCCCATGGTGCGCAACGCGTCGATCTCCTCGCGCATCTTCATCGAGCCGAGCTCGGCGGTGTAGGCGCTGCCCGAGCGGCCCGCGACCATGATCGCGACCAGCAGCACGCCGATCTCGCGCAGCACCAGCACACCCAGCATGTCGACCACGAAGATGTCGGCGCCGAAGCGGCGGAAATGGAAGATGCCTTGTTGGGCGATGATGCAGCCGATCAGGAACGTGATCAGCACGATGATCGGCACCGCGCGCCAGCAGACCTGCTCCATGTGATGCACGGTCGAGGTCAGGCGGAACGAGCGCGGATGGATCAGGACGCGAAATCCCGCCGCGAGCACGGCGCCGAGCATGTCGACGAGGCCTGCGACGGTGCCGCCGATGCCGGCCACGGTCCGGCCGATCTGCTCCAGCATGCCGGTGATGGTCACCGTGCCGCCGTCGACCACGGCCGTCGCCCTGACCCGCCGTACCTCGTCCACGAGGCTGGAATAATTGGCGGAGAGACCCGCGATCTGCGCCTCGACGGGCCCGTTCGTCAGGCTCCGGCGCAGCCGCTCGATCAGCCAGGCGCCGAACGTGTCGAGCTTGGCGACCTCGGAGACGTCGATGAAGACGCTTTGCTGGCCGCCGGCGAGCTTCTCGGCGTCGGCCACGATCCGCTCCAGGACCGGCGCGAAGCTCGCGGTCCATGTCCCGGTGGCGCAGAGTGCCAGCGCGTTGCCCTTGGCAATCCGCTCCAGCTTCGGATCGCTGCTCAAGATGTCCGCTCCCGTGCCGGGGCGGAGAAAATCAGATAGTTGCGCACGCGCCCTTACCCAGAGAAGGTATCCCCAAGTGGTTAATGTTAGTTGCTAGAGGTAACTAGCAGGTTCAGATTTCGCCAGAGTTCAAAATGACTTCCATGAAATTTGCTGCCCTGGCGGCGCGAATCGAGCGCTTCCCGATCGCGGGCAGCTTTACCATCAGCCGGGGGGCCAAAACCGAGGCCGTGACGGTCGTGGCCGAAGTCAGCCGGGACGGGCTGACCGGCCGCGGCGAGTGCGTGCCCTATCCCCGCTATGGCGAGACGCCCAAGGCGACGCTGGCGGCCATCCAGGCCATGCAGCAGGCCGTCGCGGACGGGCTGACGCGGCAAGCCCTCCAGGCCGCCATGGCGCCCGGCGCGGCCCGCAATGCCCTGGACTGCGCCCTGATCGACCTGGAGGCCAAGGCGGCGGGCCAGCGGGCCTGGAACCTGCTCGACCGCCCGGTGCCGGGCGAGCGCACCACGGCGTACACGATCTCGTTAGGGACCCCCGAGGCCATGGCGGCCGCCACCGCCAAGGCGGCGCACCGGCCGCTGCTCAAGATCAAGCTCGGCGGCGACGGCGATCCCGAGCGGATCGCGGCGGTACGCAAGGCCGCTCCCGAATCCGAGCTGATCGTCGATGCCAACGAGGCCTGGACCGAGGCCAATCTGGCGCACAATCTCGCCGCCTGCGACGCCGCCGGCGTCACCCTGGTGGAGCAACCGTTGCCATCAGGCAAGGACGAGGCGCTGGCGCGGATCAAGCGGCCGCTCGCGGTCTGCGCCGACGAGAGCGTGCATGACCGCTCCTCGCTTGCCCCCTTGCGCGACCGCTACGACGCCGTGAACATCAAGCTGGACAAGACCGGCGGGCTCACCGAGGCCCTCGCGATGGCGGACGCCGCGCAGGCGCTCGGCTTCGAGATCATGATCGGCTGCATGGTCGCAACCTCGCTGTCGATGGCCCCCGCGATGCTGGTGACGCCGCAGGCGCGCTTCGTCGATCTCGACGGCCCCTTGCTGCTGGCGCGCGACCGCGATCATGGCCTGCGTTACGATGACAGCCTGGTCTATCCGCCGGACGCCTCGCTCTGGGGCTGAGGCTTGAGCCGGTGCCGCGCCGACCAGATCAGAAGCGCGCCGGCCGCCGCCATCGCAGCCATCACGTAATACAATCCATCGCCGATGCGGGCGTAGATCGCACCTGACGCGATCGAGGTCGCAGCGCCCAGAAGTCCGTTGCACGCGGCGTAATAGCCCTGCCCCCGCGCGATCTGATGCGAAGGCACGCGCTGCACCAGGAGATTCATCGTGCCGACGATGGTCATGCCGAAGCTGAGGCCGTGGCCGAGCTGGACGATCGCCAGCAGCGCGAGCGGCGGCTCATTGGCAGTGACGATCCAGCGCAGCATGGCGCTGAGCCCTCCGATCGCAATCACGGCGGACGGATGCAGCGAGAAGCGCGGCGACAGCGCGAACACCACGATCTCCGCGATCACGCCCAGCGTCCACAGACCCGCGATCGTCAGCCCACTGATCCCATGGAGCTGCCAGTTGATGGCTGAGAAGGTGTAGTAGGCGACGTGGCTGCCCTGAATCAGCGCGGCCGAGACGATGACGGCCCAGAAGCCGGCATCGCGCAGCAGCGCCTTGCCGGCATGTCTCTCCGTCGTCTTGCGCCTGACATCGTCCAGCGGCTGAAGCAGCAGGCCGGCTGCGACCGCAACGACGGCCCATGCGACGATGACCCAGATCAGATCGCGCGCGGCGATGTGGTCTACGAGATAGCCGCAGGCGAGCGAGCCGGCGGCGAAGGCCGCCGAGCCCCACAGCCGCAAGGGTCCGTAATCGAGCCCGTAACGGGCGACACCGCGCAACGCGTAGGCATCGGTCAGCGGCATCGTCGGCGTCCACATCATGCAGGTCAGCGCGTAGATCAGGAACAGCGCCAGCGGCTGCTGCTGCAGGCCGACCGCCGTAAAGCCGATCGCGGTCGCCAGCACCGACACCATCATGCCGGCGCGAATGGCATGTCGCTTTTCGGCGAAGGCGGTCACTTGCGGCAGCGTGGTGAAGCGCGTGATCGCCGGCAGCGCGTTGATGAGGCCGATCCAGGCCGCGTCGATGCCGATTGCCTTCAGCCACACCGGGAAGAACGGCAGATGCGTGCCCGAGACCGCGAAGACGGCCGAATAGAACAGGGCGAGGCTGACGGCGAATCGCCGTTTCGCCGATGCTGGCGTGGGGATTTGTGATTCGGGTGCCATCAAACCAATTGCGATTCGGCCGATATCGTGGTGATCGTTACTGTAACGCGCGGTGATTTGCGCGACGAGATCGCAATGGCCAACGAAGCATTCGCCCTTTCGCCCATGTCTGCCCGCGCGGCCGAGCCGAACGAGCAGGATTACGACGCGATCCGCGAAGCCTTCATGGAGACGGCGCGCGGCCGCTGGTTCCTCGGCGAATACGCCAAGCGCAACCGCAATGCCGACACGCGCATGGTGCTCGACGCGGTCGCGAAAATCGAAGAAACCCTTGCAGCGCAGCGACAACCCGTCGTCGAAGATCGCCTGCCCGAAGCGCTGGTCGAGATCCGCCGCGCGATCCGCGAGGCCGAGACGATCGCCATCGCCGCCGTCGACCCCGCCGCGATCGAGGCGAGCCTCGCGGCGATCCCGCGCGGCGTGCGCATCATCAAGGAGATCTCCTGGCGCTGGCGCGAGATCGGCGCCGACGGACGAATCTGCGACCTCATTGATTCGCAGCTCGCCTCGATCGAGGCCGCCTGCGGACAGATTTCGACCATCGACCCCCGCGTCGAGCTCAAAGCCGCATTCGATCTACTGAGGGATCGGGTGGAGCAGACCGACGGCGGCGCAACGCCGCAGGCGGCGTCTCCCGCGTCCGCTCCGGTGCAGGAGGCGCCGTCATCCGCCGCCGCTCCGCCTGTCGAGGCCGCGCCCGCGGCGATGGCGAGCGAAGCACCCGTGACTTTTACGGAGCCGCCGCAGGATCTCGCAGCGGCTGCCGAGCCCGAAGCGGCCGTCGCCAGCGAAGCGTTCGCCGAGGCGGAACAGGCAATGGACGCCGCCGTCGCGCCGGAGATCGCGGCCGAGAGCCAGATGGCTGTCGAGAGCACAGCGCTCGACCAAGTCGCGCCAGAAGACCTCGCGCACGAAGACGTCTCGTTCGAAGACCCAGCCACGGACCCCGCCGCCTCCGCGGAAGCCGCTGACGCTTTCGCGCTCGACGCGGCCGCGCAAGCCGAGGACGACGCAGTGCTCGAGGCCATCGCGCTCGAGATGGCCGCGCCCGATCCTGATTTCGACGAGATCATCGCGCCGGTCGAGATGGAAGCGGCCGTTCCGGAGCCGATGGTGGCGGAGGCCGCAGCGCCCATTGCCGCGGAGCTTCCGGAACCGGTCGTAGCAGAGCCTGTCGTCGCAGCGGTTGCGGAGGAGCCCGCCGCCCACGCGCCGATCGCAATGGACTCGCTCGCGCGCCTCACCGAGGCCATCGCAGAGGCCGCCGCCGAAGTGATGGAGCAGCCGGCTCAGGCCATGGCCGCGACGGCAAATTTCGCCGCAACGCCGCTGCCCACGCCCTCGCCCTTGTCTGCTTCCTTGCCCGAGACCTCGCTCGGCGCCACCATCCTGGCCAGCGGCATCCTGCAAAAGCCCCGCGCGCCGGCAAACGATCCCCTTGCCCCGATCCGCCGCATGACCCAAGCCGAGAAGATCGCGTTCTTCTCGTAAGGGGCGCGCTCTCTCCGCGTCATTGCGAGCAACGAAGCCACAGCGAGTCCGCCGACTCCGTCATCCTGAGGTGCGAGACGCACGATGCTCAGCATCGTGCGGGGAGCCTCGAAGGATGCACGGCCCCGATGCAGCCGGGCCGTCGCCCTTCGAGGCTTGCTCAGCGGCGCGATGCGCCGCAGAGCGCGCACCTCCAGCGACAATGGCTTTGCCATTGCGCGGGGGTGACGGTGGTAGAGCGGAGAAACACGTCAGTGTATGTAGAGCACTAGAACCCGGTCATCACACCATGTCCCCCGAAGAAACCCTCACCCTCTGGCGCCCCGTAGGCCCGAAAGAGCTCGCACTGATCGAGCAATCCGGCATGCGCGCGTTTCCGCCGCGCCTGCCGGACCAGCCGATCTTCTATCCGGTGCTGACGGAAGACTACGCCATCAAGATCGCACGCGATTGGAATGTCCCGGCGAGCGGTTCGGGCTTCGTGACACGCTTTGCGGTCAAGCGCGACTTCATCGCGAAGTATGACGTGCAGGAGGCCGGCGGACGGTCGCATCTGGAGTACTGGATTCCGGCCGAAGACCTCGATGCCTTCAATGCAGCGATCGTTGGGCCGATCGAGGTCGTCCGCAACTTTCCCTAGCCGCGCGCCCGTCACCCGCAATTCCACACCGCGCCGATCGGCGTGCGCGTCCAGCACGGGCCAAAACTGCCGCCATTGTAGCGGCCGCCGTTGAAGCCGGGGCGGCCGAAATAGTGCCACTCGCCGTCCCAGCGATAATATTGCGGAACCGGATCGATGTACCAGTGGCGGCGGTCGTTGCGCGCGAGGCGACGCATCGCGTCCTTCTGCTTGTAGAGCGGAATGCTGTTGCTCAGCGGCTGACGATAGCCCGGCAGGAAGCCGTAGCCTTTCCAGACGGGCTTGGGACGCTTTTGAGCTGGCTCAGCGGACGCGACAGCCGGCAGCAGCGAGAGGATGATGGCAACGAATAGACACACAAGGCGAGACATGGATCGACCATAGACAGTCGATCGAGGGATGACCATTCAATTTCGAGTGCAAATTTCATCGAAACCGGGTCGCGACGTAACAAAAGCCATCGCACAAGCGAACAGGAGATCGAACGGCAGAAACTCGATTAGCGACGAGGGGAAACATGATCGGCGAAGTGATTGTCATTGGTGACCTGAAGCTGCGGGACGGCGCCTCCGTCGACGAGCACGACCGCTTGGGCGGGCGCATGTACGACATCGTCAGCAGCATGCCGGGCTTTCTGTCGCTGAAGTCCTTCAAGGCCGAGGACGGCGAGGAACTCACCGTATTCCGGTTTGCTTCGGAAGAAGCGCTCGAGGCCTGGCGCACCCACCCCGACCATGTCGAGACGATGAAGCGGGGACATGCCGAGTTCTACGCCAGCGGGTTCCTGCAGATCTGCAAGGTGATCCGCGAAGTCGGACCATTCGCGCACGACTGACGCCTCACGTATCGTCCGCTAGCTGATCACGCCCTTCCTGATCAGGAAGCAGCCGTAACCTCGGCTGTCGCCGACCTGTACCACGCCGAAACCCGCCGCCGCCGCGCGATAAAAATCCGCCCGCGCGAGCTTGCCGGGAGCAACGGCGCGTCCGACCGCGCACTCGATCTCGGCCAGCACGGCGCGCTGCACGTCGGGCACGCGGTCGGGATCGTCGACCGGCGCCATCACGCGCACCGGATCGGGATCGAAATCGTCGAGCGGATAGAGCGTCATGATGGCGCGGACGGCCGTCTCCATCGTCATGCCCGGCAGCTGGATCAGGCGCTGCGACGATGTGCTGCGGGCGATGTGCGTGGCCGGGTGGTTGGCGTCGACGACCACGAGATCGTCGCCGTGGCCCATGGAGGCCAGCAGCCAGAGCAGGTCGGGCGTGAGGATCGGATCGATCGATTTCAGCATGTGACGGCAGTTCCCGTTATCGATCGCTAACCATAGCAGGTTCCGAGCGTGATTCAGATCACGCAAGGCCTCCATGGTGAGGGGGATCACGGACCTCAAGCTCGAACGCGGCGAGGCTCCCCGGCAACCAATCTCGCATCGAGTTCAGTGCCAAAGGAGCACGCCATGTTCCGCCTAAAGCCTTTCCTGATGACAGCCAGCCTTGTGGGAAGCTTGTTCGGCTTCGCCTGCGGCCCTGTTTCCGCGCAAGTTGCTCCGGTCGAGTCGGCCCCCACCGCGCTGCAGGGCCCGGAGCAGCGGGTGGCGCTGGTGATCGGCAATTCGAACTACAAGAACGCGCCGCAGCTCGCCAATCCCGACAATGACGCCGAGTCGATGGCGAAGTTCCTGAACTCCGCCGGGTTCGAGGTGGTTGCCGCGACCGACCTGACCCAGAACGACATGCTCCGCGTGGTCCAGGACTTCTCCGCCAAGGTGTCCGCGCGCGGTCCGAACACGGTGGCGATGGTCTATTACGCCGGTCACGGCGTGCAGCTCGCCGGCGAGAACTATCTCGTTCCCGTCGACGCCAAGGTGTCGAGCCAGACCGAGCTCGTCAATAATTCGGTGCGGCTGGTCGACGTGATGTCGACGCTGGAGACGATCCCGAGCCGCATGCGCATCGTCATCCTCGATGCCTGCCGCAACAACCCCTTCCCTGATGTCAATGACGCCGGCCGCGGCCTTGCCATTGTCGATGCGCCGAACGGCTCGATTGTCGGTTACTCGACCGCACCGGGCGCTGAAGCGCTCGACGGCACCGGCGGTCACAGCCCCTACACGCAAGCGTTCCTGAACGTCGCGCGCGAACCCAACGTGCCGATCGAGCAGCTGTTCAAGCGCGTCCGCCTGCAAGTGAACCAGTCCACCAGCGGCGCGCAGATCCCGTGGGAGAGCTCCTCGCTGACCTCGGACTTCACCTTCTTCGGCGACACCGCTGTTGCCGCCAACCGCGCGCCGGTCAGGGCGCCGGTGGTGCAGATGGCCTCCAACCTGCCAAGCCGCTCGACGCGTCAGGCCTATGACTACGTCGTGTCCGAGGGCCGGCCGGAGTACTATCAGGAGTTCATCCAGATGTATCCGCACGACCCGCTGTGCGACCACGTCCGCTGGCTGCTCAACAACCTGCTGCTCTCGCAGGCCTGGCACAAGGCGGTGCTCGTGAATTCGCCGCTCGGCTACAAGACCTTCTATGACAGCTACGGCACCAGCCCCTATGCGCAGATGGCGCTGAAGCTCCAGGTGCAGCCGAAGCAGATCCCCTTGATGCAGGCGACCAAGTTCCTGGCGCCGCAAAACATTGCTCCGACCTTCAAGATCGGCAATCTCGGCCAGCCGAAGTACATGCCGCTGCAGCAGGGTAATGGCAGTGGTCAGATCAATGGCAATTTGCCGGTCGTGCAGAAACCGGTCGACGGCAACGTCATCGGCAAGCTCGGCAATGGCGGCCAGATCGTCAACCTGCCCTCGGGCAACAACAACCAGCCCGGCCAGCAGAATGGTACGCCGTCAAAGAACCCGGGCAAGATCGTCACCCTGCCCGCGCCGACCAACACGACCAACAATGGCGGCACCGGCAAGATCGTCACCCTGCCTGTGACCAACACCAAGCCGGACGCCGGCAACGTTAACGGCAAGCCGGGCAAGATCGTGAGCATGCCGGTAAATGTCGGCAAGGGCGGCACGACCGTCGAGACCAAGCCGGTGAATGTTCAGACGCAGAACAACCCGATCCGTGTCAACAACGGTGTCAAGATCAACAACAACCCGGTGAACAAAGTGCAGGTCCAGAACAACGTCCAGACCAACCGCCCGCAGCTGAACACCACCAACCGCATGGTCAACAGCAACAACAACTTCCGCCAGTCGATGAACCAGGCGCAGGGCAATGGCGGCGGCAGCAATCATCGCGGCTTCATGCGCTGATTGTGGACAGCCACACAACGACAAAGGGGCAGAGCGGAAGCGCTCTGCCCCTTCTTTCATATCAACTCTTGGACCTCGTCATTCCGGATGCGCCGGAGGCGCAGGCCCGGAATCCATACTCCCGATCGTGGTTATGGATTCTCAGATGCGCAATTGCGCATCGTAGTTCACGCTTCGCGTGCCCCGGAATGACGACGATCAGGCCACCAGCTCAGCGAACAGATCCGCATCGACGTTGCCGCCGGAGAGCACGATGACGACGTTCTTGCCCGCAACGTCGAGACGCCCCGCCAGCAGTGCGGCGAGGCCCACGGCGCCACCCGGCTCGACCACGAGCTTCAGCTCGCGATAGGCGAACGCGACGGCGGCGCCGACTTCCTTGTCCGACGCCGTGACGCCGCGCGCGAGGAGCTTGCTGTTGATCGCAAAGGTCATCTCGCCGGGGATCAGGGCCATCAGCGCATCGCAGATGGTGCGGCCCGCCGGCGGATGCGGCTCGCGATGGCCTGCGCTCAGCGAGATGCCGTGATCGTCGAACGCCTCGGGCTCGGCCACCACGATCTGGGCCTGCGGATAGCGCGCCTTCACGGCGGTTGCGACGCCCGCGATCAGGCCACCGCCGGAGGCCGGCGCCACCACGATGTCGGGGCTGAGGCCGAGCGTTGCCAAGTCTTCCGCGATCTCGCGGCCGGCGGTGCCCTGCCCCGCGATCACGAACGGATCGTCATAGGGCCTCACCAGCGTCGCGCCGCGCTTTTCGGCGATGCCGCGCGAGATCGCCTCGCGGTCGTCGCGGTCGCGGTCGTACAGCACGACCTCGGCGCCATAGGATTTGGTGCGCTCGCGCTTCGACAACGGCGCATCCGCGGGCATCACGATGGTTGCCTGCATGTCGAGGATCTTTGCCGCTGCCGCCACGCCCTGGGCGTGGTTGCCGGAGGAGAACGCCACGACGCCGCCGGCGCGCTTGTCCTGCGGGATCGAGAACACCTTGTTGAAGGCGCCGCGGAACTTGAACGAGCCGGTGCGCTGGAGCATCTCCGGTTTCAAGAACACCTTCGCGCCGACGCGCTCGTTGAGCACGGGAAAGGACAACAGCGGGGTGCGGATGGCATAGGGCGCGATCACGCGCGCTGCGGCGTCGATATCGGCGGGGCCGATCGGGAGGAGCTGTTCGGTCATGGCCGAATGTTATCGCGGCCGATGAGGGCCGGGCAAGACACCTCAGCGCGAGGATTTCGTCCTCGTCAGGCCACGAAGCGAGGCTGTTCCGCGCCGTTTCGGCCCGGCAGCACCGCTCCGACTGCTCTTATGCTGTCCACGAAGGCGCGGGCCGAGGCTTCCCAGGTGTAATTGGCGGCGAATTCGACACAGTCCTGCCGGGAGATATCCAGCGCCGCGAAGCAGGCGCTGCGTAGGTCGTGATCGAGGGCGCCGACCGGGGCCTCGCCGAGGACGTCGCGGGGGCCCTTCACCGGGAAAGCGGCCACCGGCAGACCGCTTGCGAGCGCTTCCAGCAGCACCAGACCAAAGGTGTCGGTCTTGCTTGGAAACACGAAGACGTCGGCGGCCGCATAGATATCTGCCAGTTCCTCGCCGTGCTTCTCGCCGAGGAAGATCGCATCGGGATAGGCCTCTTCGAGCGAGGCGCGCGCGGGGCCGTCACCGACGATCACCTTGGTCCCGGGCAGATCGAGATCGAGGAAGGCCTCGAGGTTCTTCTCCACCGCAACGCGGCCGACCGACAGGAACACCGGTGCCGGCAGGCAGAGGTCGATGGCGCGGGGATGGAACAATCCCGTGTCGACGCCGCGCGGCCACAGCACGACGTTATCAAAACCGCGCTCGGTCAGCTCGCGGGCGAGCGCAGGCGTTGCCGCCATCACGGCGCGGCTGGGCGCGTGGAAGCGGCGCAGCGCCCGCCAGATCAGCGAGCCCGGCACCGGCACGCGGGCGCGGACATATTCGGGAAAGCGGGTGTGGAAGCTGGTCGTGAACGGTAGCCTGCGCTGGCGGCAATAGCGACGGACCATCAGGCCGATCGGCCCTTCGGTCGCAATGTGGATGCTGTCGGGGCGCGCCTCCGCGATCAGCTTCGCAATGCGCGCGGGACGCGGCATCGCCAGACGCACATCGCGATAGCTCGGCATCGCAAAGGTGCGAAACGATTGCGGCGTCAGGAACGTGAATTCGACGCCGAGGCTTTTGCCGGCGTCGGCGAGCTTGGTCAGCGTCCGAACCACACCGTTGACTTGCGGGTGCCAGGCGTCGGTCGCGACCAGGATGCGCATCAGGCGGCCTCTGTTATGCAGCTCTGGCTGCAACCTGCGGGACGGCTGCCGGCTTCTGCAAATGATCCGCCCAGGTGATGATCTCGAAATGGCCGTCGTCGTGCTCGACCAGGGCTGTGCAGCTCTCGACCCAGTCGCCGCAATTCATGTAGCGGATGCCGCCCTCGTCGCGGATCACGGCGTAATGGATGTGGCCGCAGATCACGCCGTCGGCGTCGTGGCGCCGCGCCTCGGCGGCGAGCGCCTGCTCGAACGCGCCGATATAATTGACGGCGTTCTTGACCTTCTGCTTGGCCCATTGCGACAGCGACCAATAGGGCACGCCGAACAGGCGGCGGAAGAAGTTGACGAAGCGATTCATCTGGATCGCGAAGTCGTAGGCCTTGTCGCCGAGATGGGCGAGCCAGCGCGCGTTCTGCACCACGAGGTCGAAGATGTCGCCGTGGATGACGAGATAACGCTTGCCGTCCACGCCGGTGTGGACGGTGTTCTCGACCACGTCGATGCCGCCGAAATGCGTGCCGTAATAGTTGCGCAGGAACTCGTCGTGATTGCCGGGAATGTAGACGACCTTGGCGCCCTTGCGCGCCTTGCGCAGCAGCTTCTGCACGAGGTCGTTGTGGGATTGCGGCCAGTTCCAGCTCGATTTCAGCGCCCAGCCGTCGACGATGTCGCCGACGAGATAGATCGTGTCGGCATCATGGTAGCGCAGGAAGTCGAGCAGAAGATCGGCTTGAGAACCGCGGGCTCCGAGATGAACGTCGGAGATGAACAACGTGCGAAAGCGCCGCTCCGGGCTCTCGTCACTCACATCGTAACTTCCCATGCGCCAGCCTGTAACAATGTCCCGTGACAGGGGGATGACCGATTGAACTTTTGAGGCACCTTCAGATACGAATCACGCTTGCCTCGCCCTCCCCGCGAATATCAGTCGCATGCGACAACCAGGCGACATGGCGCCGCAGGGGGCCGCAAGGACCCCGCGCTTCCCTTTGAGAACGGTTCCTGCGGCCATCCTTCGAGACGCCCGCTTTAGGCAGGCTCCTCACAGGATGAGGACCGAATGCGCGGCAGCAGTTTCAATGGTCACGGTGCTGCTTAGCCTCATCCTGAGAGGAGACCGCGCAGCGGTCGTCTCGAAGGACGAGGCCTACGCTCAGATGGTGCCCGCTTCAGTAGAACTTGTGGAAATGATGGATCGGACCGTGGCCATGACCGACGCTGAAGCGGTCGGCGGCTGCGATGGCCGCGCTGATCCAAGCCTTGGCGTTGCGCACGGCAAGCTCCAGACCTTCGCCCTTGGCGAGTCCCGCCGCGACCGCCGACGATAGCGAACAGCCGGTGCCGTGGGTGTTGCGTGTGGCAACGCGCGGCGCCGCAAGCGTGATCGTGCTTTCGGACGTGACGAGATAGTCGGTGCTCTCGGCGCCCTCGCCGTGTCCGCCCTTGATCAGGACTGCACGGCAGCCGAGCGCCAGCAGGCGACGCCCCTGGCTTTCGATCTCGGCCTCGCTTGCCGCGACCGGCTCGTCGAGCAGAGCCGCGGCTTCCGGCAGATTGGGCGTGATCACCGACGCCAGCGATATCAGTTTTGTGCGGAGCGCGTCGACGGCCTCGGATGCCAGCAAGCGGTCGCCGGAGGTCGCCACCATCACGGGATCGAGCACGACGTGCTTCGGCTTCCAGCGCGACAGCGCGGCCGCGATTGCATCGATGCTGGCGACCTGGGCCACCATGCCGATCTTCACCGCGCCAATGTCGAGATCGGAGAACACCGCATCGATCTGCGCGGTGACGAACTCGGCCGGGACCGGGTGAATGCCGGTGACGCCGCGTGTGTTCTGCGCCGTCAGCGCCGTGATGGCGGAGGCACCATAGACGCCGAGCGCGGCGAAGGTCTTCAAGTCGGCCTGGATGCCGGCGCCGCCGCTCGAATCGGAGCCCGCGATGGTGAGTGCGACCGGGGTCGTCATCGCCGGACACCTTTGCTGGATACGGACACAGCCATGGCCTGTCCTAGCGCGGCCGAGGAACACCGGCAAGCGCGCCGAGCCGTGTCCGACAGTGATTCGCGACGCCGTGTATTCCCTGCGAATCGGGCAAACAGCGGGCCGACTCGCCCCGCAATCGTGCGGACTTGAAAATGCAACCGCGCTGGACCCTTGGTATAGTCTCGAACCTCACCTGCTTCGCCGAAGAGCGGGAGGTGAGAGTTGAACTGTCCAGCGACACCCATGTTGCGGGCTCCCGGCCCGCAAGCCGCCTGGAACGGAATCTTGGGGTGGAATGATGTGGGCCTTTTTTGAACGTCTCCTCGACTCGTCCATGCTGTCGCCGCACGGCATCTGCCTGTTGTGGGAGCCTGAGCTGGTCTGGCTTCACGTCGTTTCGGACGCCTGCATCGCGGCCGCCTATTTTTCGATTCCGTTTGCCCTTGCGATTCTGGTCACCAAGCGGCGCGACCTCAAGTTCGGCTGGGTCTACTGGGCCTTCGCGATCTTCATCATGGCGTGTGGCCTGACCCATGTGCTGTCGATCTACACGCTCTGGGTCCCGGTCTATGGCATCGAGGGCATGGTCAAGGCGGCGACCGCGGTGGCGTCCGTGGTCACGGCGGGCGCGCTCTGGCCGCTGCTGCCGAAGATCCTGACGATCCCCTCGCCGTTCGAGCTGCGGCAGGTCCAGGCCGCGCTCGAGGAGGAGGAAATCAAGAGCCGGGACGCGACGCTGCTGCTCCAACAGGTCAGCGACGCCCAGCGCGCGATGCGCGAGAGCGTGGCGCGCCTCACCGCGATCGTCGAGACCGCGGTCGACGGGGTCATCCTGTTAGACGCGCAGGACCGCATCCTGCTGTTCAATCCGGCCTGCGAGCGCTTGTTCGGCTACTCTGCCGACGAGGTCATGGGCCGGAACGTCAGGATGCTGATGCCCGAGGCGGGCACCGCGCCCGACAGCCACGCAAGGCATTTCGCGACCGCCGGCGAGGCCATCGGCCTGCGCAAGGACGGATCGACCTTTCCGATGGACGTGTCGGTCGGCCGGACCCGGCAGGACGGCGAATTGATCTTCGTCGGCATCGTCCACGACCTGACCGCGCGCAAGCTGACCGAGCAGCAGCTCCAGCAGGCGCAGAAGATGGAGACGGTCGGCCAGCTCTCCGGCGGCATCGCCCACGACTTCAACAACCTGCTCACCGTCATCATCGGCAACGCCGAGCACCTGAGCGAGCAGCTCAAGGCGAGGCCCGACCTGCGCCGCTTTTCCGAGGACATCTGCCAGTCGGGCGAACGGGGTGCCGAGCTGACGCAGCGCCTGCTCGCATTCAGTCGCCGCCAGTTGCTGCAGCCCCAGACGATCGATTGCCGCGGCCTGCTCGAGTCCATGTTCAAGCTGCTCAAGCGCACCTTGCGCGAAGACATCGAGATCCGGACGGCCTCCAGGCCCGGCACGATCGTGGCCTTCGCGGATCGGGCCCAGCTCGAATCCGCCGTGCTCAACCTTGCGCTCAATGCGCAGGATGCCATGCCGGCCGGTGGCCACCTGACCCTGAGCACGGAGTTGACGACACTCGACGACGACTATCGCGCCCTTCACCCCGAAGTCGCATCCGGCAGCTACGTGTTGATCTCGATCACCGACGACGGCGAAGGCATGATGCCCGAGGTCACCCGGCGCGCCTTCGAGCCGTTCTTCACCACCAAGGAGGTCGGCAAGGGCTCGGGCCTTGGGCTCAGCATGGTCTATGGCTTCGCCAAGCAATCCAATGGCCACGTCTCGATCTACAGCGAGCCGGGCCTTGGGACGACGGTCCGGATCTATTTGCCGCGCGCGGACATCGGATCATCGCACACCGAGCTTTCCGATGGCGAGGACGCGGCGCCCCGAGGATACGAGACGATCCTGATCGCCGAGGACGATCCGTTCGTTCGCTCCTCAGCCATTCGCAGGGTGGAAGCTCTCGGATATCGCGTCGTTGCCGCGGTCAACGGCAAGGAGGCCTTGCAGCAGCTGCGCACCGAGCCCGGCATCGACATGCTGTTCACCGACATCGTGATGCCCGGCGGCATGAGCGGCTGGGAGCTCGCCGACCAGGCGCGGCGGATTCGCCCCGGTCTGCCGGTCCTGTTCACCTCGGGCTACGCGCTGGAGACCCTGGTCGAGCAGGGCCACGCGCATGCGCAGGCGATCGTGCTGACCAAGCCCTATCGCAAGGTCGAGCTCGCCCAGCGGCTCAGAGACGCATTCGCCGCGGCGGTGG
This sequence comes from Bradyrhizobium sp. 25ACV, assembly GCF_054863005.1. Taxonomy (NCBI): domain Bacteria; kingdom Pseudomonadati; phylum Pseudomonadota; class Alphaproteobacteria; order Hyphomicrobiales; family Nitrobacteraceae; genus Bradyrhizobium; species Bradyrhizobium sp. 25ACV. Next base: position 75,727 of record NZ_JAVAYO010000009.1, read on the forward strand.
TGACCTCCTAGGCGTGGGGCCGGCATCTGGTGGCCGGCAAGTCCGCTTGCTAAATGGTGCCGGGTTTGGCCTATTAGCCGCCAGATACGCTTTCGGAGTGCCCGCGATGGTTCCTTTTTTCGTCCAGATCAAATGCAAGCTCGGCCAGTCCTATACGGTCGCCAATGCGCTTGCCGAAGCCGAGATCGCTTCCGAGATCTACTCCACGGCCGGCCAATACGACCTCCTGGTGAAGTTCTACGTCGACAAGGACACCGACATCGGCCATTTCGTCAACGAGAAGGTGCAGGTGCTGCCGGGCATCCAGGACACCCTCACCATCATCACCTTCAAGGCGTTCGGCGCCAGCTGAGCTAACCAGCTTCCTTGCGCTTGGGCCGCGGCGGACCGTCGACCGGCGGCAGCGATTTGAGATAGTCCGCCATCGCCGCAATATCCGCCTCGGACAATTGCGAGGTGTTCTTGATCACACGCTTCATCGCGCCGCCGGCGCTGTCGCCGTCGGGCAATTCGCCGGTTTTGAGGAAATAGGCAAGATCCTTCGCGCTCCATTCGCCGAGGCGCTTCTGGGTGATGTTGGGCACCCAGCCCTCGCCTTCCGGATTGGGCCCGCCGGCAAAGCGCTGGCCCCGGCTGATGCCGCCGAGCGCGTTGCGCGGACTATGGCATTCGGCGCAATGGCCAAAACTGTTGACGAGATAGGCGCCGCGACTCCATTGCGGCGACTTGGTGCCGTCGGCGACAAAAGGCTTGTCGTCCAGAAACAGGAATTTCCAGACGCCGATGTTGCGGCGGATGTTGAACGGAAAGCCGACGTCGTGGTCGCGCACTTTGCCTGCAACGGGCGGCAGCGTCTTCAGATAGGCGAAGAGATCGAGCACGTCCTCGCGCCTTGCGTGCTGATAGGACGTATAGGGGAAGGCGGGAAAATAATGCTGCCCGCCTGGCGAAACCCCGTGCATCACCGCGTTGACGAAATCGGCGTCGGTCCATTTGCCGATGCCGTCGTTCGGATCGGGAGAGATATTCGGCGCGTAGAACGTTCCGAATGGCGACTTGATCGCGACGCCGCCGCCGAGCCTGACACGGTCGGGCTGGTTGGGCGTGGCATGGCACGACGCGCAGCCCCCGGCGTTGAACATGGCCTCGCCATTGGCAAGATTCGCCACATGGGCCGGCGCGTTGCCCACGGCCGCCACCACCGGCGCGCTGAGCCACCAATAGACGCCGGCAGCAATGAAGCCGGCGAGCAGCCCTGCGAGAATTGTTCGTTGCAACATGGGTATCCATTCACTCGACACGGCGAACCTAAGACCGATGTCGCCGCGGCTCCAGCCACGAAGAATTTAGCCCGCCCTGGCCGGAAACGGGAATAAACTGAAATGCCGGCTGTTGGAAAGTTTGGCAGCCCGAACGGGTTTCAGCAGGGAGAAAGTCATGAACAAGACCGTCATTGCCGCCGTAGCGCTTGGTGTCGTTGCCTTTGCAGGTCCGGCCAGCGCCGAAAAGCTGAAAGCAACGCTCGACGGCAAGTCCGAGGTGCCGGCAACGACCACCAGCGGCACCGGAACCGCCGATCTGGACTATGATGCCGCCAGCAAGAAGCTGTCGTGGACGGTCACCTACTCCGGGCTCTCCGGCCCTGCTACCGCCGCCCATTTCCACGGCCCCGCGGAGGCCGGCAAGAACGCCGGCGTCGCGCTCGCGATCCCGAATGCGACCGCCAGCCCCGTGAAGGGCGAAGCGACGCTGACCGACGCGCAGGCTGCCGATCTGCTCGGCGGCAAGCTCTACGTCAACATCCACACCGCGGCCAATCCGGGCGGCGAGATCCGCGGTCAGGTGACGAAGTAAGCCGCGACGCTGCTTCGTTGCGTGAAGGCCGGGCGCAGGAGGGGCGTCCGGCCTTTTCGATTCCGGCCGCGCCTAAGCCGCGTTCAGCGCCTGCGTGAGGTCGGCGATCAGGTCGGAGGGGTTCTCGATGCCGATCGAGAGCCGGATCGTGGAATCGAGCACGCCGATTTTCTGGCGGATGTCGGCGGGAACGCCGGAATGGGTCATGGTCGCGGGCAGGCTCGCGAGCGATTCCGTGCCGCCGAGACTCACCGCCAGCTTGAGGATTTGCAGCGCGTTGAGGAATTTGACCGCAGCGTCCTTGCCGCCGACGATGTCGAACGAGAAGGTGGATCCCGCCCCCAGGCATTGCCGCGCGAACACACGCCCGGCCGGCGAGGCCTCCTCGTGATGACCGAGGTAGTGGACCTTGGCCACCTTGGGGTGATCGCGCAAATAATCCGCCACGAGGCGCGCATTCGCATCGGCTTTTTCCATGCGCAGGCTCAGCGTCTCGAGCGAGCGGTTGATCATCCAGCAGGAATGCGGATCGAGCTGGGTGCCGATGGCGCCGCGGAGCGCCTTGATGCCTTTCATCAGCGCCTTCGAGCCGAGCGCGGCGCCCGCGATCAGATCGGAATGACCGCCGACATATTTCGTGAGCGAGTATAGGGAAATGTCGGCGCCGTGCTCGATCGGCCGCTGAAATACCGGCCCGAGCAGCGTGTTGTCGCAGGCGATGATCGGCGTGTGTCCTTGAGCCTTTCCGATGGAATCGGCAACGCGGCGGATCATGGCGACATCGACCAGGCCGTTGGTCGGGTTGGCCGGGGTTTCGATCAGGATCATCGAAACGCGGCCCTTGCCCATGGCCTCCTCCGAGGCCTGCTTGACCGCGGCTTCGTCGATCCCATCGGCGAAGCCGACGGCGCCGATCGACAGGCGGGCCAGCGTGTTCGTCAGCAGCGTTTCCGTCCCGCCATAGAGCGGCTGGGAGTGCAGGATGACGTCGCCGGGTCGGACGAAAGCCAGGATCGTGGTGGCGATCGCCGCCATGCCGGACGAGAACAGCGCGCAGCTCTCGGTGCGCTCGTAGATCGAGAGCCTGTCCTCGACGATCTCGCTGTTGGGATGATTGAAGCGCGAATAGACCAGTCCCGCGCCCATGCCTTCCGGCGGCTCGCGCCGGCCGGCGACGAAATCGAAAAAGTCCTGCCCGTCGTCGGCGGTCTTGAACACGAAGGTGGAGGTGAGGAAGACCGGCGGCTTGATGGCGCCTTCCGACAGCTGCGGATCATAGCCATAGGTCAGCATCAGCGTTTCAGGGTGCAGCATGTGATTGCCGATGTGGGTCTTCGACGGAAACGGTTTTACCATGGCCTGTCTCGCTGTTGATTGGGATCTTCGCCGCGCGTTGGAACTCCTGATGTGATGACGCAGTCGGGAAAGTGATGCGCCGACTCGCATCAACGCCACGGCCGTTGGCGCGAAGATAACCGCTCCCGCAGCGATCCGTCAGGCCTTGCGGACAGAAATTCCTGCCGCGCTTCGCGCCGGCGCAAAAAAGCGGCTGCTTTCGCAACCGCCTTTTTCGATTCCTTATCAGCGCCGTAGCCCGGATGGAGCGAGAACTGCGCCTCGCTATTTCAGCTTGACCCGATACGTCTCGTGGCAATCGCTGCAGCGGTCATTGATTGCGGTATACGCCGCCTTCAGGCTGGCGACATCCTTGATCTTGCCCTTGGCGTCGGCGATCGCCTTCTGCACCGGCGGGATCTTGGAGTCGAAATCGGCCTTGTTCTGCCAGACCTTTTGCGAGGCGCCATAGGTCGCGTCGACGACATCCTGCTTGGGATTGACCTCGAAGGTCTTGGCGATCTTGGCAACATCGGCCTCGATGCTGGCGATGGCCTGATCGGCAGCTTTCTTGTCGAAGGGGATGTCGCCCTTGGTCATCTTCTGGATCACGCCATACTGGTTCTTGGCGATCGCGCGCATCAGATTGTCCTGTTGGACCGCAATCTCCTGTTGCGCCATCACGGCGCCCGCGCCCATCACGAGGGCGCCCGCGACAATCATCGTCCGTTTCATTGGTCCGTTTCTCCGGCTTGCGGGATTCAGGGAATGAGACTTCGCCGGCTTCGGGGGAAGCCGGGCCCATCATGGGTAGAACCCCGCGCGGCGCGTTTATTCCCGTGCGCGCGGAGAGCTGGTTTAGAGATTGTGGCGGCGATGGTGCTCGTTGATGGCGATCCACACCCGCTCAGGCGTTGCCGGCATGTCGATGTGGTCAATCTTGTACTCGCGCCAGAGCGCATCGACGATGGCATTGACGACGGCCGGACAGGAGCCGATCGCGCCGGCCTCGCCCGCCCCCTTCACCCCCAGCGGATTGGTCTTGCAGGGAACGTTGGCAGTCTCGAACACGAAGGCTGGCCCGTCCGCTGCGCGCGGCAGCGCGTAGTCCATGAAGGTCGCGGTAATGAGCTGGCCGTCGCCCGCGCCATAGACCACCTGCTCCATCAGCGCCTGGCCGATGCCCTGCATGGCGCCGCCATGCACCTGGCCGGCCAGAAGCAGCGGATTGAGCGTCTTGCCGAAATCATCGACGATCACGTAGTTGACGATCTTGATGATGCCGGTGGCCGGATCGATCTCGACCTCCGCGAGATGCGTGCCGTTGGGATAGGTGCCGTCGGCACTGGCGAAGGTTGCGCTGCCGTTCAGCTTCGTGGGATCGGCGCCGGGGCGCTTGGCGAGGTCAGCAAAGGAGATCGAGCGGTCGGTGCCGGCGATCCGGATCATGCCGTCGGTGATTTCGAGGTCGCCCGCACTCGCTTCGAGCGCCTGAGCTGCAAACTCCTTCAGCTTCTTGCCGAGATCGCCCGCAGCACGCTCCACGCAAACGCCGCCGGTGGGAATCGAGGCCGAGCCGCCGGTGCCGAGGCCGGTCGCGATCTCCTCGGTGTCGCCCTGGCGGATATGCACGCGCTCCGGTGGCAGGCCGAATTGCTCGGCGACGATCTGCGCATAAGCGGTCTGATGGCCCTGCCCGCTCGATTGCGTGCCGATCAGCACGGTGACGTCGCCACTCGGATCGAGGCGGACATTGGCCGTCTCCTCACCCATCACGCCGCAAATCTCGACATAGCTCGCTAGCCCAATGCCGCGGATCAGGCCCTCCTTTTTGGCCGCCTTGGCGCGCTTTGCAAACTCCTTCCATTCCCCGATCTCCATCGCGCGCTTGAGATGCGCGGCGAAATCGCCGGAATCGTAGACCTTGCCCGTGGCCGTCTTGTACGGCAGCGCCTTCGGCGGGATGAAGTTCTTGCGACGGATGGCGTCCGGCGTCGTATCGAGCTTTCGTGCGCAGGCGTCCACGAGGCGCTCGATGACATAGGCAGCTTCAGGCCGCCCGGCGCCGCGATAGGCATCGACCGGCACGCTGTGCGTGAAGATGGTGCGCACCCGGCAGTGGAAGGCCTGGATGTCGTAGAGGCCCGGCAGCATGCCGGCGCCGCCATGGGGAATGTAGGGGCCGAAGGTCGACAGATACGCGCCCATGTCGCCCATCAGGTCGCAGTCCATCGCGAGGAACTTGCCGTCCTCAGCCAGCGCCATCTTCGCGGTGGTGACGTTGTCGCGGCCCTGCGCATCGCCAAGGAAATGTTCGGAGCGGTCGGCCGCCCACTTCACCGCCTTCTTCAATTTTCGCGCGGCGACCGCCATCAAGGCGTATTCCCGGTACGGAAACAGCTTTGTGCCGAACCCGCCGCCGACGTCGGGGCAGATCACCCGCATCTTGTCAGTCGGGATGTTGAGCACGTTCTGGCACAGGATGTCGCGCAGGCGGTGGCTGCCCTGGCTGCCGACCGTCAGCGTCAGATGGTCGCGCTTGGAATCGTATTCGCAGACCGCCGCACGCGTCTCCAGGAAGCTCGCGACCACACGCGGATTGACGATCGAGATTTCCGCCACCGCATGCGCCTTGGCGAAGGCAGCTTCGGTCGCGGCCTTGTCGCCGATCGAGACGTCGAACAGCACATTGCCGGCCTTGTCGGGCCAGACCTGCGGCGCGCCCTTCTTCACGGCATTGACGACGCCGGTTACCGCCGGCAGCGGCGACCATTTGACGTCGATCGCCTCGATCGCGTCGCGGGCCTGGTCGATGGTCTCGGCGACGACGAAGGCGACCGCATCGCCGACATGGCGCACCTCGTCCTTGGCCAGGATCGGGTATGGCGGGCCGGTGAACGGATCGGTCTCGAGATTGAACAGGCAGGGCAGATTGCCGAGATCCCCAACGTCGTCGGCGGTCAGGATCAGCGCGACCCCGGGCAGGCCACGGGCGCGGCTCACATCAATGGTGTATTTGGCATGCGCATGCGGCGAGCGCAGCATCAGGCAGCGCAGCGCAGCCTGCGGCGCGTAATCGTCGGTATAGCGGCCCTTGCCGCGGATGAGCGCGTCATCCTCCTTGCGCAACACGCTTTGGCCAACGCCGAACTTGATGGGAGCCGCCATTTTATCTTCCCGTTCTCATGGTTGTTTTGCCGGCATATTGCCGTGGAAAAACTGGCAAGGCAAACGGGTTTAGGGCGGGCCGTTCCCCATAGGGGCCGATGATTCGAAGCCACCCCCGACAGTTCTGGCGCGACCATGTCGGACAGCCGTGGGAAACGGCGTTAGCGGCTGAATTTCCTGACCATAAAGTACTTGTCGTAGGTGGCCTCTCCTATGCGGACGGCAGCGGGATCGGTACCGTAGATTTCAAAGCCGTTACGCTTGTAGGTGTTGATTGCAGCGGTCGATTCGAGCAGGACGGCGAGATGCACCTGCTCGACGCGTGCCTCGGCATGGGAAAGAAGCTCCTTGATGAGCCGATCTCCGACCCCTTTACCTCGGCCCTCCTCCCTCACGTAAACCGTGAAGATGTTGCCCCTGTGCTGCGATCGCCGATCTGGCGATACATAGAAGCCCGCGACGCCCATCAAGCTCCCGCATCGAAATGCGCCGAGGATCATTCCATCCAGCCAACGGCGATAAGCCGCCATCATCGGCTCCCCGCCCTCGTCCTCTTCAGGAGAACCAAACGTTTGAGGGTGCATCTGAAGCGCCTCCGCGCGAATGTCGCGAAAAAGATCGAGATCATCGACATTCAATCGTCGGATTTCCTCGTCCGCCTGAGCACCCGCAGCATGCGATATCATGATCGCCTCCTCTCCTTGTCGCAGTGAAGAACGGCAGGAATTGTGGTCCTTCACATCCCGCCACGGCCCCACAGAGTCCTCGTGCTGTCTCTCAATCTCTCGATGGCGCGTTCAGGCGCGATGCAATCGATATCGCCGCGCGTCAGACCGATGTCCATCAGCTCCTTGTCACTGAGGTCCTGCAAGGTGACCCCTGCGCGCGGCCGCCACTCCTGAAACGCACGCCAATATCGCCTGAGCAGGCTCGGGACGATGGAAAGGTCGAGGCCACGCCTTGCGGCATCGACCTCAATTTCGGGTGAGATGTTCGTCTGTTGGGGTGGCATCGCACGCTCCTGCTGTTGAGCCGGCAGGGAGCGTGGCCAAACAAAAGGCCCCGTCCGATGCCGGCGGGGCCTGGTGGAAAAGATGTCGTCATCGAATTCCTAGCGCACGACTCCTTCCACGGCCCAGCCGAAGCGGGTCATGTGGTTGCGGTTGACGGTGCGCGAGCATTTAATCATGAGACGTTGATACCATGGCAACCGCGCGAAATCAAGAGATGTGCGGAGGTCGGCTACAGCCTTGAGGCGAGCACTCTGCGGCGGCACTATGCGAGCCGCCGACGACGAGCAGGACGAGCGTCAACTCGTCGTGGAAATGCATCGAGGCGGGCGATGAAGCGCTGAAGCTTGCAATCAGTCAGAACGCTGCGGCGAGGATGATCCCGGTCAGCAGGAATTTGCCGAGCAACATCAGCCAGGCACGGTCAAGCACGAGAAAGCCGCGCCGCGCGGCAAGGAAGAGCACCGGCAGCAGAATGGTCCAGCTTCCCGGCGTACACTCAGACGCCGTGCCTAGGTGATTGTCATGGCGAGCTAACGGTTCTTCCGAGTGTTTCAGCATGTTGCCACTTTTAGGAGGACTTGTCGCGTGGGTTCAGATCGGCAACACTGCTCGGATTTCCAGTAATTGCTTTAATGGGTGTCCTCATGCCCGAAACATTGGAAATCCTGTTGTGGTGTGCCGCGCTCGCGACGTGGCTGATGCTTTCCTTCAGGATTATAAGCGAGCACCTGAAGCCGCTCTCGAATCTCGTCAGTTATCTGCTCGAGGTTGCTTTCAGGCACAAGGCGAAGTGACGCAGTAACGGCCGCAAAGGCACGGCTTGGCAGCTGCCGAGCTGGCAGAGCTGCGCGTCGCGTTGATGGCGTCAAGACGAACCGACCGAGCGGCACATCGTGCGGCTGCAGCCTCTCGCAACTCTGCTGGGGCCGACGATGCTCACTCTAAGCAAGTTATTGGCTATCAGGCTGAGGAAGCGGCTGAAACGAACAACGCTGCTAGCCTGCCAGCCTCCGATCGAGGGAGAACCGGCCCCCTCCGGTGACCAGGATCAACAGAGCGCCTCCTGATATCGAGATGTTCTTCAGGAAATTATTGTACTGCCCGATCTGTTGCGGACCGGCGGGATATTCCCAGTAACGATGTGCGATTGCAGTAGCCGACAATACAAATAGAAAAATCAAAATTGCGCAGTAGCGCGTACCAATGCCGAGTATCAAACCAACCGATATCAGTATTTCCAGGATGACGGTGGTCATCGTGAACAGCTGCGGCACTGGAAGGTTGAGCGACCGAAAATAACCCACTGAGCCACTGAAGTTGGCAAGTGCTCCATACGCGCTTCCAACAAACACCCATGCAAGCAGGATGCGGCCGATCAGGATCAGCAGGTCGGCATTGCTGGTGGCGAACTGGTCGATCCGAGATGTGGACCAGGGAGAGCGAAATGACATGGTCACTGCCTCATCGCGTTGCTACCTGAGGACGGCACCTGAATATCGAGATCGTATCACGATTGGCGAACCGCATGAAGGCGCCCGGCGGGGCATGACGCGCTGTAGACCCCTGGTACCTCGCAGGCCCAACAAACGGTCCATCCGCTCACGGCGTTGGCCGCGTTCAAAGCGATTCTTCGGCGCGGTGACGGCGGGGTAGGAGTGTTGGCTTTCGGCACACGCCTAGCCGCGCACCAGCGAAACCAGCCAGCTGCGGCCGAACAGGATGAGGATCGTGAGCACATAGGCGATTGTGCCGCCGACGGCGAGCAGCACCAGCGTCAATTCGTCATGGAAGCGCATCGAGGCGAGAGCTGAAGCGCTGAAGTGCGCGATCAACCAGAATGCGGCGGCGAGGATCAAGCCGGTCAGCAGGAATTTGGCCAGCGACATCAGCCAGGCGCGGTCCAGCACGAGAAAGCCGCGCCGCACGGCGAAGAACAGCACCAGCAACAGATTGGTCCAGACGCCGACGGCAGTTGCGAGCGCAAGTCCGATCTGGGCCAGCGATCCCATCAAGGCGACCTTCAGCGCGACGTTGACGGCGATGCCAGTCAGCGATGCCCGCACCGGCGTCGCTGTATCCTTGCGGGCATAGAAGGTCGCAACCGCGCTGCGGATCAGCACGAACGGGATCAGGCCGATGGCGTAGGCCGCGAGCGTGCCGCCCGCGGCGACAGCGTCGGCCTTGGAGAAGGCGCCGCGTGCGAACAGCGCGCGCATGATCTCGTCGGGCACGGTGAGGAAGGCCGCAACGAACGGGATCGAGAACAGCAGCGTGAAATCGAAAGCGCGGCGCTGCGCCTTCATCGCACCGTCATGGTCATTGGCGGTGATCCGGCGCGACATCTCCGGCAGCAGCACGGTGCCGATGGCGATGCCGATCACGCCGATCGGGAGCTGGTTGAGCCGGTCGGCATAATAGAGCGCCGACAGCGCGCCGGCAGGCAGGAAGGTCGCGATGATGGTGTCGGCGAACAGCGCGACCTGCGTGCCCATCGAGCCCAGCGTCGCGGGGCCGAGTGCCTTGAAGAAACCGCGGACGTCTTCGTCGAGCTTGAGCGGCGCAAAGCGCGGCAGGCCGCCGTGACGGGCGAGATCGCCGGCCAGCAGGAAATATTGCAGGAAACCGGAGATCAGGACGCCCCAGGCAGCCGCATGGCCCGCGCTCGGAAACCAGACGGCGACCGCCAGCGTCATCATCATCGAAACGTTGAGGAAGATCGAGGCGGCCGCGGCGCTGGCAAAGCGCTGCATCACGTTGAGCATGCCGCCATAGAGCGTCACCAGCGTGATCAAGAGCAGATAGGGAAAGGTGATCCGGGTCAGCTCGATCGCGAGCTTGCGCTGCTCGGCGTCGTCACTGAAGCCCGGTGCGAGGATGCGCATGGCCTGCGGCATGAACAGCCAGGCGACGATGAGCAGCACCACCTGCGAGGCCAGCAGCAGCGTGAAGATGCGGTCGGCGAACAGCTTTGCCGCCCCCTCCCCCTTCTCGCCATGGACGTGGGCATAGGCCGGCACCCAGGCGGCGTTGAAGGCGCCCTCGGCGAAGATCGCGCGGAAATGATTGGGCAGCCGCAGCGCCACGAAAAAGGCGTCGGCCACAGGGCCGGCGCCGAGGATCGCCGCGAGCATGATGTCGCGGGCAAACCCCGTCAGCCGCGAGAGCAGCGTATAACCACCGACCGTGAAGATGCGTCCGAGCATGTGTCCCTTCTAGAGACTTATCGGACAGAGGTCGATTGCATCTTGCGATGCGCATTGCTGCGCCCTCTCCCCTTGTGGGAGAGGGCAGCGCCGCAGGCAGATACAAACTCAATCGGGTGAGGGGTCTCTCTCCAGATCGAAAGCGCGGAGAGAGACCTCTCACCCGTCTCGCCGCTGGACGCGGCGAGCCACCCTCTCCCACAGGGGGAGAGGGAAGAAGCGAAATCAGCCCGCAAGCGCTCCGCGGACGGCGGCGATGATTCGCTCCTGGTCGGCTTCGGTCAGATAGGCGTGCATCGGCAGGCTGATGACGTCCTGCGACAGGCTCTCGCAACCGGGCAGGCCGCCCTCGGCGACCGGATATTGCTTGTAGGCGGTCTGCTGATGCATCGACTTGCCATAATAGATCGCGGTCGGCACGCCCTGGGCCTTCAGCGCGGCAGCGAAGCCGTCGCGGTCGGTGCCCTCAGGGAGGCGGATGGTGTACTGCGCCCAGACCGAGGTATTGCCGGGGCTGAGGCGCGGCACGGTGACCACGTTGGACAGCCCGCGCGCATAGCGTTCGGCGACCTTGTTGCGGGCGGCGATCTCGTCGTCGAAGATCTTCAGCTTCTCGATCAGGATCGCGGCCTGCATGGTGTCGAGCCGGCCGGTGAGGCCGAGGCGGACGTTGTCGTATTTGTCGACGCCCTGCCCGTGCACGCGGATGCTGCGCAAGGTGGCTGCGAGCTCGTCGTCATCGGTGAAGATCGCGCCGCCGTCGCCGAAGCAGCCGAGCGGCTTTGCCGGGAAGAAGCTGGTCGTGGTGGCGAGCCCGAAGGTGCCGAGCTTGCGGCCCTTGTAGCTTGCGCCAAAACCTTGCGCGGCGTCGTCGATCACGAACAGGCCTTCGGCCCTGGCGATCTCGGCGATGGCATCGTGGTCGGCGGGCTGGCCGAACAGATCGACCGGAATGACCGCAACCGGCTTCAGGCCGGCCTTGCGGGCAGTCGCGATGCCGCGCTTCAGGGACTCCGGGCTCATATTGAAGGTGGTCTCGTCGACATCGACGTAGACAGGGGTCGCGCCCATCCGTGCCGCCGGCGACGCGGTCGCGATGAAGGTGAACGACGGACACAGCACGGCATCGCCGGGACCGACGTTCTTTGCCATCAGCACCATGAGAAGCGCGTCGGTGCCGCTGGCGCAGCCGATGACGTGCTTGGCACCGCTATAGGCCGCAAGCTGCTTCTCGAGCTCGGCGACTTCAGGGCCATTGACGAACTGGCAGTGGTCGAGAACGCGCTTGACCGCGGCATCGAGCGAAGCACCGAGCCGGCGGCGCTGCGAGGCGACGTCGATGAAGGGAATGGGTTCGGAACGCAGATGCTGGTTCATAGTCTGGTTCTTGGCGCCTTCTTGAATGGTCGACATGGATGAAGGGTTCAGCCGGCGACGCGGCGCGGGCCCTTGAGGGCGGGCGATTTGGCCGCGGGCCGTGACGGCGTCTCCAGGCATTGCGTGGCGATCTCGAGGCTGGCGACGCCTTCGTCGCCGGTGACCGCCGGCGTCTCGCCGTTGCGCACCGCCTTGAGGAACGCGATCAGCTCGGCACGGAGCGGCTCGTCGTGTCCGACCGGCAGATGTCGCATCGAATAGCTGCCGTCGGGCTTGAAGCCGAAGCACTCGGTGACCTGGCGCGTGAGCAGATCGCCCATCACATATTTGCCGCGGGTGGCGACCGTGACGCTGCGCGCCTTGAACGGCGTCAGCCAGTTGGTGTTGATGTGGGCGAGCACGCCGCTCTCAGTGCGGAACTGCAGCAGCGCGATGTCCTCGCGCTCGGCGACCGCGCTCGACAATTGCGGCTGCACCTCGACGATGTCGGATTCGGTGAACCAGCGGATCAGGTCGATGTCGTGCACGGCGAGGTCGATGACGACGCCGACATTGGACATGCGCGGCGGGAACGGGCCGACGCGGGTGATCGCGATGGAAAGAATGTCTTCGCCAGCGATCGCCTGCTTGACGGCGGCAACCGCCGGATTGAAGCGCTCGACATGGCCGACCATCAGCGTGACGCCGGCCTTTTGCGCGGCGGCGACGATCTCGCGGCCCTCCTCCACCGTGGATGCGATCGGCTTCTCGACCAGAACATGAATGTTCTTGGCGATGCAGGCGAGCGCGACCTCGTGATGTAGATGGGTGGGAGCTGCGATGGTGACGGCGTCGATGCCTTCAGCGAAGAGCTGGTCGAGGGTCTCGAAGCTTGCGCAATTGGCAAGTTCCGTCGCGCGAGTGCGATGTGCCGGCGAAGGATCGACGACGCCGACGAGGCTGACGCCGGGAAGACCCGCAAGCACGCGCGCGTGGTTGCTCCCCATCACGCCAGCGCCAATGACGCCGACGCGCAAGCCGGCCTTTGCCGGTGCAGACCCTTTGGAACTCATCTGAGTAAACCCCGATTCAACGCAAATCCCCGGCGCGCTTCTAGCACGGACGCCACATTTGTGGCGAATGCCGCCTTGGCGGCCCGGACACGATTTGATTCAAAAAGTTACACGTTCCCCGGGCCTTAAGCCGAAAAGTATGGCTTCTTTGGCCCGGGTCGCGTGATTCGGAGTTTGCTGGTTACGACCTTTGATAGTCGTCTTCAATCCGGATGATGTCGTCTTCCCCGAGATAGCTTCCAGTCTGGACCTCGATCAGTTCCAGCATGATTTTACCGGGGTTCTCCATCCGATGGACGGCGCCCATCGGGATGTAGATCGACTCGTTCTCGTGCACCGTCTTCACGGCCTCGTTGACGGTGACGCGGGCGGCGCCGCGGACCACGATCCAGTGCTCTGCGCGATGATGGTGCTTCTGCAGCGACAGCCGCCCGCCCGGCTTCACCACGATGCGCTTGACCTGGTGGCGCTCGCCATTGTCGACGGACTGATAGCTGCCCCAGGGCCGGTGCACCTTGAGATGCTCCTCGGTGACCTTCGGCGCGACCGCCTTCAGCTTCGTGACGAGACGCTTCAGGCCGTTGGCATCCTTCTGGCGCGAGACCAGCACCGCATCGGCGGTCGCGACCACGACGAGATCATCGACGCCTTCGAGCGCGACCAGCGCGGAATCGGTGGTGACGTTGCAGTTGCGGGAATCCTCGAACACCGCACTGCCGTGCGACGCATTGCCTTGCGCGTCCTTGTCGGAGAGCTCCCACACCGCGTGCCAGGAGCCGACATCGGACCAGCCGCAGGACACCGGCACCACGGCTGCGCGCGAGGTCTTCTCCATCACGGCATAGTCGATCGAGATCGCCTTGGCCGCGCCGAACGCCTCGGGCTCCAGCGTGACGAAGCCGAGATCGCGGCCGGCATTGTTGACCGCGTTGGTGACGGCCTCGACGCTTCCCGCATCGACCCTGCAATACTCGTCGAGCAGGACGCTCGCCGGGAACATGAAATTGCCGCTGTTCCAGAGATAGCCCGAATTGACGTAGTCGGAGGCCTTCACCGCGTCCGGCTTCTCGACGAAGCGCGCGACCGCATGCACCTCGCCGGAGATCACCTCGCCCGGATTGATGTAGCCGTATTCGGTCGCCGGCCGCTCCGGCTTGACGCCGAAGGTGACGATGCGCCCGGTGCTCGCGGCGTTACGGCCCTCGCGGCAGGCGGCGACGAAAGCGGCATTGTCCTGCACGACGTGGTCGGCGGCGAGCGCGAGCACGATGGCTTCACTGGCGCGGTTCTGCGCGAACACGGCGCCGGCCGCGATCGCGGGACCAGAATCGCGACGCATCGGCTCGAGGATCACGTCGGCCTCGATGCCGATCTCGGCGAGCTGCTCCAGCACCATGAAGCGATAGGACGCGTTGGTGATGACGATCGGCCGGTCGAACAGGGAGGGATCGGAAACGCGCTGCAGCGTGTCCTGGAAGGTCGAGCGCGTGCCGAACAGCGGCAGGAACTGTTTTGGCCGCACCTCGCGCGAAGCCGGCCACAGCCGCGTGCCGGCGCCGCCGCACATGATCAGGGGGATAATGCGTTTGTCCATCGTCATCTCAAACCTTGAAGTAGTCCCGATACCAGGTGACAAAATTATGGACCCCATGCTCGATCGGCGTTGACGGTGCAAAGCCGGTGTCGCGCATCAGGTCCTCGACATCCGCGAACGTTTCCAGCACATCTCCCGGCTGCATCGGCAGCAATTCTTTGATCGCCGTCCGGCCCAGCTCCCGCTCCAGAAGCCCGACGACGTGCATCAGTTCCTCCGGATGGTGATTGCCGACATTGTAGAGCTTAAACGGCGCATTTGCGGCAGCCGGATCGTCCGCAGGCACAAGATCGATCAGCTTGGATACTACACGTGTGACATCATCAACATAGGTGAAGTCGCGACGCATTCGGCCATGGTTAAACAGCCGGATCGGCTTGCCCGCCATGATGGCGTTTACGAACAGAAACATGGCCATGTCAGGCCGTCCCCATGGCCCGTAAATGGTAAAGAAGCGCAGGCCCGTGACCGGCAGGCGATAGAGATGGCTGTAGGACTGCGCCATCACCTCGTTCGCCTTCTTGGTCGCGGCGTAGAAGCTCACGGGATGGTCGGTCCGGTCCGCAACCGCAAATGGCAATTTTGTGTTGGCGCCATAAACGGAGGATGACGAGGCGTAAACGAGATGACGACAGCCGCTGTTGCGGCAGCCTTCGAGCACGTTGAGAAAGCCCACCAGATTGGAATCGGCGTAGGCATGCGGCTGCTCGATCGAGTAGCGCACGCCGGCCTGCGCCGCGAGATGCACGACCTCCGTAAAACGATGTTGCGCAAACAGCGCCGCCATCGTCTCGCGGTCGGCAAGATCGGCCTCGACGAAGGAGAAGCGAGTGTCGTTCTGCAACAGCGCGAGGCGCGCCCGCTTCAGTGCCGGATCGTAATAGCTGTTGAGATTGTCGAGCCCGACGACGGTGCGGCCTTCACCCAGGAGCTGCCGGGCGACGTGAAAGCCGATGAAGCCGGCGGCCCCGGTGACCAAAATCGCCTGATCCGTCATCCTGTTCCCTGGGGATCCCTAGCCCGATCCTGTTTAGCCGTCACCTCAAGGTGATCGCAATAGGCCCGCCGCGGCTCATCCGCTCCATAATGCCCCTCCACGAGAGCCCACGAGAGCCTCACGAGGGCTATTGCAAGATCGGCGCCAAAACCATACCAAAGCGGCCGAATTCGGCGCTCGCGTCGGGTTGCCTCAAATCTTCGCAAACCCTGTTCATGCGGGCGAGATGCGCCGAATCCTGCTGTCGACGGCCAAAATCCTGATTTCCGCGGCGCTGCTCTATCTGGCGCTGCGCAAGGTCGATCTGTCCGAATTGTTTTCGCGCTTCACCGTGACCAGCTTGTTCTGGATCGGCGCCGCGATCGCGGTCACCTTCCTGCAGATCTTCGTCGGCGTGCTGCGCTGGCGCGAGATCAGCGCGGTCTGCGGCGCGCCGCTCGAGCTCGGCCGCGCCATGCGCTACAACGTGATCGGCTCGTTCTTCAACCAGACCCTGCCGTCGGCGATCGGCGGCGACGCGGTCCGGCTCTGGCTGGTCGCGCGCGCCGGCGCCGGCTGGCGTGCGGCGACCTACTCGATCTTCGTCGACCGCGCGATCGGCTTGATCGCGCTCGCGATTCTCATCGTCGCGAGCCTGCCCTGGAGCTACACCCTCATCACCGATCCGCACGGGCGCTCGGCGCTGCTGCTCATCGATTTCCTGGCGCTCGCCGGCGGCCTCGGCTTCCTGGTTTTCGGCGCGCTGAAATGGCGCTGGCTGAAGACCTGGTGGGCCACGCATCACATTCACGCCTGTGCCGTGATCGCGAACCGCGTGATCTTCAGCCGCAGCCGCGGACCGATCATCGCAATCCTGTCGGTGCTCGTTCACGTGCTCGCCGTCGTCATCGCCTGGTGCGTCGTGCAGTCGATTGCGGCCCCGGTTCGCTTCAGCGACGTCTTCCTGCTGGTGCCGCCCGTGATGCTGATCACGATGATGCCGATCTCGATTGCCGGTTGGGGCGTGCGTGAAGCCACGATGAGCCTGGCGTTCGGCTTCGCCGGCCTGGCCGCCAACGAGGGCGTCAACGTCTCGCTGCTGTTCGGCGCCGTGTCCTTCATCGTCGGCGCGTTCGGCGGCCTGGTCTGGATCCTCAGCGCGGAGAAAGCCGCGCAGGGGTCGGCGCCGATCGGAGTGCCGGAGTGACGACCCTCGTCGCGGGTCCGGACCTTGCGGCCGGGCTGGTGCTGTTCGCGCTTGCGCCGGCCGTGCTGGCTGCGCTGATCTCCGCCTGCATCACCTGGTGCAGCATGCCGCTGCTGCAGCGTTATGCACTGGCGCGTCCGAACGCTCGCTCGTCGCACAAGATACCGACCCCGCAAGGTGCGGGCATCGCTGTTGTCGCGGCCACGCTGCTGGTGGCTGCGTCCTGGGCGGCCTGGACGTACGGCGCGATTCCCTTGCCTCTGGTCGGCTCCGCCGTCGTGATCGCGATGGTCGGACTTGTCGATGACATCAGGCCCCTGCCCGTGCTGCTCCGCCTCGCGCTGCAGGCGGGAGCCGTGGCCGCCGTCGTTTTCACGACACCGGAGACCGCACGCATCGTGCCGGCGCTGCCGCTGGCGCTGGAGCGCGGCCTCATCCTGCTCGCCGGCATCTGGTTCGTGAACCTCGTCAATTTCATGGACGGGCTCGACCTGATGACCGTGGCGGAGGTGGTGCCTGTCACGGCCGCGCTCGGATTGCTCGGATGGTATGGCGACCTCTCGCCATCCGGGGCGCTGCTCGCCACGGCGCTGTGCGGGGCCCTGCTTGGCTTTGCGCCGTTCAACCGCCCAGCCGCAAAGGTCTTCCTGGGCGATGTCGGCAGCCTGCCGATCGGCCTCTTGCTCGGCTGGTGCCTGCTCGAGCTCGCCTGGCACGGACAGCCCGCTGCGGCACTGCTGCTGCCCGCCTATTATCTTGCGGATTCCACCATCACGCTGTTTCGCCGCATCATCAGGCGCGAACCATTCTGGTCGGCCCACCGCACGCACTTCTATCAGCGCGCCACCGACAACGGCTTTAAGGTCAAGCAGGTGATCGGCGAGGTGTTCGCGCTCAATCTCGTGCTGGCATTGCTTGCCATCGTCAGCGTTCGCGCCGGCTCGATGCCGGTCGCGATCGTCACCCTGTTCGCGGGCGCGGGCGCGGTCGCCTTCGTGCTGCGGCGCTTCTCCCGCCCTCAGGCATCCTGAGCCGACAGCGCCAGCCGCAACCCCTCGTCGAGGGAGACCTGCGGCTGCCAACCGGTCGCGAGCGCCTTGGAGATGTTGAGCTCGAGCGAGCCGATCAGGCTGTCATGCGTATCCTGCCGGCCCATGACATTGAGCAGCGTGCTGAGCAGGCCCGGCGGCACGCCGAACAGCCGCAGGTTCTTGCCGGACGCTTGGGCCAGACGGGTGATGAATTCGGGCGTCGAGACCTGCTCCCTGTCGGCGACGAGGAATATCTCGAAATTGCTGGCGGGATCGGGATGGCCGAGCCGGCGCAGGATGAACGACGACAGGTTCTGCACGGCAAGGAAGGCGCGCTGGTTGCGGATCGCGGCAACGGGCAGCGGCAACCCGAGCTGGACCGCGCGCGTCAGCAGCGCAAAATTGCCCTTGGCACCCGCGCCATAGACCAGCGGCGGCCGGATCACCGAGATCTTCATGTCGTTGTCGCGCGCCAGCGTCCTCAAGCCCGCTTCGGCCGCAGCCTTGGACATGCCGTAGAGGCCGCGCGGCGTCAGGATGTCGCTCTCGCTGAAAGGGGCGCGGCCCTCGTTGCTACGGCCGTGCACGAGCACGGTGCTGATGAAGACGAACTGGCGCACGCCGGCCGTCGCCGCACAGCGCGCCAGATGCAGCGTGCCGGCGATGTTGACGTTGCGGTAGAGCTGGACCGCGTGCTCCTCGTGCTTGTGGTGCACGCGCGCGGCGAGATGAACGACGGCGTCGACGCCTTCCAACGCGGCTTGCCAATCGGTCTCGGGACCGATCGTCTCGATCACCACCTCGTCGTCGGCACCTTCCGCGTGACGGACCGCGCGGCGGACCGACCATCCCTCGCGCTGGAGCGCCGGCACGACATGACGGCCGACGAAGCCGCTCGCTCCCGTCACCAGCACGACCGGTTTCTTCTCGCTCATCGTTGCTCCGAAAGGTTCGGGGTGTGCAACAATTCGTCGATCACACCGGCATAGGCGTTCATCGCCGTCGTCCGGTCGAATCGCAATGCCGTCCTCACCGCGCGCTCCGTCATCGCATCGTCGTTGGAACGGGACGCCGCGCGGATCGCCGCGGCGAGCTGGTCCGGGCGGCCCGGCGTCACGACCCAGCCGAGCCCGTTCTCCACCACCGTCAAGGCAGCCTCGGCCTCCGGCTCGGACACCAGCACCACGGGACGGCCGACCGCCAGCAGATTGTAGAACCGGCTCGGCACCGACACCCCCGCAACGTCCTTCCTGTATGGAATGATCCAGAGATCGGCGGACGCCAGCAACGCCTCGAGCTCGGCATCCTCGACCCGTCCGACAAAGGAGACATTGGGCAGGTTCGCCGCCGCCTGCAACTGCTTCAGCCGTTCGAAGCCGATGCCCCAGCCGGACAGCAGGAAGTGAATGTCGGCCTCGCCCTTCAGAAGCCGCGCCGCCTCGAACGCGATCTCCGGATCGTGGGTGAAACCGAGATTGCCCGACAGGCCGACGATGAAGCGCGCGGAAAGCGCCTTGCGGAACGGATTGTCCGAATTGACCGGCCGCGGCGCGGGCACGAGCGTCGCCCAGTTCGGGATGAAGCGGATCTTGTTCCGCCTCATTCCGGCATAGCTCAGCAGCGGCCGCTCAGCGTCGCGGCCGATGGTGATGACGGCATTGAGCGCGCGGAACATCAGGCTGTTGGCGGCGCGCATCGTCCGCGTCACAAACGAGCCCGGCTTCAGCAGGCCCGCCATCACCAGCACGTCGGGAAAGAGGTCGTGCATGATCAGCGCCGAGCGTGCGCCCTTGAACCTGGCTGCTGCCGCCACCGCGTAAGGCAGCATGAACGGTGCGGTGACCGTGAGCACAACGTCGCCTGCCTTGAGCTCGCGCAGCAAGGCGAAGAACGTTCGCGCCGCGAACAGCAGCTCCGAGACCCCGCGCCGCACCAGCGCCGCCTTGCCCGCCATGCGGTTCTTGATTGCGATGACGCGCGGCTTGCCCGGGCCGGTCTGCAAGTCCGGCAACGCGCCGGGCCAGCCCGAGAGCACGACCACCTCGTGCTCGGCGGCGAGACGGCATGCGATCTCGGCCATGATCGCCGCCGTCGTGCTGGTGTCCGGCGGATAATGCTGGCTCGCGACGACGATCTTGCCCCGAGGCTGCATGGTCAGGCCGCGGTCGACCCGAATTCGGGCACCGCATCCTTCAGGATGGTCCTGATGGTGGCGCGATCGTCGCGTGCGATCGCCTGCTCCAGCGCCGCGATCCATTTGCGCAACGTCTGCATCGGCGGCTCGTTCGGCTGCGCGGCCATGATGCCGGCAACGCCGATCTCGCGGGTCGGCTCCTCGGTGGCGAACAGGATCTCGTGCAGGCGCTCGCCCGGCCGCATGCCCGTGAACACGATCTCGATGTCGTAGCCGGGCTGCAGTCCGGATAGGCGGATCATGCGCTCGGCGAGATCGACGATCTTCACCGGCTGGCCCATGTTGAGCACGTAGACCGAGACGTCGGGACGGTGTGTTCCGAGCGCATGCGTGGCCGCGGTGATGACGAGATCGCAGGCCTCGCGGATGGTCATGAAGTAACGGACCATATCGGGATGCGTCACCGTCACCGGGCCGCCGGCCTCGATCTGGGCCTTGAATTTCGGAACCACCGAGCCGTTCGAAGCCAACACGTTGCCGAACCGGACCGAGATCAGCCGCATCGGCGGCTTGGCGCCGTGCGCCCCGGCTGCGAGGTCGTGATCCAGCGCCTGGCAGTACATCTCCGCAAAGCGCTTGGTCAGGCCGAGCATCGACACCGGCTCGATCGCCTTGTCGGTCGAAATCATCACCATGGCTTCGGCGCCGGCGGCAACGGCGGCATCCGCAACGTTGATCGAGCCGAAGATGTTGGTCTTGACGCCCTCGCTCCAGTCGCGTTCGAGGATCGGCACGTGCTTGAGCGCGGCGGCGTGGAACACGATGTCCGGCTTGAACCCCGCCATCAGGCGCATGATGCGCTCGCGGTCGCGGATGTCGGCGATGCGCCCTTCGATCTCGGCGGCCGCGCCTCGCGCGGCGAGCGCTTCCGTGATGGCATAGAGCGCGGGCTCGGAGTTTTCCACGATCAGGAGCCGCGCGGCGCCGAAGGCCACGACCCGCTCGCAGATCTCCGACCCGATCGAGCCGCCGCCGCCGGTGACGATCACCGCCTTGCCGTTGATCAGCGCTTCCAGGCGCGCATAGTCGATCGTCTCGCTCGGCCGCAGCAGGAGGTCCTCGACCGCGACGGCCGTGAGCCGCGGTGTATCGCCGCTCTCGAGCGAGGGCATCCGGTTGACGATCACACCCAGCTTGCGCGCCCGCATCAGGATCGATTCCGGACGCGCTTCCGGCTCGAATGCCGAGGGCGTCATGACGAGGCGCGCGATCGGCTTGTTGCGCTTGGCGAAATCGGCGACGACGTCCTCGACGTCGTCGATGCCGCCCAGCACCGGCACGTTGCGGATAAACTGGCCCCGATCCGAGCTCGACGGCGACAGCACGCCGACCGGCCAGATGCGCTTGATCGCCCCGCTCTCGATGCCGCGCAGGAGCACCTCGGCATCCGCGGCGCGGCCGATCAGCAGCGTCGGCGCGGCCTCCTCGCCCCTGGCGTGACGCCGCACCCGCGTATAGCGGAAGTAGCGGTAGGTCATGCGCAGCGCGCTGAGGAAGGAGATCTCGAGGAACCAGTAGAGGACGATCGTGACCTTGCCGAGAAAGAAGGCGCCGCGGACATTGGGGGCGACGAAGATGTAGTCGAGCACGAGCAGGGCGACCGTCAGCACGGTCGCGACGCGGATGATGTTCAGCGCGTCAGGCAGCGAGATGAAGCGCCATTTCGTCGTAGTCAGGTTGAAGATGAAGAACACGACCACGCTGAAGGCGAGGAAGTAGGGCAGGATCTGGAACAGCAGCGGCAGGCGATCGAAGAAGCCGTCGCCACCTTCGAATCGCAGATAGAAGGCGGCAAAAAGCGCCGCCGCGGTCGCCAGCAGGTCGTGGAGCGCGATCAGGAAATTGCGCAAGGTGAGATGCGAAAGACGCGTCATCCGCCGACCGATGAAAATCCAGTTAGATGCAACCTGACCGCGCTGATAGCCCATCTGGACCAGACTTGCCAGCCGCGCGGCCTTTCAGGAACCGGCTTCCCCCGTCTTCGCCTCGGCCTGTTGCGCCCGGATCACCATGCCGCCGGCAACGCCGACGCCGATGACGTACATCCAGCCCTCGTGGAAGTCGAACAGATGGGAGTTGAACAGCGAGGTGAAGACGTTCTGCACCACCACCAGGAGCCCGATCCAGTTGGCAAGGCCGTCGCCGCGAAACAAGCGCAGGTGCAGGATCCAGATCGCGTAGAGAACGGCGATGCCGATCACGCCCCATTGCACGGCAACGTTCAGCGTCTGGTTATGCGGGTTGCCGATCACCTCGGCGGACGCCTGGTATTGACCGGCGGGCGTCGCCACGCGTTCGAACAATCCGCGCGTCGAGCCGGTGCCGTGCCCCTTGATCGGCGCCTCGGCGAAGAAGCCGAGCGACTTCCGCCAGAATTCGAGGCGCAGGCCGAGCGAGGTCGGCTCGCCCTTTTCCACATAGCGCGTGTAGTCATCGGAAAACCTCTCGGCGGTATGGCGCAAATATGGCGAGGCCTGCCAGGCGAGAATAGCGGCGACGAGCAATGTGGCGGAGATGAGCGCGATGCTGCGCCATTTGAGGTGAAGCAGCGCGAACACGCCGAACATGACCGGAACGGTGACGAGCGCGGTGCGTGACACCACCACGAAGGTCATGTTGACGAAGAAGCTCAGTGCCAGGGCCGTCAGCAGCCCGGCGAACCAGTATCGCTTCTCACGCAGCAGCATCACGATCGGATAGGCGAGCGCGACCGCGCAAAGCGCGAATTCCTGACTCTGGTCGATGTAATTCTTGACGAAGATGCCGCGCTCGGCCGGATCGGTCTTGAGCGCGAGGTTCGGGTAGAAGGCAACCAGCCAGGACATCACCGACAGCAGGGCGCAGGACACCAGGAAGGCGATGAAGATCCAGCGCCCGCGCGGCGAGCGCTCGAAATGATAGAGCAGGACCGGTAGCACCAGCAGCTTGATGGTCGGATTGACCGCATAGAAGCGGGCGCCCCAGCTCGCGTCCGACCACAGCGTCCCCACCAGCGCGAGCAGGACCAGCGCGATCGGGGCCGCGCAGATCGGACGCTTCAAGGATTGCAGGAACGCGCGGACGTCGAGAAACGGCACCATGCAGAGCAGCATCAGCGCGTTGAAGATGCCCGCCAGCGAGGTCGACCACGGCAGCGAGGCCGCGGTCAGGACCGCGAATATATCGACGGTCTCGCGCCAGGCCGCCGGGCTGCGCAGGCGGCGAAGCAACATCCCGCCGGTCGTCTCGCGTGCCAGTGCCGTCACTTGGCCCCCCCCCGGGCGCGATGGACCAGCGCCGTCGTGCTGAAGCCCTGCAGGATGTCGACCAGCACGACGGTGCCGCCCGCGGCCTCGACGACCTCGTGGCCGACCACCTGCTCGCGGGTGTAGTCGCCGCCCTTCACCAGCACACCGGGCTTGATCCGAGTGATCAGGTCGATCGGCGTGTCCTCCTCGAAGATGACGACGAGATCGACGGCCTCGAGCGCGGCGAGCACCTCGGCACGCGCGCGCTCGTCCTGGACCGGCCGCTCGGCGCCCTTGAGCCGCCGCACCGAGGCGTCGCTGTTGAGCCCCACGATCAGGCGGTCGCAGGCGGCGCGCGCCGCGGTCAGCACCTTGACGTGGCCGGGATGCAGGATGTCGAAGCAGCCATTGGTGAAGCCGACGCGCTGGCCTTGCGTTTTCCATTCGGCGAGCAACGCATCGAGTGCGGCCGGCTCGAGCACGATCTTCTCCTCGGCCGCCAGAGTGGCATGCGGCAGGATCTTTCGGCGCAACTCGGCCGCGCTCACACTGGCGGTGCCTTGCTTGCCGACGGCGACGGCGGCAGCGGCATTGGCCATGCGCAGCGCCGTGTCCCAGTCCGCGCCTGTAGCAAGCGACACCGCGAGCGCGGCGGCGACGGTGTCACCGGCGCCGGAGACGTCGCGCACCTTCACCGGAAAAGCCGGAACGTGAACCGCCGCGCCATTGCGCGGCACCAGCGTCATGCCGTGCTCGCCCTGGGTGACCAGGATCGCCTCGCAGTCGGCGAGCCGCATCACGTCCTCGCTGGCCTCGACGATGCTCTGCACCGTCTCGGCGCGGCTTCGGGTCGCTTCAGAGAACTCCTTGCGATTGGGCGTCAGCAGCGTGGCGCCGCGATAGATCGCCCAGTTCAGGCTCTTGGGATCGACGATCACGGGTTTGCCGAGCTTTCGCGCGGCATCGATGGTGTGGCGGATGACGCGCGCCGTCAGCACGCCCTTGGCGTAGTCCGAGAGCAGCACGATGTCGGCGCGCGCGATCTGCGGCAGGATCGCCTCGATCAGCTTCGTCTCGATGTCATCGGAAGCAGGCGCCGCCTGCTCCCAGTCCGCGCGCAGCATGTGCGTGGAAAAATGCTCGGAGACGAAGCGGACTTTTCGCGTGGTCGGACGCGAGGGATCGCACACCAGCACGCTTTCGATGCCGGCGTGCTCGTCCAGCGCCGCCTTGAGCCGTGCACCGGCATCGTCCTCGCCGACGAGGCCGACGAAGATGCAGCGCGCGCCCAGCGAGGCGACATTGCGCGCGACATTGCCGGCGCCGCCGATATGGATCTCGCTGCGCTGGGCCGCGATGACGGGCGCCGGCGCTTCCGGCGAGATCCGCGACACCTCGCCATAGACGAACTCGTCCAGCATGATGTCGCCGATGCACAGTACCGTGCGGCCTGAGATGGCCTTCGCGAGGGCGTCGAAATCGAGAATGGGCGTCGGCATGTTCAAATGGCCTCAGCGGAAGCGGTCGGGCCGGTCGAGGTAATCCCCGACATAGGCATTCACCGCATCCTCGAGCGTCGTGAAGCCGCCGTTATAGCCGGCGCGGTGCAGGCGATCGACCTCGCTCTGGGTGAAATACTGGTAAGCCCCGCGGATCTGCTCGGGCATGTCGATATATTCGATGTTGGGCCTGGTGCCGAGCGCCGCATAGGCCGCCAACATCAGATCCCTGAAGCTGCGCGCCTTGCCGGTTCCGACGTTGAAGATGCCGGACACCGACGGCGTCGCCAGCAGCCACATCACGACGCGCACGACGTCGTCGACATAGATGAAATCGCGGCGCTGATCGCCGTCGGCGATGCCCTCGCGATGCGACTTGAACAGCTGCACCACGCGGCCTTCCTTGACGTCGTCGAAGCGGCGCGCCAGCACGCTCATCATCGAGCCCTTGTGGTACTCGTTGGGGCCGAACACGTTGAAGAATTTCAGGCCCGCCCATTGCGGCGGGAGCGGATCGCCGTTCGCGACGCGCCCGGCGACCGCGAGATCGAACATGTGCTTGCTCCAGCCGTAGAGATTCATCGGCCGCAGTTTCTTCAGTGCCGGCAGCGTGGCGTCGTCGTCAAATCCCGTCTCACCATCGCCATAGGTCGCCGCCGAGGAGGCGTAGATGAACGGCACCGCGCGCGCCGTGCACCAGTCGAGCAGGCGCATCGACAGGCGGAAATTGGTTTCGAACACGAGGTCGCCGTCGGTCGCGGTGGTCGCGGAAATCGCCCCGAGATGGATCATGGCGTCGAGCTTGCGGCCCTTCAGCCAGTCCATCAGCTCGGCCGGCGGGACAATATCCACAAGCTGGCGCTTGGCGAGGTTCCGCCACTTGCCCTCGTTGCCCAGGAAATCGCAGACCACGACGTCGCTGCGGCCCGCGTCATTGAGCGCGGCCACGACATTCGACCCGATAAAACCGGCCCCGCCGGTCACCAGCAACATTCCGAAATCCCTGCCCGATCTTTGCGGCCCGGTCCTGCCGTAGCGCATGAGCCGCCAAAGTGTAAGCGGTTTTGGGATTGAGTGGTCTGCCGCCTTTACCTGCCGGCCCGGAGCGGCTACCGAACCGCCACAATCAGATCGCCTCGGCCCCATTAACGAATGAACCAAGATTCGACACTTAGCGGAGATGCAGACCGGAGCGACACCCGCCCGATTCTGATCATTCCCTACATGTGGATCGGTGATTTCGTGCGGAATCACACCGTGGTCCGGGTCCTGAAGGAGCGCTGGCCCAACCGGCCGGTCGATCTCCTGACCACCTCCCTGTGCGCCCCGCTGGTCGATTACATGCCCGGCGTGCGCGAGGGGATCGTCTGGGACCTGCCGCGCGGCCGCCTCGCCGTCGCCCGCCAGTTCGCCCTGGGGAAGCTCCTGCGCGAGCGGAACTACGGCACGGCCCTGGTGCTGCCCCGGACCTGGAAGGCGGCCATCGCGCCCGCCCTCGCCGGTATCCCTGAACGGGTCGGCTTCGTCGGCGAATTCCGATTCGGCCTGCTCAACCGCTGGCGCTGGGGCGAGAAGAAGCTGCCCCGCTTCATCGACAAGAACGCCGCCCTGGCCCAGCCCGACGGCGCCCCGCTGCCGGCGGAATGGCCGGTGCCGCAATTGCGGGTCCCGGCCGAGGATATCGTCCGCTGGCGCCAGGCCAACGGCCTCGGCGCCAGCGCCGCGGTGGCGCTGGCCCCCGGCTCGGTCGGCGCCTCAAAACGATGGACCTATTATCCGGAGGCTGCCCGGCTGCTGGTCGAGCGCGGGCTGGAGGTCTGGGTGGTCGGCGGCCCCGGGGAAAAGGGGCTGGCCCAGGAGATCGTCGCGGCGGGCGGCCCGGGCGTGCGCGACCTCACCGGCAACGATCTGCGCAACGGCGTGCTGGCCATGGCCGCGGCCGGCGTCGCCATCTCCAACGATTCCGGCCTGATGCACATCGCAGCCGCGCTGGGCACGCCCACCATGGGCATCTTCGGCCCGACCAGCCCCTATCTCTGGGCCCCCCTCAACGGCCTTGCGGCGACCGTGGTGCAGGACAAGGAAGATCTGTCCTGCCAGCCCTGCCAGAGCACGGTCTGCAAAATGAACGACCACCGTTGCATGCGCGATATCGCAGCGCGCGAGGTGGTGGCGATCGCGCAGCGGGTGCTGGGTGAGGCTGGGGCAAGGACGGAGACGTGAGCGTCGGCAACGCCTGCGCCGCTGACGATCATGCAGATGTTTTGCCCGACGCGTCAAACGCGCTTCGTGAAATCCGCAGCGTATCGCGTCAGCCGCCAAGCCGTTGATTTTGCTGGCCGCGGCTACTGTGCATGGGGTTGTTTTCGCGGTTTTTGTTTGCCGGCGCGACACCGGCCGCTCAAAGCAGCGGCCGATAGACTTCGCCGATCCGCGCCGCTTCCGCATCGAGGCTGAATTTTTCGAGCACCCGCGCTCGGCCCCTCTCGCCCATCGCCGTCGCGGCATCCACATCGCGCATCAGCGGCTCCAGCGCCGCAGCCAACGCATTGGCATCGCCGGTCGGGACCAGCACGCCGCTCACGCCATCCTCGACCACCAGCTCGGCCGCACCGGCGCGTGCGGCGACGAGCGCGCTGCCGGCCGCCATCGCCTCGATCAGCGTCAGCCCAAAACCCTCGTTGCGCGAGGTGAAGGCGTAGATCGTCAGCCGCTGGTACCAGCGCTGCACCGCTTCGATCGGCAGTTCGCCGGTGATGACGATGCGCGATTGCAGGCCGGCCGCTTCGATCTGCTTTTTCAGCTCGTTCGCAAAGGGCGCCTGCTCGGCCGTGACCTGCCCGACAATCACGGCGGTGAAATCGGGATAGCGCGGCAATAGGCGGCACATCGCGTCGACGAACACGTCGGTGCCCTTCTGCGCGCGCACGCGTCCGAAGCAGCCGATGGCGTAACGGCCGGGCAGCGCGGCCTCCGTGAACGCAGCAGCGCGGTCGGTCGGCGGCGCATAGATCTCGGTATCGACGCCGTGCGGGATCACCGTCCCCTGCACTTTCAGGAACGAGGCCGAGAGATCTGACGTCGCGATGATCGCGTCCATGCGCCGGATCAGCCAACGCGTGATCCAACTATGGTGCCGCTGCGCCGCCGAGGTGAACACGAGTTTCAACGGCCAGCCGAGCGCGCGCAGCACGACGCCCGCGATCATCTCGTTGTTGCGCCGCGCGTGCCAGATCAGCGGCGCCTTGCGGCGCCATAGCTTGAGAAAATCGGCAACGCTCAGCCGCGCGATCCCTTCCGGCGCATCAGAACCGAACCACGCCGCGCGATACAGTTTGGCCAGCCGCGGCGCCACCATCCGGTTGGTCGCGGTGACCCCGGAATAGCGCCTGTGCAGATTTGGCACGATCACTTCGAGATCGCCGGGGGAATTGGCCACGTCATGCTCCGTTTCGCAGAGTCCCTATACGCAACATTAAGCATAGTGACCAGTTCAGCCGCGCCGATACCCCCTCTTCACCACGCAAGCGCTAGTTTTGCGCGTTGATCGAAGACGGGTGAGATCATGACTGTGCTAGTCACCGGCGGCGCCGGCTATATCGGAAGTCACACGGTTCTCGCGCTGGCGGAAGCCGGCGAGGACGTCGTCGTGATCGACGATCTCTCGACCGGTTTCTCCGCCTATCTGCCTGAGGGCGTGCCGCTGTTCATCGGCGATGCCGGCGACGAGAACCTGCTCGAAGGCGTGATCGCGCAGCACAACATCGAGAGCATCATCCATTTCGCGGGCTCCGTCGTCGTGCCGGATTCGATGCGCGATCCGCTCGGCTACTACCGCAACAATTTCACGACCGCGCGCAATCTGCTCAATGTCGCCGTCAAGCGCGGTATCGGCCGTTTCATCTTTTCCTCGACCGCCGCCGTCTACGGCAATCCGGACCAGGTGCCGGTGCCCGAGCACGCGCCGACGCGGCCGCTGTCGCCTTATGGCTCGTCGAAGCTGATGACCGAGATCATGCTGCACGACGTCGCCGCCGCGTACGGCATGCAATACGTCACCCTGCGCTATTTCAACGTCGCCGGCGCCGATCCGCAGGCGCGCATCGGCCTTGCCACCGTCGGCGCCACGCATCTGCTCAAGATCGCGGTCGAGGCCGCGACCGGCCAGCGCGCCAAGATCGACGTGTTCGGCACCGACTATCCGACCCCCGACGGCAGCTGCATCCGCGACTTCATCCATGTCACGGACCTCTCGCAGGCGCATCGGTCGGCGCTGGCCTATTTGCGCAACGGCGGCGCCTCGACGACGCTGAATTGCGGCTATGGCCGCGGCTATTCGGTGCTGGAGACCATCGACGCGGTGCGCCGGGTGTCGGGCCGCAGCTTTGCCGTGCAATACGCCCCGCGCCGGCCCGGCGACATCATGACCATGGTCGCCGACACCAGCCGCATCCGCGGCCTGCTGGACTGGAAGCCGCAATACGACGACCTCGAGACCATCGCGGCCCACGCTTTGGCGTGGGAGGACAAGCTGTTCCACGAGCGCCATGGCGAGCTCCGCCACGCCGCCTCGGCCTAGATTCCATCCGAGCGCAAGCCCTTAATTGGGCTTGAAAAACCTCGCTTGAGCGGGCACAGAGGCCCTTCGATCCCTGACGTGCGGGCAGGCTTTGTCCTGCGCCGTCAATGGACACCGGATGGCTCAGTTTCCAAAGAAAATCACCGACGATCCCTATGCGGCAGCGGTCCTGATTCGCCGCCTGGTCACGGAACAAGGGGTCGTCTATTGGCGGCGCTACCTCGTCGCCTTCGCGCTGATGGCGGTCGCCGCGGGCGCAACGGCAGGCGCGACCTATGTGCTCGGGCAGGTCATCAACCAGGCCTATGTCGACAAGAACATCCCGGGCATCGCGATGTTTTCCGGGATCACGGTGATCCTGCTGTTCATCAAGGGCGTGGCGACCTACGGCCACATGGTGATCCTGACCAAGATCAGCAACGCCATCCTCGCCACCAACCAGCGCCAGCTGTTCGCAAAACTGATGCGCGAAAGCGTCGGCTTCTTCTCCGAGCGGCATTCGTCCGAATTCCTGACGCGGCTGACGGCCGGCGCAAAATCGATCACCGACGTGCTCAACATGCTGGTCAACGCCGTCGGGCGCGACCTCATGATGCTGCTCGCCATGATCGGCGTGATGGTATGGCAGGACCCGGTGATGTCGTTCATCGGCCTCGTCGTGGTGCCGCCGGCGATGCTGGTGCTGCGCAAGCTGGTCAAGCGCATCAAGGGCCTCGCCTACAACCAGTTCACCGGCACCGCCGACATCATGGAGACCATGCAGGAATCGCTGCAAGGCATCCGCACGGTGAAGGCGTTCACGCTCGAAGACACGATGCAGAGCCGCATCGACGAGAACATCGCCATCGTCGAGCGCAACGCCAACAAGATGGCCCGCGTCGCCAACCGCTCCAACCCCCTGATGGAAATGCTCGGCGGCTTCGCGGTCGCCGGCTGCCTGCTCTATGGCGGCTACAGCGTGGTCGCGCTCAACGCCACGCCGGGCGCGTTCTTCTCCTTCATGACTGCGTTCCTGATGGCGACCGAGCCGGCCAAGCGGCTGGCGCGGCTCAACATCGATTTGAACAGCCAGCTCGTCGGCGCGCGCATGCTACTCGAAGTGGTCGACAGCCCGGCGAGCGAGCACTCCGACGACGACAAGCCGGCGCTGAAGCTGTCCGACGCCCGGATCGAGCTGCGCGATGTCAGCTTCTCCTATCGCGCCAATGAGACTGTGCTCAACCGGATGAGCTTTACCGCCGAGCCCGGCAAGGTCACCGCGCTGGTCGGCCCCTCCGGCGGCGGCAAGTCGACCGTGCTAGCGCTGCTGCTGCGCTTCTATGAGGTGACGCAAGGCGACATCGTGATCGACGGCCAGTCGATCGGCGCAATCTCTCGCAAATCGCTGCGGGCGCAGACCGCCTATGTCGGGCAGGACGTCTATCTGTTCCGCGACACCATCCGCAACAACATCGCTTTCGGCCGGCCCGGCGCGAGCGAAGACGAGATCACCGAGGCGGCGAAAGCGGCTTGCGCGCATGATTTCATCATGGGCTTCCCGCTCGGCTACGACACACCGGTCGGCGAGCACGGCACGCAGCTTTCAGGCGGCCAGCGTCAGCGCATCGCCGTGGCGCGCGCGCTGATCAAGAACGCACCGATCATCCTGCTGGACGAAGCCACCGCCGCGCTCGATTCCGAATCCGAGCGGCAGGTGCAGGAGGCGATCGAGCATCTCTGCCGGAACCGCACCACCATCGTGATCGCGCATCGCCTGCACACCATCATGCATGCCGACGCGATCCTGGTGATCGAGGGCGGCGAGATCGTCGAGCAGGGCCGGCATGACGAGCTGCTCCGCCGCGGCGGCCGCTATGCCTCGTTCTTCCGCCTGCAACACTACGATGCCGGCGCTCTGGCGCCGATCAGCGCAACCGCATAGAGTTCCACTTCACCTCAAGAGCAGCGAGACCCGCATGAACGCCGCCTCCTACGTCATCCCGCTTCCGCCCCAAGCTTCGCTTCCCGTCGTCGGCGAAAGCGGCCGTTATCCGGTGCGCCGCATCTGGTGCGTCGGCCGCAACTATCTCGAGCACATCCGCGAGATGGGCAATGACGAGCGCGCCCCGCCGTTCTTCTTCGCCAAGCACGCCGACATGCTCGTGCCCGACGGCGCCACCATTCCTTATCCGCCGCTGACCAAGGATTTGCATCACGAGGTCGAGCTGATCGTCGCGATGAAGAGCGGCGGCCTGAACATTCCCGCCGACAAGGCGCTGGATCACGTCTATGGCTACGCCGTCGGCATCGATCTCACCCGCCGCGACCTCCAGATCGCCTCACGCAAGAAGGAGCGCCCCTGGGAGATCGGCAAGTCGTTCGACAGCTCCGCGCCGTGCTCCGCTGTGCAGCCGGCCTCCAAGATCGGCCATCCCGCCAAGGGCAAGATCTGGCTCACGGTCAACGGCAAGGAGGCTCAGAAGGGCGACCTGACCGAGCTGATCTGGAACGTGCCCGAGATCATCTGGCAGCTCTCGCAGCAGGTGAAGCTCGCCGCCGGCGACATCATCATGACGGGCACCCCCGCCGGCGTCTCCCAGCTCCAACCCGGCGACAAGCTCGAATGCGGCGTCGACGGCGTCGGCACGCTGAAGGTCGCCATCGGCCAGCCGGAATAAGTTCGAAGCGTAGGGCGGATTAGCGAAAGCGTAATCCGCCACCTTCGCGCGGCCAACACCACTGTCGATTGCTGTTATTGCCGAACGGCGGATTACGCTTCGCTAATCCGCCCTACGCATCAAAATCAAGGCCCCGGTCGCATCCGGGGCCTTTCACTTTTCTACCAGGCCTTCACCGGCCGATTGGCGTGGCTCACCTGCGGCACACCGCGATTGAGCGACATGTGCGAATGCACGCACAGCCAGCCATCGGCATTCTTCGCAAAGATCATGGTCGCACGGCCAGGGCGCGGAAAGGCGCCGCCGTCGGAATGATAGCCCGTGCTCGTCCACGGCACGATCACCGTCGCCATCGTGCCGTCGCGGGATGCCAGGACCGAGGTCTGCTCGAGCACGAAACGGAAGTCCGTCGTCTTCGGCCAGACGTTGTCCCATTGCGTCGAGACCCACTGATCGAGACCGGGGATAACATCGTTATGCGTGCCGAAGGCAAGCACATCCGGATGGAAGAGCGGCCGCGCCGAGGCGTAGTCGACCTCGCGGACGTAGCCCGCGAAGGTTTCCAGCCACGTCAGGAAGAATTGCTTCGTCTCGCTATCGGCGGTCGGCAAGAGGGCCATCACCTGCTCCATCTTCGGCTACTCGATCACGGCAAGCTTTGTTGCCATGGGACAGACCTTCCAGCAAGATATGGACTGCGAGAGCACCCGGTCGAGATCCATCCGGCCAGCCGGCCTGATTCATGGAGCCAGACTCATGAGACGCGTTCTCCTGCTTGCGGCCACGCTTGTCGTCACCGGCAACGCAGCCAGCGCTCAGTCCAGCAAGCCCTATGCCGGCCTCGAACAGCGTCCCATCAAGGCGCTGTCGCACGAGCAGGTCGAGGATCTCCAGAGCGGACGCGGTATGGGCCTGGCGCTTGCCGCTGAACTCAATGGATATCCCGGTCCCAGTCACGTTCTCGAGCTCGGCGATCGCCTCGAGCTGACCGCGGATCAACGCGCCGAGGTTCAGCACCTCTTCGATTCGATGAAGCAAGAGACGGTCCCGCTGGGCAACAAGCTCGTGGAGCAAGAGAGGGAGTTGGACAACCTGTTCTCTGCTCGTGCCGTGACGCCGGAGTCGCTCAAGGCGACCATCGTTGCCATTTCGGAAACCCAGGGCCGGCTCCGCGAGAGCCACCTCAAATATCACCTGTCGACCGCGGCCCTGCTCAATCAGCGCCAAATGCAAAGATACGCAGAGCTGCGAGGCTATCAGCATCCTGACAGCTCCGCAGGGCACAGACACCATCACTAGACACGCGCGGGATCACCGCAGAAATCGTAGGCCGGATTGGCGTAGCGTAATCCTCCAACGCATCGTGCCACGCTTAACGTAGTACCGAAAACACGATGAGGCCGAGGATCAGCGCCGCTACGCCGGTTACGCCCGCGACAACGCCTGCAGACCCTTGAAAGTCAGGCGTTTGGGGTCGGTCACCCCGGCGAGATAGAGCTGGCGGATAAAGGCAACGACAGCGCTGCGGTCGCAATCGGTCAGCGCGACGACGGCGTCGACCGCGATCTTCTGGGCTTCCATTAGCTCACCTCGGCCTTGCGAGTAACCCCGGCCGAGACAGGCTAGGAGTCCGCGGTTAATCCGGCGTTAACCGTTTGGACAGAGTGGCCGATTCACCCCGACGACCGAATACGCAAAACAACGCATTGGCGGCAGCGATGCTCAGCGTGCAGCGACCCTCTTCTTGAGCTGCGCAAAATGCTTCTTCAGCCGCGGCACGGCAAAGTCGGTGAAGGCTCGCACCTTCGGCACCGAGAGCCGGCCCTGCGGGCAGATCAGGTGCGCAGGCATCTCCGGATCCTTCTCGGCGGCCAGCACGATCTCGAGCTCGCCGCGCGCAACCTGCTCGGCCACCTGGTACGAATACATCCGCGCGACGCCGCGGCCGGCAACGGCGGAGGCTACGGCCGCGTAGGTGCTGTTGACGATGAGACGCGGCGTGAACTGGACCGTACGCGGCACCGAGCCACCGGCCTGCGGCGCGAAGGTCCAGGAATTGGGCAGATGGGCCATCGCCACGATCTGATGCTTGGCGAGATCGCCGGGCTCGGTGATGCGGGGATGCTGCTTCAGATAGCGCGGGGCTGCCACGACCACGCGGCTGATCTCGCCGACCCGCATTGCCACCATCGCCGAATCCGCGAGGGGGCCAATGCGAAGCGCGATGTCGATACCCTCCTCGATCAGATTGACCGCGCGATCGAACAGCAACAGCCTGGCCGACACCGTCGGACAGGCATCGAGAAACGTATCCAGGATCGGCCGCAGCACCATCTCGCCCGACACCACGGGAGCGGTGATCGTGAGCAGGCCGCGCGGCGCCGAGCGCGGTCCGGCCGCGATGTCGTCGGCCTCCTCCAGCTCGGTGAGCACGCGGCGGCAGATCGCGACATAGCGCTCGCCCTCCTCGCTGAGCTTGATCGAGCGCGTCGTCCGGTGCAGCAGCTCGGCGCCGACCCGCTCCTCGAGAAAAGCGATGGCGCGGCTCACCGCCGCCGGCGAGCGGCCGAGCTTGCGGCCGGCGGCAGCCAGGCTGCCCTCGTCCACCGCAAGGACGAACACTTTCATCGCATCCAGACGATCCATGCCTTCCCCGCCGCCCCTCAGATTCCGGCCGCAGGCTAGGCGTTCCCCTCCGCGGCGACAACCGTCGGCAGGCGCCGACCCGGCATTCGTTCGCGCCGCGAAAGAGTGTCTGCCGGACGGCGTGTATTCGCAGCCGGGCTGCCCCGGCGTACCTCACCACCCAAGCCAGCCGAGTGCTGGCGCAGGTTCTCAAGGCCAACAACAGGAGCCCGTTATGGGTATCGAGCAGAAAGTCGCCATCATCACCGGTGCTTCGCAGGGCATCGGCGCCGCCCTGGTCCAGGGTTTTCGCGATCGGAACTACCGCGTCGTCGCAACCGCACGCTCCATCAAGCCGTCGGGTGACGACGACGTCCTCGCCGTGGCGGGCGACATCACCGAGCGGAGCACCGCCGAGCGTGTGGTTTCGCAGGCCGTCGCCCGCTTCGGGCGCGTCGACACGCTGGTCAACAATGCCGGCATCTTCGTCGCAAAGCCGTTCACTCAGTACACGGCCGAGGATTACGCGGCGGTGATGGGCACCAACGTCGCGGGCTTCTTCCACATCACACAGCTCGCCATCGCCGAGATGGAGAAGCAGGGTTCGGGCCACGTCGTCCAGATCACGACCACGCTGACCGATCAGGCCAATTCCAACGTCCCCTCGGTGCTGGCCTCGCTGAGCAAGGGCGGCCTCAACGCCGCGACCAAGTCGCTTGCGATCGAATATGCCAGGCGCGGCATTCGCGTGAACGCGGTCTCGCCGGGGATCATCAAGTCGACGATGCACCCGGCCGCGACCCATGCCCAGCTCGGCGCGCTGCATCCGGTCGGTCACATGGGCGAAATGTCCGACATCGTCGGTGCCGTCCTCTATCTCGAGGGCGCCTCCTTCGTCACCGGCGAGATCCTGCATGTCGACGGCGGCCAGAGCGCCGGCCACTGAGCGTGGGAGGAGAGCCACAATGCCCATCGTCACCATTCAAGTGACCCGCGAAGGAACGACGCCGGGAGCGGCGTCGCTCACCGCCGCGGAGAAAGCCGCGCTGATCAAGGGATCGAGCCAGCTGCTGCTCGACGTGCTCGGCAAGCCGCTCGATTCGACCTTCGTCGTGATCGAGGAAGTCGACACCGACAATTGGGGCTGGGGCGGCCTGCCCGTGCCGGAGTTCCGGCGCCGCCGCGCCGCCCGGACAGAATGATCCGCGCGCGATCGCGCGCGCACGAGGATGACATGACCAACGCAGATCTGAAACCACACGCCGGGGCTCGGCCGCATCCGAAGGCGGCATCGGCCTCACGAGAGACCTCGTCAAAGCAACATTCCTCGCAGCGGACCTGGCAATATGCGGTGGCGGGATTGTCCGCTTCGCTGGTCGGACTTGGCCTCGCCCGCTTTTCCTACACGCCGCTGATCCCGGCCCTGATCGCGGCAAAATGGTTCAGCGCATCGGACGTCGTCTATCTCGGTGCCGCGAACCTCGCCGGTTATCTCGCCGGCGCGCTCGCCGCAAGGAGGGTCGCCAGCCGCATCGGCGCGGTTTGCACGTTGCGGGCGATGATGCTGCTTGCCACCCTCTCCTTCTTCGCCAGCTCATCGCCGGTGTCGTTCACGTGGTTCTTCGCCTGGCGCTTCCTCTCCGGCCTCAGCGGCGGAATCATCATGGTGCTGGCGGCCTCCGTCATTCTGCCGCACACCTCAGCCGCAAGGCGTGGCATCGTCGGCGGCGTGATCTTCGCCGGCGTCGGCCTCGGCGTCGCCGCATCGGGCACGCTGGTGCCACTGCTGCTGCAACAGGGATTGCAGCAGAGCTGGCATGGTCTCGGCGTGCTCTCCGCCCTGCTCACGCTCGCGAGCTGGTGGAACTGGCCCGCCGAAGCGAACAGCACTCCGCTTTCTCAAACCAGGCCCCGTCAAACCTCGGCTATCGCCCGCGCGCTGCTGATCCAGTACGGTCTCAACGCGGTGGCATTGGTGCCGCACATGGTCTTCATCGTCGATTTCGTGGCGCGCGGCCTCGGCCAGGGCATTGCCGCGGGATCGCGCTATTGGGTGCTGTACGGTCTCGGCGCCATCGTCGGTCCGCTCATCACCGGCCATCTCGGTGACCGCGCCGGGTTCGGTCCGACGTTGCGCGCGGCCTTTCTGATCGAGGCGGCCGCCGTGCTGCTGCCGACTGTCAGTACCGCACCTCTTTCGCTGATCGTATCGAGCCTCGTGGTCGGCGGCTTCACGCCCGGCATCGTGCCACTGGTGCTCGGACGTATCCATGAACTCGTTCCGCACTCTGCCGAGCAGCAGCGCGCGACCTGGAGCCATGCCACCACCAGCTTTGCACTGTTCCAGGCCGCGGCCGCTTACGGCTTCTCCTGGATCTACGCGCAGACCGGCGGCGATTATCTGGTGCTGTTCGGACTCGGCGGCGGCGCGGTTTTACTGGCGCTCGCGATCGACCTTGCACTGGCACTTGCCACACGCAAGGCATAACCACAGGCGGCGGCGCGTTCAGGAATATCGCATCACGCCGTCGTCGATCCGGCCGAAGCGCAGGGAGACGATGTCGAGCGCGTAGTTCTGGTACAGCCGCCACGGCTGCTTCGAGCCCTGCTTCGGCATCTTGGCCACCGAGCGCTGCACATAGCCCGAGGTGAAGTCCAGCGACGGCTGCGCGGTGATCTCGGGGTCGTCATTATGCGGCATGCACTGCCGGAAATTGTGCCGGTCCATATAGTTGATGAGCCGGCAGACAAATTCGCAGGTGAGGTCGCATTTCAGCGTCCAGGACGCATTGGTGTAGCCGAAGGCGGAGGCCATGTTGGGCACGTCCGCATACATCATGCCCTTGTAGGTCAGCGTATTGGCGAAATCGACGGCACGGCCGTCGACACTGACGTCGAGACCGCCGACGACCTGGAGCACCAGCCCGGTCGCCGTCACGATGATGTCGGCCGCAAGTTCGCTGCCGTCCTTCAGGCGGATACCGTCGCGCGTGAACGTGTCGATCTCGCTGGTAACGACGGAGGCGCGCTGCTCGCGGATCGCCTTGAACAGATCGCCATCAGGCACGAGGCAGAGCCGCTGGTCCCAGGGATTGTAGCGCGGCGTGAAATGGGTGGCGACGTCGTAGTCGGGGCCAAGCGCCATCTGCACGCCCTTGAGGACGAGCTCCTTGACCTTCGCAGGCCGCCGCCGGCTGAGCTGGAAGAAGAACTCCCCCACATCACGTTGCGCCAGCGGATGACATGATAGGCAAGCCGCGTCGGCAGATTACGGCGGATCTTGTTGGCGACGGGATCCTGCGCCGGGCGCGACACCACGTAGGTCGGCGAGCGCTGCAGCATGGTGACCTGCGCCGCCTTCTTGGCGAGCTCCGGAACCAGCGTCACCGCGGTCGCGCCCGAGCCGATCACCACGACGCGCTTGCCCGCGTAGTCGATGTCCTCGGTCCATTTCTGCGGATGGACGATGCGGCCGGCGAAATCAGCGGCGCCCCTGAACTCCGGCGTATAGCCCGCCTCGTATTTGTAATAGCCCGAGCACATGAACAGGAAATTGCAGGTGAAGCACACCAGCTCGGTGGCGCCCTCGCCCGTGATGCGCTCGGCCTCAATGGTCCAGCGTGCGTCCGGCGTCGACCACGAAGCCCGCTTGACGCGATGGCGGAAGCGGATGTGCTTCTCGATGCCGTTCTCGGCCGCGGTCTCGCGCACATAGTTCAGGATCTGCGGCCCATCCGCGATCGCCTTCGGATCGGTCCACGGCTTGAACGAATAGCCGAGCGTGAACATGTCGCTATCGGAGCGGATGCCGGGATAGCGGAACAGGTCCCAGGTGCCACCGATGCGGTCGCGCCCCTCCAGAATGACGTAGCTCTTGGTCGGGCACTTGGTCTGCAAGTGATAGCCCGCGCCGATGCCTGACAGGCCGGCACCGACGATGATGACGTCGACATGTTCTGCGGCTTCGGCCATGGCGCTCTCCCTGGGCACAGCATGGGCAGCGCCGCGCCGAATTGCAACCGTCAGGAGATGGTCACACTGTAGACCCAGGTGGTGTCGAAATACTCGTGGAATTCACCGCCTTCCCGTCCTGGAAGCGCCAGAAATCGAACTTCGGCGTCTTCGCGACCTTTTTGGTCTTCTTGTTGGTCCACGCGCATTCCCCACGCGCCAACGACGTCGCCCCGCGCACGGCTCCAAGGCATTGGCTCGCTCGGAACCGGCTCCGACCGCGGAGCGGCTCGATCGAACGTCGATCCACGGTAAACGACAGACCAATCCGGCGATCGAGTCGATCTTTTGCGAGTAGAACTACTTTATATTCGCTTCCATTGCGGGTAGTACTTCGACCGCTTGAACGACCTGCGCTGGGAGCACCGTGAAATGTCGGTCCAGGCCTATTCGCCGTTTCGCGCTAATCTGATCACGCCGTCAGATCTCAGACGGCTCAATGAGATAAGACCGTGGGTTCCCGTCTTGGCGACGGTGGTCCACTGGACATTGATCGTAGCGGCCTGGACGATGGTCGCGCTGTGGCCGAACTTTGCCACAGCCGTCCTCGCCTTCTTCGTCGTCGGTGTGAATTTCTATGGCCTCTACATCATTATGCATGATGGGCTTCATCGCAGACTCTTTCGATCAGTTACCCTCAATGATCTCTGGAATGATCTGACGATGACCGCCTCGATCGGCGCGATCACGCGGATCAATCGTCGCAACCACATGACGCACCATCATTCAACGTGCCTCGCGGACGACCCCGATCGTTTCAAATATGTGCACGAGGGCAAGGATGTGGTCATCCCCTTCATGGCATTCCTAAGTGGCGTCAGTCCGCTTGTGACGGCCGTCAGGAATGTGTTTTTCAAACGATCGCCCCAGTCCGTTGCTAGTCCTATCGAACCCTCCGAGCGCTATCGGCTCCGAGACATCCTTCTTCTGGCCGCCTGGCAACTCGCTCTGATTGGTGGCCTGAGCTATTCGATCGGAGCGTGGGCTTATCCGTGCCTCTGGCTTGCGCCAACCTACGCCCTTGCCTATCGCGCCGATCTCGTGCGCGTATTCTGCGAGCATTCGATGATGATTGCCGATGAAGACGCAGACAGCTCGATGCGATTGATCACCTACGAGAGCAATTGGTTCGAGAAGCTGTTCTTCGCCCCTCACAACATGAACTATCATATGGCCCACCATCTTTGGCCGAGCATCCCGTACTACAACCTGCCCGAGGCTGATCGTCTGATACGCGCCTCGGAGATCGCAAGGAAAGGCGACACGCGGCTTGTGTGGCGAAAATCGTATGTCGGCTACCTGATCTCGTATGCCAATTGGCGGCGGAGCAACGCCGCAATTGTCATGCCCGAGCAATCCCATGCTTGAGCGAGGCATTGGTCTTCCGCCGAACTACAATGCGAACGCACCACTGATCGAGACGGTGCGCGTCAGTCATTGTCCCGTTTGTGGGTCCGATCATCGGCGCGAATATGCGCACGGGTTCGATTATGAAATCGAGACATGCCGCAATCTTTGGACCTTTTTCCAGTGCACCGAGTGTGAAGCGGTCTGGATTGATCCGCGACCGGCGAACGGTGAGCTGTCCACCATCTATCCGCCGACCTACTATGCCTACGACATGTCGGAAAAGCTGCCGGCCTTCATTCTCAAAGGCAAGGCGATGCTCGATCGCATCAAGCTTGCCGGAATCACCAAGCGGATGGGGGAGAAACCGACCAGCTATCTGGACGTCGGTTGCGGCGATGGCCGCTATCTCTACCAGTTCGCGGAACAGGGGATGTCGCGGGACCGCATCTATGGCATGGACTTGCCCTCGCCGGCGCTGCCCAAGCTTCAGAGCGACGGGTTCAGGGTTTGGGCGGGACGCATCGAGGATTGCACCGAGATCGAACCGGGCACGATCGATCTCATCACGATGTTTCACGTGATCGAACATGTGGAAGATCCGATCGCCGTGATGCGCAAATTTACGGAGTGGCTATCTCCCGGCGGAGTCCTGGCGCTCGAGACTCCGAACACCGACTCGATCGATCGCCGGCTCTTCTCCAATGGCTGGTGGGGCGGACTTCATATTCCCCGGCATTGGACTCTCTTTAACAGCAAGAGCATCGGGCGGGCGGTCGAGAAGGCCGGACTGGAGCCAGCGGGCATTTTCTACCAGACCGGACATTCCTTCTGGCTTCACTCGTTCCGCCATGGCTTGCGCTACAACACGGTTCTGCCGATGCCGAAGCTTGCGGAATGGTTCAATCCGATGAAGTCACGCCTCCCGTTGATGGCGATCACAGGCTTTGAGTTGCTTCGTCGCACGCTTGGCGCAAAGACTTCGGCCATGCTGGTCCTTGCGCGCAAGCCTGGAGGTCCGCCGGTCGCGTGACCGACAACAGCGTGAGGCCGAAAAAAAGCCCCGGATTGCTCCGGGGCTTCGCGCGTTCTTGACGGGCGCTGCGTCTCAGTAGCGGTAGTGGTCCGACTTGTACGGGCCTTCCTGCTTCACGCCGATGTAGTCGGCCTGGTCCTTGCGCAGCTCGGTGAGCTTGACGCCGATCTTGGCGAGATGCAGGCGCGCGACCTTCTCGTCGAGCGACTTCGGCAGCACGTAGACTTCCTTCTTGTACTTGCCGTCCTTGTTGTTGGCGAACAGCTCGATCTGCGCCAGGGTCTGGTTGGTGAAGGAGGCCGACATCACGAAGGACGGATGGCCCATCGCGTTGCCGAGGTTCACGAGGCGGCCCTCCGACAGCATGATGATGCGGTGCTTGTCGGGGAATTCGATCTCGTCGACCTGCGGCTTGATGTTGGTCCACTTCAGGTTACGCAGACCCGCGATCTGGATCTCGTTGTCGAAGTGACCGATGTTGCAGACGATGGCGCGATCCTTCATCGCGCGCATGTGTTCGATGGTGATGATGTCCTTGTTGCCGGTCGCGGTGACGAAGATGTCGGCGCGGGGAGCTGCGTCTTCCATGGTCACGACTTCGTAGCCTTCCATCGCGGCCTGCAGCGCACAGATCGGATCGACTTCCGACACCATCACGCGGCAGCCGGCCTGGCGCAGCGAGGCGGCCGACCCCTTGCCGACGTCGCCGAAGCCGGCGACCATCGCGACCTTGCCCGACATCATCACGTCGGTGCCGCGGCGGATGCCGTCGACCAGCGATTCACGGCAGCCATAGAGATTGTCGAACTTCGACTTGGTGACGCTGTCGTTGACGTTGATGGCGGGCCACAGCAGCGTGCCGGCCTTCTGCATGTCATAGAGACGATGCACGCCCGTGGTGGTCTCTTCGGACACGCCCTTGATGCTCTTGGCGACCCCGGCGAAGTAGCCCTTGGGCTTTTCCTTGAGCTGCTTCTTCAGCAGCGCGAAGAAGACTTCCTCTTCTTCCGAACCCGGCTTGTCCAGGAACGCAGCGTCGCCGTTCTCAGCGCGCAGGCCGAGATGGACATACATGGTGGCGTCACCGCCGTCATCGAGGATCATGTTCGGGTGACCGCCGCCGTGCCAGTCGAACAGTTTTGCGGTGTACTCCCAGTACTCGGTCAGCGTCTCGCCCTTGACGGCGAAGACGGGAATGCCGGCGGCCGCGATCGCCGCCGCAGCGTGGTCCTGCGTCGAATAGATGTTGCAGGAGACCCAGCGAATGTCGGCGCCGAGTGCGGCCAGCGTCTCGATCAGCACGCCGGTCTGGATCGTCATGTGCAGCGAGCCGGCGATGCGGGCGCCCTTCAGCGGCTGCTTCGGGCCATACTCTTCGCGGGTGGCCATCAGGCCGGGCATCTCGGTCTCGGCGAGCGAGAGCTCCTTGCGGCCGAAATCGGCGAGCGAAATGTCCTTGACGATGTAATCGGTGAAGCCGGGCTTCGCGTTCATGGGAGGTTCCTGTTTGTTTGGCTCGTCATTCCGGACCCGCTCGTGAAACGAGCGAACCCGGAATCCAGAGGTTCGAGATTCCGGGTTCGCCGCTGTCGCGGCGCCCCGGAATGACGCGAGAGAACTAGAGCGCGCGCTTGAGCTGCTCGACGAGGTCGGTCTTCTCCCAGGAGAAGCCGCCCTCGTTGTCGGGCGTGCGGCCGAAATGGCCGTAGGCCGAGGTGCGCGCGTAGATCGGGCGGTTGAGGTCGAGATGGCTGCGGATGCCGCGGGGCGTCAGATCCATCGCCTGCGCCGCCGCCTTCTCGAGCTGCTCCTCCGACACCTTACCGGTGCCGTGGGTGTCGATGTAGATCGACAGCGGACGCGCCACGCCGATGGCGTAGGCGAGCTGGAGCGTGCAGCGGTCGGCAAGGCCGGCAGCAACGATGTTCTTGGCGACGTAGCGCGCAGCATAAGCCGCCGAGCGGTCGACCTTGGTCGGATCCTTGCCGGAGAACGCGCCGCCGCCATGCGGGGCCGCGCCACCATAGGTGTCGACGATGATCTTGCGGCCGGTCAGGCCGGAGTCGCCGTCGGGACCGCCGATGTAGAACTTGCCGGTCGGGTTGATGTGCCAGATCGTCTTCGGCGTGATCCAGTCCTTCGGCAGCGCTTCGCGCACATAGGGCTCGACGATGTCGCGAATCTGCTTGGACGAGATGTCCTCGACCAGGTGCTGATGCGAAACCACGATCTCGCGCACGCCGACCGGCTTGCCGTTCTCGT
Source organism: Bradyrhizobium sp. 25ACV (assembly GCF_054863005.1). Classification (NCBI taxonomy): domain Bacteria; kingdom Pseudomonadati; phylum Pseudomonadota; class Alphaproteobacteria; order Hyphomicrobiales; family Nitrobacteraceae; genus Bradyrhizobium; species Bradyrhizobium sp. 25ACV. The sequence continues at coordinate 118,974 of NZ_JAVAYO010000009.1, forward strand.
ACTGCACGGTGACCTGGCTCTTGGAGTCCGGACCGAGCACCTTCTCCTTGCCGGAGTGACGGGCTTCGGAGATCAGGCGCAGGATCTTGTGGGCGTAGAAGATCGGTGCCGGCATCAGATCGGGCGTCTCGTTGGTGGCGTAACCGAACATGATGCCCTGGTCGCCCGCGCCCTCTTCCTTGACCTCGCCCGGCTGAAGCGCATCGACGCCCTGGGCGATGTCGGCCGACTGCGGATGCAAGAGGATCTCGATGTCGCAGGTCTTCCAGTGGAAGCCATCCTGCTCGTAGCCGATGTCCTTGATCGCGCCCCGGACGACGCCCTCGATTTGCTCGTTGGTCACCGACTTCGGACCGCGGGTCTCACCGGCGATCACCACCTTGTTGGTGGTCGCCAGCGTTTCGCAGGCGGCGCGGATCTGCCAGGGGTCGATGCCGGCCTTCGGCCCTTCGCGGTAGAACAGATCGACGATCTCGTCGGAGATCCGGTCGCACACCTTGTCCGGATGGCCCTCGGACACGGACTCGCTGGTGAAGAGATAGGACGCGCGCATCAGTAACCCCTTGTTCCGCCGCTAAACCGGCGGGCGTTTGCGATGTTTACCTGTGGATGATGTCAATCACGCCGGCGCGAGATGACGTAGGATTCGTCGAGAAACCAGAGCCCATTGTACTTCCGCAGCACGTCCCTGGCGGCATCCAGAGTGCGGCCGCTTTGAGTCATTTCTGTCAACCGGTCGTCCTCAATCTGAGCGACATACACCGCCGCATTCCACGCTGCAAAGGCTGTCGAGGTTCCGATCGTCCCGGTTACCTCGTTGGGCAGCGCTTCCATATCATACCTGAAGATCGAGCGGTTATCCGCATATGCATTAAAATTTAAGTCGCGGCCCAACGAACCAAGTTCATACTTAACGGCGCGCAATAGCTCATGACGGCTCACAGCGAAAGGATTTTCTCCTGGCCAGATCGCCTGGATCATTTCCATGCCCGGATCCTGGCCGTGGGAGTGAATTCCGATCAGCCGCCCTCCCGGCCGAAGCGCCCGCGCCAGGGGCGCGATGATCCGCTTGGCCCGGAAATTGACCGAGGACAGGGCACGGTAGGGCTGGGACGCGATGACGAGGTCGAAATTGGCCTCGGTCTGGCCCGGTCGCGGAATGGTCGAATCCAGCAAGAACCTGTGGTCCTCGCGATACAGCACCAGGACGACCGGCCGCTCGTACAGCGGCATGGCGGTGCGTGGGCTGATCGCCGCGCGCCAGTTCTGCTCCAGGAATGGCCGGAGCTCCGCGATCTGCTGCTCGAACTCGCCTGACGAGGCGCCCCGCAGCGGCACCTCGTGCCAGACGGTCGCAGCCGCCGCCGCAGGCGATGCCGGCGTCAGCCAGGGCGCCTCCGAGTAGAACATGTTGGTGAAGACGAACACCGACGCCGGATGCTCGAAAATGCGATCCGGCACCTTCTCCAGCGTCAGGCGCAGGTCCTCCAGGCTGAGCTCCTTGCCGGCGACGTAGAACGGCATGTGCGGGTAGCGCTGGTGCGTCGCGCGCAGCACCCGCGCCAGCACCGTGCCGTCCCCGACGCCGGCGTCGAACACGCGCAGGGCCGGTGGGCGCGGATGGATGGAGGAAAGCTCCAGCGCGACCCTGTCGGCGATCACCCGCTTTTCGCTGCAGGTGTGGACGAACAGCAGGTATTTCTGGCGGTTCTCGAAGAAACGGAAATTGCCGCGTGGATCGCGCTTTTCGGGCGGCACCTGAAGCCCCCGCGGCGGCGGCACGCCGCCAGCCATCGATGCGGCCATATAGGCCTGGATCCGGTCCAGCGTATCGATGGTGATGCGCTTGCCCTCGCGCAGGCGATGCACCAGCTTCCCATCGTTCACCGCGCGCCGGCCGAACGTCGATTCCGCCATGTCCGCCTTGCGGCAGAACTCCGTGATCTGGCTCAGGATTTCGTCGTTTTTCATGGGTGGGAACTTGGTGGGCAGACCTGTTGGGCACTGTCCTCTAGCAAATTCTGCCCACTCAGGGAATACCCTGGAATTGCTCCACGCGCTGTCGATTGGCGGTGCTGCGCCGATTGGGGACACTCCCATCGTGCGTCTGGCCGTGCCTGCACTTATCGGTATACATGGCGAACGGGGATGTTCGGGGCTGGATATGTTCAGGTCGTTTTGGCTTGCAGCGATATTGCTCACTGCGCTCACAGGTATTGGTCGCGCGGGCTACCTGACCGACAATCCCGACGAAGTCTTCCAGTCCGTCTATGCGCGCATCGGGCCACTCCCGGTCGCCGCCGCGCGCGACCCGTCCGTCTGGCTGAGGCTGGAAGAGCTCAAGCGCGAGCCCTGCGACCAGAAGAGCATCGATGATCTTGCGCAGTGGCTCGACAAGCTCGGCTATCGGCGACAGGCCGCTGACGGACTCTTCAATTTCGTCAAGAACTGCGGAGCGCCGCTGACCGCACTGAACAAGGCAGTCAGCATCTACATAAGACTGACCGACTACCCGAAAGCCGTCGAAGCGGCTGACGAGTACGTCAGGCGCGCCCCATCCGACCAAACCGCGCGCTACCTGCGCGGCATGGCGCTGGATGGTGCCGGCGACTATCGCCGCGCGCTGACCGACTACTCCGACACGATCGAGCTTTTCGCCGGCGACAAGAAGATGGTGTCCAGCAGCGTGTTCCTGCGCATGGCCAACGCCTACGCCGCCTTGAAGCAGTTCTGCGAGGCGACAGCGCCGATCAACCGTTGGGTTGCGTTCGATCCCGCCACGCGCGACACCAGCAAGACCCAGAAGATCATCGCCGACTATGAGCGGCAGGGTAATTGCGTCTCATCGAACGAGCTCCGCAAGGAGAGCTTCCCATTGCAGGGACAGAGAGGTGTCGTCACCGCCAAGGCGGAGATCAACGGCGTGCGCGGGCTGTTCGTGCTCGACACCGGTGCGAGCTACGTGTCGGTGAAGTCGTCCTTCGCGAGCAAGGCCAAGATTGCAGACGGCGGTGCAAGCGAGATCACGCTGAACACCGCCAACGGGCAGATCAAGGCTAAGCTCACCAAAGCCGACAAGGTCGCGCTGGGCAAGCTCGAGGCGACCAACGTGCCGATCGCGGTTCAGAGCAGCGACGACAAGAGTTATGGGCCAGGCATCGACGGCCTCCTCGGCATGAGCTTCCTGTCGCGGTTTGAGGTGCAGATGGCGCGTGGATCGATGGAGATCCGGACCCGGCAGCCAAGGAAGTGACTTCGCGGCTGCCTGGCTAAGCCCGGGCGTGAACCGGGACGTAGGCCGGCGCGACCAAACGACTGAAACCACCGTCTAAATCCGCCTGTCGCCGAGGTCTGCTTGCGCCGCCTGCTGCTGATCCCCGCTCTGCTTGCCGCCCTGCTCTGGTCCGCGCCCGCCTTCGCGCAGGCGCGCAATCAGCTCGGGCCGCTCTGCACCACCGACACGACGCCAGCGGACAAGATGATCGACGCCTGCACCAAGATCATCGCGTTGAAGGTGTTTCGGGGCGAGCAGCTTGCGACGATCCATTTCTGGCGCGCGGTGGGCTGGAACAAGAAGGGCGACTATTCGAAGGTCATCACTGATGCCACCGAAGCGATCCGGCTCCAGCCGAGCCAGGCGGTCTACAACCTGCGGGGATCGGCCTATTACGACAAGGGCGACTACGACATCGCGATCGCGGACTTCAACGACGCGCTGAAGCTCGGACCGCCCAGCGGCATCATCTTCCACAATCGCGGCAATGCCTGGCGCGGCAAGAATGACTATGCCAAGGCAATTGCCGATTACGACATGTCGATCAAGGCCGATCCGAAATCGGCGTTCTCGTTCCAGAACCGCGGCATCTCGAAACAGGCGCTCGGCGATTACGACGGCGCGCTCGCCGATATCAACCAGGCGATCCGGCTCGACCCCTCGCTGCCGCAGCCGCTGATCAACCGCACCGCGATCTGGCGCGCCAAGGGCGATCTCGATCGCGCCATCGCCGACGGCAGCGAGGCGATCCGGCTCGCCAAGGAAAAGCCGCCGGTCAATATCATGACGCCGCCGAACAGCGTCCTGATCTCGGGCTACATCCATCGCGCGCTGGCCTATGAGGCCAAGCGCGACTACGCGCACGCGCGCGAGGACTACAAGGCAACGCTCGGTATCACCGCCTCCGACGCCGGCAGCAAGGCCAATCAGGCCACCGCAAAGGTGCGGCTCTCACTCGTCACCGAAGCGCCTGCGCCGGTGCCGCGCGACGCGCCGACATCGACCGCGCAGCAGCCGGGCACGCCCTCAAAGCAGCAGGCGACCGCAACGCCGGCGCCCTCGCCGTCTCCGCTCGCGAGCGGCCGCGGCAAGCGCATGGCGCTGATTATCGGCAACGGCGCCTATCAACACGTCAAGGCACTACCCAACCCGTCCAGCGATGCCCGTGCGGTCGCAAAGAGCCTGCGCGACATCGGCTTCACCGTATCGGAAGGCATCGATCTCGACCGCGCCGCGATGCAGAAGATGACGCGCGACTTTCTGCGCGAGGCCGCGCGGGCGCAGGTCGCGGTGGTCTATTATGCCGGCCATGGCGTGCAAGTCGACGGCCGCAATTACCTCATTCCCGTCGACGTGGAGCTCAAGCCCGGCACGGGTATGACCGAGGCGATGATCGACATGGACACGATCATGGCCGGCCTCGACGACCAGGTCCGCACCAACATTTTGATCTTCGATGCCTGCCGCAACAATCCGATGGCGCAGCAGGTCGCATCCGCCGGCGTCAATCGCGGCATCGAGGGCGCCTCGGGCCTCGCAGCGCCAACGAGTCTCGGCACCGGTGCGACATTGGGGGCCGGCACGCTGATCGCATTCGCAACCGCGCCGGGCCAGGTCGCACTCGACGGCGAAGGCGCCAACTCGCCGTTCTCCGCCGCCCTCTCCCGCCATCTCGGCACGCCGGGACTGGAAGTGCAGCAGATGCTGACACGGGTGCGGGCCGAGGTGGTGTCGAGCACGAAGAACAAGCAGGTGCCGTGGTCGAACTCGTCGCTGCTGGGTGAGGTTTACCTGGCGGAGAGGTGAGACGCTATCGTGCCCCGGACGCAGCGCAGCGCTTCTTCAGCGATGCGCTGCAGAGCCGGGGCCCATATCTCCTGAGAGCAAGTCAAGCAGCATGGGTCCCGGCTCTGCGCAGCAACGCAAGGGCGTTGCAGCGCGTCCGGGACACCAACAAAGGGCTCAATTACCCCACACTTCCTTCGCGATCTCGACCGCAAGGCTCAGCTTCGCCCACTGCTCTTCCTCGGAGAGGACGTTGCCCTCTTCCGTCGAGGCAAAGCCGCATTGCGGTGACAGCGCGAGCTGCTCCAGCGGGGCGAACTTGGCGGCTTCTTCCAGACGACGCTTGATGTCGTCCTTTTTCTCGAGCTCGCCGAACTTGGAGGTGATGACGCCGACCACGACGACCTTGTTGCCCTTGGGCAGGAAACGCAGCGGCTCGAAGCCGCCGGCCCGATCGCTGTCATATTCGAGGAAGTAACCGTCGTAGTTGGTGCCGGCGAGCATGGTCTCGGCAACCGGCTCATAGCCGCCCGAAGAAATCCAGGTCGAACGGAAATTGCCGCGGCAGACATGCGTCGTCACCACCATGTCGGCGGGCTTCTCGGCCAGCGCGTAGTTGATGATGCGGGCATAGATCTGCTGGAGACCGTCCGGATTGTCGCCGCGCTCGCGCGCCTTCTGCAGTTCATCCTGCGAGCAGAGATAGGCCCACACGGTGTCGTCGAACTGGAGATAGCGGCAGCCGGCATCGTAGAACGCCTTGACGGCTTTCCGGTAGGTCTTGCCGAGGTCTTCGTAGAAGGCCTCGAGATCGGGATAGATGTCCTTCGAAATCGACTTGCGGCCGCCGCGGAAATGCAGCACTGCCGGCGAAGGTATCGTCATCTTGGCGGTGACGTGGGCCTGGTCGGCGACCTTTTTCAGGAAGCGGAAGTGATCCAGCATCGGGTGGTCGTCGGGAAAGTCGAGCTTGTCGATCACCCGCACCGCGTCGTGCCGGGTCTGCACGCCTGCGAACTGGATGCCGGTGTCGGGATGAAACAGCTCGCAGCCGGTGAGCTTGGCCAGGAAGTCGAAATGCCACCAGGAGCGGCGGAACTCGCCGTCGGTCGCGAGCTTGAGCCCGATCGAGGCCTGCTTGTGCACGACCTTCTCGATCTCCATGTCCTCGATCTTGCGCAGATCGTCGGCCGAGATCTCGCCCCTCTCGAGCCGGCTCCGGGCTTCCTTGATCTTGGCCGGACGCAGGAGGCTGCCGACCTCGTCGGCGCGGAAGGGGGCTTTGGTTCGCTGCATGTCTTACTCCCTGGACATTTTAGTTTAGTGAGCCGCCGCCCCGGCGACGCCGAGATGGCGTTCCAGGACCGAGGGATCGGTTTTCAGCGCGGCGCTCGGAGCGTCGTGGACGATCGTCCCGCGCTCCAATATCACAACGCGGTCGGCCAGCCCCAGAATCTTTTGGGCATTCTGCTCGACGATGATCGAGCAGATGCCGCCTGCCCGCGTGATGCTGCCGATCGCCTTCAAGAGCTCTTCGACAATGATGGGGGCAAGGCCCTCTGTCGGCTCGTCCAGCAGCAGCACTTTCGGATTGAGGGTGAGCGCGCGGCCGATCGCCAGCATCTGCTGCTCCCCGCCGGAGAGCTGGTTGCCGAAATTGCTCCGCCGCTCCTTCAGCCGCGGGAACATCTCGTAGACCTTCTCGACCGTCCAGGGACCGGGCTGCGCCACCGCGGTCATGTTCTCCTCCACCGTGAGCGAGCGGAAGATGTTGCGCTCCTGCGGCACCCAGCCGATCCCGGCGCGCGCCCGCTGGTCAGGCCGGAGCAACGTGACATCGGTGCCAGCGAGCGCCACGCTGCCTGAGAAGCGGCGGGTGACGCCGACGATCGAATTGATCAGCGTGGTCTTGCCGGTGCCGTTGCGGCCCAGCAGCGCCAGCACCTGGCCCTCGGCGAGGCGCAAGGACATGTTGGGCAGCACCACCGCCTCGCCATAACCGGCGCGAAGTGCATCGATCGCGAGCAGGTCAGACATTGACCGCCTCCTCGCCGAGATAGACGGCCTTGACCTGCGGATCGCGCGCGACCTGCTCGGGCGGGCCCTCGGTGAGCAGCGCGCCCGAAACCAGCACGGAGATGCGGTCGGCGAAGGAGAACACGAGGTCCATGTCGTGCTCGATCAGCAGCACCGTGACGTCGCGCGGCAGGCTGCCGACGACCGCGAGAATGTCGTGGCGCTCGCTCTCGGGCACGCCGGCGGCGGGCTCATCGAGCAGCAGCACGCGCGGCTTAGCGGCGATGGCAACCGCGATCTCGAGCAGGCGCTGCTTGCCGTAGGGCAGCGTCACGGTCTGTTCGTTCATGACGTCGAGCAGATGGAAGCGCGCCAGCAGATCGGCGATCTCGCCGTTGACGTCGCTGCGCGTGCCCATCCGCCGCCACCAGTCGCCGCCATGGCCGAGGCGCTCGGAGACGGCGAGGCCAATGGTTTCGAGCGGTGTCAGGTCGGGATAGAGCTGGTTGATTTGGAAGGTGCGCGACAGGCCGCGCAGCACGCGCTTGTGCACGGGCAGATCCGTGATGTCCTGGCCTTCGAGCAGGATGCGGCCCGAGTTCGGCTTCAGCACGCCGGTGAGCTGGTTGATGACCGTGGTCTTGCCGGCGCCGTTCGGGCCGATCAGCGCGTGGCGGGCGCCCTGCTCGATCTTCAAGGACAGATCGCGGGTGACGCGCAGCCCGCCGAACTGCTTTTCGAGATTCTGGGTTTCGAGCACGATGGTCATGCGTCGCTCTCCGGCACGGCGACGACGGCCTTGCGTCCCGCAATCTGCCTGATGACCAGATTGGGCACGTACAGCACCCAGCGGTGCAGGCGCTGACGGCCGACCAACACGATCACGACCAGCACGAGGCCGATCCAGAACTGCCAGTATTGCGGGGTGATGGTGGAGAACACTTCCTGGAGCATGCGGAAGATCACCGCGCCAACCAGTCCGCCATAGAGGTAACCGGTGCCACCGATGACGAGCACGAGCATCAGATCGGCGGAGCGTTCGAAGGCAAACACGTCGAGCGAGGCGATCGCCGTGGTCTGGGTGAACAGCGCGCCCGCGACGCCGGCATAGAACGCCGCGAGCGTGTAGATCGCGATCAGGCGGCGGTTGACGGGAATGCCGATCGCGGCGGCGCGCAGCGGATTGTTCTTGATCGCGCGCAGCGACAGGCCGAACGGCGAATGCACGATGCGACGGGCCAACAGGAACAGCACGAACAACACGGCCAGCGAATAGAAGAAGCCGGCTTTGCCGAACATATCGAAGGGAATCTGGCCGAAGATCGGCTGCATCTCGATGCCCTGCAGGCCGTCGGTGCCGCCGGTGACGTTGGAGAAACGCTCGGCGAGCGCTTCCAGCAGCAGCGCGATACCGAGCGTCACCATCAGGCGCGTCAGGTCGACGCCGCGGATCACCAGGAAGCTGGTGGCAAAGCCGAGCACCATCGCGGCCAGGCCAGCGACGATCAACGCCAGCACGGGCTCGCTCACGATACCATGAAGCGCGAGAAGCCCCGCGGCATAGGCGCCGACGCCGAAGAAGGCAGCATGCCCGAGCGAGACGATGCCGGCATAACCGAGGATGAGATCGAGCGACATCGCAAACAACGCCAGCCGCAGGATGTCGGTCATGATCAGATAGCGCGTGGGAAATGCAAAGCCGCAGGCCAGCACGATTAGCCAGAAGGCGACTTCGCCGTAGTGCCAGCGCGCCTGGCGCTGGGCGTGATGACCGACGTCGGAGGAAGCGCTCATCGGCGAACTCAACGCGCGGCCGTGCGGCCGAACAGGCCGTTCGGACGCCAGATCAGGATCACGATCATCATGGTGTAGATCACGAAGGGGCCCATCTTCGGCACGTAATATTTGCCGGCGACGTCTCCGATGCCGAGCAGGAGCGAGGCCAGGAACGGGCCGGTGATCGAAGATGAGCCGCCGACGGTGACCACGATCAGGAAGTAGATCATGAACTTCAGCGGGAAATACGGATCGAGGCCGAGGATCTCGGCACTCAGCGCGCCGCCGAGGCCGGCGAGCCCGCAACCGAAGGCAAAGGTGAAGGCGAACACCTGCGGAACGTTGATGCCGAGGCCGCTTGCGGCGCGCGGGTCATCGACGGCGGCGCGCAGGCGGCTGCCGAAGCGGGTCTTGGCCAGCACCATCTGGAGCGCGATGGTGAGCAGGCCGCAGATCACGATGATCATCAGCCGGTAGCGGCCGATGCCGACGCCGAACAGGTCGAACTGCCCCTGAAGTGCCGCCGGCAGGTTGATGAAGACGCGCGAAGAGCCTTGGATGTAGTCGACGGCAGCGACCGACATGAAGGTCAGGCCGATCGTGAATAGCACCTGATCGAGATGACTGCGCGCATAGAGGTGGCGGTACAGCGTCCGTTCGAGCGCGATGCCGATCGCGGCAGAGGAGACGAAAGCGAGCGGGAGCGCTGCGAAGAACGGCCAGCCCATCCGGTTGACCAGCACCATGCAGACGTAGCCGCCGGCCATGGCGAAGGCGCCATGGGCGAGGTTGACGAAGTTCATCAATCCGAGCGTGACCGCAAGCCCGCACGCGAGCACGAACAGCAGCATGCCGTAGGCAACGCCATCGAACAGGTTGGTGAGGATAGAGGTCATCGTAGAGTGGGTCGATCCTGTAGGCGTTCGTCATTCCGGAGCAGCGCGTAGCGCTGGCCCCGGAATTTGGTTTCAACGATGTCGAGATCCCCGATGCGCGCTAAGCGCGCTCGGGGATGACCCGCTTTCGCGGGTCACTTCTTGGTCTTGCCGAGATCCTTGACGGCTTCGAAGGTCGCGAACTCGACATTGTAGAGCTCGCCGTCGACCTTCTCGACCTTGCGGATGTAGATGTTCTGCACGATGTCGCGGGTCTCGGGGTCGATCGAGATCGGGCCGCGCGGGCTCTCCCACTTCTGGCCCTTCATGGCCTCGACAAGCTTGGTGCCGTCGGTGTCGCCATTCGTCTTCTTGAGCGCCTCGTAGATCAGGTGGATGCCGTCATATCCGCTCACCGCCATGAAGCCCGGACGATTGCCGAACGACTTTTTGTAGGCTGCGACGAAATCCTTGTTCATCTGCGAGGGATGCGCCGCGGAATACAGATGCGCGGTGACCGTGCCGAGCACGGCGTCGCCCATGTTGTTGAGCAGGTCGTCGTCGGTGACGTCGCCCGGCCCGATCACCTTGATGCCGGCCTTGTCGAGGCCACGCTCGGCATACTGCTTCATGAAGTTGCCGCCCTGGCCGGCCGGCACGAACACGAAGATCGCATCGGGCTTGGCGTCTTTCATGCGCTGCAGGAACGGCGCGAAATCGGGATTGGCGAGCGGCGTCTTCACTTCTTCGACCACCTCGCCGCCGCCCGCGGTGAAGTTCTGCTTGAAGAAGTTCAGCGCGTCATTGCCCGGCGCGTAGTCCGAGGTCAGCGTCGCCACCTTCTTGATGCCGTTCTTCACCGCCCAGTCGCCGATGATGGTCGAGGACTGTGCCAGCGTGAAGCTGGTGCGCACGATATAGGGCGAGCGCTCGGTGATGATGGAGGTGCCGGCCGCCATCACGACTTCCGGGATCTTGGCTTGCGTCGCCAGCGGCGCGGCCGCCAGCGCGGCCGGTGTCACGCCGAAGCCCGCAATGAAGTTGACCTTGTCGTTGACGATCAACTCCTGCGCGGCGGTCTTGGTCTTGTCCGGGATCGCAGCGTCGTCCTTGAGGATGATCTCGATCTTCTTGCCGGCGACGGTGTCGCCCTTCTGCTGCATGTAGAGCTTGATCGCGTTCTCGATCTGCTTGCCGGTCGAAGCCTGGCCGCCGGTCATCGGCAGGATCAGGCCGACCTTGACGCTGTCCTCGGCCTTGGCAGGCGCAAGACCTGCAACGCCCGCGATGGCGGCTGCTGCGACGGTGCGTGAAAAGATTCTTCGTTCGAACATCAGATGTCCCTCCCCTTCATTCCTGACCTGTTATGCGCCAGACCGAGTACCCGGTCCTTGCCGCGCTTTAACCTACGGACGTGCCATGCCGCGCGGCCACATGGCGTCCTCTGCAACCCCATTGTCAATCGGACGTTGGGCGACCATTCGGCGCAAGCCGCGCGATCGGATCAACGGCGGGGGAGACATTTGTACGATTGTACAAATAAAATGGCCCTGTCAACAAAAAAGCCTGTCGCTGTACGAGCGGGGTCCTCCGGGTTGATGCCGCACTGTAGGAGCGCCTGGCGGCGACGTGGTTGGAGAAATCCGCCTCTGCTTTGCAGAATTCGAACATTCGCCCGGACGACGAGAGAACCCACTCAACCCAATTGCCCCTCGGGAAGAATACGGATTGTATACCGTACCACCTAATAGAAGCGGATCAACGCAAAAAATTGACTACCATTTTACCTTTTTGTATACAAAGAAAACAGTCGTGGAATAGGCCAATTTTACTTGTTGAGGACTAGAGTGCGCCGCTGGCGCCCATCGGGCGCCGGTCATCCCGCGCCCGGTCCAGATCGACCCAGAAAATGCTCATGCGTATCCGTATGCCTTCAATCACTGCCGTCGTTGCCTTGCTGGCTTCCAACCTTGCAGGCTGCGGTACCGTCAACGAAAGACTCTCCGCCGGCATGGGCGACTACGTCCCGCAATGGGCCGGCGGGCTGCCGGCCGATGCCCCGCCGCGAGCGGGCACGCCGCAATACGACGCCTACATGAAGGAGCGCGAACGCAAGCGGCTGCTGCCGGCGGCGGATCGCGAGAAGGAAGAGCAGGCGCAGAAAGGCGCGACGGGGACGACGTCGGCCGGCGCGGTGCGATAAGGGGCGAATGGCGAATAGGGAGTGGCGAGTACGCCCCCACTTCCATTCGCTGCTCGCCACTCCCTATTCGCTAATCCATGAACACCACGGTCTTGCGACCGTTGAGGATGACGCGGTCGTCGAGATGGTAGCGGATCGCACGCGCCAGCACGCGGCGCTCGATGTCGCGGCCTTTGCGGACGAGATCTTCCGGCGTGTCGCGATGGCTGATGCGTTCGACGTCCTGGTCGATGATCGGGCCTTCGTCGAGGTCGCGCGTGACGTAATGCGCGGTGGCGCCAATCAGCTTGACGCCGCGCTCATGGGCCTGGTGATAGGGTTTTGCGCCCTTGAACCCCGGCAGGAACGAGTGATGGATGTTGATGCAGCGTCCCGACAGTTTTGCCGAAAGATCGTCGGACAATATCTGCATGTAGCGGGCAAGCACGACGAGATCGGTCCCGGTCTTGCCGACGAGATCGAGGATCTGCGCCTCCTGCTCGCGCTTAGTCTCCTTGGTGACGGGCAAATAATGAAACGGGACACCGCCGAAATCGAGCCCAGCATAGACCTCGCGCGGATGGTTGGAGACGATCGCGGCCAAATTCATCGGCAGTTCGCCGGTGCGCCAGCGATAGAGGATGTCGACCAGGCAGTGGTCCGACTTCGAGACCAGCAGCATCACCTTGCGATGCGCAGCCCGGTCGCGCATCTGCCAGTCCATGCCGAAACGCTCGGCGATCGCGGCAAAGCCGGTCTGGAGTGCCGACAGTTCCACGGCGAGATCGGCCGCGGTGAACACCACGCGCATGAAGAACTTCTTGGTCTCGATGTCGTCGAACTGCTGAGCATCGAGAATGTTCTGTCCGTTGTGGGCGAGAAACGTCGACACCGCCGAGACGATGCCGGGACGATCCGGACAGGACAGGGTCAGGACATATTGATGATCGGGCATGTTGATGAACAGGCTTGGCTCTTGATGAAGGTTTGGGCAAATGATGCGGAACGACCCGCGATTTGCGCCCTGCTCTATCACCGACGTCCCCTTGCGCCAATCCCAAGACTTGCTTCGACCAAGACTTGCTTCGACCAAGACTTGCTTCGACCTGAAGCGCGGAGTCAGGATGAACGGACGATTGCTTTAACTGACCGGAGTACGCCCATGGCCGAGCGCTTGAACGGTTACCGCATCCTGATCATGGAAACGCGCGAGGAGGCGCAGTTCTCGAAGCTTCTGGCCGAGCAAGGCGCCGAGGTCGTGCAATGCCCGATGTTTACCATCCAGGATGCACCGGACCCTGCCCCGGTCGAGGCCTGGATCCGCCGCGCCATCGACAGGCCCCTTGACGACCTTGTGCTGATGACCGGCGAAGGCCTTCGGCGGATCATGAAACTCGCGCGGACGCGTGGGCTCGACGGCGCGTTTGTCGCGGCCCTCGCCGGATCGCGAAAATTCACCCGCGGACCGAAGCCCGGCAAGGCGCTGCGTGAGATCGGCCTCGAGGCGCAGCAGACCACGGAAAAGCCGACCACCGAGGGCGTGATCGAGATGCTGGGCAAGCTCGACCTGAAGGGCCGGCGCCTTGGCCTTCAGCTCTATCCCGACAAGGACCATAGCGCGCTGATCGGCGCCCTTGCCGCGCAAGGCGCGGAGGTCGATGCCGTGCTGCCCTATGCCTACGATTCCAAAGCAGCGGATACCAACATCATCACCGCCATCGACGACATGGCCGCGGGGCGGATCGATGCCGTCGCGCTCACCAATCTCGGCCAGGTCCGCCGCCTGATCGAGGCCGCCAAGGCGCATGGCAGCGAGGCGAAGCTGCGCGCCGGCTTCGACCGGACGCTGATTGCGTCGGTGGGCCCGGCGGTCTCGGGCGAGCTTGCTGCGCATGGACTGCGGACGGACGTCTCGCCGACCGATGAAGCCTATTTCATGCGGCCGCTGATCTCGGCCATGGCAGCCGCGCTCGCGAAGAAGCTGCCCCGGCAAGGGACGTAAGGGTCCTACCCGGGCACGACACGATACACGCTGGCATTTCCTTCAACGCCGCGAAGAGGAGCTTCACACACCGCGATTGCATGCCGGGAAAGGAGATCGCTCACTCCCGGCGCCGAATACAGCGCCTCCGAGATACAAATCTCGCCCGCGTCCGCCAGCGACTGTACACGAGCGGCAACATTTACGGTCTGGCCGAAATAATCCAGATTGTCGTTCAGGGTCACGGCGATGGAGGGGCCGCAATGGGCTCCAATCTTCAGGATGATGCTCGGATCGCCATGGTCGGAATTGTAGCGTTCGATTTCCCCCAGTATGTGAAGCGCCGCCGAAATCGCGTCTGTCGGGCGAGAGAAGACCGCCATGACTGCATCGCCGATCGTCTTGACGATGGCCCCGGAATGTTCCTGAACGGTCGCACCGAGCAAGGCAAAATGTTCGCGGACCAGCGCATAGGCATTGAGATCGCCGAGCCGTTCGTACATGGCGGTCGAACCTTTGAGATCCGTGAACAGCAGGGTCACCTGCCGGATACCCAGGCCCTCCTTTTCGTCCACGCGTTCTGACCGGAACAGGCGGCGAAACGTTTGTCTCGCGAGCAACATCCCGCCGGACATGTAGGGATCGAAATCAAGCGGCGGCTTGATCGCTTGAGCCAGAACCTCAGGCGGCCAGTTGATTAGGAGCAGGGAGCCTCGCGTGGATCCGCGGTTCTCCGCCTCGACAATGACGGGGCCGGGCGGCACGGCGGCCAGCGAGGGGGAAAAGCGCTGCCCATCGTATCCAACTCGCAAGATTGTCGGCGAGATTGTCGGCTCGCCGGCCACCGCAACGGCGAACGCAGCCTGGGTTTGAATATTGACCCCCGCCAGAGCGCCGGGACCGAGTTCGCAACGAATGGTCGTGGCGGAGCCTGGCGGCAAGAACGAAAGGCCGCGAACGAACGCATGCAAATAGTCGAGAAATCGGATTTGTTGGCCAGGTATTCGCGCGTCATTCAGAAATCGAAGCTTCCAATGGAAATCCTCGACCGAGAGGGAGGCAGGATCGTGAAACGGAAGCCGCCGAAGCTGGGGCGACACCGTAAACGTGACCTCTATGAAGTCGTCGAGATCGGTTTCACCAGTGACGTCGCACAAACCACAAACATAGTGGGTCTTGAGCGTGCGCAAGGCGCCGAAGCTATCGAGCACCATGCCGGATTGGGGACAAACAACATCCCAGCTCATCTCGAATAGCCCGCTTCTCGTCGCATAGAGAAACAGGTCGATGCTTTCCGGCTCTGCAATGGCGCGGTCGCGCGCGAATGCCAGCGGATTGACGCGGTAGAGCGATAGATCGGCACCGCTCCTGATGAGCGTTTCGAATTTGGAGATCACGCGGGGGCTCCAGGATCGGGCCCGCTCGATCTCGGTCATCTTGCTTTCGAGGAGCCTTTCCTGAATGTCGGTCATCGTGCGCTCGGATTAAGTGCGCTCGGATTAATCGTTCGTCACGCGCGAAGCGTGGCCGGGAAAACGGCGGCTGCACCTCGAGCGCACCGGCTCGTGCCTGCTGCGGTCAAGGGCACCACGCCAACCGCGCGACGATGTCTAGCCCGCCACCTGCGAGGCCGCCGACATCAACTCACCCGGGCTCGGCATCCCGAACATGCGCTGGCCGCCTTCCGGAACTTCTGTAAAGGCCCAGCGCACGACCCCTTCCCGATCGAGCAGGAACTGGCCGAATAGCTGGCCCTGGCCGGTTGCAGCCATGCGCTGATCGGCCTCCATCATCTCGTAGCCATCCTTGTTGTTGAGCTGCTCGGCGGCCGCCAAACGATTCATCGGCCCGGGCAATTCTCCGGGAATGTCCACTTGCATGCTCATGACCACATCCATGCCGACCTTGCGCGGCCACTCGGTTTCCTTCTCGGTGAACTCGAGATTGGGCAGGCCGAACGCGCGGTGCGAGACCCGCTCGGGATCGGACGCGGCAAGCAGATTGGGCAACGGGTGATAACGGAAGTAGAGCCGAGCGCGCTCGATCGGCGTATTGACGACCGTCAGACTTTCGACGCCCTTGTCACGCAAGGCCGCATCAAGCTGCGCCTGGGCCGCGATATGGCGGCGGCAGAACGGGCAGTGCAGGCCTCGAAACAGGCCGACCAATATCGGACTTTGCCCGCGAAAATCCTCGAGCGCGATCTTCCCTTCGCGGGTGATGGCGTCCAGCACGATGTTCGGTGCGCGATCACCCGGTTGCAGCGGTCCATCGACATGACGTTCTGACATGGTTGAACTCCTTCACATGACCTAGTCAAGAAATGGCAGTACAATCAGTCCGGCGGGATCAAGCCCGTGCCTGGTGCAGACGTCATCGGCCAGCGCGAAATACCGCTCGGCCTCGGGCATGTCGCCGCGATCAAGGTTCAGCGTCGCGAGACCATCATAGCACGGAAAAAGCTGCTGCGGCTCGCCGGTTTCGCTGGCGACCTTGATGGCCTCATTGTAGCAGCGGGCCGCCTGATCGGGCCGGAAATGGCATTGGTGGATTTGCCCGAGCACGATCAGGGGCACGGGGAGATGCTCGCGCTGATCGAGCGCACGGTCGATCTCGATTGCCTTTTCGGCAGCCGGCACACCTTCGTCGGTGCATTTGTCCGTGAAGGTGCAACAGGCAACGGCAAAATTGGCGAGAAGACGCGCCTGGAACCCGAGATCGCCAATACGATGCGCGACATCCAGTCCGCGCCGACAGACCTCCATGGCTTGCGTCGGGTCGACAATCGTGTAGAGCACGCTGAGATTGGTATAGCCGCGGCAGGCCACATTGAGAAGGCCGGCGGCTTCGGCTGCCGCGACACTTTGCTCCACTTCGCGCACCGCATCCTGGTGTCGTCCAAGCCGTGCCAGTGCAACCGCCTTGGTATTGAGAGCCTCGGCAATGGCGCGCGCCGCCTCGAGTCCGGCCTGCTCGTCCGCGTCCGCCGGGACGGATCGGGCGTAGCCAAGCGCCTCGTCCGCCCATGTCGCGGCGGCCACGTGATCGCCCATGCGAAACGCGAGACGGCCGCGCTCCTGCAAGAGGTGCGCCCGTTCGATCGGCGCATCGGTCCCTCCAAGCAGGTCAGCCGCCTCGGCGTAATGCCTCTCTGCGTTGATCCGCTTGCCGGCGTCCCACAACAACCTGCCAAGCTTGCGAAGGATTCGCGCTTGGCCAATGCGGTCCTCTGCGGCGCGGTGCCCCTCCAGCGCGCTCTGGTAGTGCTCCTCGGCCGTGTTGCGGCGGCCCGCCGCGGCGCAGAGGTCTGCGATCCGCTCGTACAGAACCAGGCGTTCCGGCTCGCGCTCGGCGCCGGTCAGCAACATGGCGAGGGCCTGCTGGTAGAGACGGATGGCATCGTCATTGGCATAGGTCGCGCGTGCGCGATCGCCGGCCGCGCGCAGATAGCGCGCGCCCTTCGACTTGTGCGCGCTCAGGCCAAAATGATGACCGAGCAGGATGAGGTCCTCGAGCCGTTCGGGCTCGCTGCCATAGAGCCGCTCCAGCGCGGCACCAATCCGTCCATGGAGCTCGATCCGCCGCTGCAAGAGCAGGTTTTGATAGATCACGTCCTGCAGCATGGTCTGCGTGAAACGGTAGGATCGCAGCGAGATCGAGTTTGCGCCCGCAACCTCCTCGACAATCTCGGCGTCGCACAGAAGTTCGAGGCCCACTTCGACCTTCGCCGGCCCGGTTGCCGTCGCACCGAGCAGAGCCGCGTCGAAGCGCGGGCCGATCACCGCGGCCTCCTGGGCCAGCCGGCGCACCTCATGCGGCAGCCGGTCCAGCCGCGCCAGCAACAGCGCCTGAATGCTTGCCGGGATGTCGGCGGCGGCCTCATCCGACTTTATCCGCCACTGCGAGCCGTCACGCTCCAAGGCGCCGGCCTCGATGAGACCGCGGATGATTTCCTCGAGGAAAAGCGGATTGCCGCTCGCGCGCTCCAGGATTCGACTGAACAGATTTCCCGGCGGCTCGCGCCAACCGTGACTGAAATAAGCCGCCAGCAAGTTCTGTCCGTCGGCGTCACCGAGCGGAAGCAATCGAAGGGTCGTGTGGCTGATCCGGCCCGAACTGAACTGATCCAGCTCCAGCATTGGCCGATGCGTAAACAACAGCATCAACCGCGTGCGCTCCAGCCGGTCCATCAGGAACCGCAGCGCCTCAAGGGAGACGGCATCGGCCCAGTGCAGATCCTCGACGATGATCAGAAGCGGTGACAAGGCCAGGCGCCGTTCGAAGACGGTCCGGATCGCAAAGAATATCTGCCGCCGGAGTTGTTCGGGCTCGACGTGCTGCAATGCGGCGTCCGGGCCGCCGAGGCCAAGGACATGGACATAGAGCGGCATCAGCCGCTCTGCCTCTTCGGCCGGAAGGCCAAGCTCCGACAGGGCCTCAGCCAGCCTGGCCTCAGCCGCCGCAGCGCTGGCCTTCTGCGCGATGCCATAGGCGCTGCGCAGCACCGCGGCGAGCGTGCCGTAGGATTGTTCGCCGAGGGGCGAGCAGGCGGCCTGCCGGATCGCCACACCTGCGAAGCGCTCCTCATCGCGGATGCGGGCAACGAATTCGTTCACCAGGCGCGTTTTGCCGATGCCCGCCTCGCCGACCAGCCGCACCAATTGCGCCGCACCGCCGCACGCGCGATCGAGGCTGCCTATCATGCGGGCAAGCTCGACGTCGCGGCCGATCAGCGGCGCACTGAGGCCCAGCGTGTCGAGGCCTCGTGCCGCACGCGGCGTGTCGAGCGGTCCCTTGAGACGATGGACCAGGACACTGCCCATCTTGCCCTTGAGCGAGACCTCTCCGAGCGATTCATACGAGAACGCATGCCGGGTCAGGCGGTAGGTCAAGGGCCCGACCAGCACTTCGTCCGGCGGCGCCATCGACTGCAATCGCTGCGCGGTATTCACCGTGTCGCCGGTTACCGAATAGGACTTGGCAACGCCCACACCCAGTCCGCCCGCAACCACGTGCCCGGTATTGATGCCGATGTGGAGCAGCAGCGGTGCGCCGGCATAGACCTTCGCACGCTCGCTGAGCTGCTCCGTCCGCTTGATCATGTCGAGTGCAGCGCGGACCGCCCGCTCCGGATCGTCCTCGTGCGCTGCTGGCGCGCCGAACAGCGCCAGCAGCGCATCGCCGATGAATTTGTCCACGAAGCCGCCAAAGCTTTGCACCGCTTCCGTCAGCTCCTTGAACAATTCGTTCTGAAGGGCCTGCATGACCTCGGGGTCGAGGCGCTCGCTCATCGCGGTGAAGCCGCTGAGATCGGCAAACAGCACGGTAATGGTGCGGCGGTTGGCTTCGTTGTCCATCCTGTCCGGCTGCGGTCGAAAAGCCTGGTGAGGGTCGACCGCCGGCGCCAGCGGCGGTGACGACGCTCTGACCGGCGCTGGCGGCCGGCTCGGCTGCGCCTGTCCCCCGGCTTTGGGGGTCTCACTGACGAGGGCGCCGCATTTCGGGCAATACGTGAAATCCGGTGCGCATGCATAGCCGCAGCCGGGGCACGCGTTCGGCAGCTTCGTGCCGCACTTCGGGCAGAAAGCAAAGCCGCTCTGAACCTCGGAACCGCAGCAAGAGCAGTTCATGGGTCAAGCCCCCGCGGAAGCCGCGATGACGCGGTCTACTGGGCCTGTCCGATGGGCCCAGGAACCTGGCAAGCATGGGCTCGTCGTGCAGGAAGAGCAAGCGATGGTTGGTTAACGGCCGCAAGCGCGGCTTCACTCATCCCCGCAACCAGCCGGTTCAGCGCGCGGCGGCGCGCTGAACCGCTAGATGGCGCCGGCCCCCACCAACACGAAGGGCGCCCAAGTTGCGGGCTGTGCGCTCTCGCCGCCCTTGGTGATCAGTGCCGAGATCGAGCGACGCAGCGCCTCAGCTCGGCCGATATCGGGATGCGTCTTCATCGCGTCGATCGTGCCGGTGGTGATGGCGACCGCGGCGTCGGAGTTCACCGCCCAGTGCGACACCAGCAGCGCGCGCGTGCCGGCATAGAAGAAGGCCCGCGCAAGACCGGAGAAGGCCTCCGAATTGGCGGCCTGCCCGCCAGCGGTGTTGCAGGCCGACAGGATCACCCAATCGGCATCGAGCTTGAGGCCGGATATCTCCGACGACGAGAGATAGCCGTCATCGGTGGACGTCGGCGCCGCTGGCGGGCTGAGGATCAGTCCGGGCTCGATCGATCCACGCACCTGCCCCGCAAGCGCGCCATGGGTCGCAAAATGCAGGATGCGGTATTTCGCGAGATCGCCGCTCTGGCCGAGCGTCTTCATCCTGGTCTCGGAGGCGTCTCCGGCGAGGACGACGTCGCCCTTGACGGGCGCGAAGGTGCTGGCCACCGCGCACAGTTCGAGCGCGGTTTCCGGCAGCGGCATCTGCCGCCTGAGCTGCACGATGTCCGCGGTGCCGCCCGACAGGGCGTCGACGGCACGCAAGCTCCGTTGTGCGACCTGGGTCGCCTGCGTCGGGAGGGCGGCGCAGGTCTGGATCTGGCGCGCCAGCTTGGCACGCGCCATCGCGACATCGCTGCGGCCATCGCCGTCGAGCACGGGATTGCCGACGCCGAGAAACGGTTTCGACGCCGCGCTCTTGCGTGCGACCTGCCGCAATGCCTTGAGGCTGGAGACTGAAGGCAGCACTGTGGTGGCAAATCGCTTGACCAGCCAGGGCGCCGTCGCGAGATCCTGGCCGGCAGCCGGTTTCTCGGTCAGCAAGACCTGAAAGGGCAGCGTCGCCAGCGGGCCTGACGGCACCAGGATCAGCTCCTTGCCGTCGATGTCGCGCGCGACAGGCCCGAGCAGCGCCTGGTAGAGCGCAAAGGCGCGCTCCTGGTCGAACGGCAATGGCTCGTCCGCCCCAAGCGGGGTCTTGCGGCCGAGCTTCTGCGGACATGTGGTCGCCTTGTCCAGCCATGCATCCGTATCCAGACCGCAGCGCAAGGCGCCGACGGCCTCAGCGAGTTGCTTTTCGCCGAGATCCGCCGAATGCCAGCGCACGTCCGAGCGCGTCACGGTCCAGACGAAGGTGGCGCGCGACGTCGTCGTGAACAGCAACATCGCCTCGTTGGGACGAAGCTGCTTCTGGGCATCCTCGATCGCAATCGGCGCCTTCGTTACGAGCGCTGCATAGTCCGGAAACTGCGCAGCGATCGTGCGATCCAATTCCCGGATTTGACCTGAGATGGCCGAGGCTCGGGCACGAAGCGCCTGCTCCGCCGCCGGATTGCGCGCAGCATCCGCCTGCGAGATCGCCGCCACGAGCATATTGTCGGTCGCGACTGCTTGCGCGCCGAGATCCTGCCGCTCACGGACGCGCGCGGCGAGATCCCCGCTGCCATCGGCGATGCGGGCCGACATGCCGGCAATCGCCCGCGCAGCCTGCTCGTCACCGATCCATTGCGCCGCCTCGAACGCCTGCGATCGCAAGGCGCCGGCCTGCCCCGCATTGGCGCTCGCGAGGTTATAGGCGGCTACGATCAGTCCGGGATGGGGATTGGTCTCTTCATGGACCTTCACATCGCCGCGGCTCTCCTGCTCGGCGGCGCGCCGGCCGTTCTGGATCGCGACCGCGCGCGCGAACGCGTCGCGGGCCTGCTGCCAATCCTTCAAATCGATATGATGGGCGCCGAGATTGGCGAGGCTGTTGGCAACATCCGGATGCTGCTCGCCGAGAGCGCGCAGGCGGATATCCAGCGCGCGCTTCAGCAGCGGCTCGGCCTCCTGCGGCCGGCCGGTGCTGTCCAGAATGACGGCCAGATTATTGAGACTGTTGGCGACCAGCGGGTGAGCCTCCCCGAGCGCGGCCTCGCGTATCGCAAGGGACCGGCGCGCGAACGGTTCGGCCTCGGCGTAACGATCGGCCTCGCTCATCAGCGTGACCAGATTGTCGAGCGCGATCGCGACATCCAGATGCGCCGGACCGAGCGCCTTCTCGCGGATCACCAGCGACTTGCGGAACAGCTGCTCCGCCTCCTGCTTGCGATTGAGATGGGCCCAGGCCTCCGCAAGGTTGTTCAATGCCGTCGCCACGCTCGGATGCTCTCTCCCGACGGCCTTCTCCTGAATCGCGAGCGCGCGGGTCAGCAGCCCCTCGGCCTCGGCGTCCCGGCCCTCGCGCGAGAACACCAGGGCCAGATTGTTGAGGCTCGCGGCGACATCTGGATGATCAGGTCCGAGCGCCTTCTCCCTGATGGCCAAGGTCCGCCGGGCCAATTGCTCGGCCTCCGGAAGCCGTCCCTGCGCACGGCGGAGCTCGCCGAGATTGTTGAGGGTCGCTGTCAGATAGATGCTGTCCGGCCCATGCTGCTTCTCCTGAAGCACAAGCGCTTCGGCAAAACTCGCCTCGGCCTGCTGTAACCGGCCTTGCGCCCGATTGACCTCCGCGATGTTGTTCAAGGTGACCGGGATCATGATGTCAGCCTGTCCCGGAGACTTCCTGAACACCACGAGGGCACGATTGAACAGATCGAGCGCCTCCGTCTCCTTCATCTGGCGGTGACGGAGATTGCCGAGCTGCATCCGCGCCAGCGCCGTGGTGAGATGGTCAGGGCCCAGCACGCTCTCGTCGATGGCGATCGCGCGCGACATGTCGCGCTCGGCATCGCCGAGCCGGTTCTGGCCGAGTTCGATCTGGCCCAACGTGGCGAGCACGGCTGCGACATCGGGATGATTGGGACCAAGGCTCTTCTCGCGAATGACGAGGGCCCGCCTCAGCACGCTTACGGCCTCAGCGGTCTCGCCTTTCGTCTGGAGCGCCTGACCCAGCACGACGAGCGTGGTCGCGGTCAGGGGCGATTGTCGCCCCGCGCTTTTCTCGGCCTCAACGACGAGCTTCCTGGCAAAGCCGACCGCCTCGCCATAGCGGCCCTCCTTCGCCAGCGCCGTAATGCGCTGCATCAGCGCCAACATGTCTTGCGACCCCGCCTGCCCCGGCGAGACCATGACGCTTACGAGAAATAAAAAACAAAAAGACTGCGCGGCAAACCTCGGCCACCGTACCCACATGCTGCGATCGCTCCGATTCCCCGCGCCCGCGACCTGTTGGGCCACAGCAAGATGAAGACACTATGACCGCCTCCTGCGTCCATGGACGAACCGATCGCAGAAACCAGGGGACGACATTCGCACGGACCGGTCACGCGCCTGCAGCGGACGTGCTGATGCAGCCATGCATGGCAGCATGCGGCCGGTCCGATTGACACGCGCGTCGCCAACGCTACGTTGCTGATCGGAAAGAAGAAACAACAAGGCAAGGGATTCGCCGTGACACGCGTCATCGCGTCTTGAGCGCAGCCGCGCGGCCGTCGGCGCTCGCGCCATTCCGCATCCGCAATTATCGCTTCCAGTGGCCGTCCGATCTGCTCACATCCTGGGCGTTCGAGGTCGAGACGCTGGTGCTGGGCTGGTACATCCTGGTCGAGACCGGCTCGGTGCTGCTGCTCACCGTGCTTGCCTCGCTCCAATTCGTCGGGACCTTGGTCGCGCCGGTGTTCGGCATGATCGGCGACCGCATGGGTCATCGCGATCTGCTGGTCGCGATGCGTCTTGCCTATACGGTACTCTCTTCAACCATCATGGTGCTAGCGCTGACCGGTCATCTGTCGCCGCTGAGCGTCATGATCATCGTCGCGGTCATGGGCCTGATTCGCCCTTCGGATCTCGGCGTCCGCGGCGCGCTGCTCGCCGAGATCATGCCGGCCGAGCAGCTGGTGGGTGCCATCAGCGTCGCGCGCACGACACAGGACAGCGCCCGCATCGCCGGAGCGTTGACGGGCGCCGGGCTGTTCGCCGTCCTCGGTATTGGCCTCGTTTACGTGGCGATTGCCTGTCTTTACTTCGTGGCCGCGCTTCTCATGCTGTGTCTGACCCGGCCCAAGAGGACCGTCATCACGAGCGATCTTCCGGCGAATAGCCATGCCATCTCGCGGCTGCTCGGCGATCTGAAGGAAGGGATCGTTTACGCCTGGAGTGGCCCGGGAATGCGTGCGGCGCTGTGCGTCGCCTTCCTGGCCAATCTCACCGCATTTCCCTTCACTGGCGGATTGCTGCCCTACATCGCCCGGGAGATCTTTCATACCGACCAGACCGGCCTCGGTTACCTCTCGGCGAGCTTCGCGGTCGGCTCGCTGATCGGCTCCATCACGCTGAGCCTCGTCAGCGGCGTGCGCATTGCCCGGCTTCTGATCGGCGCGACGCTGGCCTGGTACGCCATGCTGCTGGTATTCGTCGAGATCAGGACCATGCCGGTGGCGATGGCCTGCCTCATGCTCGCCGGCATCGCCCAGAGCATGTCGATGATCTCGGCGGCCGTGATCCTGATGCGCACCGCGAGCGCGCACCTTCGCGGCCGCGTGATGGGCGTCCGCATGATGGTGATCTACGGCCTGCCGATCGGATTGCTCGCGGCCGGCAGCCTGATCGACATCATTGGTTATTCCGCGACAGGCTCGCTCTATGCCGCCGCCGGCTTCATCGCGATGCTGGCGATCGCGATCCGCTGGCGCGCCGACCTCTGGCCGGTCCATGCACCCGCGAATGCGCGATGACCGCGCCTAATCGCCATACCCGCGCAGCCGCTCGATATCGAGGATGGTGACGCCGCCATATTCGAGCCGCAGCAGTCCCTCCTTCTCCAGCCGGTTCAGCGCGCGGTTGGCGTTCTGGCGGGACATGCCGGAGAGCGCACCGATCTCCTCCTGGGTGATCTCCAGATGAGCGGTCGATTCCGGATAGAGGATCGGGTTGAATAGTGAGGCGATGCTGCGGGCGAGGCGCGCAGTCGCATCCAGGGTGCGGTTGACCTCGAGCATGCCGATGAACTGGCCGAGCCGTTCGTTGAGTTGGCGCACCAGAAAGCGGTTGAAGCCGACGCTGTTCTCGAACAGCCACATGAAGGCGCTGCGTTCCATCAGCGCGACGCGGCTGTCGCGTAGCGCGACCACGTCATAGCGGCGCGGCTCGTTCTTGAGCACACTGCCCTCGCCGAACCAGGCCCCCGCCGTCAGCCCGGCGAGGCTGGTCTCCTTGCCGTCCCTGGAGACCCCGCCCATGCGGGCAAGGCCGCCCACCATGCCGGCCCAATAGGCAAAAATATCACCGCGCATGAACACGGTCTCGCCGGTGCCGTAGGACCGCTCCGTGATTCCGGCGCGCGCGACCTCGATCTCCGCCTGCGTGAGCTCGCGCGACCAAGCGGCGACGCGCTTCAGTTGATCTTCTGAAATCATGATCTCGCGGCCAGCCGCACCGTTTCGTCACTCCGTCTTCTGCTGCATTGCAGCATGATGATTCCAACCGCCATCCGACGAAAGATGAAGGCCGCCGCCGCCCGGCAAACTTTGTCGCAGAATTGTCAGCCGCGAGACATTTCAAAATAGCGCTTTCCCCTATTGAGGACCACCTCGGACGATGCGGCTTTTGATCCCTGACGGGAACGAGAGTGGCGCGGCTCCGGTCGAGACCATCTGCTGCATGGCCTCACCGGCACCGCCGTACTAGGATCGCTGGGCAGGAACGGACGAAGAGCGCCACTAAAAAGCGCCATCACCGGGAGGGTTTCGTTTGGTGGCTACAAGTCTTGAAGTGCGCGACGTGTCCCTGCGATTCGGCGGCGTCCGGGCGCTGACCGACGTCGGCTTCTCCATCAGGGAGGGCGAGCTGTTCTCGATCATCGGCCCTAACGGCGCCGGCAAGACCTCGATCGTGAACTGTATTTCCGGCCGCTACAAGCCGACCGAAGGCCAGCTGTTCTACCAGGGCCGCGACATCACCGCCCTGACGCCGAACGCACGCGCCTCGCTCGGCATCGGCCGCACCTTCCAGAATCTGGCGCTGTTCCACCACATGAGCGTGCTCGACAACATCATGGTCGGGCGCCATCACCTGCTGAAGAACAATTTCCTCACGGGCTCGCTGTACTGGCTCACCGGCGCGCGCAAGGAGGAGCTCGAGCACCGCCGCAAGGTCGAGGAGATCATCGACTTCCTCGACCTCCAGTCGGTGCGGAAGGCCACCGCCGGCACCCTCTCCTACGGCCTGCGCAAGCGCGTGGAGCTCGCCCGTGCCATGGCGCTGGAGCCGCGTCTCATTCTCCTCGACGAGCCGATGGCCGGCATGAACTTCGAGGAGAAGGAGGACATGGCCCGCTACATCGTCGATCTCAACGAGGAATTCGGGATGACGGTGGTGATGATCGAGCACGACATGGGCGTGGTGATGGACATCTCCCACCGCGTCATGGTGCTGGATTTCGGCAAGAAGATCGCCGAAGGCGATCCGGCGACGGTGCTCGCCGATCCCCACGTCAGGCGGGCCTATCTTGGCGAAGAAGACGAGGTGCTGGTCGATCCGGATGACGCTGCACCCGCGCAGGAGAGCGCGGCATGATGGATTACGCAGGCCGCGTCGCACAGGCCGACACCTATCCGAAGATGCTCCGGCTCAATGCGAAGGAGCATGGCAACGAGATCGCATTGCGCGAGAAGGATCTCGGGCTCTGGCGGCTGTTCACCTGGAGCGACTACCAGACCCGCGTGCGCGACTTTGCGCTCGGTCTTCTCGAAATGGGCCTTGGCCGCGGCGACGTCATCGGCATCATCGGCGACAACCGGCCGGACTGGGTGGCGGCGGAAGTGGCGACGCACGCCATCGGCGGCCTCAGCCTCGGACTCTATCGCGACGTGCTGGACGAGGAAGCCTCCTATCTCCTCAACTATGGCGAGGCGCAGCTCGTCTTCGCCGAGGACGAGGAGCAGGTCGACAAGCTGCTCACCCTCGCCGACCGCGCGCCGAAGCTGAAGCACATCATCTATTCCGATCCGCGCGGGATGCGGAAATACGACGACCCGAGGCTGATGTCGGCGGAGAGGTTTGCCGAGCTCGGCCGGGCCCGTGCCGCGCGGGAGCCGGAGCTCTACGACAGGCTGGTCGATGCCACCAAGGGCGAGGACGTCGCGATCCTCTGCACGACGTCTGGCACCACGTCCCATCCCAAGCTCGCGATGCTCGCCGCCGGACGCGTGCTCGGCCACTGCGCGACCTATCTTGCCTTCGACCCCAAGGGCCCGGACGACGAATACGTCTCGGTGCTGCCGCTGCCGTGGATCATGGAGCAGGTCTACGTGCTCGGCAAAGGCCTGCTCTGCCGGATGAAGATCAACTTCGTCGAAGAGCCCGACACGATGATGAACGATCTGCGCGAAATCGCGCCGACATTCGTGCTCTTTGCCCCAAGGGTTTGGGAATCCATCGCCGCCGACGTCCGCGCCAAGGTGATGGACGCGACGCCTCTCAAGCAGCGCCTGTTCGAAGTCGGCATGAAGAACGGCCTCGCCGCGCTCGAACACGGCAAGCGCTCGGGCCTTGCCGACGCCATCCTGTTCCGCGCGCTGCGCGATCGCCTCGGTTTCACCAGGCTGCGCTCGGCTGCGACCGGCGGCGCGGCGCTCGGGCCCGAGACCTTCAAGTTCTTCCAAGCCATGGGCGTGCCGCTGCGCACGCTGTACGGCCAGACCGAGCTGCTGGGGGCCTATACGCTGCATCCCGAGGGCAAGGTCGATCCCGACACCACGGGCGTGCCTATGTCCGACGAAGTCGAGATCCGCATCGACAATGCCGACGTCCACGGCGTCGGCGAGATCGTGGTGCGGCATCCCAACATGTTCCTCGGTTACTACAAGAATCCCGAGGCGAGCGTCGCCGACATCAAGGACGGCTGGATGTTGTCGGGCGACGCCGGCTATTTCAACGCGAACCAGCAGCTCGTCGTCATCGACCGTATCAAGGATCTCGCCGAGACCTCGCGCGGCGAGCGCTTCTCGCCGCAGTTCATCGAGAACAAGCTGAAGTTTTCGCCCTATATCGCCGAAGCCGTGGTGCTCGGGGCCGGCCGCGATGCGCTCGCGGCGATGATCTGCATCCGCTACTCCATCATCTCGAAATGGGCGGAGAAGAATCGCCTCTCCTTCACGACCTACAGCGATCTCGCCTCCCGGCCGGAGGTCTATACGCTGCTTCAGAAGGAGGTCGAGACCGTCAACGCCACGCTGCCGCCGGCCCAGCGCATCTCGCGCTTCCTGCTGCTCTACAAGGAGCTCGACGCCGACGACGGCGAGCTCACCCGCACAAGAAAGGTGCGCCGCAGCGTCATCAACGAGAAATACGAGGGCATCATCGATGCCATCTACCGCGGCGATGCCGACATCCCCGTCGACACCGTGATCCGCTTCCAGGACGGCACCACCCAGCGCGTGCGGACGACACTGCGCGTGGTGGACCTCGGCGGGCACGGGCACATGGCGGAGGCTGCGGAGTGAAACAAATGGTCGTCATGCGCGGGCTTGACCCGCGCATCCATCCTCTTCCGAACAATCTTCCTTCCGCATCGATGGATTGCCGGGTCAAGCCCGGCAATGACGAGCTGGGTCAACCGACATGAACACCGCCTTCCTCATCCAGCTCCTGGTCAACGGTCTCGTGGTCGGCACGCTCTATGGCGTGGTCGCGATGTCGTTCGTGCTGATCTACAAGGCGACGCAGGTCGTCAACTTCGCGCAAGGTGAATTGCTGCTGGTCGGCGCCTGGGTGTGCTGGGCTCTGCTCGCCAAATATCAGGTGCCGTTCTGGATCGGCATGCCGATGACGCTCGTGTTCATGTTCGTGTTCGGCATCGCGGTCCAGGTGCTGATCCTGCGGCCGATGATCGGCGAGCCCATCATTTCCGTGATCATGGTGACGATCGGCCTCTCCACCGTGCTCCAGGCAACGCTGAAATGGATGTTCGGCGTCAATCCGCAGCCGTTCCCGCGCGTGTTCGAGAGCCAGTCGGTCAGCTTGCTGGGCTTACAGATCCAGACCGTCTATGTCATGAGCCTGGTGGTCTCCGTCGCCATGATGATCGGCATGGCCTGGTTCTTCCGTGCCTCCAAATACGGCCTTGCGATGCGCGCCACCGCGTTCAATCAGCAGGTCGCGCAATCGCTCGGCATTTCCGTGAAAAGCGTGTTCGCGATGGCCTGGGCGATCTCGGCGACGGTGTCGGCGGTCGCGGGTGTCGTCGTTGCGGTCGTGAACGGCGTGTCCTCGGGCCTCGCCGCCTATGGCATCAAGGTGTTTCCGGCGGCGATCCTCGGCGGGCTCGACTCCGTCGGCGGTGCCGTGCTCGGCGGCATCATCATCGGCCTGCTCGAGAATGTCGCGCAATATGTCGACAGCGAGTACCTGCACTGGGGCAATCTCTACGAGATCGCGCCGTTCTACGTCCTCATCATCGTGCTGATGATCAAGCCTTACGGGCTGTTCGGCACCCACGACATCGAGCGGATCTGACCCATGGCCGGCCCTGCCCTCATTCCTGCTGGTGATTTCCGCACCTCTTATGCGGCCGACACCACGATCTTCCCGACCACGACCAGCCGCAACTTCGCCATCGCAGGCGTGCTGTTGCTATGCCTCGCGCCGCAATTCTTCAGCGGATACTGGCTCAGCATCCTGATCCAGATCGGCATCTTCTCGATCGCGGCGCTCGGCCTCAACATCCTGGTCGGCTTCACCGGCCAGATCTCGATCGGGCATGCCGCCTTCTTCCTGCTCGGCGCTTTCACCTCGGCTTACATCTCCAACAACGCGCCGATCCCGGTGTTCTTCGCGATCCCGCTCGCCGGAATCGTCACCGCGCTGGTCGGCCTGATCTTCGGCATCCCGGCGGCGCGGCTGAAGGGGCTCTATCTCGTCATCGCGACGCTGGCCGCGCAATACATCCTGCTCGACTTCTTCTCCCGCGCCGAATGGTTCACCGGCGGCTCGGTGCCGGCGAGCGCCAACCCGTTCTCGATCTTCGGTTACACGCTGCGCGGCGACAAACAGTATTTCTACGTTGTGCTGGCCTATGTGCTACTCAGCTACATCCTCGTCACCAACCTGATGCGCACCCGCGACGGCCGTGCGCTGGTGGCGATCCGCGACCATTATCTCTCGGCCGAGATCATGGGCATCAACCTCACCAAATACCGTACGCTGTCGTTCGGGCTCGCCGCCTTCTTCGCCGGCATCGCCGGCGCGCTCTACGCGCACTACCAGCTCGTGGTGTCGCAGGAAGGTTTCGGCATCGAGCGCTCGATCCTGTTCCTGGCCATGATCATCATCGGCGGCACCGGCTCGATCATGGGCACGCTGATGGGCACCGCCTTCGTGGTGCTGCTGCCCGAAGGGATGGAGTTCATCAGCCATTATTTGAAGGGCGGCGCGATCGACAAGGCGCTGTCGCTCAACACCAACATCACCTTCCTGCGCGAAATCGCGATCGGGGTGATCATCATCGCCTTCCTGATGTTCGAACCCGACGGGCTCGCGCATCGCTGGCGGCAGATCAAGGCGTATTGGAAACTCTACCCGTTCTCGCATTGAGCGCGGGCAACTTCACTTAAACAATAAACAGGAGGAACCGACCCATGACGATGAAATCCCTTTTGAGCACCGCATCGCTCGCCGTCGCGATCGCCGCATTCTCGGCCGGCGCACAGGCGCAGATCGCGATCGGGCACCTCGCCGACTATTCCGGCGGCACCTCCGACGTCGGCACACCCTATGGCCAAGCCGTCGCCGACACCTTCGCCTGGGTCAACAAGAACGGCGGCGTCGGCGGCAAGCAGCTCAACGTCGACACCAACGACTATGGCTACCAGGTGCCGCGCGCGATCGCGCTCTACAAGAAGTGGTCGGCGCCGGACAGCAAGGTCGCCGCGATCATGGGTTGGGGCACCGCCGACACCGAGGCGCTGACCGGCTTCCTCGCCCAGGACAAGATCCCCGACATGTCCGGCTCCTATGCTGCCGCCCTCACCGATCCCGAAGGCGTCAGCGGCAAGGCCAAGCCCGCTCCCTACAATTTCTTCTACGGCCCGAGCTATTCGGACTCGCTGCGCGCGATGCTGATGTGGGCGGCCGAGGACTGGAAGGCCAAAGGCAAGTCCGGCAAGCCGAAATTCGTGCACATGGGCGCCAACCATCCCTATCCGAACGCGCCGAAGGCCGCCGGTGAAGCGATGGCGCAGGAGCTCGGCTTCGAGGTGCTGCCGCCGCTGGTGTTCGCGCTCGCGCCGGGCGACTACAGCGCGCAGTGCCTGAGCCTGAAATCCTCGGGCGCCAACTACGCCTATCTCGGCAACACCGCGGCGTCCAACATCTCGGTGATGAAGGCCTGCAAGACTGCCGGCGTCGAGATCCAGTTCATGGGCAATGTCTGGGGCATGGACGAGAACGCCGCCAAGACGGCCGGAGATGCCGCCAACGGCGTGATCTTCCCCTTGCGCACCGCGGTGAGCTGGGGCGGCGACGCGCCCGGCATGAAGACGCTGATGGAGATCTCGAAGATGTCCGACGCCAGCGGCAAGGTCTACCGTCCCGTGCACTACGTCGCGGCGGTCTGCTCTGCGCTGTACATGAAGGAGGCGATCGACTGGGCTGCCAAGAACGGCGGCGCTACCGGAGACAACGTCGCCAAGGGCTTCTACCAGAAGAAGGATTGGGTGCCGGCCGGCATGGAAGGCGTCTGCAATCCCTCGACCTGGACCGACAAGGACCACCGCGGCACGCTGAAGGTCGATCTCTATCGCACCAAAGTCTCGGGCGCGACCGACGGCGACCTCAACGATCTCATGGCCAAGGGCACGATCAAGCTCGAGAAGGTCAAGACCGTCGAGCTGCCGCGCAAGCCGGAATTGCTGGGCTGGTGAGGCACGCTGTTTCCCTACACACAACTGTCATCCCCCGCGAAGGCGGGGGATCCAGTACGCCGCGGCCTCTCGGGGAACGTCAGGCGTCTCTGGAATACTGGGTCGCCCGGTCAAGCCGGGCGACGACAGCGGAGTTTTGAAGCATGAGTCAGATCGCAGAAGCCACTCGCACCACTCCCACAGCAGTGCCCGCCGCCGCCCTCCTCGCCGTGCGCAACATCGAGGTCGTCTATGACGACGTCATCCTGGTGCTGCGCGGCCTCAGCCTCGATGTGCCCAAGGGCGCGATCGTGGCCTTGCTGGGCGCCAACGGCGCCGGAAAATCGACGACGCTGAAGGCGATCTCGGGGCTGCTCAAGACCGAGGACGGCGAGGTCACACGCGGCGAAATCGTGTTCGAGAACGAGCGGATCAACGGCATCGACCCCGACAAGATCGTCCGCCGCGGCATCTTCCAGGTGATGGAGGGCCGGCGCATCGTCGCCGACATGACCTCGCTGGAGAACCTCAAGCTCGGCGCCTTCACCCGCAGGGACCGCGAGGTCGATTCCGACCTCGACATGGTGTTCAACTATTTCCCGCGCCTGAAGGAGCGCACCGGCCTTGCCGGCTATCTCTCCGGCGGCGAGCAGCAGATGCTCGCGATCGGCCGCGCGCTGATGGCGCGCCCGAAGATGATCCTGATGGACGAGCCCTCGATGGGCCTGTCGCCGCTGCTGGTGAAAGAGGTGTTCTCCATCATCCAGAAGATCAACCGCGACCTCGGCGTCACCATCCTCCTGGTCGAGCAGAACGCCCGCGCCGCGCTGTCGGTGGCGAGCCACGGCTACATCATGGAGCAGGGCAAGGTCGTGCTCGACGGCACCGCCGACGAATTGCGCGACAACGAGGACGTCAAGGAATTCTACCTCGGCGGCGCCGGCGACCAGCGCAAGAGCTTCAAGAACCTCAAGAGCTTCAAGCGGCGCAAGCGGTGGCTCTGAACTTTTAGGGTTCGAGCACCTGCTCCGCTTCCGTGACCGCGCAGAGAACATGATAGAACGACGACGCAGGAATGGTGTCGATCAGCGATTTGCCGTCGCGATCGAACTGGTCGTACCAGCCGCCCCTCACGGGATGGCTGAGATAATGCCGTTCGAGCCGCACCAGCGCCGCACGCGCTTCGTCCGCTGCGCCCGCCTCGCCGGACTCGGCCTGCGCGATCCACGCCTTCGCGATCTCGGTCTGCGGCCACAGCCGGCGCGTGCCGCGGCGGATGTGGCCGATGTCGTCGCCCTCGTCGACCAGGCAGCCCGTGACCTCGTCGCGATAGCGCATCGAGGTCGCAAGCAACTCGGCACGGCGCTGACTGGTCGGGCATCCCGTGATGCGCTCGAACCCCTTCAGCAGCCAGACCCATTCCGCCTGGTGGCCGGGCTCGACGCTGACCGGCTCGATCTTCGACCAGTCTTCCTCGAAATACTCGCCGAGCGCACACTTCCGCTTGTCGTAGAGATTGGCCAGGAACAGCGCGAAGAACTCGCCGGCACGGTTCTGGAACGACAGGTCGTGGGTCGCGTCGAAACACGCGATCATCGCCTCAAACAGATGCATGTGCGGGTTCTGTCGGCGCGGCAGCGACACCGGAAGGCCTTCGTGCACGCCTCCATGCGGCGAGCGGAGATGGCCGTCGAGGAAAGCGAGCAGCGCGTCGATCTCGGCACGAACCTGCGCATCCTGGTCGAGCGCGTAGACGGTCGCGAGCGCAAACAGGATGAAGGCGTGGTCGTAGGCATCGCGCCGGCCGTCCAGCACCGCACCTTCAGGCGTCAGCCGGTGCACATAGCCGGGCCGACCGTCGGGCGCTTTGGCTTTGCCGAGCAAATGCTCCAACCCCTTCAGCGCGATGGCGCGGCCCTCAGGGTACCAGCCCATCTGTGCGGCCTTGGCGTAGCAATAGATCTGGCGGGCCTGCACGAACACGCGCCGCGGCGCGGCCGCATCCGCCGTGCCGTCGCGGTGCAGCCGGTCGATGAAACCGCCTGCGGCAGGATCCCAGCCGACGGTCGACCACAGCGGCAGCGCCTCCTCGATCATGCGGCGCTTAAGGCGCGCGACGACGTCCGTCGCCTCCTCTGCCGCAATGATTTCTTCGTCCGCCATCGCGTCCTCTCCAGGCCTCGCCAATGGCCGTCTGATACCCACGCCAGCGGCGGCGCGCAACGGATGCCAACACGGAAAGAACAGCCATGACCGCCCACTACGATGCCCGCGAGACGCGCGAACAAGCCGCCCGCGAGGCCGATCTGTTCTCCCGCCTGCCGGAGGTGCTGCGAGCCGCGATGGCCGCCCCGGCCTATGCCGAGCGGCTGAGAGGTCTCGATCCCGCCGCCGTGACCTCCCGGGAGGCGCTGGCGGGCCTGCCGGTATTGCGCAAGTCGGAACTGCCCGCCCTGCACAAGGCCTCGGCGCCCTTCGGAGGCTTCGTGGCGGCGGCGCCGGGGTCGTTTGCCCGCCTCTTCACCTCCCCAGGGCCCATTTTCGAACCGGAGGGGCGGCAAGCCGATCCCTGGCGCGGCGCAAGGGCGTTGTTCGCGGCCGGGTTCCGACCCGATGACATCGTCCTCAACACCTTCAGCTACCATCTCACCCCCGGCGGCTTCATTTTCGATGCCTCGGCGCGGGCGCTCGGCTGCGCCGTGATCCCGGCAGGGCCCGGCAACACCGAGCAGCAATTCGAGCTGATCGAGGCCTACCGCCCGGTCGGCTACAGCGGCACGCCTGACTTCCTGAAGATATTGCTCGATGCCGCAGCGAGTTCGGGACGGGACGTCTCCTCGATCAAGCGCGCACTGGTTTCTGGCGCGGCGTTCCCGCCCTCGCTGCAGGCTGAGATCAAGGCGCGCGGCATCGATGCCTACCAGGCCTTCGGCACCGCCGACCTCGGCCTGATCGCGTTCGAGACCGAGGCGCGCAAGGGCATGGTCGTGAACGAGGATCTGATCATGGAGATCGTCAAGCCCGGCACCGGCGATCCCGTTGCGCCGGGCGACGTCGGCGAGATCGTGGTGACGTCGCTCGATCCGCACCATCCCTGGATCCGGCTCGCCCTCGGCGACCTCACCGCAGCGCTGCCGGGCCCAAGCAAGTGCGGCCGCACCAACATGCGCATCAAGGGCTGGATGGGCCGCGCCGACCAGACCACCAAGGTCAAGGGCATGTTCATCCGTCCCGAACAGATTGCCGAGATCGGCAAGCGTCATTCTGCGCTCGGAAGACTGCGCCTCGTCGTCACACGGCAGGGCGAGACCGACGCAATGACGCTGAAAGCGGAAACGGCGGCCACGAGTGACGCCCTGCGCGAGGAGATTGCGACCAGCTTGCGCGCCGTGACGAAACTCGGCGGAAGCGTCGAGTTCGTCAGTCCCGGCGCGCTGCCGAACGACGGCAAGGTGATTGCGGACGAACGCTAAGAGGCCCCCTCAAAACCTCAACTCCCCTGCGAACACAGTTTTCTGCAGGAGGGATCACCGCCTCAGCGGGTTCATGGCGCAGCACCCCATCTCAACGGCCTGATTTATTGACTTGATTGGGTTCGTTCTGCGCAAGCATGTGCTTTCATGGTGCAGGATGCTCCCTTGCCGTGTTCAGGTCCGCGACCTCGGACAGCGCCCGATCCAAGCTCGCATAG
Source organism: Bradyrhizobium sp. 25ACV (assembly GCF_054863005.1). Taxonomy (NCBI): domain Bacteria; kingdom Pseudomonadati; phylum Pseudomonadota; class Alphaproteobacteria; order Hyphomicrobiales; family Nitrobacteraceae; genus Bradyrhizobium; species Bradyrhizobium sp. 25ACV. Next base: position 154,303 of record NZ_JAVAYO010000009.1, read on the forward strand.
GTCCGTGACTCATAGCGGTTGAGCTTGCGCAGCTCTGGCAGCAGCCGACACACGATCTCGACCTGGCGCTCAGCTTCCGAGGGCATGGATACCGGTTTGAGCCGCTCTGGTTTCTGCCATTGCCGCCGCAATAGCGCTTGCAGGTAGCGCGACTCGGCCAAGCGCGCACGCATGAGCTCCGGCCCCACGGCGCCGAACTCCAGCATGCGCTGGATGAGGTCGGCTTTGATCTGACGGATACGGGCAAGTTCGAGATAGGCGCGCGCCGCGCTGCAGGCCGATTCCAGAAGCGCTGGAGCGCTGCTGCCCGCAAGGATAGCTAGAGCCAGGGATTTCACGGCTTCATCATCCGCAGCGCTGCCCGTGACAATGCTCAGACCATGGCGGTGGGCGTTGCCTGCCGCGCGCCGCTTACCCGCCACCGTTCGCGGCCCCGTGCTCTTCTGCGCGTTCCGCCTGTTGGCCGCGATCTGACGTTCAGTTGCCATCGTCGCGACTCATCATGACAGCGGTGCCTTCGGCCGGATGCGTTGGCCTCGCCATGCCGGCCCGATAGTCCTCAAGCAGCTGCAGGTTTTTGTCGCGGCGCGAACTCAGTTCAGCCAACCGGCGATTGATCTCACCCAGCTCAACCAAGCAATGGCGAAAGGCCTCCGCATCGATACTGGCCTCCGACATCCCGTGTTTGCGTAAGATGTTTGCGACCTTCTTGCGCACCCCTTTGTTGGTAAGGGACCGCTCGGCCAAATCATCGATGTCGACAGAGCCGCTGGCATTTAGCGCGATGCTCAACAGGTTTTTCAGTGCCGGACCGCGGGCGGAAGTAAGGATCAGATCCTTGAATCCCCGAAGTCGCTGCATTTCCCATTCGCCATGGATGATCTCGCCGATCCACATCTGCTCAATGGCGCACCTCGGTTTGAGCTCTGCAACAATCGCTTGACGCATCATCCCAAAGTGGGCCTGGGATTCAGACGGCAGCAAGCGCGGCTCATAGATGAGTGCGAGCTGGGCACCCTGATCCGATCGGCTCATCGGCTCATCCTCCGCTCGGTTGAACGCATGGCGACACTCGCCGGCCAACACCTTTGAGGGCGCAACGCCTTGAAAACATTCCCGATGAATTGGTCAGCCCAGTCGGTTCTTCGCTGTAGGCTTATTCCCATGCTCTTTTAACTCCTTCGCGGGACTTGCTCGCCGGCGTGGCCTGTCGTCCCGGCCGCCGCGTAAGCGGTAGCAGGCGAGCTCGACTTTCTCTGCGCGTTGCGGCGCAAGTCCGAGGACAAACAGGAAAAAATAGCAGGGACAGGAATACTGCCGTAGCGGAAAAAACCCGGCACGCAAAGGGATTCCGCGGCCCAGTTAAAAAAAATTTGCATCCTCGGAAATTCAACCCAACTAACAGAGGGCAGCGACAGCACGACAGGCGCTGTCGGGAGGACTTGGTGCCGAAGCGAGCATTGCCGAAACGGTCGTCAACGAAGCCGAACCCTTCCTTGCGGAAGCCGTCATTGCCGAAACAAGCCCTGCCGAAGGCGTCCTTACCGACGCCATCGGGCCAATCATCCACCAAAGCTTTCAGCTTCCGCCCATCCATAACGCCAACGATGATTGGAAAAGACTTCGCGGCTCCCGATCCGCTCGCACGCCTGCTCGAGTTCATGAATGATGAGCGTCTCCCGCGAATGACGCGCGAGAGGATCGCCGCAAAGATCGCGCCGTATTTCCATCCTAAGATGAAGCCCATTCCGGCGAGCGCTGCCCCGGATTATTTTGGACCAAGCGCCCCATACGATCAGGCTGACTCTTATGAGAACTCCGCTCAATCTGCGGAATCTCTTGAGCGATATCGATTGAAGTTTGCCCGCTTGCGCGCCGAACTGGCGCTCGATCCCGGCCTCGCAAGCGCGAGCAAGGCTGGCCGGCGGCGCTTCTGACCATTTGAGCGGGTTCAGGGCTCCTCACCCGGGATCGCGGCGACCACTGCGCAGCTTGACACCGACGCCGCGGCCATTCTCGTCGATGAAGTCGACGCCGGCCGCCTCGAAGGTTCGCCGCACGACGATCAGGGTCGCGCGCCGCGGCTGAGTGAAACCGGCCTCGAGCTGGCGGACGGTGACGATCCCGACCTGCGCCTCGTCGGCCAATCGTTGCTGGCTCCAGTCCAGCAATCCTCGCGCGGCCCGGCATTGCTCCGGCGTGATCATCGGCGTGTCACCCAAGCGTTGTTTTCGAATCTTTCTGTCGAAAAAAGATTGATTTATCGTTACTGTCTGATAAGATCGTTTCTGTTTAAAAAAGATATTTTTGGAGGATGTTTATGAATGGCCGAGCATTTCCGCCAAGCCGCCGCGCTTTCATCGGCGGCTCGGACGCAAAGATCATCATGGGCGTCGATGAGGCCGCCTTGCTGCGGCTGTGGCAGGAGAAGCGCGGCGAACGGGACCCCCAAGACCTGGCCACTGATCTGGTGGTGCAGCTCGGCTCGGTCACCGAGCCCCTCAACCGGCACTGGTACGAGACCCACACCGGGCACAAGGTGAGCGAGGTGCAGCGGCAGTTCTTCCATCCACTTCACCGCTGGATGGCCGCCACGCTCGACGGCCGGATCGAAGCCACGGGCGCGGTGTTCGAGGCCAAATTTATGCTGCCGTGGAATTTCTCGGAAGAGCTCGCGGCCGAAAAGCACATGCCGCAGCTGCAGCACAACATGTGGGTAACGGCATCGCGGACGGCGGTGTTGTCGATCATTACCGGCGGTGGCAAGTGGGTGGAGATGACGGTCGGAGCCGATCCTCTCTACCAGCACCTGCTGCTGACCGCTGAGAAAAAATTCTGGCGCTGTGTGGAGAGCGGAGAGCCGCCCCGGCTGTTCGGCATCGAGCCGCCGAGAGCGCGCCTGCAAGCGGTGCGCGCGGTGGACATGAGCGCCTCCAACGCCTGGGCTGCTTTGGCGGAGGTGTTTCGCCGCACGCGCGACGCGGCGATTGACCATGAGCGGGCGAAAAGCGAACTGAAGGCCCTCGTGCCGGAAGATGCCCGTGAAGCAACCGGCCACGGGGTACGTGCCAAGCGGTCGAAATCCGGCGCGATCAGCTTTGAGCTGACCGCGCGTCCATAGCTGGCGCGTGAGGACGCCACAGCGCCGCCTTGGGTGTTTGGCCAAACGGTGAGAGCTGCGGCCGAGCGCGGAAAACCGCTTCACCCCACTGCCTTGAGCTAACCGACGCAGAACCATGTATCGATCAAGCCAGAGCATCAATCAGGTCGCCGCCGCGCTCGCCCGCGCACAGGCCGAGCTGGAAAACCCGGAAAAGTTACTCACGGCGACCCTGCCTGGGCCCTTTCCCAACGGCGAATGCCACAGCTTCCGCTATGCCTCGTTGGCGCGCGGACTTGAGATTGTGCGCAAGAGCTTGAGCAAACAGGAGATTGCCACGGTGCAGGCCACGGCACTTGAGCCGGAGAGCGGGCTGATCCGGCTCACCACCGCCCTGCTCCACAGCTCAGGCGAATGGATTGCGTCAGACTGGCCGGTCTGCACCATCGCCGACATCGCAGCGCCGCATCGGATGGGCGCTGCGCTGACCTACGCGCGGCGGTACGCGCTGTTCACGTTGATCGGGATTGCCGGCGAAGATGATTTCGACGCACCGGATCTTGCCATCAGGCCCGGATCCAACCCACCGGCCGATGAATTTGGATCTCCTCCCGGAGTGGCCCCGCCTGGCTCGCCTCTGCCCACGGCCAAAGCCAACGCGCCCTGGCGCGCAGAAACGAAACGTGCTCCCGCCAGTCAGGCCGCGGCCTCCGCAGCGGAACCCAAAACTTCTGAAGCGATGGCCGCGCGCCTGCTCGCCGAGCTTCAGTCGCTTGCCAATGTGGAGGACATCGACCGCTGGGCACAGCGGGTGTGGCGGCAGGCGAACACACTCACAGTCCAGGGGGCCCAGCGGCTTGGCGAAGCTCTCGAGGACCGGCTCACCCGGCTGCAAGCCTCCGAACAATCCACGCCAACGCCGGACGCGGCGGACAAGGATGGCGCAGCCGGCTGGGCTCGCGTGGGAAAATTGCAGCGGCGCCGCGATCGCGAACACCTGCGGTTCGTCGCCAAGCAGCCCTGCCTCGCTTGTGGCCGGAGCCCGTCCGATCCGCACCACCTGCGGTTCGCGCAGCCCAGGGGCCTTGGCCTGAAGGTGAGCGACGAATTCACCGTGCCGCTCTGCCGCGTCCATCACCGGGAGCTGCATCGGGCAAGCAACGAAGTCGAGTGGTGGTTGCGGTTAGGCATCGAGCCGTTAGAAGTGGCCCGCAGGCTTTGGCTGACAACGCACCCGTTGTAGCCGCACCTGCACGAGCTTTAGAGCTGCCGATCGTGCTTGTTGGCGATGGACGTCGCCGAGCTCGCGCAGAAAGCTCGCCAAGCGCTTCGAGTCCCACGAATCCTGGTCGAAGACGCCTCTGCGCGATTAGGATCGGGTCTTCCACGCCTCGCAGGCCTCGGGCATCGATACTGCGCGCAAGCCTCTGCGCCAGTGCAGCAGCCGGCGGCCCTAGCAAGCGGCGCATTGCAATCTCTATCAACCGGGCCGGCATGATGCGGCTGCGCTGCTCGGCCGAATGATCGCGACCGACCGCTAGAAACGAACCAACCCTTCGCAGGCGCAATACGGGGGCGACACTTTTCCAAGAGATCCTTCTTGAAGAGCTGAATCCTGAGGAGTTCTATGTCGCAGTAACCTGCGTCGGACGAAGGTGAAAATGAGTAATGCGCTCATCCTTCACAAAGCCCATCTGCCCAAGTCGCTCCTCGGCGTACGGGCAGCTCAATATGTCCGCATGTCAACCGACCGGCAACAATACTCGATTCAAAATCAGGCCGCCGTCATCGCGGCGTACGCGCACGCCCATAACTTCACGCTTGTTCGCACTTACAAGGACGAGGGCGAAAGCGGGTTGTTGATCAAGAACAGGGCGGGCCTGCTTCAATTGCTGGAGGATGTCGAGAGCAACCAAGCCGATTTTGGCCATCTCCTAGTCTACGACGTCAGCCGATGGGGCCGTTTCCAGGATGTTGACGAAAGCGCGCACTACGAGTTCGTTTGCAGACGCGCTGGCATCAAGGTTGCCTATTGTGCTGAGCAATTCGAAAACGACGGCAGTATGCTTGCGAGCATCGTCAAGAACATCAAGCGGGTGATGGCGGCCGAGTACAGCCGCGAGCTTTCAGCGAAAGTCTACGCCGGTCAATGTCGGTTTGCGCGGCTTGGCTATAAGCCCTGCGGTCGTGCCGGCTACGCTCTGGTGCGAGAGCTCGTCGATGAAAAGATGCAAACCAGACGAGTGATGAAGGAGGGAGAGCGAAAGTACATCCTGACCGACCATATCCGCATTAGACCCGGTGACCCGAAGGAAATCGCGGTCGTGAAGTGGATATTCGACAGATTTTTGGAGGTCAGATCCGAGACGGTCATCGCTTGGGAGCTCAACCGGAAAGGGCTCGCCTCGAGCACAGGCGTGCCATGGACCCGCGCTGCCGTCGGCATTGTTCTTAGAAATGAGAGCTATATCGGAAACCTCGTCTTCAACCGAAAGTCTCAAAAGCTACGGCAGGTGGCAGTGAGGAATCCGCCTGAACAATGGATCAGAACCGAGGGTTGTATCGAACCCATCATCGATCGCGAGGTCTTTTTCAGAGTCAAGAAGATCATCGAGGAACGCCGCGTTGATCTCTCCGAGCAGGAGATGCTTGTCCGGCTGCGCCGAACCCTACTCAAAGAAGGCCGTTTGACCCCGGCCATCATCGATCGAACGCCGGGATTGCCCTGCTCGGCGACCTGTCAAATACACTTTGGCAATTTTCGAAATCTCTATCGATTGCTCGGTTACACACCGAAGCGGAGTTACGAATTTCTCGACGCTCGTCCTGTCTGGTCCGAGTTGAGGTCAAAGCTTGTCGAACAGACCGCCGCCGCGATTAAGGCGGCAGGCGGGCGCATCAGTTCGGGCGGCTGGAGCGATTGCCTGCGGGTGAACGGGATGGCCTGTCTCTCCGTTAGGGCGGCCCGCTGGACCCCTGGTCGAAAGCCAAGCCATGCCCCCCACTGGAGCATCCAGCGCGAGGCGTGCCTCCCTGACGGCTGGATTGCCGCTATCCGGCTAGCCGAGCACAACAAAACCGTACTCGATTACGTATTGTTGCCGACCGACGGCAAAGTAAGACGCACGATCCGCTTTTCCGAATCAGCGCGAGCGCGGCGGGGAATTGCGCGCTTCAAGACGATCAATGGCCTCGTCCAAGCCATCGCCCGACGACTAACAGAACCGGATTTCACGTCCCACGCCCAGAAGCCGAGGAGCGGGCGGCCGAAAGCGCCGCCACTCAAAACCAGCAACATCCACCGACGACGTCGACGTCAGGCAGACCGCATTTGAGAACTTGTGCCGACGCTCAGGGTCAGTTTTGATGCTCGCATTTAGGATATGCCTCCTATGAGTGCCAAGTATGAGTGTTAAGCCAATTGTCGCGAAAATCCTAAGGGACGAACTCACCTCTTTGGGTATCCGGTCGCTGACTGTCCAGGAGTCGGAGAGGATCGCTGCTCGCATCTTCGAGCGGATCACTGAGCTCGAATTGGAGCTTGCCGCTCGTGATTTCGCCGCCCTAGGCCCAGGTCGCGACTAGCCTCCTCTCGAGGTGCTGCTTCGACGAGCGGCCAAGCAAGTATTGGGGCGCCACCGAGCCGGCCCGACCTTCGTCGGCAAGTTGCAGAGCGCGGATCGCGTCAGGCTCGAAAGGGCGGGTGGTACCGACCGGGCTGCTGCCGGGTCAGCAACCTCAGCTTCGGCTGCTGTAAACCACAACGCCGTCGTCGCCGGCCGCAGACCGTGCATGGATGAGCAAAAAACGGGCAAGCCCCCCCGTTTAACACTGGCAAGCCGCCGTGCTATGGACAGCAGGCGACCACTAACGCGGTCGCAATCTCAGTTAACTCCCGCCGGCTACCAAGTCGGCGGGTTTTTCCATGAACCTTAAGACCGATGAGACGCCGGTCCGGACTGGCGGGATATTAACTTGGCTTTAACACCTGTTGTGCAGCGGCGCCGGCTCATATAGATAAGGCCTTCAGCGTCAGTTGCGTTTGAGAGTCATGATTACCTACAAGCAGTACCACATCGAGCGAGTTGAGCACGGTCCGCGTGGCTGGGTTGCCCGCATCACGCGGGCGGATGGCAAGAACATCCGCACCATCCTGCCGGCCTCTGAATATCCTTACCTTGATACGAAGCCCACCGCCTCCGCCGAGGAAGCCGAGAAGCTCGCCAAGGAAGGCATCGACTTCGGCGGGGTGGTTTAGCCGGCTCCCGCATAGCTTGCGTCACGGCTTTGCACGCGACATCCCGCGGAAAATCGTGGCCTGGTCGCGAGTTGCGCCGGCCCTTTGCGATCCGATTGCCCCGGGGAGGGCAGCGAAGGCCCTTAAGCGCTGCCAGATGGGCATTGCCTTATTTTGGGGAGCCCGGCGGCTTATAGGAGCATACCCCGCTTCCCGAGCCACGCCAGTACCGTCGAGCACGCGGCCGAAAGCAATGCAGTCCAAAACCAGGAACGCCCACGGGCGGCGCTGATTGAGCGCAAATACAGGAACGCTCCGAGGATCTTTCCGTAATTCCTTCGAAATTCTCCGTTAAGCTTAGCTACTTGCGGTAGATCGGATAATGGCTTGCATCCGTCGGCCATTGCGCTGGGCTCCATTTGCGGCTGAACCAGCACCCTATGAACCACTGTTTTGCCCGACGACGCAAGCTCCATTTCGGGTTTTTCGATACGCCACAGATCGCCGCTAGACGCCTGGTATAGAGTTAGTCGCCAACCAAAAATGCCGACCCAAGTAGCTCAGTCGCTTATCTCAGACTTGAATCGGGCCAGCGAGGAAGCTCATCGGCGGGCCGGGATCGACGCAGACGCAGGTTCGGCCGCACCATCGCGTAGAGCAGGAAAAGGCCGATGGTGATGGCTACCGCCAGCAGGGGAAAAATGTCGTTCATGCCGCCTCCAAGTCCTCGAACTAAATGCTAGCAGTGATGCATCTACCCGTCCAATCGCGATGATGTTCTCCGGCTTGAGCCCGAACTGTTGAAGTCCTGCTTCGATAGCCACTTTAGGTTTTATTGGTTGTTCCGCTTCATGCGTTTGAATCCTCGCCGCTGCCGGGACAGGGCGGCCTTCTCATAGCGTTCCAAGCTCTGCAGAAGTCTCATTTGTTTCGAGTCAGCGCTCTCGATCACCAGACCTAGCCGAAGAGCTCGCAGGCGCCGCTGTCGATTCCTGGCTTGAGCCAGATCTTGAAGCGCGATCTCCGTACCCGCGCCTTTGTGCAAAAGCTGCATCGCAGCCGGCGAAAGCAGAACCATCGGAATCATCCCAACGAGATAAACCGTGCCGATAAGCGTGCGGCTCGATATTGCTTTCCCAGCACTTGTTTTGCGGGCCGGTACTCTTCGCTGCGTTTGCGCGATTAGCTTCAATCTGTCGCTTAGATGCCAACTTCCCTCCTTGATTTCGTTAGCTAGCCAACCGATCGAACTTCTGATTGCGAAATCGATGACATCAATCCTTCGTTCCCGCGCCGCCATGATGCGACAGTGGTTGACGCGGAGGATCATGGGACCAAGCCGTTAACAGCGGAGCGATAAAGGTATGGAGGTTAGACCCATTGAACAGATAGGCTGCGATGCCGGCCGCCTGCGCCGCGGCAAGGTCGCTCTGATTGTCCCCGATCATGAAGCTAGCATCGATATCCACCGGGTATCGCTCAAGCAGAGCTCTAATCATCCCCGGCTGCGGCTTGCGACAGCTGCAGAGGACACGGTATCGCTCAATCAGCCCATCGGGGTGATGTGGGCAGAACTCGAACGCATCGATATGCGCACCCACGATAGCAAGCTCACGCAACATCCATTCGTGCAAATTGCGAACATGCCGCTCCTCATAAAAGCCCCGCGCAATTCCTGATTGGTTCGTTACGACAAAGGCAAAATACCCGGCGTCATTGACTGCCTTTACGGCCTGTTGGGCTCCTTCCACCCACCGGATCTTGTCCGGATTAAAAGCATAGCCGTCGTCCTCGTTGAGGACGCCATCACGATCAAAGAAAACTGCTGGACGCCTCAAAGGTCACTCACCCACGTTGGGAAGAATACCGCCGATCTTCCGACAATCATTGCTCCATTTCAACAGATGCCGCGGCTAAAAGGTGGCTCAATTCGGGATGATAATTGTCGCCGGGCCCGTAGAGGTTGGTCGGCATCACGCTGATGAAGTCGCTGCCATACTGGCTGCGATAGGCTTCCGCCATCTTGATGCCGGCGATCTTGGCGATGGCATGGGGCTCGTTGGTCGGCTCCAGCGGGCCCGTCAGCACCGAGTCTTCCCGCAGCGGCTGCGGCGCCAACTTCGGATAGATGCAGGACGAGCCGAGAAACATCAGCTTCTCGGCATGGTTCACATGCGCGGCGTGGATGACGTTCGCGGCGATCGCGATGTTGTCGTAGATGAACTCGGCGCGCAGCGTGTTGTTGGCGAATGCCGCCGACCTTGGCGGCGGCGAGGAAGATCACCTGCGGCCGCACCTTCGCGAGCCAGTCGAACACTTGCGCCTGGTTGCAGAGATCGAGCTCGCGACGCTCGAGGGTGACGAGATTCACATCCTCCCGCGCCAGCCGGCGCACGGTCGCGCTGCCGACCATGCGCGATGGCCGGCGACGTAGACGCTTTTGCCCTTCAGCTCAAACGGTACGCTTGCCATGAGCCGCTTCCCGTTTGGCCTCGGCCACATCGCCCGTCATCATCTCGTCGACGAGCTGCGCAAAAGTCCGCCTCGGCTTCCAGCCGAGCACCTTCTGCGCCTTGCTGGCATCGCCGACGAGCAGATCAACCTCGGTCGGGCGGAAATAGGTCGGATCGATCTTCACCACCGTCTTGCCGCTGATGGCATCGACGCCGGTCTCGTCGACGCCCTTCCCGCGCCATTCGATGCGGCGGCCGACATGGGCGAAGGACAGCTCCACCATCTCGCGCACCGAGCGCGTCTCGCCGGTGGCGAGTACGAAATCGTCGGGCTTGTCGGCCTGCAGGATCATGTGCATGCCCTCGACGTAATCCCTGGCATGGCCCCAGTCGCGCTTGGCCTCGAGATTGCCGAGATAGAGCGTCTGCTCCAGCCCAACCTCGATCCGGGAGACGCCGCGGGTGATCTTGCGGGTGACGAAGGTCTCGCCGCGGATCGGGCTCTCGTGGTTGAACAGGATGCCGTTTGAAGCGAACATGCCGTAGGCTTCGCGGTAGTTCACCGTGATCCAGTAGCCGTAGAGCTTGGCTACGCCGTACGGCGACCTCGGGTAGAAGGGCGTAGTCTCCTTCTGCGGGATCTCCTGAACCAAGCCATATAGCTCGGAGGTCGAGGCTTGGTAGAACCGCGTCTCCTTCTCCATACCAAGAATGCGGATCGCTTCAAGCAGCCGCAATACGCCGATCGCGTCTGCATTGGCGGTGTACTCCGGACTCTCAAAGCTGACGGCGACGTGGCTTTGTGCGGCGAGATTGTAGATCTCGGTCGGCTGGATCTGCTGCACCAAGCGGATCAGGTTAGTTGAATCCGTCATATCGCCGTAGTGCATGAGGAACGGCACCTCGCCGACATGTGGGTCCCGATAAAGGTGATCTACGCGCGCAGTATTGAACGAGGATGAACGCCGCTTGATGCCGTGCACGACGTAACCCAGCGACAGCAGATGCTCGGCAAGGTAGGCGCCATCCTGGCCAGTCACGCCGGTGATCAAAGCAATACGCCTGTTCATTTCTCAGTGCCCTCTTGAAGATACACAAAATTTGCTGTCACGTTGGTAAGCAGCAAGCGGCGGTAAGGACCGATTCTCTCGCAGAATCCAAGCTCAATCGTACATGGAGGCTGGGATCGACGGATCCTAGCCACTCGATATCTGCAGCGCTAACATAGTCAGAACCGTTAGAGCTTCGGTTGTTTCTAACGCTCTTCGCCGGCAACTGCCACGCAATGTTCGCTTCCACAGCTTCCTCGACGCCTCATTGATCAAAAAGGCTACCGAAACTGAGCGAGATGGAGGACGACAAAAAATACCGCCATTAAAAGCGGCTCAGAACGTTGCAGATCGGGCACCGAGCCACCATGCTGCGCTCATTAAGACGGCCAGGACGACTAGCTTCGGCGGAAGCCACGATCCGACCTCGTAATAGCTGCTGCCAAGACGCAACACGATACTGCCTATTCCCACAACTACAGCAAGGGCCATTAGCCAGAACGCACCTCGATCGTGTCCACCGACGAATAGAAAGGTGGCAACGAGTGCAATCAACCATTCCATCGTTGCCTCACCTCGCTACGCAAGATGGCTACTTTGCAGGGGTGCCGGACAGCCAAGTTTGCGCACATGACCGTAATACATTCGTTCCGCCAAGTCAGCCGAGTGTTGAAGGGAGCCAGTTTGGGCTACCCTCCGTCTCATCTGCGCCTTTGCCTCGTCGTGCAGATGTGCTAAGAAAGTCAAGGAGACACCGAGATCGATGTAATGTGGATTCCAATTGTCGGCGGCCTGCTCCTAGTAGGCGGGGCAGCTTTCATCGGGCTTGTATTTGCCGCCCAGCTTAAAGCTACAAAATTCCAGGACAATGAGCATGAGTAGGAACTGGGCTCGTTCTCAGGAGACCTGCTGCCAGAGGCACTTCAATCGATCTGTTCGGAATTTTTGACATCAAATCTCCACAGCTAGGTTCTGGATCATCAGCGTCGCCAATGGGCCAAAATCAGCAACTCTGCTTATCCCAAGGTCTTGTCCGTTTCGAAAGCCAATTCGATAGGAGCAAAAAACAGCAGCGATCGACGCAATTAGCAGAAATAGAAGACTGTGAAACTCTCATGCGTTCTTGTCCGTATGACAGCAAACCTATGAGAATATCCGGTAAATCCAATTCATTTTTGACAGGAAGTCCTAGTTAGGGCCTCATCGGCTACTCAGAAAGGTGGATCGCCGCAGCTCTCGCTCCAACTAAACTTTGTGATATCCGCGATACCATTGGACAAACTTGCTGATCCCCTCCTCGGCGCTAGTCGAGGGCCGGAACCCGACGTCGCGCATCAGATCGTCGACATCAGCGTATGTGGCCGAAACGTCGCCGGGCTGCATCGGAAGCATTTCCTTCGCTGCAACACGACCCAACTCCTTCTCAAGCAGGGAAACGACGTGCATGAGCTGCTCGGGCCTGTTGTTCCCTATGTTATAGATCTTCCAAGGTGCTGCGCTGCGGGACGAATCCGGAGCATCCGCCCGAGCCTGCTCCCCGGAAGCGGGGGCAGGCGGTCGATCAATTAGTCGGACGATGGCCTCCACGACATCGTCGACATAGGTGAAGTCACGCGACATCTGCCCGTGATTGAACAACTTTATGGGCCGACCTTCCACAATCGCCTTTGCAAATATGAACATTGCCATATCGGGCCGCCCCCACGGTCCATACACCGTGAAAAACCGCAGGCCGGTGGTCGGCAGGGAGAAAAGATGGCTGTACGCATGCGCCATCAACTCGTTCGCCTTCTTGGAAGCCGCGTAGAGGCTGATTGGATGATCGACGCTGTCATGGACCGAGAACGGCAGCTTCTTGTTCGAGCCATACACTGAAGATGAAGAAGCGTAGAGCAGGTGCCGACATTGCGCATGCCGACAGCCCTCAAGAACGTTCATAAAGCCTTGCAGGTTCGCGTCAACATAGGCATGCGGATTCTCCAGTGAGTATCTTACACCGGCTTGAGCCGCTAAATGGATGACATGGGAAAAGCACGACTCGGAAAAGAACGGAGCGATTGCGTCGCGATTGGCGAGATCCATTCTGACAAAGCGGAAGGATGGAAGCCCCTGCAAGAGGCGAAGGCGGGCTTCCTTCAGGCTTGGATCATAATAGTCATTGACGATATCGAGACCAATGACTTCCCGGCCAGCCGACGCAAGCCGATGCGCTACATGAAAACCTATGAATCCGGCGGCGCCGGTCACTAGTATCTTCTGATCAATCATTGCGCCGGTTACCTCTTAAGAGCTAGAGTCGCCAAAGTTCTATCTTGGCCGGCTTGCTCGCCCGGTCCAGTCGGGACTTGACATCCAGGACTAGACCCTGCCCCTCTTTCAGGAGCGACTGCAAGAATGGCCAGCCCAGATTGACGAAAGTGTCGTGAGCGACGGCGAGTACGACCGCGTCGGCAGGTTGCTGCTCATTGTGATCAGAGAGCTCAATTGCATACTCGTGGAGGGCCTCGGAGCGGTCCGCCCAGGGATCGCTGACCTGAACCTTGATGCCGAACGATTCCAGTTCCCGGACAATGTCGACGACCTTGGAGTTGCGCAGGTCTGGCACATTCTCTTTGAACGTCACGCCCAGCACGGTGACAACCCCGCCGCGCGATCCCCTCTTCAAGAGACGCCGAATGCACTCTCGCGCAATCCGCGCGCCCATGTCGTCATTGATGCGCCGCCCAGCAAGGATGACTTGAGGATGGTACTTCGCTATCTCGGCGCGATAGGTCAGATAATAGGGATCGACCCCTATGCAGTGTCCGCCGACCAGACCCGGCTGAAACGGAAGGAAATTCCACTTGGTGCGGGCAGCCGCCAGGATATCCCCGGTATCTAGATCAAGCGCATGAAAGATCTGCGAGAGCTCATTCATAAAGGCAATGTTGAGATCTCGTTGAGTGTTCTCGATCACCTTGGCCGCTTCAGCGACCTTGATCGAAGGCGCCTGATAGATGCCAGCCCTCACGACCGCGCCATAGACATCGGCAACGATCCTGAGCGAATCGGCGTCCTGCGCGGATACCACCTTTTGGATTGTCTCGAAGCGATGTTCTTTGTCTCCGGGATTGATCCGCTCAGGGGAATATCCGACGTGGAAATCAACGCCAGCCTTGAGTCGGGAGGCGCGCTCGAGCACCGGCACGCACTCCTCTTCGGTCGCACCGGGATAGACCGTCGACTCGTAAACGACGATGTCTCCCTTCTTCAAGGCGCCGCCGACGGACTTGGATGCGCTCAACAGCGCGCGGAGGTCGGGCTTGTTTGCGCCGTCAATCGGCGTCGGAACCGTGACGATGAAGAAGTCGGCCGCGGCCAAACCTGCCGGCTGGTCCGTATATTCGATGCGTGCCGCATGCAGATCGGCCGTCTCGATTTCGCGCGTGCGATCTTGACCTCGACGCAGCTCGGCGATCCGCTCCGCGCTGATGTCGAATCCGATGACCCGATATCCGGCCCGGCCAAACGCCACCGCCACTGGAAGGCCGACGTAGCCAAGGCCTATGACGCCAATGTTTCGGATAGTTGACAAACCGGTCCGCTCCCGCCTGAACTACGCTGCACGCCTCGTTAGCTACGAAGCACCTCTGTTGCAATAGCCTATCTTTCGGCGACGGGGCCCGCTAAGCAGCTAGCCCTTGAGGCGGCCTACCTTTAAAGCTAGCTATGGTGTCGCAAACCTCGGCTCGGAAGTCAGTTCGCCATGTCCCAAAAAGCCCTAATTTTCGGAATATCCGGACAAGACGGCTCGCTGTTGGCTGCACATTTGCTCAAGCTCGGCTATTCGATCCATGGAACGTCTCGCGACAAGGAACTCGGCATCTTCACGAACTTGCAGCGGCTGGGCATCCGCGATCGGGTGACACTCCATTCCGTTGATCCTGCCGATTTCGGCAGCGTCCTGCGCGTCATTTCCGAAACGACTCCCGACGAGATCTACAATTTGGCGAGCCAATCTTCCGTCGGCCTGTCATTTGATCAACCGATCCAGACTCTGGAATCCACCATTTTCAGTACTCACAACATAGTCGACTCCGTTTATCGACTGAAATTGAGCTCGCGCGTCTACAATGCGTGCTCGAGCGAGTGCTTCGGCAATACTGATTTGCCTGCCGACGAATCTACCCCGTTTGGTCCACGAAGCCCCTATGGCGTCGGAAAGGCCGCGGCATTTTGGACCGTAGCGAATTACAGAGATGCACACGGGCTCTTTGCGTGCTCGGGGCTCTTGTTCAATCACGACTCGCCATTGCGTCCGCAGCGCTTTGTCACGCGAAAGATCGTATCGGGTGCCGCAGATATTGCGGAGAAGAAGACGGACAGTCTGCGAATTGGGAACCTGCACATCTCCCGGGACTTCGGCTGGGCGCCGGAATATGTTGAAGCCATGGCGATGATGCTCCAGGCCGACGCGCCTGAGGACTTCGTGATCGCAACAGGACAAACGAATACGCTCGAGAGCTTCGTTCGCGAGGCATTCAGCTATTTCGGACTCGATTGGCAAGAGCACATCGACTTCGACGAAAGCCTGCTCCGTCCGATCGACCTGAAATGCAATTCGGCCAACCCCGCCAAAGCGAAACGAATACTCGGCTGGGAAGCAAAGGTCTTCATGAAGGACGTCGTCAGGCTGCTGGCAGACGGCGAACTCGAATACCGCCGCGCAGCGAAGGTGAGACCATAGCGCTTCACTGGCCTCAATCCGCCTGTGTTAGCGAGACACTAGAAACGCTCGCGCAGTGCGCTGCAATTCCTCGTCAACGCTGATGGGCGGTTGCCACCCGAGCATCTTGCGAGCCTTCCGACTGTCGACACAGAGCGAGAGACAGAGCCGTTGCGCCAGCGCCCTTTGGCCTGCCAATGCGGCCACGCCCTCCAATAGACTTACGGGAACGGGCAGCAAGCGGGCCGTGGTGTCGAGAGCCACCGCCAGCCTTTTCAGAAGCTCCGGTGTCGATAGGTCTTCATCATCGCTGGCCATAAAGACTTCTCCTGCCGCCGCAGGGTGTCGTAGACAGGTGCAGATTAGGTCGACCATATTCCCGACACCGATCAGGCTGCGGCGATTTTCGATGCCGCCAAGCGGCAGCGGAAGTCCGCGCCGCAACCAACGCATCATCGATAGAAAATTTGCACGTACACCCGGCCCGTAGATCAAAGGCGGACGCAGGACGACCACCTGCATTCCGCTCGCGCGGCTGAGCTCGAGCAAG
Organism: Bradyrhizobium sp. 25ACV; assembly: GCF_054863005.1. NCBI lineage: Bacteria > Pseudomonadati > Pseudomonadota > Alphaproteobacteria > Hyphomicrobiales > Nitrobacteraceae > Bradyrhizobium > Bradyrhizobium sp. 25ACV. The sequence goes on from NZ_JAVAYO010000009.1 coordinate 170,397, forward strand.
CCACATTCGGCTTCGAGCTTCGACAGCCCGTACGGGTCTTGCGGGTGCGGCGTTGCTGTTTCAACGAAAGGCACGTCCGGAGCTGTAGATTCGCCGCAGACCTTGACCGAGCTGAGAAACACGAAGCGGCGAACGCCGGCAGCGGCGGCCTGCCGTGCGAGACGTAGAGTCCCGTCCACATTGACACGACGATATGCATGCAGCGCATTCGCACTGCTTTCGCGCATCACATGCACCCGCGCGCCCAGATGCGCGACGGTGTCACATCCCGCGAGCGCAGATGTCCAATCGAAAGGGCCTTCGAGATCAGCATTCTCGGCAACATCGATCGCAGCCGGGAGGTCTCCGCGATTGCGATGGACACCGGCCCGAAGCGGAATTCCATCGGCAGCGAGTCGACGGACCAGATGCCCGCCGACAAACCCTGAAGCGCCGACCACCAGGACCTTCATTGCGCCATCAGCTCGGAATAGATCGCAAGTGTCTGCGCAACGACGATCTCCTGGGAGAACTCCGCCTGGACGAGCTTTCGACCTTGCGCTCCCATACGACGCCGCTGCTCCGGGTCTGCGAGCAATTGCGCAATGACCTCGGCGAGCCGACCGACGTCGCCGGCCGGGACGAGCATACCGTTGACACCATCAATCACGATCTCCCGGCAGCCCGGCACGTCGTAGGTGACGATGGGGCATTCGCCCGCGGCGGCTTCGATCAGGGTCTTGGGGATCCCCTCCCCGTACGTGGTCGGCAAACAGACGATCGCCGCCTTACGGATAATCTCGGGAATATTGTCGCGATGTCCCCACCACTCGACGAGACCATCGTTATGGTATTGCCTGAGAACGGCTTCAGGAATGGAGTGCGGGTTTTCGGGGTCGGGCGCACCCGCAAGGACGAACCTTGCAGCCGCGTTCTTTTTCCGCAGCTGAGCCGCGACTCGCACGAAATCCTCGACCCCCTTCTCCTTGATCATCCGGGACGCCAGGAGAACGATGGGGGGGGAACTCTCCCGGCGTATTTCGGAGAACTGTGCGAGATCGACACCCGATCCCTTGACGAGACGTATCTTCTCCGATGCGACGCCAATGTCGTCGGACAGTACCCACGCGTCATCCCTGTTCTGGACGATCGTCAAGGCCCGCCGCTGCCTCAATGCATACCTCAATAGCGGAGCCATCAGGCAGCGAAGGGTCTGCGCATACACCCCCTTGGACGAGAACACGAAACCCAATCCCGCGAGGTTATTGACAATTGCGGCCACGCCCGTGAGCCGTGCCGCGATCGAACCGTACAGGACGGGCTTCACAGCCACGTGATGAACGATGCTCGGGCGATAGCTTAGGTAGAGCGTCACCAGTTCAGCGATGCTCGCCAGTTCGCGGAACGGATTTCGGCCGGAGCGCCGCATGCGCTTCAGGCCGATGGGCACGAATCCTTCGCGCGTGATCGCATCGGCCTTCTCGCCAAGCCGCGTTGCCACGAATACCTCGTAGCCGGCGGCCAACGCCGCGCGGGCGATCGGCAGGCGGTGGGAGACAAAGTACCAGTCCTCTGTCACGACGAACAGCAATCGCTTCCGGTCGAGAACGGGGGCCTCCCTCACACCGGCCTCATGATCACGCGAATTTCGCAAACCATGAAGTCCTCATCGGCAAACGGTCGAAATTGCGGCGCCATTCGATCACGAGGCAACGGCAGTTCCGGCCATCGCTGCTCCGAGATGACCTCCACGCTGAAGCCGCCCTCCCTCATCAGACCGATCATTTCCTGCGGCCGGATGCGATTGGTGTAGAAGCCGGAGGTTCGGAAAGCCTGAGTCTCCCATACGTCATCTCCAAAGCGCAGATTGTTGAGGCCGCCTCCAAGGTGATCGCGGAAATCGATGCTGTGAACCCCGATCCCGTCGGGCGCCACAACCCGGCGCAGTTCCTTAATCAGGGCCGGAAATTCGTCCCGATAGATGTGCTCAAGCACGACCTGGGACCAGACGAAATCGATCGACTGGTTGGGGATTTTCTTGAGCGAATTCGTGCCTTCCGTCAGATAGGCGATATCGTACTCCTTCATCGCATCCGGAAGGGTTGCCGACTTCAGCGGCGCAACGGCCCGCCCGTGCGAAGCAAGCAGCTCGAGAAGTGCGCGGCATCCGGCGATGTCGGTTTCCGCGAAAGGCCCTGCATCCGCGAGCCAGGCCTTCTCGGCACCGAACGCGCGGGCGACAAAGCCCGACAGGACCGAGTCTCCCGGTCCAAGCTCAAGGGAACGAAAATTCGCAGGAAGTTGTCCATGCTGTACGGCCGACCGGAAATGGCTCTCGAACGCGGAGATTGCACGCTCCGGAACCATCATCTCGCCATGGCGGAACAGTCCCATGCGTTTCCAGAGAGCGTAAGGGACAGGCAGACGCGCGAGCCCAAGCTTGATCCCCAGTTTGGCCCACCACGGCACGCAGGAACTCAGACCCATTGCCTTGCCCGCTCAAGCCACAAGTCGAACATCAGCACGGTCCAAAGCTGGCCACCGCGGTTCACCCGACCGATCTGATGTTGCCGCCAGTTGTCGCCGATGGCTTGACGGTCGAAAAACTCGTCATTGCTGGAGGACAGCCAATCCGATGCCCAGCCCTTCAGCGGGCCACGCAACCAGTTATCGATCGGGACGCCGAACCCCATCTTCGGACGTTCGAACAACTCACGGGGCACATACCGCTCCAGCAAACGCCGAAGGACGTATTTTCCGGAATGATTCCTGAATTTCAAGGAGATCGGGATCTCCCAGGCGAATTCGACCATGCGGTGATCTAGGAGCGGCACGCGAGCCTCGAGCCCGACACGCATGCTTGCCCGATCGACCTTGGTCAGGATGTCGTCCACGAGATACGTAGACATGTCCCAAGCCATTTGCTCCGCGGTTGCAGGAACGGCGGGCAACAGGGGCGGGGGCGCAGGTCTTGCAATAGCGACGCCGTCCGACCGAACCAACACGGTTTCGGGGTTTGCCCATTGCGACACCAACCTGCTCTGCAGTTCGTACAAGGTCGATGATGCGAGCACGGACGCGACCTTGTGGATCTTCTGCCCTGGCAGCGCGGGCTGCAGATGGGCCGGCAGGACGTAGCTTAGCGGTCGAAAAGCAGCGTCCCAACTCGCGGGCGATGCCGAGGCCAGACCGGACGCCGCCATGCGGCGTAACGCATGGGGAATCCTGGTCAGACGTCTCCAATAATCGGAGACGAACAAATAGCGGTTGTAGCCGCCAAACAGTTCGTCGCCACCGTCCCCGGACAGCGAAACCGTCACCTGCTGTCTCGCCAGCTTCGAGACAAGAAAGGTGGGTATCTGCGAGATATCCGCAAAGGGCTCGTCATAGATGTCCGGTAGCGAGGGAATGACGGCCATCGCATCGGCGTCCGAGACGTAAAGCTCCGTGTGATCGGTCTGAAGATGCTTCGCGACGTCGGCGGCATATCTGGCTTCGTTGTAATTTGGATCGTGAAATCCGATCGAGAATGTCTTGGTGGATCCACTGCCCACGGCCTGCATAATGGCCGTGACCGAACTGGAATCGATGCCGCCGGACAGGAACGCTCCCAGCGGCACATCTGAGATCATATGCTCGGCGACGATACCTCGCAGGCGCTGGTCCAGCTCTTCAAGCACCTCCTCTTCGTTCGGGCGCTGCCTCGACATGCCGCGCGCGACGACCTCCGGAATTGACCAGTAGGCTGTCGGCTCGCTTGTTTGACCGTCGCGAAACCTAAGGGTGGTCGCGGCGGGCAACTTGTACACGCCCTCGAAAATGCTGAGGGGCGCAGGAACGTAACCGAGACGCAGGTATTCGGACAAAGCCGGTAGTGAAACCGCAGGAAGCTTTCCGCGCTGCACCACGATCGGGCGCAGCTCTGAGGCGAAGATAAGCGTTCCGTTTATAACGCTATAGTACAGCGGTTTGATGCCGAGTCGGTCGCGGACGAGCACAAGCGTGCGTTCGCGTTCATCCCAGACTGCGAGCGCAAACATGCCGGCGCATCGCGAGATCGTCTCATCAAGGCCCCAATGTTCGAAGCCCGCAACGACGACCTCGGTATCGGAGTGACCGTGGAATTGATGTCCTTTGGCCTCGAGCTCGCGGCGCAGGTCGCGGTAATTATAGATTTCGCCGTTGTAAGTCAGCGCATAGCGCCCGGACGTCGAAATCATCGGCTGCGCACCGGCGGACGACAAATCAATGATCGAAAGCCTGCGATGGCCGAATCCGGCGCAGCCGTCCTTGCTGATCCAGTGGCCTTCGCCGTCCGGGCCGCGATGCGCAAGCGCATCGGTCATGCGGCCCAGAATCTGGCGATCTATCTGGCCTGTCTTGTTGCTCGCAATTCCGATGATGCCACACATTATTGCGCTTCGGACTTCTGGCGTGGGGTGATTGACGTCAGAATTGACGCGAACTTCGCGGCGATGGCGGACCACGACAGCTCGCTCATGGCGTGGGTTTTCGCCGCCGCCCCGCAACGCAGCCGCAAGGCCTCATCATCGACGAGCCGGCTGAGTGCAGCAGCAAGTGCGGCCGGCGTCGAATCTGCCGCGACCAGTCCGGTCTGCTCGTGCAGGACCTGCTCGGCAAGCCCCCCGACCGGAGTGACGACGGCCGGAATTCCGGCCGCGCCTGACGTCGCAAGCACGGCGGACTGGCTCGCTCCGCGATATGGAGCAACGACGATATCAATTCCCTCGAAAACCGCGCCGACATCCTCTTCGGGGACCCATCGATTATCGACGAAGACGTCCTCAAGCCCGGCGATCTGCGCCCGATACGGCTCGATATCTCCCGGACCGATGATGCGCAGTCCGACATCCTTGCGCTCGCACTTCATGATTTTGTAGGCGTCAAGAAGGATATCCAGTCCCTTATACGGCAACAGGCGTCCGAAAAACAGCAGTTGGACCTTGCGCCCAGTTCGCATGGAAGTCGGATTTCTGTTTTCAGCGTAGGGGAAAACTCCCAGCGGGGCGATCCACACCCGTTCGGCGGGAAAACCGTTGTTCGTCGTGACCGACTTCTGCGTGTAGTCGGTCAGCGCAACGATGCCGTCGCTTGCGGCGATTTCGGTGTCGAGCATCCATTTGCGAATGGCGATGTCATCTCCGGCGTGCGGCTTTGGATCGTGCAGGACGAACACATAAGCGACGTCCCGCGGCCTGCGCCACAGCGTCGGCACGTTCCAAAGATGGCTCATCGTGCAAACCACCACGGAGATGTTGTGCTCGCGCACATATCGCCAAAATCGATGTCGAACGATCGGCACACGCAGCATGGCGAGGATGGCCGACGAAACGTTCGTGTAGGTGTCTATGTGATAACCTGGCAGCCCAAGCTCGTCGAAATCGGCGATGATGTCTCCTTGTCGTGATAGCGAAAGATGCAGCTCGAGCTCCGAATGCTTCTTGAGTTCGCGTACCAGCTCGTAAGTGTACCTCACCCCGCCACCCCTTCGTCCCCAATGCCAAATCAGCACCTTGCGGCGTGTTGAGAGAGACGGCCTTGGTTCCAATAAGCCGGTCTGCGTCGATAACGTCTCAGTCATTGTAACATTATACCGCCACACTGCGGCTGCGAACGACCGACATGGGCAATACCCCTACAGAATGGTTGTGCGGCCAGCCCCTTGACCGGTGGCGCCGGCTTCCCCGCAGAGCCTCAATATTCGACCATGGGCCGCGAGTCGATGAGGAGGTTGAGCCAGCAGAGAAGTAGGGCCGGCCGCGTACCGAAATCGCGCCGCTTATGTTGGGCCTCCGAGCCTCCACTAGACACACGAGTCCGTGAGGAAGTTAAGAAGAATACTGTGTTTCCGCGAGACTCGGCCGAATTCAGCGCCGCAACATCAAGACTCGTTGCCGAAACGCCGGTGAATGCACAGATCTGGACCGTTTCGGAGGTTGCCGACGAGCAGCGGACGCCACCCGCCGCGCCGGCCCAAATGCCAGACTAGCACGTTCCGAAGTGACGTCACCGCGACAAGCGGCCCCGTTCCCGACATGGCGGCCGGCGTCGGCTAGGGCTCATGATTTAGTTCCGGAATAGACACTGTGAATGCAGGCCGGCACCAACAACGCCTCGATCCGAAACTTCTCAAGCAGATTGGCCACTTTAACTAAGAACGAATTCGATGCCAACGCGGTCGGCACCAGCCTAAACAAGCGTGTAGAACCCTTGATGCCATGGCGCGCAAAAGCGCTTGCAATAGCTCCTCCGGTGACGAGGCGCTCATTGCCGTAAACGAACCGCTCGCCTGACGCTTTATCGATCTTATCGATGATCGTGTTGAAGCCGCGGATGCGAAACATCTTGTACTGAATCGCAGGATTCCAAGCGTTCGGTTCGACTATCACGATTCTGCCGCCGGGTGCCAGCAACGACGCGATCTTGGCAACGATCTGATCGCGCGGCTCCAAATGATGAAACGTATCCTTCATGTAGATGAGGTCGTATTGGGCACCAGGGAGATCAAGCAGATTGATACGCTCGATCCTGACCGTTACCGGCCTGATCTTGTCACGGACATGCTGTGTCAGTTCGCGCGCAGCCTCCGTCCATTCGGACTTCACATCGATACCGGTTACATCTGCACCACGCAGCGCCAACCAATGGAGGTCCGAACCGATGCCACAGCCGATCTCAAGGACGCGCAAGCCAGGACGAACGAGTGCGATCACATCGGACAGGCGCCGGTCATAGGCCCGCCAGAGATAGGGCGCCGAACTGCTGAAATATTGAGGGTAATTGGCCCGAAATGGTACTTTTTCCTGATCGACCGAATGAAGACACCACTCGAAAAATGCCGCCGGGGAAGAGACTACCGATTTTGCGACAGAGTTCATTTTTGGATCCCAAATCCACGGTAGCAGCTCGACCTTGGTGATGGAATAGGTCGCCACTATATCTGCTCCTATAAAGCCGTTGAGGCAGCCGAACAAGCGAACAGGCACGGGCCGGATGCCGGTCTATACGGAACCGCCGGTGGCTCAAACGCTCGCGCACATCGGTACTGATGCAACCATCACCCCACCGGATGCCCGCAGACGACCTGCGTCGATGAAATGGACGGCGTCGCAGAACTGAAAACGCGCCTTGCGAAGCAAAAACAACGCTACCACAAGACTACAACCGGCGTTGAACTGTTCACGAAGGTGCGTCCTACGATCTTGGCCGCCAGGCGCAGCCGGCTGGAGGCCATTCAAGGGGCAGGATGCTGTGGGACCGCGCGGCAATGGGGGTCCGACATGGGAGCTAGCAGAGGTCCTGGTTGGTCACTCCGGTCCCCAAACGGCCCAGCTAACTTATCGAGGCAACGAAGCCGCCATCGATACCTGGAGCCTGCCGGGACCAAGCAATCCGACTGAATATTTGATCGGGATGGGGCCGCGGTCGGTTGAAAGGTTCGCTTCGCAGTGCCAGCGACCATCGCTCATATCACCGGTCTGACCACTTATTCCGCTCACGATCAGTTGGGGCGATGACTGGCCGACATTCGTTTTCACGATGTCAGCCACGACGCTGGCATCACACGTCGGCAATACCGGTCGTTCTGTGGTCAATCCAAGCGCCGCCCCCGTCATTCCAATCCCGACGACGCCTCCGATTAAGACATACAGCCTCACCATCCGCCTCCTACGACAACAAAGCATCGAAGTATGCCGCGAGCAGATCACCTGCTGGTTAACGAAAAGTTAATGGGGCAAGGGCGAAGCATTATCGGCAGCTTGCCGTGTCCAGCGGGCGCGACAAGGAGACTAGCCATCGCGTCAGGCTTTGTACTGCCCCGCATCTCTGGACTGCAATCAGGAGGGTGTTTGGCCAGGCAGGAGTGCGTCCGTTTTGCCCAGGGCTCGATAGACCGCAAGACCGATCCACTCTCGCGTTGCGATGTGCACAAGCAGAAGCGAGGAAGCAAAGTTGCCAAAATCGAGCCAGGACGTGCTGCCGGCGGTAAGCCAGCCCGTGGGGACCGGCTGTACCGGGAAGCCAGCTTTCCGAAAGAGCCCCACCGCTCGGGGCATATGATAGGCGGACGTGACAAGCATCCAACGATCGCTGGAAGTGGGTGAGGCAAGGGCCTTCGAAAACAATGCGTTCTCAGCTGTGTTCCGTGATTTGTCGTCGATCTCGACGCGAGCTTTGGGGATGCCCAGATCATTCAGGAGCTGCAGAGCATAATCGGCCTCCCGGAGATTGTTCGGCCAGAGCTCAGGACTTCCCCCAGAATAGATGATGCGCGCCTTTGGGTAATGGCGGGCCAGCATCGCGCCGGTGATCAGCCGATCGATCCCCATGTCCGAAACAGGGAGGCCTCGTAAGGCAGAGATCTCCGGCTTTGTCGTTCCACCCAGAATAACAACGCCGGTAGGAGGATCCGCCGTCGGCAACCAAGGCGGGAAGCGATCTTCGAGAGGTTTGAGCAGCAGGCTCCCCACCGGCGTGAACCCACATATCGCCAAGGCTAGCACAGAAAAGGTGGCTAGCTTCCGGCCAGCAGGGACGAAGCGCGTCTGGAGCAGCAGACAACCAAACAGGCCAATGGTCGCCAAGAGATTTGGCAAGATGCTCAGGGCGCCGAGCGTCTTTGACAGCAAGAACACGGGCGAGCGCGAGGCTAGTTCCGGTCTTTCGAAATCCCGTTTTCGTACTCTTTAACTTGATCGATATTGACCTTCAGGACCACCCCACAGCAGATCGCAAATGCGATCCATCCGATTGCAGCAAGTTTCACACCCGCCTCCATTCTCACCTCGGCCCAATCTGAGGAGCAGGTCAATTGTATCGAAACAGTGGCGACCGCCGCTATGGCACTGGATTGGGTGCTCGAAAAGTGTCGCGCCTCTGCTCAGCTCAGAGCCAGATATATCTTCAACCGCAGCTTGGTCAACATCTCAGATGCGGCGCCTTGACCCGGCTGCGGTAGGCACGGGACCGAAGCCTCACGCTCCATGCCATACGTCGACCCACGCCGACGGCGGCCGCTCAAGATCGCCTTCTCTCAATCTGTTCGATTGTGGCTCAATTCACACATCGCGCGCTAAGCCATCCCAAAAACTGCGCGATCACCTCGGCGTAAATGCCTAGGATTGCCACCGTGAAATAGATGTAAATGCACCAATTCATCAACGCGGAGGGCACGAGTTAATTCCTTGAGTAAAAAGGTGAGCGAAGGGCCAACAGGCTGCCCGCCAACGTAGACCGGCCCGCTCACACGTGCCTATGCAGTCCCCAGAACGCAATTAAGAGAAGGGCTACGGCTCCAACTCCAAGAAGCACGAGAACAGCTTCCAGCATGACGAATCAAGCTCCGCCCCGGTTAAGCCTACACCCGGGCTGGAAATCCGTGCCATCAGAGCGTCAAGCTAATCGGTCAGAAAATAGCAGGGCGGCAAGAATGCCGACGACCATAAGGGGAATCAGCCAAAGTTCCATGGTTCCACTATGGATCGGCGGCCGGGCTTGCGCTAGGGGCAGAGGCGAACCGCAAGTGTGAAGCGACAAGCGATTTCGCTTGGAGGGAGGGCGATGGACTGGGTCCTCGGAATGGTCGCGGTATTTTGCTACGCTGCAGGTCTTAACACGCTTGCATTCGCGATTCTGGCTACAGCTCTGATCATCAGTTTCGGCACCATCGCGCTTAGATTGAGAAGTCGCGTGCAAGGGTCCTTTCCGGACGATAATTGGATAGCGCCGAAGCTGTTTACTGCCTTGGTTCTGTTGGCCGCGATCTGGTGCGTGGCGGCGCAGGTATTTATCAACCCGTAGGATAAGGTGCGGGATGGAAGCCGCCTGCCCTAGCGCGGCACTCTGTCTCTCGCCGCCTTCAGGTCAGCCTTGACCTCTGGGACTATTCCACGGTGGGCTGGCTCCCGACTTGGCGGCCGCTCGTTGAGGTCGCGAGCCCACGGCGCCCCGGACGGTCTCGCTGACGGTGGCTGGTCACTTGCGCATGCAGAGATCAGAAGACCGACGAGGATCAGCGAGCCTGCCCATATCATCGCTTGGATACGCATTTCGATCCACGGAGGGCTCCGAATAGAGCTCGTCCACCTCAGCGTGGGAGAGCCGCATAATGGTCCCGTACACTCTCTCGTCGACGTCGGGCACCAGCGTAGCACGTGCGCCGAGCGTTAGCTTGAAACCATTGACGTTAGCCTGCCGCACGTGCGATGGCCGCAGCCCCTTAGCCTCGAGAGCCTCCGGGTCCATGAAAAGCCCGTAGAAGAAAACAGTCACTCGCTGCGCCATAATAGCGTGCTCAAAGGAAAGGCCAACCTCGGCATTGGCGCTTTTTCAAACCCCGGCGGAACCACGTCATCAAGCATGGGGTACTTCTTCAGGCAAAGACCGACCGTCGGTGAAGTCCCGCACTTGGCACCGTCCGCACTCCCTCCACTTGGGCAGAAGACTGCCATGCACCGCGCGGATGTTCACGGGTGCCGGATCGCCTTTGTCTCCCTTGTTGCCTTTTGGTCCTTGCGGGCCCTGAGGCCCTTGCGCGCCGGCTGGGCCCCTGTGGCCCCGGTACCCCTTGAATCCCCTAGGCACCCTGCGGGCCGGCCGGCCCCTGCGGTCCTGGATCACCCTTCGGTCCAGGCTCTCTGCCACATGCTGCAAGTACAAGCACGGCCGTCATAACGGCCGCCGTAATCACTTTTTGCATTGCGATCCTCCCAATGATCGAGATCCTTAAACTGATCGCCTGAGGGAGCCGAAAGAGAGAAGCCCGCTAGCGTAAGCTGGCGGGCGCGGACCAGAGCGGTACCGCGACAGATTCTCGAAGGACGGCGGCGTAGAAGGATACTATGCTGGGACGACAACGGGAACCGAGGCCAACTCATCAGATTAAGATTCTCGCCGGCTCGCCGCATGAGCTGGCGGAGCGCGGCCCCCGCCTACCCCAAAAAAACTCCGCGAAGCCGGGGCAGTCTCTCCGCGAAGCGACAGTTTCGGAGTAAGCGTATGCGTTCGTCGCCGTCGATCGTACCGGCCGACATCGCGATATCTACTTGGTTACTTGGATTTCGGCGCGCGTGTCGGCTGCGCCTGGCGCGAGACAGAAGAGGCCGACACGAACCTCGAGACCGTCCTGAGGACAGCCTTTCCCGGCCAGTACGCCTATCCCCTGCGGATCGTCTGCTTCAATGCCGTCGAGGGCTGGGCGCGCGATGCGACCTCGGACATCCCCGACGCGCTGGCCGAGCGCGCAGCCAATACCGACGCGGAGATCTCGCCGGCGCTGCAGGACTTCATCAGCGCCAACGCGACGCCGCGCATTGACGTGCAGCTCGCGCTGTCCCCCAGCGCGGCGTCGGCTGATGGGGCAGCCGGCAAGCCCCGCGGCTGGACTGCGCAGGAGCAACGTGAGCCGACGGCAAACGTGACCTCACCGTCAGCAGACGTAGGCGCCATAGGGGCCCCGGTAGCAATTCGGATCGGTGCTGCGACCAAATTGGTCGATGCCATAAGACCGCCGGTAACGGGGGCGCTCATATTCGTAGTAACTACGACGAGGCGGGCCGCCGCAGACGTACACTTGATTCGGTCCTCGATAACAATCCGGATCGGTGCTCCGGCCATACTCGTCCAAGCCGTAAGGATACGGGTACGCCCTCCGATAATAGCCTTGGGCGGCCGCTGGCAAAACCGAACCCGCAAGTGTCGATACGGCGATTAGGGTCGCCAACAAAAGCCTCACTGTCCTTCTCCTATTTGTTTTCGTTGCGATACCATGCCTTTAAAGGCAGTTGGGCATTTTGAATCTGAATGGCACGTGAGCGGCCAAGCGGCCCTCCAAAGCTACACAGTATCAACAACCGATCTGTTCTCTTTGCGTTCACATCATCCACGAGCATTCGCATAGTTGAAACAGTCGCATAGGACGACTATACGTCGACCGGTCCACAAGGGGCGGGCTGGGCGAGTTGCTTTTTAGCACCTACACATTCTTTGTCTTCTTGCTTGTCGTCCTGGCGGTCGGCGGTATTGCGCAAAGAGCGCGAAGTTCCATCCTGGTATGGCTGCTGGTCATTGCGTCACTCGCGTTCTATGCCAAGTGGGACTATCGGTATCTCGCGCTTCTGATCGGGTCGATGGTCTTCAACTATGCCATCGGTAACACCATCGCGGCGACGCGATCGAGGGCCGTCTTCGCCCTCGGCATTATCGTGGATATTGGGCTTTTGGGATGGTTCAAATATGCAAACTGGATCTTCGCCAACTTGTCGAACGTCCGGCTTTGGGATGAGCCATCACACATCATCCTGCCCTTGGCGATCTCGTTCTTTACCTTCGAACAGATCTCGTATCTCGTCGATTGTAGGAAAGGTCTCATACGGCCGGCGACAGTCGCCGAGTACGCCTTCTTCGTGACCTTCTTCCCGAAACTGATCGCCGGCCCGATCGTTCGTTTCTCGGAGCTGCAGCCGCAGATCGCTCGGATTCAGATCAATCTAACGTCTCTTTCGGCCGGGCTGACGCTGTTTGTGATTGGACTCGGCAAGAAACTTCTTGTTGCCGACTACATGGTCCAGTTCGTCACGCCGGTGTTCGACCACGCAAGACTTGGATTGGAAATCGGCACAATCGACGCTTGGCTAGGCGCGTTGTGCTACACTTTCCAACTGTACTTCGATTTCTCCGGCTATTCGGATATGGCCATCGGGCTTTCACTGATGTTCGGATTGTCACTGCCGCTCAACTTCTATTCGCCCTACAAGGCAACCAGCATTATCGAGTTTTGGCGGCGCTGGCACATGACCCTGTCGCGATTTCTGCGCGACTACATCTATTTCCCTCTTGGCGGCGGCCGTCGAGGGCCCGTCAGAAGGTACATCAACCTGTTCGTCGTGATGACGCTCGGCGGCCTTTGGCACGGCGCGGGATCGACGTTCATCATCTGGGGAGCACTTCATGGCTGTTATCTCGCAGTCAACCACGCTTTCCGGGCTATCGTTGCGGATTGGAAGCCGACATCGATCGTCACGCGTTTCGGCTGGCGGCTCGCCGCGTGGGGGCTGACATTCCTTTCGGTCGTCATTGGTTGGGTGTTTTTCCGGGCAGAAGGCGCGCCCGCCGCGGTGCACTTGTTGTCGGCAATGTTCGTTCCCAATAGAGGCCAACCAGCGATCGATCAGCCGATCGCGATGGTCGCAATTGCCGGAGCGCTCGCGCTAGCTCTCCTGACGCCGAACAGTAACCAGATCATGGGCGGGCAGGTGCTCGGGTCGGCCGTCACTGAATCGAGAGTCGTCGATGCGCCGAAGTGGATCGTCTGGCGACCAAGCCCATCATGGGCAGCCATCATGGGGGTCGCCCTGTTTGCCGTGATCACGGGCATATCGACCCCGCGGCCTTTCCTGTACTTCACGTTCTAACATGGTCACGCGATACCTAATCACGGTCATGGCCGTCGCCGCGGCTCTGCTCCTTGGATGCATGGCGACCCTTTCGGTCAAGTACTGGGGATATCGCGACCTCAATCGGAACGACAGCACGGTCGGTCAGGTCACGCGCCTTGCTGAAGAGAAGCTGGGCGCCGCTGACCTTTCAAAGCTCGACACCATATTCATCGGTGACAGCACGCTCGGATACGGGCTCGATCCAGAAGAGTTCGATCGGCTAGCCGGAACACGTTCGCTGTCGTTGCCCCTGACGGGTGCCCACGGGCTGCCGGCCGCACTCGTGCTGTTGCGTCAGATTGCCGTTCGCACAAACGACCCTCTAAACATCGTCCTCTATTTCAGCGTAGACGGCCTGGCGTGGGGCGAGAACCCGGATAGTCGCTTCTTCATGTCACCATCGCCTCTCGAGCCAGCCCTTTCGACCGGGGCGCAGAAGCGGCTGCTGCAGGTCTATCTCCGTCGACTGATCGACTGGCGCGAAGCCCTTTCATTCATTTGGGACAGGGTTCGTGGCATCGACCATGCCGCTCCGACAAAGGAGGAGAGAGAATGGGGATACTTCAAGTCGACCGGCAAGATTGATCCGTCATTGCGCGAGCACGCTTCCTATCGCATGCACAAATCTGTCGCGCCGGGCACGTCGGCGTGGCTCTCCGCCATCGGCCGGCTGTGTAGCTCTCATGCATTGAATTGCCTTTATGTGACGGGGCCATTGTTCTCCGGCGTCATTCATCATGATCAGGCTGAACGCAACTATCTCGCTGCTTCCAGGGCGATCGTGGAAGAGGCCGGACTGCGAATGGTCAACAGCGATCCGGTCCCCGTGTCGATGGATGATCGGGGCGACAGCCTATTCCATGTCGCTTGGGACAAGCGCGGCAAGTTCACGGCGATATATTCAGGCTTAATCGTTCCCTTCCTCAGAAGGAATCCCGGCGCATTCTCGCGTCCATAATCCTCAATCGCCGCGATCGTTGAAGGTGACGACGACGGAGGGCTCGCCCCGGCTGACGCCGCAGCCGTGTGCCAAACGGCAGGCAGCGATGCGCCGCTGTCACGCAGCATCGTTGAAGCGGGCGCCGAAGGCCGTGCGGCCGCCGCTCTCGCCGTGGAAAATACAACGCAAAGGCCGGCAAAGCAGGTGCTCGCAGGCGCCGGAGGCATCGCAGCGTGCACGAAAGGACGCGGCCCGCGCCGTGCCGACCGGCCCCAGCGCCAGCCAACCGATCGGAGTCGCAATGCCACGTCGCAGTTCGGACAGCGCCGCCATCCGGTGCGCAGCGCGACGATGACAGCCATGCCGATTAGGATCTCGATTGCGGCAGAGCCGAGCGCGACGCCATCGGCGGCATCGCGGAGGATTTGCGGCTCGAGCTTCATCGCCGCACCAGCGGCGTCAGAGCACCACGCTCGAGCGCGCGAACCCGCGTCTCGCGATCGGCCAGCAACTGCTGTTGCGTGGTCGACAATTGCCGCAGCGACTTGATCTCGCCGGCCTGCTAGATCGCCTGCTCTTTGATCAGATCGAGCTTTTCGCCGGTTATAGGCGATCGAGGACAGCACGCCCTTGCAGTCCGGACCGAGCTTCGACGCGCTTGGACAGTAGCACTCGAGAATAGCGAGATACCGTGGCAGATCGTGGTTCGCGAAGACATCGAGCGCATCGTCCCACGGGATATCGATCTGGCCGCGCGTCGCCTGGCAATAGCTGGCTGCCGAATCGCCATGCTTGCCGGCACCGCGCACCAGAACGCGCAGCATGGCCGCGTCGACCTTGTCGCCCCAATCGGCGGAGATCTGCGCGCGGCTTTGCATGCCGAAGTCATAGCCGATGGCACCGGTCGGCCCACTCTCCTCGCTCGGGTGCTCAAGCACGCGGCGATATTTCCGCTCGTAGACGGCTTGGCTCGTCACCTCAGAGGCGACGACGAGATGAACGCGTCGCGCGAAATGCCATGCAGGTCGAGCATGTGGGACCCCCTCGAAAATCTGTGGTTGTTTCAACTAAAATGGGAGCGGATGCCGCTTGGCCGTCAGAGGTCGGTCGTGCTATGGCTGCGCGGCCATTCACCGCCATGGCGAAAAAAGAGAGACAGATGCGTTCGTTACTGGGCTCCGCCTCTGCGCTGCTCTGGCTGGGCGGGATAATCTTTATGAGTTTGATCGACGGAAAGCAGGGCAGACGATATGCGATTGCCGGCATCAGCTGCTTTTCTCTGCTCCTCATCGTGCTATTTGTCGTTAACCGCCATCTACTGCTAACCGTCAGCGGCTGAACGCGCGCACCGCATTGCGCGAGCTAATTTCGGGTCAGCAAGAATGAAGCGGGCCAGGGTTGCGGCTGCGTGTCACTGAGTATTAGTTGTTTTCCACCCGACGGCACGCAAATGGCGCTGATCGCCATGATCGCCGGCGATGGCCCCCAATCGCTCGCTAGTTTCGGGAAGCTTGCGATCTTTTCGGAGATATTCGTGCAGTGGTAGTGTTGCCATTGACGCGAGCATCGCGCTGACGCCCAAAGCAAGGTTCTCCTCGAACCCCACCTGGCATTACGTCGCCTTGCATGACAGCAATCGACAACCGCGTTCAGCGTGTTGGCGCTGTCAGGTTCATAACCCCAGCCATAGTTAGTCAGGCCGCAACCGTCTATTGCGTTGGCACCAAGAATCTGGTGCTGCGGAAGATCAAGAGCATCGATGGCGACGGTATCTACGTTGGAGGTAACTCCAGCACAGGACGTCTTTCGCAGTAATTCTCGGTCGAGGATTGCTACGTCGAGGCGCCTGGCCGGAATTGCTACAGCGTCGTCGGAGCCTAATCGGTGCCTTTATCAACAGTGCGGCCTTCAACGCAACCTATGGCGTTGCACACGGCAATATCAGCGCACCGGAACGGTTCAGATTAAACTTTCGCTGCAGCACGGCAATCGAACATCGCCGTCGTACCGAACAGCTTGCCTCGACCGTACAGGAAGTCGATCGACACGATCTCGAAACCTGCAAGGCGGAGGAAATATCGCACCAGATGGTGGTTTGGCACGAAAATATGCTGATCGTAAAGCGGGTGGTTGTTGTTCCAGTTCGGACCGAAGAAACCGCTGAAACGGCCGCCGAGTGCATAGCCGACGATGCTACGCCAATTGTGCACGTTCGGGAAGGTCAGGATTAGGCGTCCACCCGGGACGGCCAGCCGCCGCAACTGGGTCAGAAACTCATAAGGATTGACCAGATGCTCCAGAACTTCGGTAGCGACAAGAACCTCGAACTTCTGGCCACCGATTCGATCGGCCCAGCCAGGATGACTGAGATCGACGTTCTCCATTTTGGCGATGCCTGCAGGTACATCAACCTTCCAGCCGACACCCATCAGCTGGCCGAAACCAAGCTCCACCAGGCGTTCCAACAATTCACCTTCACCGCACCCGATATCGGCGACGCGCGCAGCGCGGTCCGGCGATATCAGTAAGATTCTCTCGCTGACGCCAGCGCGAATCGCGAGACTATTTGGATCGTTCATTTTACCCGTATCCTCCACCAAATGCGGCGAATGGCCATGATGACGCTTACGAGCGTTGCAGGGATATTGTGTTTCTTGAGCACCATACCGAACTCACGCATGCTCCAATCGAGATTAGTAGCGGAAACGCCAGATTGTCGCATGACAGTCATATCGATGGATATGTGATTTGCCGGATATCGCTCGACCAGTCGCAAGATCATGTCGTGATCCGCGGCGACCCGGAATGTCGTATCGTATGCACCAACTTCTGCGTATTGCTTGGCGGATACAATGAGAGAGGGATGGGGCAAATAAGCGGAAAAATAAAGCGGCCACTTCTTGAAGTGGTATCGCTGAAGAACCCGCCTGCCATCCGGTTCGGCCCGGACCAGATCGCAATAGTTCACTGAATCTTCGACCAGACGCGGCACTATACGTGCCAAGACGTCATGCGCATTGTAATAATCGTCCGAATTCAGCAGATGAATCCACTTGCCCCGCGCAAGTCGGATTCCCTTGTTCATAGCATCATAGATGCCGCGGTCAGGCTCCGATATCCATCGAACAGCATCACCTGCCTTTTTGAGCATGTCGATCGTACCGTCCGTCGATCCGCCGTCAACAATAACGTGCTCGTAGTCACGGAAGCTCTGATCGCGCACGCTTCGTAGCGTATCCTGCAGCGTTGCAGCACTGTTGTAAGTGACCGTGACGATCGACAATACCGGACGCATTGAACGATCAGTCATTGTGACGAAACTCTCCGCGGCCGCTACGGCAACGGAGCTTATCGACAACGTCCCCCGCAACCGTCTCCGCCCTGAACCTCGTCAGATAGGTCTCCCATCCCGCGCTTCCAATGCGGTCGCGCAGTGCTTGATCCTGCCCTGCTCGCACGATTAGATCTGCGATATCGCCAGCGTCACGCCCGAGCAAAGCATTCTCTTCATGCCTGATTTCGGGCATTGACAGGGACACATCGCGGTGGGCGACAACGCAGGAACCTAGAGTCCAGGCGTGAAGATATCGGGTGTGGCCAACCTTGAATGGCGTCGCGTTATTCGTGCACAGGAACACATGCGCAGCCAGCATGGCCTCATCGATATCGGGGACGAATCCGCGAAACACGACATCCGGCCCTTCGAGAGGAGCGCGAATGCCCGGCTCAAGCTCTCCGGACCCGAGAATTTCGATCCTGAACGTCCCCGGCGCCATGCGCTTTCGTAACTCGGGGAGCACCTCGCGGCCGAGATAATCCAGCCCATAGCGGTTGGCGGTCCCGCCGAGCTTTCCGACATTGCCGATAATGACAAGAGGGCTAGCCTGCTCCAGCGCGCGCCGACGCTCGCGCCACCTCTCGCCGAAGCGGTCGATCCAGACGTTCTGGATATAGAATGCGTTCGGATGCCCACGCCGGGCGTAATACTCGGCATCGTTGGCGGCGACATCCCCGAGTATTTCGTAACGGCGCATGATCTGGTTATGCACCTGTTCGAGACGGGACAAACCAATGCGCAAGCGCACATAGCCAAGGCTCCAGCCATTTAGCCTTCGATCATGCAATGTGCGCATATAACCGGCTTTGTGGTCCGGATTTCCATAATAGGCGAACTTGAGAACAGGTACTGTGGAACAAGCGGCAGTTAGCCATTCGCTCCAAGGCACCATCAGCGCGTCGGCATTCCAGGATGCTAGCGCTCGTGCGATCGCGCCTCCATCATGATCAACATAGGGATAGAAATGTTCCGGCTTCGGTTTGAGCAATTTGACGAACGGCGAGCCCTGTGTCGTTCGTATCGGCAATACGATCTCCGGCAGAATGTCGACGCCAGCCTCGGCCAGAGCGGCAAGACCCGCGAGCTCTTCAGCGTCCGGCCCCTGCTCCCCTTCCAGACCGACACCAACCTTAAGAAACCCGATCGTCATTCCGGGCTGTGCGGCAAGCGCACGCGTAAGTTCAAATACGACCACATTGGCGGCACGCACGGTGTGCCCGGGAAACGGCCAGTTCGATGCGACGATGACGAGTCTCACACGGGCCTCCGGACGTCGATGGCTCGGTGTTCGAGCGCTGCTTGCCTGATGGTATCGACCAGCAGTTGCACGCGCGCCCCCTCGCCGAAACCTGGATGGCAGGTGGTGCCTGCCCGCACTGCTGCGACGAAACGCTCCGCGAGCCGCTTGAAAGGGGGCAGACGACCATCCCCATTGATGAGAGGCTCGGACACATCCAAGAGTGGCTCACCAGTAGCACTCGTCGCGACCAATCTGAACCCCCCCATATAGTCACGCGTGGAATTGTCGATGACTGCCGTTCCGGTACTGCCCACCACCGTCCATCGGTGCGTTGTTAGACCCGGATTGGCGTTTCCGATCGTGATCGACGTCACCGCGCCGGACGCGTGGTCAAACGTCGCATGGACGAGATCCTCTGCTGCGCGTGCATGGGCATTCGGCTTTAGCTGATCGGTAACCCGCGAATCCAAGCGTGCAGACAATGCGACAACGGGACCCGCAAGCCACTCCATGAGATACAGAACATGCGTCCCGAAAAGGTTCAGCACCCCGCCGTCGCGATCGGCGTCAGTCTTCCACGACCAGGCCCCGTTCCGATGCACCCAAGATTCGTTGAGCCAGGTGACCTGGATGTGCCTGAGATCTCCCAGCTTTCGCGCGGCGATCATTTCATGCAGCGCCAAAAATGTTGTGAGTTCTGCAAATTCGAAATCAAGCGCTGTCGTTAAGTCGCGGCATCTCTGTGCCATTCGCTGCGCGACCGGCATATTGGCACCGAGCGGCTTTTCACACAGCACGGGAAGTTGGTGCGCATGGCAGTGCTCAACGATCGCCTCGACTTGTCCCGGCGGCACTGCCACGCTGACCGCATCGAGGTCGAAGGAGAAAAAGCGCTCAGCGTCCGTCAACACAGGAATCCGAAGACGCCTTTCGACGCTTGCAGCCTTGTCGGCATTTCTCCCCAGCAGAGCAACGACCTCGACATCGGACAGCAGACCAAACGCGGGGACATGCACGTCGACACCGAATCCCAGACCGACAACGCCGAGCCTGAGCGCTCGATTTCTCACCATCAGATCACTCGATAATTCTCGGCTCGGGCAAAGGAACAATGAACCTTCCCTTATACCCACGCTTTCGGAGATTGGCGGCGAGTTCATCAGCGATGTGCCAAGAGAGTAGCAGCGCATAATCCGGCTGATCGTTATACAGTGCGGCCTCATCGATGACGGGAATTCTCGTGCCCGGAATATACTTGTCCAGCTTGTGCGAGCCCGAGACTTCCATCACGGAATTCATAATACCATCGTCGAGACCGACATAGTTGATCAGCGTAGATGCACGCGACGGAGCACCAATACCGACGATGCTGGTGTCATCCTTCTTCAACCCGGCAAGCAGCTTGTACAATTCCAGTTTGGAATGAACGACGCGTGCTGCAAAGGTTTTTAGCGCACTGCCATCGGCGAGACCGAAGCACTCCTCGTCCGCACGACGCTCAGCAACTGATGCCTGGATCTCGTACTGCCCTGGACGCGCGGCATAGACTCGAATGGAACCGCCGTGGGTCGGAATGCGCTTGACGTGAAACACCTCGAGTCCATGACGCGCGAACAGCGCTTCGAGCGCGCCCAGCGCGTAGTAACGAAGATGCTCGTGATAGACCGTGTCGTATTGAAGCGTCTCGACGAGATCGAGCAGATAGTGCGACTCCGAGATGAAGACGCCGTCCTCGGCGAGCCATTCGACAACGCCCTTCGTAACGTTGTGAACATCTCCGATATGCGCAAACACATTTGCCGCGGTGATGACCTTGGCAGCGCCGCGTTCGGCACGTAACCGGGCCGCGAGCTTCACGCCGAAATAGTCCGTCAGCGTCTCGATGCCACGCCCACGCGCGACTTCGCCAGCGCGCGATGGCTCAACGCCGAAAACACGGTGGCCTCCATCCTTGAAATTGATCAACAATGATCCATCATTTGAGCCAATGTCCACCACTAGATCATCGGCCGAAATCTTGATGAGCGATGACGCCTCGCGATACAGCTCCGCGAAATTCTCGCGCAGTATCTTGGTCGTACCGCTCAGATACGGATAGGAATATGGAAAGAGAACCTCCGCATCGACCTCCAGCCCGATCTGGACCAGACTGCATTCCTCGCATCGGAACAGCTCAAGCGGAAACGCAGGCTGCTCGAGCGCGCGTTCTCCCACCGGCGGCATGGTGTTCACTGGCGGGACGTAGCCGAGAAACAGCACCGGCTTGAGTTTTTCGCTCGCACAAATTTGGCACTCGAGGATGGGTCTGGATTGTGCTGTCGCTGTCATTTGCTGTCTCCTGAAACTCGTGATGGGCGCAGCTCTGGATGGTCCCGGTACCAGCGAACAACGGAGGGAAGACCGTCCTGCAGTGAAATTCTGGGAGACCAACCTAGCGCCTGGATCTTGCTGATGTCCGGACAACGACGCTGCGTTTCGCCAAAGGGCGCGGGACCAATCTCGAGGATCGCCTCCCGGCCGAAGCTTGCAACAACCAATTCCGCAACGCGTCGGATCGTCACTTCTTCGGTGGTTCCAATGTGGTAGACATTGAGGTGCGCGCCGCGTGTGATGACTGTCGCGAGACCATCCGTGAAATCGTCGACGTGAATGAAGGCGCGCGTCTGGGCGCCGTCTCCCTTCAAGGGAAAGGTCAAAGGCGATCCCGGCTTCGTCACCACGTCAGCCTCCGCTGCCCGGACAGAAAATTCGGGGACGACATGCTCGAACCCCATATCGGCGCCATAGACGTTGTGAGGTCGGAAGACGACCACGCGATCGAAATCCGTCCGTCCATAATTCAGCGCGATCAGTTCGGATGCGAGCTTCGACCCACCGTAGGAATATCGCGGATTTCGTACGTCAGGCACGACCAGCGGAACGTTCTCCGGAGTCGGAACCTGACTTGGCGACTGGTAGGCCTCGGAGCTGGACGCAACGATTAGTTCGCGCACCTTTGCGTCCCGGCATGCATCGATCACTGTCAGCATGCCGCGAATCGCGACATCCACCACGAGCTCAGGCTGCTCGTAAAAATACCGGGTGCCGTTGATCGCGCTCATATGAACCACGCAGTCCATACCATCGACCGCCCGGCGCACCACCTGCGGATCCCGGATATCGCCGATAAGCAGCTCTACACGATCTTCGATTCCAGCAAGCCGCCTTGGATTCCCCCGCCAGTTATTGTCCAGCACGCGCACACTATTCCCGTCCCGTACCAGCTTCTGAACCAGAGAGGCTCCCAGAAAACCTGTGCCTCCCGTGACGAGATATCGACGGCTCATAGACCCTCTACCTTCGGAAGTTTTGCTCTGCCATGGCTACCAAGAGCCATGTAGCCGACATGCGACGCCAAGAGCAGGTATTCGGCATTGAAGTTGTTCCAGAAGTCATAAAACATCGCAGGCGAAGCCATGCGATGGGACAGTGTCTCGATCGCCATGGAGCGGAAGCAGCTGTGATTGTTGGCAATGACAGCAATATTGACGTCATCAAGCGCTTTCTCGAGGGATGGGGCGGGATCGAGCCCGAAATCTCGAATAGCCTGCGGCGAGACCACAGGATCGAAAGCCCTGAACCGCGCATTCGGAAAATGGTGCTGTAACGCTGCCAGAATAGGGCGCGCCATCGTGCCACGCAGGTCATCCGTTTCGGGCGAGCCCTTGAAGGCAAGACCAAGCACGGTCACGATCGGTGCATCTGGAAAACCGTTGATGCGACCGGTCGCGTGCTTCAATGCTGCGATCGCTTGCTCGGGCTGAGCTTCATTGAGTTTGCGAGCTGTCAGAACGATTGCTGGCGACATGCCGCGGTGCTCAAGTCCCTCAGACAGGATATAAGAATCCTTTTCGAGACAGGGACCGCCGACCGGCCCTGGCATTGCGAGATTGGTACGCGGATATCCAAGCTTTCCGGCGGCAATCACATCCGCGGCGCTCACCCCGATCGCATCGCACATCGATGCCACCTCGTTGGAGAAGGCGAAGTGAACATCGCGCTGGGAATTATCTACCAGCTTGATCATCTCCGCCGTCTCGAGATCACGTACGCGCACTGTCGTTGGCGTCACGAACTGAAATAGCTGCCCGGCCCGTACCGTCGCATCTTCCGAACCGCCACCGATGATTTGCGGAAGGATGCGCAATTCCTGAATGGCGACGCCTTCGAGGGTCCGCTCGGGACAGAACGCCAGATCGTAGGACTTGCCGGCAGCATCAAGGATGGGGGCAACGATCGAGCGCGTGGTTCCCAATCGCACAGTGGATCTCATGACGACGAGTGCGCCTGCGGGCATCGCTGCAGCAACCTCGCCCGCCACGTGCTCAATCATATCCGTACGTACGCGCTTGTCTGCGCTGAGCGGCGTTCCTACCGTGATGATGAAAACCGTCGCGTCGCAACCCGGCGGCACCCTCGTGTCAACCGAGAGTGCGCCGCTTCTTAATGCGCGGTTCAACTGGTCGGCCAGTCCGGGTTCATGGAAATGCGGCTGTCCCTGCCGCAGCCCTTCCACCACATCCTCCTGGATTTCGACGCCCCAGACCCGGAATCCGACCGCAGCCATCGTCGACGCCAGGGTGAGCCCGACATATCCGAGGCCCAAGATGCAGACGGATCGGTCGGCGAAAGAGCGGGGAACGAGCATGGTCGAAGTCTTTAAACCCGTCAAAAGAGTCAATTTCTCGCCTCCAATAAACGATACCGCCCCTTGTGTCTTGCTGTTTGTTTATCCCGGAGCGGCGGATCGCGGCATCGGCGAGCTGCCGCCAAACTTTTGAAAGACTTAAACTTTCGTGCTTTCAGGGGTTCACTGCCGCAATCAGGACGGCGGTCCTTACTGTCCACTGGAAGCCAATGCTGGGGCGCAGAGGCCAAACGCGACCGATGGGGTCTTATGACCGGACCCGCCGTCGCCGTTACGAAATGAACTGGCGACGGCTAAATCAAGCCCCGCAAGCGGGCGACGGCAAACAGCGCTAGATGGGGGGCATGGTTGAAGGTGCCGTCTCGGACGAGGACGTCCAACTCCTTTACACTGACATATTCCACTTCGACCTCGGGTTCCGGCATCCAACCCTTGGCAGGAACAACGCCAGAGGCAAAAAACCCCCACAATCGATTTCCCAGTCTACCGGAGTCGGGAAGAAAGGCACCGAGACTTGTTGCATCGAGAGCCTCAAGCCCGGTTTCCTCAAATAGTTCGCGAATCGCACAGCTCTGCGGGTCTTCTCCGGCGTCAAGCAGGCCGCCCGGAAACTCCAGAGTCCATTGCTCAACCGCGGGCCGAAACTGTCGAACCAGTGGCACCTGTCCATCGGACGAAATCGCGATTATCGATATGTAGTCGGCAAGGGCTAGGCCGTGAAAGTTTCCCACGAGCTCCCCCCGGGAATCATGCACGGTCCGCTCGACCAGCGTTATCCAGGGAGAAACCTGAGTTGTCGCGCGTCGCCGAATCCGCTGATCGACGTCCATCGAGGCGAAGGCATCTTTCATGGTCAGGCTAGAGACCCTTAAGTTGAAGTAATTTCTACGGATTTTGGCATCTGCGCATGACTGCATAGTTCCAGCTGCTCAGTTCGAAAGGCACTGATTTTTGTGCTCGCAAGCAACAGGAGAACCATCACATATCCCCAGTAGTGTGGAGCATAGGTTGCATTCACGGCAGCAAACGACGCGATCGCAATTAGCAGGACCCACCCCTGATCAGCGCCGGGCGAACGGCTCAGGCCATACTTCGCCAATCCCCAAATCATAAGAACCATGAAACCTATCAGCGCAAGAGTACCAATAACGCCCGTCTCTGCCCATTGGTTGAGCAGCATGTTGTGAGGCGTCGGGTATCCGCTGGTTCGATATCCACCGGTACCAGGGCCGAAACCAAACAATTTGACGAAAGCGGACTCCTGAGCCATCTCTACAATGGTTTCCTTCGTGAACTCGATACGATCCGTCACAACAAAGAAACGATCGGACATATCCCGGCTCGGATCCACGTCTGTAGAAAAAAACCTGAAGATTGCCGGTGGAAGCGCCTGATATTGGAAGCCAACAATGTAAGCGACCAGAGCCGACGGAAGAAAGGCCAGCGTCCTCATCCTAGATTTCGGCAAGAGCAGCAACATGCCGATCATTCCGATCTCGGCGATGCGCGCTGTGCGGCTGCCAGTTGCCATCATGATCCACGGCGCGAATTGCAAATACAGTTTTGCAGGCCAGGACGACCGTCCCTTGCCGTCCATCCAGATCAGAAGCAACGGAACAGAGATCACGAAAAATATGCCAAGCGAGACCGGCCCCGAGAACGTTGATTTGTACTTGTCGAAATAGGCCAGTCCGAAGATGGTGTCGTTGCCAACTGTAAAAGAAGACAACAGCAAGAGCGGCAGAGCAACAACGGCGATTGCGCCTTGCGCAAAGGCGCCCCATACAAAACCGTCGAGCAAAGAACGAAAGCGGGCTTCCGCCTGTAGAGGCTGACAAACGATTGCAGCCATCACATATCCAAACCCGCCAAACAGTATCAGGAATGTAACGCCAACTTTAATCTGCCAAATGTTGTGCAGATGAACATAATTCGTGACAGCGGAAAAAGCACACGTCGCAATATAGGCAATGTATAGAGCGAGAAACATCGGCACATGAGAGATTGGTATTCGCTGCAAAAAGACCGGTGGCAGGATCAAGAGCCACGCCAGCACCGCGAGATGGGTGTAATCCCGCAAGAATGGGAGCAACGGCAGTAGCGGAACCGACCCCACTGCTGCAGAGAGGCCGACCAACCAGGAGAGCTGACGATCCTGCCTCAACGCAACCAGCACCGGGATGAGCAGCGCCACCAGAACGCAAGCCCTGATCCAAAGTGGTACGAGATTGTCGCCGACATCATCTCGCCCTCCTTCGAGATAGTGCGAACGGACCGAGCACCACGCGAGCATGACGAGAAACAGAAACGCCGTAAGGATGAATTTTCCGAGATTGCTCTCAAAAATAGCTTGAGCTACCGAGCGCACCGTGCCCTGATCGGCCGCCGGGCTCAGCCCCTCGCCATTGTCAAGTGTGTGCGTCATCCGCCACCTTCAACCGTCTCTAGGTCCTACGCTATCGCCGCCGCTTGTAAGTTGGATTTCTGGAAGAGTCTTTGTCGAGAACTCATCCATTTCAAAAACACATAACAAGACCAAAGCACCTGGGAGAAATCTTGGCGACCCGATGCATGTTGATTGATCCAACCTTTGATGGTCTGCGGATCAAGTAGTGTCTGCATATTCGCGATTTCGGACAGTTCGTCGCGCATTCGTCCGGTCTTCATCCACTGTCTGATGGGCAGCAGAAAACCGCTTTTCCTCCGTCTCAAAATATCTGCCGGCAGTTCGTCACGGAAGGCCTCTCGGAGTACGTGCTTACGAGCCCCGCCTGAAATCAGGAAAGCTTCCGGGAGGCTCAACGCAAACGCCACAAGCTCCGAATCAAGAAAAGGCAGCCGCACCTCGAGGCCATGTTGCATGCTGGCAAGATCTACCTTTTTCAGCATGTCTGCAGGAAGGTTGAATTTAATGTCGGTCGTTAGAATATCGCGCAGCGTCGTGAGCCTAGCGTCGGCGATATCCTCCGGAACGCGACCAGCATCTGCTTGCAAAAAACCGAGTCCCTCGATCTGTTCGGGCGACGCGTAAGTACGCCACGACAGATATTCCTCCACCGCATTCGGTTTCAGATGGAACCAAAAAAACGCCGCTGCTCTCAGCAGCGGATTTCGAATCGCCACGGGATTTTCATGCTGAGGCAATGCCTGCAGGCCTGCCTTGACCCACGGCGGAATTCGGCCGCTCATACGCATCGAGGCGTAAGTGCCGTAGCCAGCAAACAGCTCATCGGCCCCATCGCCGCCAAGAATCACCTTCTCGTCGACCTGAGAGCAGAGGAACGCTGTCGGGATAAGTGACGCATCCGCAAAGGGTTCACCGAGCAGTGACAGCGTCCGGTCCGTGAAATCGGCCAATCGATTCTCGGTTACGTCGAGAACCCGATGATCAATCTGCGGATAGCGAGCCGCGAGGGATTTCGCATAAGGTGACTCGTCGAAGGCAGGGTCGTTCGGAAATGCCACCGAGTAGCAAGCAATTCGACTTCCCACTTCCTGCACCGAGAGAGCTGCGACGATGGAGGAATCGAGGCCGCCGCTCAAAAATGTCGCGACCGGAACATCGGATGCGGCGAGGCGATGTCGGACTGACGCCGTCAGGCGCTGCCGCAGTTCGACTTTCGCTTCGTCAAATGATCCCTGAAAGGTTTCTTGTTTCTCGAAGGAATTGACGCTGTAGAAACTTCCTTCTTGCATATACCAGCGCGCAGGATCGAACTGCAGCCAATGTCCTGGGCGAAGCTGCTTCATTCCCTTGAAGGGACCATACGGCGCTGGCAGATATGAGAAGCGAAAAAATAGGGCCAGATTCGAGAGATCAATCTCAAGCTCTCTCCCGGCGAGAGCCTCAATCGCCGGAACTTCTGAAGCGAAGAGAAACTGGCTGCCATCGTCGAAATAGACAAGCGGCTTTTCGCCGTAGCGGTCTCGAGCAAGCGTAAAGCGACGCGCCTTGCGATCCCAAACCGCAAAGGCAAACATGCCTTCGAGATATGGCAGGCAATCGATCCCGTCGAACGTGAAGGCTGCCAGCAGCACCTCGGTATCGGATTCGGTTTGGAAAGTCCAACCTCTACGTTGTAAAGTGCTCCGCAATTCGCGATAGTTGTAGATCTCGCCATTGAAGACGATACTCAACGGCCCCGCATGCATCGGCTGCGTGGAACGAGAATCAAGGTCGATGATGCTCAGGCGTCGATGCCCAAGGAAAAGACCGGACTCGAAATGGTGTCCCTTGGCATCAGGACCTCGGTGAGCGATCGCCTCAAGCGCAGCAGCCGCAACTTCTGGGTCCACCCTCCGCGCGTCCCGCCAAAGGCCGCCTGTTAGCCCGCACATCAGCGCGCCGCCAGCAATTGAGAATAAAGTGCATGATAGCGTTCGAGATTGGCCGCGATCGAATAGTGCTGCTGAACCCTCTCCCTGGCTCTGATCCCCATGCGACGCCGAAGATCGGCATCATCAATCAGTGTAGCGATCCGCGTCGCCATCGCCTCCGGGCTACGGTTAACCACAAAACCAGTCTCGCCGTCGATATGACATTCGGTGACGCCGGGAGCGTCAACAACAACACTGGGCAAGCCGAGTGCCATCGCTTCAAGAACTGCATTGCTCATGCCCTCGACCTCCGAGGCATGAACGAAGATATCACTGTTCACAATCCAGCAGTTGACATTTGGAACATGTCCTATGAACTGAACGCAACCAGTGATGCCGAGCCTTCGAGACTGCTGCATCAGGTTTTCCCTTTCGGGACCGTCACCCGCAATTATCAGTCTTACGTTCGCCCGTTCCTTTAAGACCACCGCAAGGGTATCCAACAAAAAAGCCTGAGCCTTATGCTTCAAAAGCCTCGCAGACGAAATGAGCGTCGTCACTTCGTCTGGCTTTCGCCGTTCACAGTGGGACGCTGCATCGACAAGTTTCTGCCAGTTGATGCCGTTTTCAATTGTGATAACGCGCCCGCCAGACTTTGCCAAGGGTTCGAGAGAGTGGGCGGTCGCGACTGAAACACCTGCCATGACGTCATATGGGCGATAAAGCACTTTGAAAATCGGATGCGATCCAGCTTCAGACTTGGTCCCCCGGTGAACATATACGAATCGGATTTTCGACAAAAAGCAAGCGGCAAGCCAACACGCCGCCGCAGCCTGAACGCCATGAACAACACAAACCCGATACCTGCCCGTCGCAAGTAGATAGAATAACCGAATCTGAAGAATGGGTAGCAGGACGACCAGCAGAAGCATTTCATTCCGAAGTGACGGGAAGATTGGCGCCTCGATCGGTAGGATTGTCTTCAAGCGCAACGACGAGATCGTCTCGAAGAGACGGTCACACGCGCGATTCCGATACAGGGAGAAAAAAGTATTGTCATAGAGTTTCGGATCCTCAGCCGAAAAAAACTGCGCGAGCTGCCGCTCGCCACCGTGAACTCCATAAGTACGTAGAATGTGCGCGACTGGAACGGACATAGTCCCTGTTCTCATAGAGAATACGCGGAGGTATTACATGAAAGGAGGCAAAAAACAAAGGGCCATCGGCAGCTGCTGGCGGCTGCAGGCAGGCAAGTCTGATCTCGCTCAGCTTCTATGGAAAGCTAGTTCTTCGAACAACGCGCGATACCGCGTACCACAAACTCGGATATCAAACCTTGCTTCCGCCACGGCCCGAACCGTCGATCTCATACCGGTTTGACCGGCGCGGTCCAAGAGCCAAGAAACACCACGCGCGAGTTCCACGACGTCTTCGACGGGGGCAAGATACCCATTGCGCCCATGTTCAACAGCTTCGGAAATACCCCCCACGGCGAATGC
Organism: Bradyrhizobium sp. 25ACV; assembly: GCF_054863005.1. Taxonomy (NCBI): domain Bacteria; kingdom Pseudomonadati; phylum Pseudomonadota; class Alphaproteobacteria; order Hyphomicrobiales; family Nitrobacteraceae; genus Bradyrhizobium; species Bradyrhizobium sp. 25ACV. Next base: position 199,853 of record NZ_JAVAYO010000009.1, read on the forward strand.
CGCAACCGGCGTTCCACAAGCGATGGCTTCTAGCACAACGTTGGGTAGATTGTCTTCAAGAAATGGCGCAATAAACACGTCCGCTGCCGAATAGGCCAGCGCTAGCTTCTCTTCGCTGTTGATCCTACCCAGCTGATAGACGCGCAAGCCGGCGAGCGGCGCGCCGGGCCCGATACTGTCATTGCCAAAGATTACGCACGCAACATCCCGAGGGGCCTCAGCGGCGAGATGCTCAATTGCCCGTTTCAGGAACCTGAAACCCTTTCGAGGGTCCTCAGTCGCGCCGAGCGCACCAAACATCAGCAGGCGCCCCTCTGTCGGTAGCCCAAGCTGCCGGCGTGCAGTTGCCTGCTCATGAGGACGAAAGAGACGTAGATCGATGCCGGTGGGAATGTGCTCAATACGGCGCCCAGCAAACAGACGGGACTTACCTGCGAGATCGGCAATCCAGCGGCTGGGCGCAGCGATCGTCAGATCGAGGTTTCGATATCCCCGCTCGCGTTGTTTAATGCCAAGCCGTGACAGGTCGTTGACCGACGTGCTCCCAAGCTGCGGGCACGTCCCGCAGCTCTGCTCGAACCCGATACAACTCCCCGGATAATGGCACCCTCCACTGAATGGCCAAATGTCAGAAAGCCGCCATACAATTGGTCTGTCGATGGTGGTAAGTTGACCAGGACGCAAAAATGCACCCGCGATCCAGTGCAGACATACGACGTCAGACTCGGCTAACAGCCGGCGGCTGATACGACCGTAACTCAATTGCATGGGGGAAAACGGCGTTGCCATCCGATGAGGGTACGATCGCAGCGCCGACGCGTTCAAAAAGGCAGCAACGTCGCTCGCAAAAAGCCCAAAACCTGGAAAATGCGCGGGTACAACAGAAGGATCGTGCCCGTGCTTGCGCCCGACATGATACGTCGAACGAAGCCCAAGCTCCTGCAACGTCTGGTGAAGCCGGAAAGCCGCTTTGTTTGCGCCGCCCTCGGTGTCGGACTGAGCGAGGTGGAGGACGGACGGGACGGCGCGGCTCACCGGCGCCTCGCGTTCGCGACGACCCCGTTGCTTCCATAGAAAACGTCGATATCGTCGAGCTCAGGGATTTGCTGAACCATGCGACGCACTTCGTCAAGCGTGCGGGGGACGTCGTAACGTGCCGACAGCGCGTCGAACGTATCAAGGATCGCCCATTCCAAACGTTGCTGAGGGGTCAAGCCGCTCCGCAGGTAGTTCCAGCAGGGAATGCGCAGAAATCCTAAAATCTTTGGCCCTAAAAATGGGATGCGGCGGATGCTAGTATCGAACGGCAGCCAAAGCGGCATATAAGCACGGATAAACGAGAGCAGCTTATGCGGTTGCATATCGACCGTCCAGCGCCGCCAGAAGTACTTGGGCTGGTTGAAGGGGTCCAGTCGGTTGTGTTTCAAATAGTAATCAATGCTAATGCGCCCGCCAGGCCTCAGTTTGGTTATAAGCGACCGGAAAGCCTTGTCAGGATCGGGCGTGTGCTGCAGAACTCCATAACAGAACACGAAGTCGAATCGATCGTCGGCACAGGGGATATCGTAGATGTCCGCTTGGAAGAAAGTAACCTCGCCGCCCCCCCTGTTGTTTTGACAATTTGCTACGACGGCTTCACTTAGATCAAATGTCGCCACCTTGGCGCCTGCATCGAGCATTACTTCCGTGAAGCGTCCCGCACCGGAACCCGCTTCAAGAATATGCCTACCGTAAATATCCTTCGGCTTCCACTTCGTTCCCTCCCAGAACCGCTGGAATGAGAGCTTGCGCCCGGATTTGCTGTCGAGCTGTGTAGAGCGGAACGTATTCCATTGGAGACTGAACGTGTCGGCGTAGCTGGCCCCAGACACGAATCTCGGAATGCCATCAACGATCAACGCGTCAGTGTTTCCCATTCGATCGACGAGCCTACCACTCACGACATCGCCGTCTACCGCCACATTGACCTCGATTTCGAAGCGATGGCCAAACAGAGACTGTAGGTCAGAGAGCTGGACCAAAGTGAATCCCTAACGGTTCTTGCAGATGCAAAGGCTTTTTAAGGCAATAACGGGCCCTTCACCGGCGCGCCGTTGCAACAATCGACTGAGGTTTCTGTAGCCGACTGAGGAATTTGGACAAGAAGTATCTTGCCAGTGATACGTGTCGCGGACCCGCAGCAATGAAATTTCGCGTTTGGACATTCACGTCGCGAAAACCGCGCGAGGCGAGAGCGTCACGGAGCGTTGCCGCAGTCCAACTGCGCATGTGCTGCCAACGATGAAACGTCACATTTGCAACAGGACAATAGACTACGTTGTCCTCGAGCCGCTCCTCATTGGGGGTTGTCACGACTAAGAGCCCACCTTGGTTCAGAAGACGTCGCGCCTGGGTCAAAGTTACTTCAAGCCAATGATCGTCAAGATGCTCCACGACTTCGAGAAGAAACACAACATCGAACTTCTCGTCTTTCTGGAGAAGCCCGCTGACTGTATCGAAACCCATAAAGTTCTTGCGGCCCTGAACGTTGACAGCTGAACCGATCGTTTCCAAGGCGATATCTGCGCCCTTCACGACGAATCCAGCATCAAGAAGATGGGGCAAAAGATGACCGGGCCCACATCCGTAATCGAGGACGCCTGCCCCTTCTGGAATCAGATGGCGTACGAATTCAACTACATCGCGACCTTTCTGGTGACTAAAATAAAGTTCTGGAAATTGGGAATAATAAGCCCAAAAGCGCGATAGCGTTTCGTCATCCCACTTCAACGTTGTCGGCTGCGGAAGCGCTGTCATGTTGGACCAAGTTCCTTGAATCGGACATCACCTGACCACGCCCGCTGCGGAGACAGGTAGTCTATAGCGGTGGGATCAGTCGCCCAAGTTGCAAAATCGTCAAGGTCACCATTTCCGGTAATCTCGCTGTCTGTCCTAACTGTCGGCACCAAGTTCTGAAATAGCGGATCTGAAACGTCAGCGCCGATCACGGTTCTAAAGCTCTTGTAGATCCAGGGACGCCGCACAAACAGCGCGTGCGCGTGCACCCGCGCCCGACGAACCTGCTCTGCTCCGAGGCGCGCCTGGTCCTGTAAACGCGCCAAGACCCTCAAATAGCTTTCGCGCGTCTCGCAATCGCAAGTAAAGCCGAAACCAGAATAGCGGCCTGTGCCCGCAGTTACGACCGGCACGCCGAAGCACGGCAATTCGTAGCCAATGCTTCCTCGGACTGTGATGCCAGCATCTGCGATCCGGAACAGTGACAGCGTACTGATCCGTGTGCCCGGCAGCAATATCTTAACATGCTGAGGTAGCTCACCGATGTGATCGCGGATCAGACGCAGTTCGCCAAACTCATCGGTTGCCCCCGAGATCTTCCGTTTCCAAATGTTGGCGGGATGCAGTTTTACCAACCAGTTCAGCTTGGGATTGGCCGCCGCCGCTTTGACGGTCTCGACGAACCATTCCCCGTAGTTCTCAAATATGTCTTTCCCATAGAATAGATTGGCATCCCAAAGCACATGCGAAAATACCACCGCAATGGGCTTGGCAGGGTCGAGGACGAGAGTGTTACGAATTTCTTCCGCAGACATATCGACAGTGCCGGGCTGATTACGCGTCTGCACTTTCCAGACACCGCCATAGCGCTTCTCAAATTCCTGATCGAGCTGCCTCTCCTCACGCTCCCCCCATGGGGAACTCATGAGAAGATCGAGCATTCTGGCAGTGATCGAATTGGGATGGATTCGCCGCGTCTCGCGGGTGAGCTTTTTCTGCACCAACCCGTCTTCCCGCGAAGGTTGAGTAAAATGAATCGTCGGGATACCTCGCGCAATCGCTACGTCGACGAACGGGCCAAGTACGTGATAATTGGGCTCGTTGACAAGGATAAGCGCCGGTTTCGCGATCGCGAGATACTGCTCTGCAGCGTGAACAAAGCCAACCGATTGCGCGAGCTGCTCAAGTATTGCCTGTCGGATTTCCGGCTTCCGCGGATCTGGCGCGCCATCGAAATGTCGCCGCGATACTGAGGACAGCAATTGCGGGCCGATCCAGGAATCACGGTAACTCCATTCGAGGACTGACTGAAACTCCATAGGCTCTGCGGCACGACGCGCGACTTCGGACTCGACAAAATTCCTAGCGCTTTGACTAGCCGTCAGACGCTCGAACGCGATGAAGTCATCGATTCCATACGCTCGAAAAATACGTCTCGCGTGAGTGTAAATGTTGGACGTTAGGATCCTGGCCCGCCATCCTTTTCGGCGTAACGCCAGGATTTGCATACATTCGAGCTTGGCCGCATACGTATTGTTGCTCATGCTGAGCACGAAGACCAATGGCGCATCGGACGTCGCTGGAGGCAACTGCCTTGCGAAGGCAGCTGCTTCGTGAGTACGGCGCTCATCCTCCCGCAAGCGCCGATAGACATTAGGCGTCCTGGTCAATACGATCAGATCGGCGATCGGGCCCGCCAGCTTCGTCTGCCTTAGCCGCTCACTCAGAAAGCGCATCAAATATATCCTGTCCGAAGAAGATGATCGGCCAGGCGGAGGTCATCAGGCGTATCGATATCGATAGATGCGGCCTCGTCCATTTCGAAGCCAATGGTTGGATTGCCGTAAAGCACGCCCGAATCCAGCACTTCGCTTCGCACGACAAGGATCGCTGGCCCGTTGCGGCCAAAAAGAACTTCCTTGTCCTGACGGCGAGTTTTGCCGACGTCGCCTCCAAAATAGGGAACGAGCCCACCGTTCTCTTCTCGCATCTGAGCCTCAGGGACGAAGCGATGTGGTACGCGCACGATGCTTACCAGCGTCGCCGCGTCGGACGCACGGAACTTTCCGACCGCTTCGCGGACGTGGTGTGGTCGACGAAACGGTGAGGTCGGCTGTAGTAGGATCAGCGCATCGACAGCAGTTCCGGCACCGCGCAGTTCCGCGAGACAATGCCGCATGACGCCGAGCATGGGAGCTGCGTCGTCTGACAACTCCCCGGGTCGGCGGAATGGGACGTCGAGCCCGAGCGCGAGGCCAGCCTGTGCAATCTCATCGTCGTCGGTGGAAAGAATTGATCGATCGACGACACCAGATTTCAGAGCAGATTCGGCGGTCCAATCGAGCAGCGTCCGACCACCACAAAGAGCAAGATTCTTACGCAGAATGCTTTTCGAGCCGCCGCGAGCCGGAATGAGGGCCACCAATGTCATCGTCAGTTCACCGTGCGCCGATCATGCATCAGTAGGTTATGCACTTTTGGACACTTACCGTCTCACGTGCCAAGACATCTGCAATCTGCTTCCCTGCCGTGCCGTTACCATAGAGCGGATTCATAGGATAGCGGCCATGCTCCACCTGAGATGCGATTGCGCGCGCGATGTCCTTTCTCTCATAGGACACTTCAATGACGTTATCGCCTCGATCCCGCATATTTTGCCGCGTGCCGACATTTACGACCGGTGTACCGATATAAGCGCCTTCGCGAATGCCACTACTGGAATTACCGACAAGGCACGCAGTCGACCGCATCAAGTTGACGTAGACTTCGATTGGAAGATTCTTGAAGAAGTGCATCCTGTCGTCGAGTTTTCGCTCGCGCCATTTGCGAATGCCACGAGAGATGTCATCCGCGCCCGCATCGGCATTCGGCCACAGCACAATAGCCGCCAATCCCAGCTCACGCACCGCTTCAAGCGTCGCGGTGATCTGAGCTTCCCCACTACCGTATTCAGTGGTGACAGGATGCTGCGATACCAGGATGAACGGCTCCTCAACCGAAAAACGCTCTCCGACCCCGATATCGAACAGTTGGTCGCTAATCTTGCCTGTAGACTCGTCGAGAATTTCCGCTACCAAATCGATGCGCGGACAACCAACCATATGAACGTGCCGAGGCAATTCACCAAGCCTAATGATGCGATCACGTGCACCAGGGCTAGCCGGAAAGTGAATGTGCGCGAATTTCGTGACGGCGTGCCGGATGCTCTCGTCGATGGTGCCGCTGACCTCACCCCCCATCGTGTGAGCCACTGGAATATTCATGTAAGCTGCGGCCAGTGTTGTCGCCATTGTCTCGAAACGGTCGCCCACAGTGAGCACGACATCCGGTGCCAGTTGTTCGAAGAGTGTCGGAAGTTCGAGCAATCCAAGTCCGGTCGACTTTGCCATTGTCGAAGGGCTTTCGCCTTCGATCAACATCGTTACCCGTGCATGGGGCTTGAATCCGTCTTTTTCGATCAGCTTGATAACCGAGCCATAGCGGTCGAGCACTGCCGATGCAGCCACTATCAACTGCAACTCGAGCGCAGGATGCTGTTGGATAGCGCGCATCGCTGACTTAATCGAGCTGTAGTTGGCGCGGGACCCAACTACCACGCAGATCTTCTTTCTAGTCACGCGAGATCCTCTTGGGCGAACTTGTGATCGCGGGGCAATGATTTGATCACCCTTCGACCGATTAAATCCTGATAGTGCGCAGCTGGAATTCCATCGCCCGGCTTTTTGAAGGCGAGATGATGCCTTGCGATCTCTGTCCCTGCCGGCAACTCAATAGCAGCAACGACGCTCTTTTCGAAAATCAGCTTCATGTCGGACAACAACGATAGATCGTCCTTGTCGACGGGGCTCGCGACCACGCGACCCAGCTCCTTCAATTCCTTGCACAGCTGCTTGAATTCTTCGGGCTCCATGCTGTGCTTGGCGTCACTGCCGTACATCAGCCGGGAAAAGGCAAAATGCTTTTCAATGATGCTCGCGCCAAGCGCAACAGCGCCGATCGGCGCAGCAAAGCCCATCGTGTGATCTGAATAACCAACAGGCAAGCCATAACGCTCGCGCATCAGCAACATCACATTGAGGCCCACCCGCTCCGGCGGGCACGGATATGCGGACGTGCACTGCAGAAGAGTCAATGGTCCGCCATCTCTAAGTGACGCGACGGCTGCGTCGAGTTCGCTCCAGCTGCTCATTCCGGACGACATGATAACCGGCTTCTTCGTCAGGGAAAGGTACTCAAGCAAGGGAATGTTGCTGACTTCCCCCGACGGCACCTTGTAGGCGGTAACTCCGACATCTTCCAGCAGATCGACCGCCTCTTGCGAAAACGGTGATGAAAGAAAATCGACGTTCGCGGCCATGGCGACGGCCGCGAGGTCGCGCCATTGGTCCTTCGAGAAGCCGGTGCGCTTAAAATAAACTGACCGCGACTCGGCGGAGAAGTACGACGGTGACGGCGCATTCACGAGCGTCTCCGCTTCAGCGATATGTGTCTGGAATTTTACCGCGTCACAGCCGCATGCTGCCGCTGCCTCGATCAGACGACACGCATTGCCGAATGATCCGTCGTGAACGGATCCAATCTCGGCAATGATATATGGACTAGCGCGGCTCACAACTTAGGCTCCGAATTCAGGGGATTTATTGACATATCGGACTGCCCGGCTCCAATCAAGCTCCAGGAATACATCCGGCCACCCCCCTGACGGGCCCGTTATTGCCTTTGGGGCCGGGCAACTAGCGCGCCAATATCCGGTAAGAGAGCCCATAGAGCTTGGTGGCTGCTGCATACATCCCGCTAGCCCATAGCGTTCTGACAACAGCAGGTTGATGAAGGCCGAATTCCGTTCGCCACACCCTACGGAACTTCGAGCGGCGCGCCTCATCGAGGACCAAAACTCCAAGTGAGGATGCCTCAAGCGAACGCGCGGCCTGCGCCTTCGTGGCGATAGAAAGTTCCCGCTCCCGCAGCTGTCTCCAGCGCGGTCCGGGAGCGGGGATCGCTGTTTCATAGAAGATGTCGCTGCCACCACCCAACTCTTGAAGATAGCGGCGTTCTTGGCATCCGACGATCAAGTTGTGAAGCGCGACGACGCGGACGGACTCGGAAGTGGCCGCCGCCAGCATCGAGATAGCTGGCCATCCTTTCGGACCATCGGCGAGCAATGCAAGCTTGCGGCCGGCTTGTGCAGAAGCATGCCGTCCGAATTCCTCGTATGCACTTCCTTTGACGAGTTCGATCGGCCACTTCGCAAGCCTCTCTCTACATAAGGCGGCTCGCTCAGGCTCTAACTCAAGATCGATTGAAACAATCTTCTGACCACCGCGACTAGCCCAATCACCAAGGATTTCAGTTGAGTATCCATCCTGTCTTCCGGATTCAATGACACACTCGATATCATTCGCGATACAAGTCGCAATGAAGAATGCCATTTCGCAAGGAAATATGGCTCCCTCGACCCATCGCTCGACATGTCCGTTGAGCACGACGTCGGCGGCGACTTCGGCTGCGCTTTGAAGCCTTAATGCGCGATTAGTTGCCATTCTCTACTCCTCGAACTCTTCCCCAAATGCCATTAGCTCGTCGGTGTGAAGCCACGCATCAGCCCCAGGGTCGAAAGCAACTCACCGATGCGCCGGCGTTCGAAAATCACAACAGCCACAGCCAACACCAGAAACGCCGCCGAACGCGTTGTGAAGGAAGGGACGTATAACACGTCGATTAGCGACGTCGCCACGATCAGAAGGCATCCCCCAAAGGCCCAACCGTCTTGGAAACCATGAAGTTTCCCAAATTGCCTGGCCTTCCAGCGGATGTAAAACCTGAAAATTAGCGCCTCAAAAATCAAGAGCGCGACGGTACCGCTCAATCCTAACGAGAGGCCGATGCCTCCGACCTGTCCGACGACAAACGGAAACGAGGCTAGAACAATCAGCGCGATTGCGGCTCGAAAACGACTGGCGTCCGCTCCCGCACCATGGACGTAGATCATCGCATTCTGCGGTCGCCCGGACAGCGATATCAGCATCAACACGGCGAACCAGGGTACTATCGACGCAGCAGGCGTTAGACGATCGTTCGTTAAAATGAACAGCAGTTCTCGGCCGAAGCACACAAATCCTATGCCCATTACGGTAATTAGGATATGAACGGGTGTCCATGCGAGGTTGGTTGTTCGGAAGCCTGACGCCAAGTCACGGGCTTCCGCCAAGGACGTCGACCATATGTTGTGAGCAACTGCGCTCGTCGCACTGAGAAGCATGCCATAATAAAGCCGAGCGTGACTGTAGTATCCGACTGAAGCGATTGTTAGGTTCGCGGCAATTACGGCGTTTTCCCCGATTGCGCGGGCACCATCGGTGACACCGGCAAACGCCGCATATGGCGCGTGGTGACGTACGACCGAAAGCCATCGCATGCTCGGCCGTGCCCAAGGCATTGCTCCCAATGCTGCCAGCGAAACCACCACTGATGCAAGCTGGCCAACGAGAGTTCCGGCGAATAAGGACGCCGTACCGATTTCTAGACCGAAAAGACAAATCAACGTTCCAAGAAAGTTACCTATCGCCTGCACTGCGATCTGAGCGGCAATCGCATTGCCGCGGCCACTCACAGAGAAGATTGCTGTCGAGAGCATGGACGCCGAGCGCAGGGGAATGATCGCCGCGGCTAAGATATCGATCGTCCATGAGAAGGGTTGCCCATCAGCGTCAAGCACGCGGCCGGCAACCGGTACCCAAGACAACGCGAAGAGAACGGCCAGTGCCACGCTTACGGTAAGCGTAACCACAAAGAAGCTTGCAATCATGCGTCTGCGCTCGCCCTCCGATTCCGCAGCAAAATGCACAGGAAGCGCCAGCGTGCCGCCGCAGTCGCTCAGGGCGTTGGCGAAGGCAACGATCGACATCACCAGCGCAAGGTAACCGAAGTCGGCCGCAGTCAAGCGAAGGGTCGTGAGGGGCAAGAGAGCAATGGCTAACAGCATCTGCAGGCCGGTTGCGCCGAGGAACAGCAGCATCCGGCCCGCCAGCCGGCCGCGGACAACTGCCAAAAAACTCACGACACCGAATCTGGGTTAGTTTGAGCTATACTGGTGCAAACGAAAGAGAACTGCATGCCGGTCCCGACAAACGGCTCGAAGTGGAATTGCGGATGGGCCTCGCAAAACTCGCGCCAAGCCTTGCGCTCGCCCCTGTCAGGGTCACCGCAAAAGCAGTTCCAATCATCAAAGACGATAATCGTGCCGAGTTGAAGAAACTCGGCAATCCACGAAAGAACAGGAACCGTTGAGACGTAGAGATCGCAATCGATGTAGACTACCGCAGCTTTCTTCGGCAGCAATTCTTGCGCAAGTTTGGGCGTCAATGATTCGGAATAGAAGCCCTTCACCGTACGTAGCCGGTCGGCAGGAATTCCATGGCGACGACAAACCGTAACAAACGTCTCCTCTTCAGTCCTTAACTTTCCCTTCTGCCAAACTTCTTGCCGATCGATCTCCGCAATTTCGGGAAGGCCTTCGAAGGAATCGAATGCGACGTAGTGCCAGTCGAACAAATGATGAAAGCAGTCATAAGCCTTTCTCATGGTATTGGCTCCGTGACAGCCAAACTCCATATAGTAGCCTTCGATTGGTCGATTTACATTCGCGAACCTTGCGATACAAAGAAACAGATATTCCCACTCATTCGCGGCGTGAGCAGAGTAGACACTTTGAATCCATCGAGCTCGCCTCGAGAACAAAGGCCCTTGCAGAACACCGAACGTTCTTCTTGCCAGAGATTTCACGCTGTCCGGCGCGTCTTTATAGTAGGGCAGGAGCGCCTTCCGGAGTCGATCTTGCCAATTCACCGGTCCCATCGAACCACCTTTCGAACGATTGCTGCCGCGGAATCAAGAGCGAGAGTGGAATTCCGCTTTTCCTCAAGGGCTTGCATGTGAGGCGAGCCAGTCTTATGCGGCCAACGCACGGCGCGTATTCACCTCAATCAAAACCTGCGAACCGTCCTCGCTCGCGGCAACCACGCGCCAATCGTCCAGCTTGTAGAGTGCAGTGAACTCTTGCCATGCTCGGAATTCGTGGTTCGCTGAATAGAATTCGTCAAATAAAATAAGATAGCGGTAGTCTAGCGATCCGCACAGCGTATCGAGCACTGGTCGCGTTGAGATGTAGAGATCGGCATCAAAGTGGATCAACCGGATATCCTTCGGCCATCCGTCTTTCAAGAACAGCGGCACAGTCTCGCTAAACAAGCCCGTCATGATCGAAACGTTCGATTGCGGCGGCTCCGGGAAATGGATACCGCGCTCAGCGTCCGCCATCACCTTGGCACGTGCCACAGGATCATCGGCCCATAGCTCAGTCGGCGCACCAAAACCCTTGATAGACCCCGCCGGGAGTCCGTCCCACGCTTCCGGCAGGCCCTCGAAACAATCGAAGCCAGTGAAGGCTACGGTTTGTGGGAGCCGATCTACGAAATACTTCAGCCAGCCTCCATTGTTGGTCCCGAATTCAATGATTTGGCCTGAGCATGCGTTTGCAGTGAGCCAGTTGATCGCGACATTCCAGATGGGGTGCTTACCGAGCGTCTTGTTGAAGGTTGGCACGATGACAACACGCGAATCGGCTGTGATCTTCTCATTCCAGAATCGTTCGAACCGTAGTGTATTGGCAACGCGTTGGATTGTGTTTCCGAGCAGCTCGAGCCCATTAACAGCCGAAATCGGTAAAGACGCAGCACGCGCAATCATCCGACGCGCCCATCCTGGATGGCGCGGCCATTCACTCTTTGGGACAGTGACAACCGGAAGCGGCTCCCGCGCTGGACCTGGCAATTGTGCCTTCATGCTGCTAACTTCGGGTTGTGAGGGCGCGCGCACTTTCAGAAAACCAGCGAGACGAGAAGATCATCAATCTTTTCCGAACGTACGTTTCCGGTTCTTTGCCTTGCGAGCCAGCCCGTGACAAGTGCCTTTCTGACAACTACCTTACGCCCACAGGCTTCGAGTCATCATATTAGGCAGCCGTTCGGTCGGAGAAAAGGAGCTCATTCATGGCCCCCTCGCACCGGCGCAGTTCAACGCGGTACTGTACTTGGTGGGTCTCACATCTGGACGGATAGTGCAACTCTAGGCTCAGCCCCCAAAAATTGGGCAAATTCGGATGCTTACGCGCTCCTTGATGTGCCCCGGAGGTCCTGCTCCACAACTCGGACAGCCGTAGTGCAGATTTAGTAGTGAGTTTGCCGGCGACATTGGAAGCCCGTTTGCAAAACACTGCCGTGCGGTAGGGATACCAAAGCTAATTGGGAAACCTTTCGATTGCGGCCGCGGAATATCGGGCATTCGGCGCATTTCGGTTTGTGCTAGCCTTCACTGTAGTCCAAGCTTTGAACACCATAGCTTTGTCCAGAACATGGGGGATAGGCCAATTTCGCGGTGATGGGTTTCTTGGTGCTCTCCGGCTTCATTGTTTCTGAGGCAATCGACGCATTTTACCAGCGCCGAGCAACAGCGTTCCTGATCAATCGACTTTTGCGCTTAGTTCCGCCTGCCACATTCGACGCGCGGCCCAGGAACTCTACGCAAGCATACGATTTACAGGAGCATAAAATCATGCAGGTCAGCCGTGTGCTTGAGGTCATTTTCCTGCAGCTGAAAATTACTCTCGAGGAAGCCGTGTGTGAGGCTCTGCTGTACGATACTCTCGTCTGCGGTGGCATCAATCGATGAGGATTGGGCGCTCGCGCTTGGCGATTGAGCCGTGCTCGGCGAGGCAGATGAGGAGGCGAGTAAATTTGCCGAGCCGGCTGCTATACTTGAGATTTCGGTGGTGACTCCCGTGGCCGCATTCTGCATCAAGATCATGGGCCCGTTGACTGCATGTAAGTCCAACAGGCCGGCTACCTTCCAGTCGTGACCGGCGGTTCCAAGGTCCTTCCAGTCAAAAGCCAATCCTTCGTCGTTCACAAACCATTCGACTAGCCGACCACTGGTCTCATTTTGCCAAAGGAGGTCAACTCGGCCATCGTGATTAAAATCGGCTGTTGCTGCGACATCCCATCCCGGCCCCATGGTCCCAACACGAGCCCACGAAGTAGCCAAGCCGTTAGTAAAAAACCACTCAACTCCCTCGTTCGTAGCGGTATCCTGCCAGAGAATATCCGCCGTCCCATCGTGGTTCAGGTCATTGGTCGAGGCAACCTGCCAGTTCGTTCCCATTGTGCCAACATAGGCGTAACTTGGCGCTAGTCCGTTGTTCATAAACCATTCGAGCCCAACGCCTGTGGTCTGATTTTGCCAAAGCAGGTCGTCGGTCCCATCACCATTTAAATCAGCAGATGAAATCACGTGCCAATCAGCCGACATGACGCCCACATCCTGCGTTGAAACCGTATGGCCATTGACGAGAAAATATTCAGTCGCCTGCAAGGTAGTTGTGTTTTGCCACAATAGATCGATGTTTCCGTCATGGTTGTAGTCGCCATGACCAATCACAACCCATCCTTGACCGGGCGTAGCGAACGAAGCAGAGCCAACTACAGTGCCGTTGGAAAGATAGACAATTTCACCGGCTCCCGTCGCGGGTTGAAGCCATAGAATGTCATCGTTGCCGTCGTTATTGAAATCTTGCGCGATAGTGGCAACCCAGCCCGCTCCTGCAGGCTGCAGATTGTTCATCAGATTCGTGCCAGCAACCGTACCATCTCCGAATTGGAAGTTCTCCACATTAGTGACGGTGTCAGTCCCATCGGGTGAGCCGGAACGCTGATCGACAATGGTGAAGATCTGTGTCGTGGAATCATAGGATATGGCGTAGCTGGCTTTGTTCCCCGAATACACTACGGTATCGGTGCCCAAACCGCCGATGATGGTGTCGTTGCCCGCACCGCCAGTGATCTTGTCGTTGCCGCTGCTCCCGTTCAGCGTGTTCGCGATGGCGTTGCCGATGATCGTGTCGTCGCCGGACCCGCCGGTCGCGTTGTCGATGTAGGAGCGTGCGTCGCCGTTATAGAGATAGGCGTTGTAGACGTTGCCCGACGCGTAATGGCCGTTGCCCAGATACGCCAGTTGCACGGAGGAGAACACCGACGAGGCGCCGGGGTTGAGATTGATGCTCAGGTTGGTCGTGTAGTTCGACAGGTCGTAGGTATCGACGCCGCCGCCGTCCCAGACCGTCTCGTAGAGGCGGTTGGCGGAGCCGCCGACGCCGCCGCCCGGCGCGAGCTGCCCGACACCGTTGATGAATTCCTGCCCCGTGGTCGGGTTCCAGCTATAGACGGTGCTGGTGCTCTGTGTGGTGAAGTTCGCACCGTACATCGTTTGCAGTGCGAGGATATCGTTGGCCATATAGGTCTGCGAATATCCGTACGCCTCGTTGGTGTACCCGCCCGTAGTCGAAGCGCCGACATAGCTGCGATAGCTCATGACGGTGTATTCGCTGTCGTCGTGCGCGCTCGGCACTGCGACGTTGGCCGGACCACCGGCTTCCTGACTGTGCTTGAGACCAATGGCATGGCCGAGCTCGTGCAGCGCAGTCGCGAAGTAATAATTGCCGAGTTTAGCCTGCGAATAATTGTACTGAGTCCCGAACCAGATATCGCCGCCGGACGCATAATTGCCCGGATAGTAGGCGTAGGAGGTCGGGTTAGCCGCCGGCGACTGCGCGATCATGATGTCGGCGCCGTTCGTACCCGTGTACTGGATGTTGGCGTTGGTGTAGCCGTTGATCAAACCGATCGCATAGTTGATCGCCGCCTGCATTTGGGTCGGCGCCGAGGCGAAGCCCGAAGTAGTCGGCTCACTGCTGCCGCCGGCGTACGGATTGGGGTAGTCGCTGGGTGAATCCGGAAAGCTGTAGGTGATCGTGCCCGACCATTTGTACCCCGACAGCAGGCCATCGATGTCGGCGTTATTCGTCTTCGTGACCGTGACAGCGGTAGCCAAAGGGGAAACTCCGAATCAGCGAGCCCCGTCCTGTTCGAGGCGTTAACAGATGATTGTAGCTAGAGAGCTGAACGTTTGGTTTAAATGGGGCAAGACCATCGGGCCTCTACCCGCAAAGCGCTATTAGTCCATTCAACCCGTAATCTTACGGGACGCGAATAAGAATCTCGGCTCCCGGAACCTCGTAATTTACAGGATTTTATGGAACGACGTTTACTCCCGGCCGGTCTGTTTGGCGCCTTAATCGCGCTTGCTGGACCGCCCCATTACCCCCTCGGAGGACTGCCTGCCATGGCGGAGAGGGCCAAGGCCCACGATAACGGTAGCGGGGGGCGCGCGCCTTCCATGCCCATGGCCCGCGATCCCGCCACTGCGACGGCGGAGGAATACGAAGCCGCCCGCCGGAAGGGAACGCGGGAGGCTCTTGAGCTCTTCATCGCGCGGCACGGCGATGATCCCCTGGCCGAGCAGGCGCGTGCCGAGTTGAAGCGGCTGTCCCGCTGATCTCACAGCACCGCATCAGGCATGGTATTTCGGCAGACGGCATGGGCGCCGCCCCGGGCTTGCCGCTTGATCTTTCGGCACTATGGTAGGCCCGCAACCTGTTCCGGAGCCTTTCACGATGCCGTTCCCGCATGCCTCGGAAGCCCTGTCGCGCTTCACTGTGCTCGATCTGACCCGGGTCCGCTCCGGGCCGACCTGCGTGCGGCAGCTCGCCGACTGGGGCGCCAACGTCGTTAAGATCGACGCGCTGACCGAGGATGCCGGCGGCGAGCAACCGGGCGGGCCGCGGCGCGGTTCCGACTTCCAAAATTTGCACCGCAACAAGCGGGCGATGGCGCTGAACCTGAAGGACGAGCGCGGACTCGCCGTGTTTAAGCGACTCGCGGCCAAGGCCGACGTCGTGGTCGAGAATTTCCGGCCCGACGTGAAGAAGAAGCTCGGCATCGACTATGAGAGCCTTGCCGCGATCAACCCGCGCATCGTCTATGGCAGCATTTCCGGCTTCGGCCAGCATGGCCCCTATCACAAGCGGCCCGGCTTCGATCAGATCGCGCAAGGTATGGGCGGGCTGATGTCGATCACGGGCGCGCCGGGCGAAGGGCCGATGCGGGTCGGCATCCCCGTCGCCGACCTCACCGCGGGCTTGTTCTGCGCCATGGGCATCCTCACCGCGCTGCTCGAGCGCGAGGTGTCGGGCAAGGGCCAGTGGGTGCAGACCTCGCTGCTGCAGGCCCAGATCTTCATGCTCGACTTCCAGGCCGCGCGCTGGCTGATGGAGAAGGAGGTCGCCAAGCAGGCCGGCAACAACCACCCGACCAGCATCCCGACCGGCGTGTTCAAGACCTCGGACGGCTACATCAACATCGCCACCACGGGCGGGCGGATCTGGGAGCGCTGCGCGCAGGCGATCGGCGCACCGGAGCTCTATGCCCATCCCGACTATGCGACCGCCCCTGCCCGCTCCAAGAACCGCGACGCGCTCAACGCCGAGATCGAGAAGCGCACCGTGACGAAGCCGACCGAGACCTGGGTCCGCGAGCTCAACGAGGCCGGCGTGCCCTGCGGACCTATCTACGCCATCGACCAGATGTTCGAGGACGCGCAGGTCAAGCATCTTGGCATTGCGCAGGACGTGCCGAACGACGAGGACCGCCACATCCGCCTGATCGGCCAGCCCGTGACGCTGTCGCGCACGCCGAGCAGGATGGTGGCGCGGCCGCCGGAATTCGGCGAGCAGACCGACGAGGTGCTGAAGGAGTTCGGCTTCGGGCCCGACGAGATCGCAAGCTTAAGAAGAGCTTTTATCGTCTGAGGCGCTCTCTTGCTTGAGCTGCGATCTTGAGCGCGCTTGGAATCGCCATGCAAACCAATCGAGGGACTATGGACAGCGGGCTTAGCTCATTTACGGTAGACAAGAAGTGGTACAGTTGGGTCCGAGATTTCCGGCGCTTTCCGACGCTCTTGAGCTCAACAACAACCAGCGATGTTCTCGCCGTGATCGCGGTCGCATCGCTACCGTGGTCTACAACCGTCACCTCAATCTTCAGCGCTCTCTGGGTACTTAGCGTGTTCCCAAGGATCCGACTCGAAGAACTTGCTTATTTAGTAGGCCGTTCCAGAGCGGGTTTTGCGGTGGCCCTATTTGCGATAGCCGTGATAGGCACTCTGTGGGCGACTGACGTCTCTTGGACCGCTCGACTACGAGGCGTAAATCCCACGCTAAAGTTTCTTATGATGCCGTTCCTAATATACTACTTTCGAGAGTCATCGCGCTCATTTTGGATACTCTTGGCATTCCTTGGATCTTGCACTGTTCTCCTTGCCTTGTCGTGGGTCACAGCGTTTGTGCCGAATCTCACCCCGACGGCAAGTTTGCAGCCCGGTGTCCCTGTAAAGAATTACATCGATCAAAGCCAATCGTTTGCGTTGTGCGCTGTGGTTTTAGCTTGGCCAATTTCTGAGTTAATCAAAGACGGAAGGACCCATTTGGCGTTGCCTCTGCTCGCGCTATCAATTGTATTTCTTGCCAATCTGACTTTCGTGGTCCTCGCTCGGACAGCTCTAATATATGTGCCGATCATGCTGTTTGTTTTCGGAGCGTTTTATTTGCCGCGCTCACTTTTTTATGGAGCGATTGCATTTAGCTTATTGCTTGCGGGGTCCGCGTGGTTTGCCTCACCCAATCTACAAAATCGAACGAATAGTATCCTGCTCGAATATTCAAAGTACGGCGCCGGCAATGATATAACCTCTGCTGGATTGCGACTCGAGTATTGGCGCAAGTCTGTGGGGTTCGTTCGAGAAGCTCCTGTCGTCGGGCACGGCACAGGATCTACCCAAATGTTATTCGATCGCGCCGCACTGGGGCAAACTGGGCTTGGCGCGGAGACGATCAGCAATCCACACAATCAATCTCTCAGCGTAGCAGTGCAGTGGGGACTAATCGGGTGTGTCGCCTTGTACTCAATGTGGATTGGTCACCTTAGCCTTTTTCGGGGTGCGGGCTTTTATCCATGGCTTGGCTTCATTGTCGTGGTACAGAACGTAGTAAGCTCGCTATTCAACTCGCACCTGTTCGATTTTGTGCCGGGCTGGATCTATGTGATTGGCGTTAGTCTTGCCGCAGGGAGGATCATCCAGCAGAATGACGAATCTGCCGGACGATCGCTATCGAGAAGAACAGAAGACCAGAATGGAATGCGCGCTTTCTATTCCGAGAACGCGGGTCACGGAATCGTTCCTAGTTAACCGACCGCCGGAACTTAGATTCCAGACAGATCAGGAAAACTCGCTTCAAGCGCATTTGCAAACGCGAGAGCCTGTTCGCAGGACAGCGACGAAGCTTGTTTCTCCATGGGACAAGGCAAATGGTATAAGCGCTCTTCTTGACGCAGCCTTGAGTGGGCGGGGGACATGCCGCTGTTTGGATGACGTCACCATCAGGGCGAGCAAGTCGACTACGTACCGGATTGACGTTGCTTGCCTAAAGGATCTCTCAGCAGGCGAGAATGGCCAGTGCTCGGCATCATCACCAGCCCTGCGAACGCTGTATTTTTCCGCTGAGCTTGGAACGAACCAATTCATCGCGGCGGAAACTCGCACTGTCTGGAGTAACAAGTCTTCAATTTCTAGCCAGAAACGGGACGCGATCGCCGCTCTTCTGATAGTCCGCTGCTAGTCGCCATCCCGCGATGTCATGGGCTATACCGCACGCGTCGCAATGCAGCTTCTTTTCACCTAGCAACCGTTGCCCCCGCGCGAGAGCCGCTTCTGAGGCTGGCTCGAGACAGCTTGGACACACAAGCGGCAGACGCCTAGCTTTCCAACGATCTATGAGGTTAAACAAACCTCCGAAAACGAAAAGGTGAAAACGATCTATTCTCATTGTTTGCTCGGTTCTACGCGTGACCTATCGCCGGTTGCTCGGACAAGAGCTCATAGGTTGTAAGCCTGCAGGACTGGGTCCACACAGCAAACGCTCCCATACTTCGCCATTCATTTTTGCATACCTCGAAACGGGAGGTTCCGCGACAGAGAAAAGGGCCGATTGGAGCGATGTACAGACGATCAAACTCCCGCATCCTGGCGCGAGGCATTCTGGTCGATTTCATTTGGACGGCGACCTAACCTACCGCATAAGCCAGATCGATATATCTTGCGTTGCGAGACCTAGTCAGGCCTACGTGCTGGCGGTCGGCTGGGCGGCGGCTCGTTGATATCTCGGGCCCAAGGAGCACCAGTCGCAACTCTTGGTCTCGAAGAGATTTCGTCAGAACTCACACAGGATGAACTAAGAAGGCTTGCGGCGAGGGCAGCCATGCCACCTACAAATCTCGTTCCGTAGGTCAGCAGCAATCCCCTCGCTTGAACTGGAGCTTCCTTCATCACAAAGCACCACGCATGAGTCGGAGGACCAAAGTTATCATGAGGGTGCAAGTGTGTCGAGCTTGGCGACACCTTCCCGGGGTTCGCTCGGAGACTTGCGTCGAGCTGAAGAAACCTGGTTTCAAGCGACCACGCCGCCTAGCTGTGGTGGCGCGACCGCTGGAATGCCGCGATTAGGCGAGGTGCTGAAGGACTTCGGCTTCGGCGCGGACGCGAATACGAAGTTCAGGAAAGCGGAAGCAAGGCAGAAATGACAATGCCCGCCAAGATTGGCGGGCATTGAGGCGGTTTTGCGCCTGCGCAGCTCAGTATTTCGCAACAACGGGCGTTGGAGTGAAGGCATAGTTGAAGCCGGCGCGCAGCACGTGATCGCGGAAGCTTACGTCCGCCTGGTTGGCGGTTCCCACAAAGTAAGTCTTACTCCCGAAATCCATATAGAGATATTCGAGCTTGGCCGACCAGTTCCGGGTGAACTTGCGCTCGACGCCGGCACCCACCGTCCAGCCAATTCGGGTGTCGGTGCTCGTCACCCCGGCCCCGATCGGGAAGTTGAACGCGCCGAGCGGAGTGGTGCCGCCGAGGCCCGGTCCGAAGACCTGGATTCCAAGGGCGGTCGCCGACGAATATTTGAACTCGCCGACAGCGAGACCACCGGTCGCGTACCACAGGGTCTGTGGATCCGAGAGGACGCCGACGCGCCCGCGAAACGTCGCGAACCATTGCAGGTCATAGGAAAGATTACCAGTCAATGTGGCAATGGAGTTAAAATCTGCACCGCCCGGGATGCCGATGATGTTCGAACCGTAACGCGCGCTCGTCGTCGTCACCGTCCGCGACGACCGCTCGCCTGTCGCTTGAATGTCGCCCTCGAGGCCGACGACCCATTTCGGATCCACCTGCCAGTTGTAGCCCAGCTGTCCGCCGGCAAGCCAGCCGTCGACATTCTGACCGAACGAACCGAACTGTGGAGCCGGGAACGGCAGTGCTATCGGCGCTACGGTCGTCTCCGACCTGCCCCAGCTATATCCGGCGTTCAATCCGGCATAGAAGCCGGTCCAGCTCCAGACCGGATCAACGACGGCCGGGGCCTTCACATAGGGTTTCGCTGCCAGATCAGCGGCCACTGCGCTGCTCGCGACCAACGATGCCGCCACAATTCCCATTACAATCTGCTTCATCGCAATGCCCCGTGAGAAATTAAGGGGAGCATAAGCGTCAACGCTGGCCTGAGCTGTCGCACAACAGCAACATTTGGGAACAACCACTAGGCCTCAGCGACTGGACTATGGCGACGCAACGAAGCTAATACACTGATTAAGCTAACTTTTCATGGTGCAGCCGCTTTGCCTCGCCGGCCCCAGCCGACACGGCCGAGCAAGCCCGTCGACCACCGGCCAGAACAGCAGCACGATCTCGAGCGTCGTGCTCGAGCCGACTAGGCCGTTCGACCAGAACACCCCCAAGGGGTCCCGTTCAAGACCCTGACGGCTACATCAGCTAGCCACCACCGAGGTCGCGATTGCGCCCAGGCGATCGGCGAACCCGGAGCTCTATGCCCATCCCGATAGCCCCTGCCCGCTCAACGCGGCGTGCCCTGCGGGCCGATCTAAGCCAGCGACCAGACGTTCGAGGACGCTAGGTCAGGCATCTCCAGCATCGGCCAGGACGTGGCGAACGACGAAGATCGCCACATCCGCCTGGTCGGCCAACTTTTGACGTTGTTACGCACGCCGAGCAGGATGGCGTGGCCGCCGGATTTCGGCGAGCAGACCAACCAGGTCTTAAAGGAGTTCGGCTTCGGCTTGGACGAGATCGCAGGGCTCAGGGACGCTAAGGTGGTATGAGTTCAGAGAGAACCCAGCGCCCGTTAGACTTGACGGCTCAAGCTCTCGCTGCTCTTAAAGGCGAGCGTCAAACGAGGACCCGGTCGAAGATGATCCAAAATTGGCTCCTGGCCGTCTTTAGCGGCTTGATGGTTGCCGGGTGCTTCTTCACTGCCATCTTCGTCGATAGTATCTCCTTTAGGATAAGGGAACGACGATCCCGCCTCGCTGCTTCCCATCGCCGCACCTTCGGGACTCCAACAGCCGTGCGTTGAAACAAACGTCGGTGTCGATCCGAAGGCCTATCCTCGGCCAATCACCTCTACATCCTCTTTGCCGCGGGGGGTCCGAGGATGCTTTCTCGGCCAAACCACTGCACCTCAGAGGACAACGACGTGATCAAGATGCCATCGTTCCCAATGCCAAGCATCCCGGAAATGTATAGATAATCAGATGATTTTGAGCACCCATGCAATCGTCGGTGGCGCGATCGCCAGCCTGGTTCCATCACATCCGGCAGCCGCGGCGATCGCGGGGTTCGCAAGCCATTTTGCAATTGATGCAATTCCGCACTGGGACTATCCCCTTCGCTCAATAAGTCTAGGCAAAGGTGCTAACAATCGCCGCCTGTCCTTCAGCAGCGCGACGCTGAGGGATTTTGCAATTATCGGAATTGATGCGTGCGCTGGCCTCGGGCTTGCGCTTTGGATGTTTGCAACGGAAGGATCAATTTGGACGATTGCGGTCGGCGCCTTCACCGCAATGTTGCCAGACGCCTTGCAATTCGTTCATACCCTTTACCCTCGTGGCTTACTTCACGCCCTCCAACGCTTTCATTGGTGGATACACTCTAAACGCGCGTTGACGGGATTATTTGGCGTGGGCTCGCAGCTCGCATTCGCCGGAATGATCGCTGTACTCGCCAGAAGCTTCTATTGAATCCGGCAGGACTGTGACCCGCGTATGTCGGATCGTCATCCAATGAAGAATGCGGGGTTCTCTCGTGTCTAAGCGGACAAGTTGACGCTTCGTCTACCCTCCGGTTCGGGCCAAGACCGGCCATCGACAGGACGATGCCGAAGTCATGGCAGCCTGTTGTCGGGCACTCCCCATCATGCCAATGAGCCAACCACAAAAGAAGAAGCCAATTAGCGTAAGGAGATAGGTCCTTGCAGAGGGGCCGAGCGCGCCTTGAACGCGATCACCCTCAATTAGCCCAGCGCATAACCTCCTGCGCAGAATTGCGGGCAACAGCACTACAAAACCACCCCTGCTGATTCCCTCTATAGAAGCGTGCATCGACAGACGATGTCGCAGCATTCAAGGCGACCATGATCAGGCAGGCGGTGAGGAGGAATCGAGGCCGGAGTGCCAAGCGGGCCGACTCATTAACGAACCAGATGTCCAGACGCGTAGGTCAAGCATCTCGGCCTCAAAAGGGGAGGACCAAATCCGCTTAACGGGCCAGCCGCTTACGCTGCCACGGTCGCCGAGCAAGATGACGCGCCCGCCGAATTGGGCGGAAGAATTAGATTGAAGCGGCGGAACAGCGGCAGAAATTGACCGCCTATTGGCCTCCCGATAGCCTCACCCAAATACTACTTTGCAGCCAGAGCAAACGGCATCATGGCCGGTCGAAATGTCCCTTGTATGATCTGCCCGGTGTGCCAGTCCGTTTACCTACGTTCCATAAGAGCCTGTGCCAGGCCGGAAACGGGGCAGTTCTCATGTACCACTTGTGGCGAGATCATCGCCCGGTGGCATACGCCATACGTACCCATCTACACCACGAGCGACCAGACAGACTTACTTTCCACGAAGCCAGTTCGTAACACAAAGTTCGATTTTGCGAAGGCTATAGCGGACGAGATATGCGAACCGAGAACGAACGTAACGATTTTTAGCGCAAGCTTAGTTGACGATAAAGTATAGCGACTTTCTCGCCAGGGATAGGTTTCGACCCCGGCACAGGCATCGAGGCCTGTCGAAGCTGCCGCGCGCCAGCGAACATTATTTGGCTAAACTTGCAGGGACGTGGCTTTAGCTCGTTTCATCTGTCGAAAGCGCGTCAGAATCCGGTCAATAACCGGCCAGAACAGCAGCACGATCGCCAGCGTCGTGATCGAGCCGACCAGGCCGTTCGACCAGAACACCTTGAGGTCGCCGCCGGAGCCGATCATCGACAGGCGGAAGGCATCCTCGGCGCGGTTGCCGAGCACGAGCGCGAGGGTGAACGGCGCCAGGGGAATGCCGATCTTCTTGAAGACGTAGCCGACGATGCCAAAGCCGAGCATCAGCCAGATGTCGAACATCGCGTTCTGGATCGCATAGGCGCCGATCGCGCAGGACACCACGATCATCGGCGCCACCGCGGCAAACGGCACGCGCAAGATCGAGGCGAAGATCGGCACCGTCGTCAGCACCAGCACGAGGCCGACGACATTGCCGAGATACATCGAGGCGATCAGGCCCCAGACGAAGTCCTTGTGCTCGACAAACAGCAGCGGCCCCGGATTGAGGCCCCACACCATCAGGCCGCCGAGCAGGATCGCCGCGGTGCCCGAGCCGGGAATGCCGAGCGCCAGCATCGGCAGCAGCGCCGAGGTGCCTGACGCATGCGCCGCGGTCTCCGGCGCGAACACGCCCTCGATGCGGCCCTTGCCGAAACTTTCGGGATCCTTGGCGAAACGCTTGGCAAGGTTGTAGCCCATGAAGGAGGCCGCGATCGCGCCGCCCGGGGTGATGCCGAGCCAGCAGCCGATGAAGGAGGAGCGCAGCAGCGTCGACCAGTATTTCGGCAGGTCCCTCCAGACGCCGAGCACGACGCGGAGCGAAATGCTTGCGGCGTGGCCGCGCAGCGCCAGCCGCTCCTCCATCGTCAGCAGGATCTCGCTGATGCCGAACAGGCCGATCACGGCGACCAGGAAGTTGATGCCGCGGAGCAACTCCGGCGAGCCGAAGGTCATGCGGAGATTGCCCGACACCGTATCCATGCCGATGCCGGCGAGCAGCAGCCCCAGCGACATCGAGATGACCGTCTTGTGTTTGGCCTCGCGCCCCAATCCGACGAACGAGCAGAATGTCAGCAGATAAACCGCGAAAAACTCGGGCGGGCCGAACTTCAGCGCAAAGGACGAGATCATCGGCGCGAGGAACGTGATCAGCAGCACCGCGACCAACGAGCCGATGAAGGAGGATGTGAACGCCGCGGTCAGCGCCTCCGCCGCCCTGCCCTGCTGCGCCATCGGATAGCCGTCGAAAGTGGTCGCGACCGACCAGGCTTCGCCCGGGATGTTGAACAGGATCGAGGTGATCGCGCCGCCGAACAGCGCGCCCCAATAGATGCAGGACAGCATCACGATCGCCGAGGTCGGATCCATCGTGAAGGTGAGCGGCAGCAGGATCGCGACGCCGTTGGGGCCACCGAGGCCCGGCAGCACGCCGACGAAGATGCCGAGCACCAGCCCGACCATCATCAGCACGAGCGTCTTCCACGTCAGCAGGACGGCAAAGCCGTGAAGCAGGAGACCGAACGCTTCCATCGCGGGACCGCCTAGCGGCCGAAGGCCGCTTCGAGCGGCCCTTTCGGCATGATGACGTCGAAGGCGACATCGAATGTGACGAACATGATCGCCGTGAACACACAAGCGGTGAGCAGCGACTTCCACAACGCGATCTTGCCGACGAAGCGCATGAAGCCCGAGATCAGGAGGAAGCTCGCGACATAGAGGCCGAGGAACTGCATCACGAGGCAGAACAGCAGCGTCGGCACGAACACCGCCATGACGCGGCGGGCCTGTGCGCGCGTGACGAAGGTTCCGGACGCCGCACGCCGCGCCAGCAGCGCCACGATCAGGCCGTAGAGGCTGCCGCCGCCGAGGATGACCGAGAGATAGAACGGAAAATAACCGGGTTCGGGCCCGGTCGAATCCCAGGATGCGCCGGTGCGCCAATTGTCGTAGCCGAGCGTGACGGCCAGCGCGAGCAGCAGCAGGCAGACGACAATCTCGATCGTGCCGGACGAGACGACGGAGGGCGAGTCGTCTTCAGGCGCGGTCGGATCGTCGACGACGATTTCAAGATCGGTTTGGGACATGCTCTGTTAGGGACGGAGTGCGTTCAATTTCCCCTCTTCCCGCGCGCGAGGAGAGGGTTGGAGTGAGGGGGAGTCTCCACAAGGACGGTGAGAGCGGACTCGCGGAGAGAGCCCCTCACCCCAGCCCTCTCCCCCGTAAGAACGGGGAGAGGAAGAAGAAAGAGACGACTACTTCGCGACAAATCCGGCTTCCGTCATCAGCGACTTGTTGATGGCATCGTCCTCCTCGAGGAACTGCACCATATCCTTGCCGGTGAGGAAGATCGGCTTCAGCGCCTGCTTCTCCATGTAGTCCTTGTACTCGGCGGTCTGCGTCACCTTGTGGAACAGCTCGACATAGAACGCCTGCTGCTCAGCCGTCACCTTGCCGGGCAGGAACATCGCGCGCAGCATCAGATATTGCACGTCGACGCCCTCCTCCTTGCAGGTGGGGATGTCGGCCCAGGACTGGGTGTCCGTCACCTTGCTGGTGTAGGAGATGCGCTCCTTGTCAAACACGCAGAGCGGACGCACCTGGCCAGCGCGCCAGACTTCGAGATTTTCCGATGGATTGTTGACGTTGGCTTCGGTGTGGTTGCCGACCAGCTGGGTCGCGGCCTCGCCGCCGGACTTGTAGGGCAGATAGGAGAATTTTGCGCCGGTCTTCTGCTCGAGGAAGACGGTCAGCACATGGTCCTCGCGCTTGGAGCCGGTGCCGCCCATCTTGAACGGCGCGCTCGCCGCCTTCGCGGCCGCGACGAACTCCTTCACCGTCTTGGGGCCCGCGCTGTTGTCCCAGAGCACGAACTGGTCGAGCGCGACCACCGAAACCGGGGTCAGCTCACGCCAATTGAAGGGGATCTTGGCCGACAGCGGCAGCATGTAGATCAGCGAATAGGCGATCAGCACCTTGTTCGGATCGCCCTCGCTGGACTTCATGTACATCAGCGCTTCGGCACCCGAGGCGCCGCCCTTGAGCGAGACGACGATCGGCTGCTTCATCAGATTGTTCTTCTGGATCGCGGCCTGCATCATCCGCGCCATCTGGTCGGAGGCGCCGCCCGCACCCGCCGCCACCACGATCTCGACCGGCTTTGCCGGCTCCCAGCCGGCAACAGCCGGAGTGCCGCACAGCGCGACTGTCAGCGCAATCGCGGCCTTCATTCCATGTCCCACGGGCGTCTTCCCTATGTTCTTGTTCGGATTGGAAATTCAGAGATGAATTCAGGAGCATTGTGCTGGCGAATTCGCCCGAATTCAAGCCATCCGACGCCATCCCCGTTATGACTTTGGAATGAGATCTGAAATGAGACAAGCCTCGCCCTCCTAAGCTACAAGCGATCCGCGGAGCTCATAGACTCGGAGCAAGCAATCAGTGGCCCTGATCAGGGCCTAAAGTTATAAGGAATGGGCCCCTTCGATTAAGTGAAATTTCCGAAAATGCAAAAAAGCTAAAAGTAAGAAAGCTAAGAGTGACGAGTGATGCCGCGCCTGCTCTACATCAACGAAAAATTTGGCCACGATGCGACCATCATACTGGAGAGCGGAGACGCCTGCTGGATCTCGGTGGGCAAGAAGGGCGTCTTGGTGCGTTCGCACAAGCATAACTTTTGGGGCGGATTGCTGGGAGGCCTCTTTGGCCCGAAGCTCTACCAGGAACGAAACATCTACCAGGCACTAAGTGTCGCCCAAGCTCTCGCGTCAACGTTTCCGCCGGTTCCACAAATTCGGTGCAGAGACATGATGCTGAGGGCATTTTGTACAGCAGTCTGGCAGTGCTCGTCACCAGAACGTGTCAAGGCCATACTAAATGATCCGGAGTTGCTCGCCGCGTAATTGCTTCGCTTCACCGAGCCCATTTTGCGGCCACGCCGCGCTTGCAATTTTCTGATCTGACCATATTGCTGAAGTATGAATACGCGTAGAAAAGTAAGTTTAGACCTCGACCACGCGCGGCGGAGAACGCGGTGGAAAGTCCAGTGGGGAGTTCCCGCCCGAGCCGCTGGCGGCGCTGCAAGGGCAGCCGCCCTATCACATGACGAGCGCAGGGAAATAGCTCGGAAGGCCGCTAAAGCCCGCTGGGCGAGACACTTGCCGCAAGCGACGCATGAAGGCGTCCTTCAATTCGGAACCATCGAGATCGAGGTTGCGGTCCTCGACAACGGGCAGCGCGTGATCACTCAGAGTGGCTTCATGGTGGGCCTAGGCCGCATTCGCCCGCCCAAAGGACGTCAGTATTACAGGAGCGGCCCCAATCTCCCTGCTTTTTTGACAGTGCAGAGTCTCAAGCCTTTTATCGGCGAAGACCTTTTCGCGATAGCCGACCAGATCGAATTCCGCACCAAGCAGGGCGTTAAGGCGTTCGGGTACGCGCCGAACTTCCTCCCAAAGGTCTGCGATGTCTTTGCGCGCGCACAACATGCTGGAGTCCTAAAAGCCACTCAGCACGACATCGCCAACCGCGCCCAAATTATCGCTAAGCAGCTCGCACGCTCATGCACGAAGCGTCTCATAGATGAAGCGACGAGTTACCAAGAAATTCGCGAGACACAGACGCAGCAGAATATTTATCGGCGCGAGGAATGAAGCAAAGCTCCCCCACAGGTTCCGCGGCATCAATCTAGGATAGGACTTATTTAGTTTAGCGCTGAGCCATAGCCTGATTAGCGAACTGGAAGAGCGAGGCAGTTGGCGGTAAATTTGCCGTAGCGCGTCGCTATCCGATGATGTTGCTCGATCCGTTGAAGAACCGCTCAATTGATTGCCACCGCTATAAGGACCACGCATGAGCTTCCTTCAAGGCGTCCTTATTGTTTTAATGCTGGCCGGCGCAGGTACAGCCGTGTTCGCTAAGGGTGCGTCGCAGGATCCAAAACCTAAATCGCAATGCCTCGTGAATGCTTCCGAACTGCCGTCGGGAGCACCAAAGGTCATGTGTCCAACCCGCAGCTCACCGGGAGGCTTTTGCGTCTGTCCAAGATTCACTAAGGACGGCGAGGCGGACGGACACTTTGTTGGGACGGCAAGATAGCCAACCGCCTCCAAGGCAATGAACGCGCTCGGCGTTAAATTGGTGGCCGAGCCTATCGACGACCAGCAGAAGGTGGCTTGATTGCGCCGCACTACTCTCCCGCCTGCCACCGGCCGGAGACATCGAGGATTATCCTAACGCCCGCGCCTTGTTCGGCAAAAGCGGCTTGATCAAACGGTAGTGCCACTTTTGGTTTCCAATACAGCAGCGGCGGCGGCGGCGCGGACCAATGCTGAATCCCACGCCGCCGCGCAATCGGCTCTGCCGAAAATGCCTCCTTCAACGCGAAGTGACATCGACAAAATAACCACTCTTCAGGAACTCGAAGTCGTCATCCTTTGTCGAATAATGCGCATACCGGTGCTCAATTAGCGCCCGCGACCGGCAGTCATTATCCTCTAGGCTGCAAGTTACAGCAAAGCCGCCGACCAACAGTTCTTTTGCTACGTCACGACGAACATACATTCGTATGTTGTCAATGATGAGGGGTTCATATGACCGAGTAAACGACGCTAGCTTGTAGAGCATTGGAATCTCTGCCCACATCTCATGCGCCTCGATTACCTCGGGGCGCTCGGTAGATATGACGTCATCTAGTGCGCCGTACCCTTGATGGGCAAGGATTCGGTTCGCGAGAAGGCCTAAATCCACGATCCTCACGCGTGAGCAACAAAGGCCGACACCACCCACGTCGGGCGTCAGAAAGCTAATACTCGCCCTGCCTGTCAATTCCCGGATCCGATCCACGGCAAGTCCGGTGAGCCGGTAGGATGCGGGCGTTACACCGAATGGAGCAGACTGTGCCTGCGATCTGATTGTCAGATAAGCTTGCGAGAGCGGCGGCTTGGCGCTTGACCACCAGCTGACTACAACCGTTACTATTGCGGCAATCAAAACATATGAGCGTTGCAGTTCACTGCGAAACAACTCGAGTTTCTTAGACCAAAACCCGAGTAAAAGAAGTGCAAACGGGAAAGCGAGCGTTTGCATTCGCCCCACGTAACCCCAATTAGTCCCTATTGCAGAGTTGAATGCAATTACTCCGAACATGGGGGCAAAGAGATATAGCGACTTGGTGAATAGCTCCGTTCGCTGATTAAACGCGTCTAAAAAGCAAGCAAAGTGCAAATACGCTATGATAGCTATAGACGAGAACAACAGTGGCATCGCCCTTACGACCTCGAATGCCGCAGAGACCTTTTTGACTAACTCCCTTAGGTTGTCTTCGTGGTAGGGAGGCTGCATTTTGGCGTAGATGGTGTTAGGAACCCAATCCGAGAAAAGCCAGAGCCGCAGGGCCTCTGTCCCACCCAGCACTGCCGTGCCCGTAAGCGCCAGGATCACGAAGTCTTTGGTCCGGCGCTCGTATAAAAGCGGTGCAAGGATGAATGCGTAGTAGACCAATGCCTCAAAACGAGTAAGGAGGAACACACTCCCGAAGGCTGCAGCCTGCAACAGATTTGGGCGAAAATATAAATTCCGTACGACCCCAACCCCCGTGAAACACAAGAGCGGCATTTCCATTCCGTTCGCGATTTCGCTCAAAGACATTCCGAGAGCAGCGTAGGTCGAGAGCAACAGGGTCGAGGCGAACTTATCGAGTTTAAGATCCTTGGTTAGCAACCAGATCTGAAGGATCGAAAGGCAGAAGAAGAGCCCCGTCATGCCCTGAGCAACGGCGATGGCAGTAGCAAAGCTCGGCTGGAACAGGGCGACGAACGAATTAGTTAGGAACCACGCGATAGTGGAAAACCCCTCCACCTGTTCCGAAAGCGGCGTCAGTGCGATGCGGCCGGTCGCAGCGAAGGTCTTCGAGTAAGCGAGTGTGATCGCGCCGTCGTCCCATCCCCGTGTTCCGACTAAGAGGACTACAGCCATCGTGATCGCCACCTGCATTGCGATAGGCACTGCGATCGCAATTTTAGTGTTCGAGTTTCGAATCTCACGGTTCATCTCACGCCTGCCATGTCATCGAAAGAGGATCATTGAGGCAGTCCAGGACTAGCGCAGACGATCATGCTGGCGGGGCTCTTTATGGCACCGGCATAACAAGTTAGAGACTTTTTCACCATGAGACCTCAACGTCCATTTAAGTTGGCAGCGGGGGTGCGGATTGGCGATGAACCGAGATCTCAAGGAGTTTCATCGTCTCGAACGATTTTGCTTAGAGCTTGCGGCCGAGGCTTCCGATGATATTGAGCGGGCCGGACTATTGGCAGTTGCTGGCGATCTTCGAGTAGAGTCAGCAGGTTTGTCCCCCACGGCCCCGTCCCAAGAGCAACACTGACAGGTTCTCGCTAATGACGGACTAAGATCGTGGCGAGGCTGGCGCGCGATATGCTTAGGTTCAGCCGCCCCGCCGATCGTGCGGAACGACGCGGTATCGGCCGCAGGGGCCGTTCTTGTCCGACCTTTGCGGCCTTTCTGCTTGTCAGCAGACCTGTGTGAGTTTTGACACACATTCGGGAATATTCGGCAACAACGGAACGGTTGGCGTCGTGCTTTGGATTCGGTGAAGGCCTCAGTCCCATGAGGCAATAGCCTGTCCGGAGGCCCCAGCATCATGCCCCCCGGCCCGATGCTGGGGCCGCCACGGAGCGTGGGGGCTATTTGCAGGCTGGCGTATCTGGCCGCTGTTGAACATAGAATGCGAAAACTGATTTATTGCGGCCGTCGTGCTTCCATGTCCTTGTCAAATATCTGGCTTGGCTGGGGATAAGCAGACATACGCGGCGGCTCACCGGTAGCCCCTGAGATCAGGCGAAGGCCCTTGCGACCGGCGCGGCCTTCAATCCACACGAGGACGCGCAACTGATGCTCACGGGCGACCTGCATCAACGCATCTTCCACGGCCGCACGCGGGGCGTGAGGACCATGAAGGCGGCCCAATGCGAACCGCGTCCCTGCTTCCGGCCAACTTAAACGATCATCAGTTCCACCAAAGCTTTGCTAACCAAACAATCCTTCTGAGAGAAATTGCCCATGGCAGAACCGCTCCTTATGAAACTGGAAATGATTGCTCCTTTAGGTTGAAAGCAAAATGAAGTCGCAACGCCCTTCAAAGACTTCAAAAGCAAAAGCGATCGCGTGAAAAAAGAGACTATTGGCACGTCGGCCGATCCCGGCCTCTGCATCAGGCCTAACGAGACGTTGCACACGTACTCGCCGCTTGCGATCGGCCTAGTGATGGGGGCCGGATTTGCAGGCCTTGGGCTCCGTTACTTCGCCCGGGAGCACGCCACCGACGACGCCATTCAGTTCCTGATCCCGTGGTATGCCTTTGCTCGAGATCACGGTAATGCTGCACTGGCCGAACCTTTCACCAACTACACCCCGGTTTATAGCTATCTCCTGCTGATCGCCGCCCATTTTGATTGGCTGGGACAGCCACTGTCCCTCGTGAAAGCGATCTCGGGAGTATTCGAGCTGGGCTGTGCGCTCGTCGTCGCCCAGATGGTCTGGCGAGCGACAAAGGTACCGTTGCGCGCGTGCGTGGCCTTGTGCGCGGTTTGGCTTGCACCTACGGTGATCTTCAATGGCGCATTGTGGGGGCAGGCCGATTCGATCTGGACCTTCTTCACCCTGGTTTCCGTGGCGCTTTTCATGCGGGACCGAAATGGCGTTGCGCCATTTGCGATGGCGTGTTCTGTGAAGGCTCAGGGCGTGTTCCTGGGACCCTTCGTGCTCGGCATGATGTTGCGCCGCCGGATCCACCTGGCGTGGCTAGCTACCGTTCCCGGAATCTACGTGGTTCTCGCGATACCGGTTCTCGTCGCCGGCAGATCGTTAGTCTCCGTGTTTGCGGTCTATTTGGACCAAGCTCACACATTCAATCGCCTCACCATGAACGCAGCGAACATCTGGGTGTTGGCTGGAGGAATGCCGTACGCGATCGGGGTCGCCGTCGGCATGGTGCTCGCGGCGGCGAGCGGGCTCGCCTTATCGATTTTCATCGCGCGCTCTCAACGGGCGGGGCCGGAGTTTATTCTGCTGGCCGCATGTGTATCGCTTATGCTCATGCCGTATTTGCTCCCGAAGATGCACGAGCGGTACTTCTACGCGTTTGAGCTTGCGTCGATCGCGCTGGCCTGCCTCAATCCGCGCTATTTGCCCTTCGCGGTGATTGCTCAGGTCGACGGCGTGTTATCCTATCTCGCGTTTGAAACCGGAATCGTCCTGGGGGTGCTGCCGGCGGCACTCTGCAACAGCCTTCTCGCGTACTACCTCGTGCTTGATCTTTGGCGGAGCGAACGTCGATTTCGCCTACCGAAGCTAGCCTGGGTCGGCTTCATCGTGTCGGCCGCGGGATTATTCTCCTATCTGGTCTTCGAAGGACCCGGCTGGGACATATCCCCCGTGTACCTGCTCGCCACGGGTCTCGTCACGGCTGCGGCGCTGCGGCTCCTCAAAGACTCGCAACAGGCGCCCACCAGCGGTCAAGAAGCAGCAACGCTCTGATTGAGCAGAAAATTTCTGCTTAGATCTCAAAGCCGACGTCTGCGCCCTTATGAGTACACGCCCTAATATGGCGCAGCCGTTCAATGACGCAGGCTACTTGCCCTTCCAGTTCGGCGTACGCTTGTTGAGGAAGGCATCCATGCCCTCGCGAAAATCTTCGCTCATATAGGCCTTCAGGATCAAGTCCTCGCCCTCTTCGCGCGACAGCGTGCGGCGGATGCGGCGCACCGCTTCCTTGGTCGCTTCCAGCGTGAGCGGCGCGTGGCTGGCGACGAGCTTTGCGGTCTCGTCGGCGCGGCGCTGCAGCGTCTCGACGTCGGGCACGACCTCGTTGAGCAGGCCAAGCGCCAGCGCCTCCGGCGCCTCGACGAGCCGCGCCTTGAAGATCAGATCCTTGGTACGGGCGGGACCCACCAGCGCCACGACGCGGCTGATGTTGGACATCGACAGGCAGTTGCCGAGCGTGCGCGCGATCGGAAAGCCCATCCGCGTCGTCTCGGTGCCGATGCGCAGGTCGCAGCAGGCCGCGATGCCGGCGCCGCCGCCGGTGCAGGCGCCGGCGATGGCCGCGATCACGGGCACGCGGCACTGCTCGAGCGTGCCGAGCACGCGGTCGATGCGGGCCTCGTAGTCGAGCGCGTCCTGCGCGGTCTTGAACGCACGGAACTGGGAAATGTCGGTGCCGGAGGCAAACGCCTTGTCGCCGGCGCCGGTCAGGATCAGCGCCTTGATCGAACGGTCCGCGTTGATCTCCTGGCAGATCTCCGCCATGCGATCATACATGGCGAAGGTCATTGCGTTGCGCGCCTGCGGGCGGTTGAAGGTGATCCGCGCGATGCCGTCCGTGACGGAGTAGAGCAGGTCTTCGTTGGCAGTCGTCGGTGCGTTCATCGCGCGCTCTCGTCTCTTAAGTTCGTCGAGGCCTGCCGAGGCGTTAAGCCACCTGAGCCTTGGTCATCGGCACCGCGTCGCGTCCCTTCAGGACGTCCATGGCCGCCAACACGCCGCCGCTCCGGTGCGGAATTTTTGCCAGATCCAGACCCATCTCGACGCCGGCGAGCGTACCCATCAGCATCAGATCGTTGAAGTGGCCGATATGACCGATGCGGAAGACCTTGCCCTTGACCTTGTTCAGGCCGGTGCCGAGCGACATGTCGAAGTTCTCCAGCACAACCTTGCGGAAGGCGTCGGCGTCGTGGCCATCAGGCACGCGCACGCCGGTCAGCGCAGGCGAGTGCGCAGCCGGGTCGGCGCACTGCGTCTCCAGGCCCCAGACCTTGATCGCGGCGCGTGTCGCCGCGCTGTGGCGCTTGTGGCGGGTCCAGACGTTCTCCAGCCCCTCCTCCTCCAGCATCTTGACCGCTTCGCGCAGGCCATAGAGCAGGTTGGTGGCGGGCGTATAGGGGAAGGTGCCGAGCTTGTTGAAGTTGATGACTTCCTGCCAGTCCCAGTAGGAGCGCATGCCGGGGTTGGCCTTCGCCACGGCCAGCGCCTTGTCCGAGACGGCGTTGAAGCCGAGGCCGGGCGGCAGCATCAG
This sequence comes from Bradyrhizobium sp. 25ACV, assembly GCF_054863005.1. NCBI lineage: Bacteria > Pseudomonadati > Pseudomonadota > Alphaproteobacteria > Hyphomicrobiales > Nitrobacteraceae > Bradyrhizobium > Bradyrhizobium sp. 25ACV. The sequence goes on from NZ_JAVAYO010000009.1 coordinate 233,881, forward strand.
GCCCTTCTGGGAGCCGGCGACCGAGACGTCGATGCCCCAGGCGTCGTGCTCGTATTCCATCGAGCCGAGGCCGGAGATGGTATCGACCATCAGCAGCGCCGGATGTTTGACGCGGTCGAGCAGCTTGCGCACCTCCAGTGGCGGCGTCACGCAGCCGGTCGAGGTCTCGTTGTGCACGACGCAGACGGCCTTGATCGCGTGCTGCTTGTCGGCGGCAAGACGCTTCTCGATCTCCGCAAGGTCGGCGCCGTGGCGCCAGTCGCTCGGGATGAAGTCGACGTCGAACCTGAACTTGTCGGCGATGCCGCGCCACAGCACGGCGAACTGGCCGGTCTCGCACATCAGGAGCTTGTCGCCAGGCGCGAACACGTTGACCATCGCCGCTTCCCAGGCGCCGGTGCCGGACGAGGGGAAGATGACCACGGGCTGCTTGGTGCGGAACACCCGCTGCATCGAGGCAAGAACCGCAAAACCGAGCTCGGCGAACTCCGGACCGCGATGGTCCAGGGTCGGCATGTCCATCGCCCGCAGCACCCGGTCGGGCACGTTGGTCGGTCCTGGAATCTGTAAGAAATGCCTTCCAGTGTGCACGGTCATCGGCGTCCTTCCCGGTCTTTGAGGCTTGTCTCGACGTGAGCGTCGGGAGGCCCGAATTCGGGGCTCCCGCGAGCCGCTCGCATATCACTATTCGCCGGGCTTGTCCCTCGCCCGGCGAGGTCCGTCAATGCCCAAGAAGCAGGGCTCGCTTGCCAAGGGCCGTGACGGGAGGCAAGACGGTGCCGGCGAACAGGCGAAAGCGGACCATGGCGGCGGAAGTGGCTGGAAAATCACCGGAATCGGCTCAAAAGGGCGGCCTGGCGGCACGCCTGGCCCGGGAAATCACCGGTGACGTCCTGTTCGACCGCTTCAGCCGCGGCCGCTACGCCACCGACGCCTCGTTCTACCAGATCGTGCCGGCCGGCGTGGTCGTGCCCAAGACCGTGGACGAGGCCTTGCTGGCACTGGCGATCGCCCGCGACGAGGGCCGCAAGGTCACCCCGCGCGGCGGCGGCACCTCGCAATGCGGCCAGACCGTCAATGACGGGATCGTGGTCGATCTATCGAAACACCTGAACCGCATCCTCTCGCTCGACGTCGAAGGCCGCACCTGCGTGGTCGAGCCCGGCATCGTGCTCGACGATCTCAACCGCCAGCTCAAAAAACATGGCCTGTGGTTCCCGGTCGACGTCTCCACGGCCTCGCGCGCCACCATCGGCGGCATGGCCGGCAACAATTCCTGCGGCGGACGCAGCTTGCGCTACGGCACCATGCGCGACAACACGCTGTCGATGGAGGCCGCCCTCGCCGACGGCACGCTGAGCCGTTACGGCGAGGTCTCGCGCGATCTCTCCGATCTCGACGCCGGCAACAGCGCACGCGCCCTATTCCGCGACATGCTCGATCTCGGCACGCGCGAGGCCGACGAGATCGCCGCGCGCTTTCCAAAAGTGCAGCGCCGCGTCGGCGGCTACAATCTCGATGCGCTGGTGCCGCGCAATGCGCGCAACAACATGGCGCACCTCCTGGTCGGCTCCGAGGGCACGCTGGCCTTCACCACCAAAGTCGAGCTGAAGCTGTGGCCCGTGATCCGCAACAAGGCGCTGGGCGTTTGTCATTTCGGCAGCTTCTACGAGGCGATGGATGCGGCCCAGCATCTCGTCAAGCTGAAGCCGATCGCGGTCGAGCTGGTCGACCGCACCATGCTCGCGCTCGGCCGCGACATCACGATGTTCCGCCCCATTATCTCCACCGCGATCAAGGGCGATCCGGACGCCGTGCTGGTGGTCGAGTTCGCCGAGGAGAACCAGGCCGATAATCTCGTGCGCCTGAAACAGCTCGGTGAGCTCATGGGCGATCTCGGCTTCGGCTGGACCAACGACAAACGCAAATGGGGCGGCGTGGTCGAAATCACCGAGCCTGGATTGCAGAGCGGCATCGCCGATTTCCGCGCCGCCGGCCTCAACGTCATGATGTCGATGAAGCAGGAGGGCAAGCCGGTCTCCTTCGTCGAGGATTGCGCGGTGCCGCTGCCGCACCTCGCCGACTACACCGCACGGCTGAACGAGGTGTTTGCCAAACACGGCACCAGCGGCACGATGTATGCGCACGCCTCCGAGGGCTGCCTGCATGTGCGCCCGGTGCTGAATTTGAAGCTGGAGAAGGACGTCAAGGCGATGCGCGCCATCGCCGAAGAGGCCTTCGCGCTGGTGCGCGAGTACAAGGGCTCGCATTCCGGCGAGCATGGCGACGGCCTGGTGCGCTCCGAGTTTCACGAGACGATGTTCGGCGAACGCCTCGTTGCCGACTTCAGGGAGGTGAAGCAGCGCTTCGATCCCGATGGCGTGCTCAATCCCGGAAAGATCGTCGATGCACCGAAGATGGACGACCGCTCGCTGTTCCGCTTCAAGCCCGACTATCGCGTCGGCGAGCTGAAGACGAAGCTCGACTGGTCGGCTTATCCCGGCGCCGGCGGCGGCTTCCAGGGCGCGGTCGAGATGTGCAACAACAACGGCGCCTGCCGCAAGCTCGAGGGGGGCGTGATGTGCCCGTCCTATCGCGCCACGCGCAACGAGAAGGACGTCACCCGCGGCCGCGCCAACACGCTACGCCTTGCGATTTCGGGCCAGCTCGGCCCGGATGCTTTGTCCTCCGACGAGATGATGGATACGCTGAAACTCTGCGTCTCCTGCAAGGCCTGCCGCCACGAATGCCCGACCGGCGTCGACATGGCCAAGATGAAGATCGAGGTGCTGGCCGCGCGTGCCGCCTCGCACGGCCTGAGATTGCGCGACCGCCTGGTCGGTTATCTCCCGCGCTATGCCGGCCTCGCATCGCGGCTGGCGCCGCTGGCCAATTTGCGCAACCGCAGCCCGCTGCTCCGAAAGCTGTTCGAACGCTTTGCCGGCATCAGCGCGCGCCGCGCCCTGCCCGCCTTCCGCAGCGACGTTTTTGCGCCAGCGGCTGACGTGGTCGGGCCCGTCGATGGCCGTGAGGTCGTGCTGTTCGCCGACACCTTCAATCGCATCTATGAGCGCGAGAACCTCGATGCCGCCCTGCGCGTGCTCGCGGCCGGCGGTTATCGCGTGCATCTGCCGAAGGCGCTGAGCGGCAGCCGCCCGCTCTGCTGCGGCCGCACCTTCCTGTCCGCCGGCCTCGTCGATGAAGCCAGGGTCGAGCTCGATCGGCTGGTCGCTGCCTTTGCGCCCTTTGCCGCGCGCGGCGTGCCGATCGTCGGCCTCGAGCCGAGCTGCCTGTTGACGCTGCGCGACGAGCTCGCCTCGCTGCGCAAGGACAACGACGCCAAGGCGGTCGGCGCGCACGCGCTGACCTTCGAGGAATTTCTGGTGCGCGAGGCCGAGGCCGGCCGGCTGCAATTGCCCCTCGGCACCGTCGCTGAGAAGGCCGTCGTGCACGGCCATTGCCATCAAAAATCCTTCGGCGCCTTCAAGCCGGTCGAGCAGGTGCTGCGGCTCGTCCCGGGCCTTGCGGTCGAGACCATCGAGTCGAGCTGCTGCGGCATGGCCGGCGCGTTCGGCTATGGCGCGGACACCTATGATGCCTCGATCGAGATGGCCGAGCTGTCGCTGCTGCCCGCCGTGCGGCGCGCAGACCTGACGACGCTGGTCGTTGCCGACGGCACCTCCTGCCGCCACCAGATCCATGACGGCACCCAGCGCGAGGCGCTTCACGTCGCGCGCGTGCTGGCGATGAGCCTCGATCGTACCGAGACCAATTCCACCTCAACTGCTGCAAAGGAAACCAGCCATGGCTGACCTCACCCTCGACACCGCCCGCAAGATCCTCGACGCCGCCTTCGCGAAGGCCGGCGAACTCAAGCTGAAGCCGCTGGTCGTCACCATCCTCGACGCGCGCGGCGTGCTCAAGCTCGCGGCGGCGCAGGACGGCACCAGCCTGATGCGCGGCGAGATCGCCCACGGAAAGGCCTATGGCGCGCTCGCCATGGGCATGGGCTCGCGCGCCCTGTTCCAGCGCGCCCAGGAGCAGGCCTTTTTCATTGACGCCGTGAACACCATCGCCAAGGGCGCGCTGGTGCCGGTCCCCGGCGGCGTCCTGATCATGGACGGCGCGACGCTGCTCGGCGCTGTCGGCGTCTCCGGCGATACCTCGGACAATGACGAGGCCTGCGCGGTGGCGGGTATCCAGGCGGCGGGGCTGAAGCCCAACGCGGGGTGACATGCCGTAGGGTGCGTTAGCACTGTGGGCGCGCAAAGCGCGACCCGCAGGGCGTAACCCACCTCTTCTTTCTCTACGGCAGCAGAAGCGGTGGGTTACGCTACGCTAACCCACCCTGCGAGTTGTGTGCGCGGTTGCGCCCCCTCACCTTCCCGTCCAGACCGGCTTCCGCTTCTCGCTGAACGCCTTCAACCCTTCCTTGGCGTCCTCGGTCATTGCCAGCAGCGCGATCTGGCTTTCGGTGTAGGCGATGCTCTCGTCGAATGACATCGAGGCGATGGCGCGCATGGCGTATTTGCCGCGGCGGATCGCGGTCGGGGATTTGTCGACGATGCGGCCGATCAGCCAGTCGACCTTGGCATCGAGCTCGGCGGTGGGCACGACGTAGTTGAGCAGGCCCGCGGCTTGCGCCGCCTTCGCATCGAACGGCTCGCCGGTGAGCGCCCATTCGTTGACGAGGCGCGGCGGCGCGATAGTTTGGAGCAGGCTCAGCACCTGCATCGGGAACACGCCGACCTTCACCTCCGGCAGGCCGAAGACGACGTGATCGGCCGCGACCGCCATGTCGGTCATGCAGAGCAGGCCCATCCCGCCGGCCATGCAAACGCCGCCGACCCGCGCAATCGCCGGTTTGGTGGCGTTCTGTGACAAACGTAACAGATCGGCATAGTCGACATTTGGTTTGGAATGATCCATCGCGAAAGCCGCGCCGGAATTCTGCAGATCGGCGCCCGCGCAGAACGCCTTGTCGCCCGCGCCCGTCAGCACGATGACGCGGACGTCCTTGTCGTCATGTGCGTCGCGATAGCCTTTGGTGATGCCGGCGATGACCTCGCCGTTCAGCGCGTTGCGTTTCTCCGGCCGGTTGATGGTGATCCAGAACGCCTGCCCGCGCTTCTCTGTGATGATTGCTGTGGTGTCGGTCATGATACGCTCGCTTCCTTGCCATCCGTTTTGCAGCCATTTGCGGCAGGACGGGCGGCGCGCGCAAGGGCAATCTGCAACGCCGTGTCACCATAGCGTGTGCGCGCAAATTCGCTTGGCGATTGAATTGAGGGTGACGACCGCTATCCTGACCGGAGATTTTGATCACCGATGAGCCATTTCATGCGCGCCGCGATGATTTCATTGCTGACAGGCATGCTCGCGCTGAGCGCAGCGCCCGCAAGCCACGCGGCCGATGCCGCAAAACTGGCACTGGTTGATCGGCAATGCGAGATATCCCGACAACGAGTTCGTGCTGAACGAGGTCGCCAACGACGCCCAGGACGTCACCGAAGAATTGAAGCGCGACGGTTTCGTCGTCGACCGCCAGAACAATCTCACGGCCGACGCCATGCGGCAGGTGCTGGATCGCTTCTATGCCCGGATCGAACGCGGCGCGGTGGCGCTGATCTTCTTCGACGGTTTTGCCATCCAGTCCAACCGGCAGACCTATTTGCTTCCGGTCGACGCGCAGATCTGGACGGAGCCGGATGTGGCGCGCGACGGCTTCAGCCTTGATGCGATCCTCGCCGAGATGAGCACGCGCGGCGCCGCGATCAAGATCGCGCTGATCGACGCCTCGCGCCGCAACCCGTTCGAACGGCGCTTCCGCCGCTATTCGGCGGGCCTTGCGCCGGCGATCGCGCCGAGCAATTCGCTCGTGCTCTACTCCGCCGCGCTCGGTGCGGTCGCGGCCAGCGGCAAGACCGAGCATGGCCTGTTCGTCGCCGAACTGCTGCGCGAGATGCGCGCGCCGAACGTCAGCGCCGAGCAGGCCCTGACCAACACCAAGAATGGCGTGGTCGCCGCGACCAAGCGCGAGCAGGTGCCGTGGCTGTCGTCCTCGCTGACCACGGAATTCTCGTTCGCAGGTTCGGTGACGCGGCCGCCCGACAACAAGATCGGCGACCTGACCAAGCCGGAGCCCCCGAAACCCGAGCCGCAGAAACCGGTCTGCGAGGTGGCGCAGGCAGAGCCGCCGCCGAGCGCCGACGATCTCGCCAGGGATCCGATCATCGCCGATCTCAGCCGCAAGATCGCGGCGAATGCTAATGATGTCGCCTCGCGCTACAAGCGCGGCCAAGTCTACGCGATCAAGCGCGCCTACGCGCTCGCCATGCAGGATTTCGACGTCGTGATCCGTCGCAATCCTGGGGATGGCGAGGCGCTCAACAATCGCTGCTGGACGCGCGCGGCGACCGGCGATCTGCAGGGTGCGCTCGCCGACTGCAATCTGGCGCTCCAGGTCGATCCCGGATTGAGCGATGCGCTCGACAGCCGCGGGCTCGTCAACCTCAAGCTCGGCCGGACCACTGAGGCGATCAAGGACTACACCGACGCGATCCAGCGCAACCCGCGCTCGTCATCGTCGCTGTTCGGCCGCGGCATCGCCACCCGCAAGAACGGCGGCGACGGCGCCACCGATATCGCACAGGCAAAGTCCATGAACCCGAACATTGCAAAGGAGTTCGCGGGCTACGGCGTCACCGAGTGCAGCCCCTAAGCGGTCGCAGCCTTCCTGATCCAGACCTTGTTGTCGTGGAACGCGGCCCCGCCGATCGGCGCCACGGCTTCGGCTCCGGTCAGCATGTTGATGCCGCGACCGCCGATGTGGTTCTTGTTGGGATGAACGGACTCCGCGATCAGCACGCCGCGCCGCACGCCGTCGAACAGCGTCGCCACCAGCGTGGTCTCGCCGCGGGGGTTGCCGAGCGTCACCGCATCGCCATCGGCGATGTCGAGCGCGGCGGCATCCAGGGGATGGATCATCACGCTCGCCTTGCCCTCGCGCGCCTGCGAGGACGGCGTCTCGTTGAAGGTGGTGTTGAGGAAGCTGCGCGAGGGGCTGGTCGCGAGCCGGAACGGATGGGTCTGGTCCGTGTGCTCGATCACCGCCCAATGGTCCGGCAGATCAGGCATCTTGTCGAAATCGCCCATGGTCACACCGAACGGCGGATGCGCCCAATCGGCCCTGAAGTGGAATTTCCCGTCCGCATGGGCAAAGCCGTCGAGATAATGCGAGGTGCGGAAGTCCGGTTGCAGGTCGCGCCAGATGTCGGCTTCGAGGCCGCCGATGTCGCCGTGGTTGCTCAGCCTCAAGGTCGCGTCGATCAGTTCGCGCGGCGTCATCTCGAAACCCTGATGCCTGGCACCGAGCCGCGGCGCCAGGGCCTGCAACACCTCGTGGTTGGAGCGGCATTCGCCGGGCGGATCGATCAGCTTGGGACCGACCGAGATGTGCTGATGGCCGCCGCCGTAATAGAGGTCGTCGTGCTCCATGAACATGGTCGCCGGCAGCACGATGTCCGCCATTTGCGCCGTCTCGGTCATGAACTGCTCGTGCACCGCGACGAACAGGTCCTCGCGCGCAAAGCCCTGCCTGACCAGCGCCTGCTCCGGCGCCACCGTCATCGGATTGGTGTTCTGGATCAGCATCGCCTTGACCGGCCCCTTGCCGCGCAGGGCCTCGGCATCGCCGGTGAGGATGCGGCCGATCTTGGACTGGTCGAGCGCACGGATGCTCTGGTCGATGGCGTCGTGGCCCTCGATGATGGATTCGTTGAAATGCCACAGCGCGTAATTGTTGAAGAAGGCGCCGCCGCCCTCATACTGCCAGGCGCCGGTCACCGCGGGAATGCAATTTGCCGCGTGCATCTGCGTCGCGCCGTTGCGGCTGCGCGTAAAGCCGTAGCCAAAGCGGAAGAACGTGCGCTTGGTCTCGCCAACCGCTTTCGCGAACGCTTCGATCTCCGCCACCGGCACGCCGCAAATCGCGGACGCCCATTCCGGTGTGCGCGTCTCCAGATGCGCCTCGAGCTCGGCCGGGCAATCCGTGTATTTGTCCAGATAGGCGCGGTCGGCATAGCCGTCGCGGAACAGGACATGCATGACGCCGCAGGCAAAGGCGCCGTCGGTGCCGGGCCGCAGGATGATCTTGATATCAGCCTGCTTCATGGTCTCGTTGTCGTAGATGTCGACCGCAGCAATCTTCGCGCCGCGCTCCTTGCGCGCACGAGAGGCGTGCGTCATCACGTTGACCTGGGTGTTGACGGGATTGGTGCCCCAGATCACGACGAGGTCGGACAGCGCCATCTCGCGCGGATCGACGCCAGCGATCTTGCCGGTGCCGATCGCGAATCCGATGCGCGCGACATTGGCGCAGATGGTCTGATAGAAGCGCGAATATTTCTTCACATGCGTGAGGCGGTTGAGACCGTCGCGCATCACCAGACCCATCGTGCCGGCGTAATAATAGGGCCAGATCGATTCCGCACCGAACTCGCGCTCGGCGGCGTTGAAGCGCTCCGCGATCTCGTCCAGCGCCTCGTCCCAGGAGATGCGCGCGAATTGCCCGGAGCCCTTCGGCCCAACGCGGCGCATCGGAAACGTGACCCGCTCGGGGTGATGGATGCGCTCGGCGTAGCGGGCGACCTTGGCGCAGACGACACCGGCCGTGTAGGTCTGCTTTTTCGAACCGCGGACACGGCCGATGCTGCGGCCTTCGATCACCTCGACATCGAGGGCACAGGCCGAGGGACAATCATGCGGACAGGTCGAATGGCGGATTTCGATTTTGGCGTGCTGGTTCATGTCCCAGTTCGTAACACCAAAATACCAGCCAGCCGAGCGCATTTATCCGGCACGGCCCATGCGATTTCCTCAAAGCGCGCGCCGCGGGTTCCTGCTGCAAGCGCGAAGGCGGCGCGGTCACACCGAAAACCGCGCGATATTCCCTGATACAATTAGCTTTGTGAGCCGTCGACAGTCCGCATTCCCTGCCGCTACAGTGCCGGCCAACAAGAACGATATCAGGGAGGTGGGCATGATCGCCCGAAGATCCGTGCTGGCATTGGCGGCCGGTCTGCTTGCCGCATTCTCCGCAGCCCCCTCATTCGCGCAGGATTATCCCAGCCATTCGGTCCGTATCGTCGTGCCGTTCGGCGCGGGCGGGCCGGCCGACGTCGCCGCCCGGCTGATCGGCAACGTGCTCCAGGAGAGTTTTGGTCAGCCCTTCGTGGTCGAGAACCGCACCGGCGCCGGCGGCGTCATCGGCACCGTGGAAGCTGTGAAGTCGCCGGCCGACGGTTACACGCTGCTGATGATGTCCAACACCCAGACCGCGAATGAATCGCTGCTGACGGCGGACAAACGCAAATACGAGCTGATGCGCGACCTCGCGCCGATCACGCCGGTGAATTATTCCGATCTCGTCATCGTGGTGAACCCGCAGGTCCCGGCGAAGACGCTGGCCGAGTTCGTCGCGCTCGCCAAGGCGCAGCCGGGCAAGCTGAATTACGCCTCCTCGGGCCAGGGCACGCCCTACCACATGGCCGGCGAGCTGTTCAAAGCCATGGCCGGCATCGATGTCGTGCACGTTCCCTATCGCAACAGCGGCGAGGCGCGCAGCGGCGTGATCGGCGGACAAGTGCAGATGATGATCGACGCGGTGCCGGCGATGGCGGCGAACATCGGCGAAAATCAGGTCCGCGCGCTCGCCACGACCGGCAAGCAGCGTTCGACCGTGCTGCCGAATGTGCCGACGGCAGGCGAAGCCGGTGTAGCAGGCTACGAGGCGACCATCTGGCTCGGCCTGATGGCGCCGGCCGGCACGCCGAAGCCCGTGATCGACAAGCTCAATGCAGCCGTCAACGCAATGGTGAAGCGGCCCGACATCGTCAAGCTCTGGACAGAACAGGGCGCCGTGCCCATGTCGATGACGCCGGAACAGTTCGACAAGTTCCTGCGCGGCGACATCGAGAAATGGGCCGACGTCGTCAAGAAATTCGACAAGTCCTGAGGCCTTTAGAGCGAGCATGCCGACCATTCATTTCCGGCTCAACGGCGCAGCCACGGCCGTGGGTGCCGAGCCCAATCAGACGCTGCTCGATGTGCTGCGCGGCCGGCTCGGCCTCACCGGTGCGCATTTCGGCTGCGGCGCCAACGAGTGCGGTGCCTGTTACGTCATGGTCGACGGCCGCGCGATGGCCTCCTGCGACATGCCGTTGTGGTCGGTCGCGGACAAGGACGTCATCACGGTGGAAGGCCTCGGGACAGTGGAGCAGCCGCATCCGCTGCAACGCGCCTTCATCGCCGAACAGGCGATGCAGTGCGGCTACTGCGTATCCGGAATCCTCGTCAGCGCGGCGGCACTCTTGAAGCGCAAGCCGTCCCCGACGGAGGCAGAGGTCAGGGCCGCATTGGATCGCAATCTGTGCCGCTGCGGGTCGCACAACCGCATGGTCCGCGCCGTGTTGCGTGCGGCGGCAGAGATGGCGGCCTCATGAGCTCGCCCTCCCCTGCCCCGAAACTGCTGGTCAGCCTCGTTGCCAATCCGAAGCTGTCGTCCTGGGTGCGGTTCACCGATCACGGCCGTGTGGCAATCTCGCCCGGCAAGGTCGAGATCGGCCAGGGCATCGTCACGGCGCTGGCGCAGATCGCGGCAGACGAACTCGACGTCGAGATCGTCAGGATCGAGATGATCCGCGCCTCGACGGCGACCAGCCCGAATGAAGGTGTTACCTCGGGCAGTCTCTCGATCCAGCAGTCCGGCCGCGCGCTGCGCCAGGTCTGTGCCGAGGTCCGCCAGTGCTTCCTTCGCGCGGCATCGGAACGTCTCGGCGTCGATGTATCGCTGCTCGATATCGATGACGGCACCATCTCGGGTCCCGGCAATGTCAGGACCAGCTATTGGGAGTTGATGGACGAGGTCTCGCTCGACCACGACGCCACCGCAGGCCCGACAGCGAAGAGTGCCGCCGGGCGCACCGTCGCCGGACACTCGGTCCAGCGTGTCGACATTCCCGACAAGGTGTTCGCGCGGCCGCGTTTCATCCACGACCTTGCGCTGCCGGGACTGGTGCACGGACGGGTGCTGCGGCCGGATATCTCGGGCGCCAGATTGATCGCATTCAATGAGGAGGCTGCACGCGCCGTCCCCGGCCTCATTGCGATCGTCCGCGACGGCGGCTTTGCCGGCGTGGTTGCCGACAACGAGGCGGCGGCGGACGCCGCGCTCAAGGCCTTGCGCAAGGGCGCGACATGGTCGGCCGGCGAGCCGCTGCCCGATGAAGACGATCTGGCGGGCTTTTTGAAGAGCCAACCGGTCGAGACCACCGTCATCGACACTAAGGCGGCGGGGCCGGCGGACAAGCCCGCCCAAACGCTCCGCCGGCAATACACCCGCCCCTACATCGCCCACGCCTCGATCGCCCCGTCCTGCGCCATCGCACAATGGGGCGGCGATCGTGTCCATGTCTGGACGCACAGCCAGGGCGTCTATCTGCTGCGCGCCGATCTCGCGATCGTGCTTAAGCTGCCGGCCGAGAACATCGTCGTCGAGCACATCGAGGGCGCCGGCTGCTACGGACACAATGCGGCCGATGACGTCGCGCTGGATGCCGTGCTGCTCGCGAAGGCGGTCGGTGGCCGTCCGGTGCGCGTGCAGTGGTCACGCCACGACGAGATGTCCCACGCGCCCTTTGGGGCGGCGATGGCCATCGAGATCGAGGCCGATCTCGACGCAGGTAACGAGATCGCCGGCTGGCGCCATGCGATCTGGAGCAACGGTCATGCAGCAAGGCCGGGACGCGCGGCGCAGCCGGCGCTGCTCGCGGCAACCGAGATCGCAAATCCCTATCCCCGCATGATCTCGACAAACCCCCCAGCCGCCAATGGCGGCGGCGGTGACCGCAACTCCGTCCCGCTCTATGACTTCCCGGCCTGGACGATCACGAGCCACCGGCTGCTGACCATGCCGGTGCGCACCTCGGCGCTGCGGACGCTTGGCGGGCAAGGCAATGTGTTCGCCATCGAATCCCTGCTCGACGAGATCGCTGCCCTGCGCGGCGAAGATCCGATCGCGTTCCGCCTGCGGCATCTGCGTGACGAGCGGGCCAGGGACGTCATCCGCGCCGCGGCGCGACGTGCCGGATGGAAGCCGCAGAGGCGATCGGGCATCGGTCACGGCATCGGCTTTGCCCGCTACAAGAACACGGGCGCCTATTGCGCCGCGATTGCCGAGATCGAGGGCACCGACGACATCCGCGTCAAGCGGCTGACGCTTGCAGTCGACGTCGGCGAGGCCATCAATCCGGACGGCGTGATCAACCAGATCGAGGGCGGCGCGATCCAGGCCACGAGCTGGGTGCTGAAGGAGCGCGTCCGCTTCGACCGCACCGGCATCACCTCGACATCATGGACTGACTATCCGATCCTGACCTTCAGCGAGGTGCCGGCAGTCGACGTCGAGATCATCCTGCGGCCGGAAATCGAGCCAGTCGGCGCCGGCGAAGCCGCGCATGGCCCGGTGACGGCGGCGATCGCGAATGCAGTTTACGATTGCCTCGGCGCGCGCGTGCGCGACCTGCCGATCACGCGCGACAGGATCATTGCAGCGATGGAGCGTGCGCCTTGACGACAGTGAACGTTTTGAGCGGAGGCGCGGCACAAGGCCTGGTGCATGGCGTCACCGAGGCCTTCAAGGCGCAAACCGGCCTCGGTATCGATGGCGAGTTTGGCGCGGTCGGCGTGATGGCGGACAAGCTGCGCGCAAGCACGCCGGCCGATGTCGTGATCCTGACGCAGGCACTGCTTGCGAGGCTGGCCGAGGAGAAACTCGTCGTCCCCTCCTCGATTACGGATGTCGGCCGGGTCGAGACCGCGCTGGCGGTCCGGAGCCGCGATGCCAAAGTGACGGTGAAGACCGAGGCCGATCTGCGCGAGGTACTGCGCAGCGCCGATGCGATCTACGTCCCTGACACCAAGGCCTCGACCGCGGGACAGCATGTCGCCAAAGTGCTGGACCAGCTCGGCATCGCCTATGAGGTGGCATCGCGCCTCAAGATCTTTCCGAACGGCGCAACCGCGATGCGAGAGCTCGCGGCATCCACAGCGACGCGGCCGATCGGATGCACGCAGGCGACCGAGATCATCGCGACAGACGGCATTGCACTCTCAGGGGCGCTGCCGCCCGGCTGCGAACTCGTGACGATGTACACGGCCGGCGTGACCGCGAGGGCAGCGCATCCGAAAGAGGCGGCCGCGCTGATCGCGTTGCTGACCGGCGCAGATCGGAAGGACCTGCGCCGGCGCGCCGGCTTTACCGGCTAGAGCCGATGACGTCCTATTTGTGCAGCTGGGTGAGGCCTGTCGGTGGGCCGTCGACGGCGGTCCAGCCGCCATCGACGAACATCGTGCTGCCGCTGACATAGCTCGCGGCATCCGAAGCGAGATAAGCCACGGCAGTCGCGACCTCGTCGGCGCTGCTCCAGCGGTTGAACACGGTATGGCCGGCGTAGAGATTATAGATGTCAGGCCGCTGCTTGAACGGGCCGGTCAGCGCGGTTTCGGCGATGCTCGGCGCGATCGCGTTGACGCGCACGCCGGCATGGCCGACCTCGGAGGCAAAGCCCTTCACCAGCAGGCCGATCGCCGCCTTGGTCGAGCCGTAGACGCCGAGGCCCGGCTCGATGGTCACCGCGCGCACCGACGAGCAGGCGATGATGCTGCCGCCCTTCTGTGCGACCATGATGCGGCCGAAGGCCTGGAAGAACCACACCGTGCCCTTGACGTTGAGGTTGAGGACACGGTCGAGATCCTCCTCGGTGTAGTCGAGGATGGTCTTGCGGATGTTGAGACCGGGCGTCGTCACCGCGATGTCGAGCCGGGGAAATTTCTGCATCACGACTTTGGCCAGCGCGTTGACGTCCGCAGCGCTTGCGGCGTCACAGCTGGCTGCTTCGGCCCAGCCGCCGTTGTCGCGAATGCCGGCGGCGGTCGCCTCCGCGGCGTCAAGCGCGCGATCGGCGCAGACAACGCGGGCCCCGAGCCCAGCCAGCGCCTCGGCCGACGATTTGCCGATGCCCGATGCGGCGCCGAGCACCACGGCCGTCTTGCCGGTGAGATCAAAGAGCTTGCGATAGTCAGTCACTGATAGCTTCTCCTGTAGCTGCTAGCCCTTGTAGCCCATCAGCAGGCGGGGCAGCCACAGCGAGAATGCAGGGACGTAGGTCACGAACATCAATGCTGCGATCAGCGCGGCGTAGAACGGCAGGATGGTGCGCATCACCGCGCCCACCGAAATGCCGCCAATGGCGCAGCCCACGAACTGCGTGGTTCCGACCGGCGGGGTGTTCAGACCGAGCGCGCAATTGATCAGCATCAGCATGCCGAACTGCACCGGATCCATGCCCGCCTTCATCGCGATCGGCAGGAAGATCGGGGTGCAGATCAGGATGGTCGCAGCCATGTCCATGAAGGTGCCAAGCACGAACAGGATGATGTTGATGAGCAGGAAGATGACCCAGGGTTGCGAGGACACCTTGCTCATGAGATCGCCGGCGAAGTCGGCGACTTCGTAGAGTCCCATCAGGTATTGGAACATGGTGGAGACGCCGATCAGCAGCAGCACCACGCCCGTCGTCTTCACCGCCTTGGCTGCCGCGCGCAGGAAGTTCGGCAGGGTCATGGTGCGGTAGATGAAGAACGTCAGCAGGATCGTGTAGGTGACCGCGACGGCGGCGGACTCGGTGGCCGTGAAGACGCCGGAGAGAATGCCAGCGAGGATGATGCCGACGATGAGCAGGCCCGGCAGCGCGGCGGCAAAGCAGCGGAACACCTCGGACCAGCCCGGGAACTTGCCGGCGGGATAACCGCGCTTCACCGCGACCGCATAGGCGGCAACCAGCATGCAGATCATCAGCACCATCGCCGGCAAGAGGCCGGCAGCGATCAGCGCGCCGATCGAGACTTTGCCGCCGGCGGCGAGCGCATAGATGATCATGTTGTGGCTGGTCGGCATCAGCGCACCCACCAGCGAGGCGTGGGTGGTGACGTTGACGGCGTAATCGGTGTCGAACCCTTCCTTCTTCATCATCGGGATCATCACCGCGCCCATCGCCGAGACGTCGGCCACGGGCGATCCGGAGACGCCGCCGAACAGGGTGCAGGCGACCACGTTCGACATGCCGAGGCCGCCGCGGATGTGCCCGACGAGATTCTTGGCGAGCTGCACGATCTTGTCGGCAACGCCGCCATGCAGCATCAGCTCACCGCTGAAGACGAAGAACGGGATGGCCAGGAACGAGAAGATGTTCATCCCCGACATCATCTGCTGGAAGATGACGGCGACCGGCAGGCCTTCATAGAGGATGGTGCAGATTGCGGAGAGGCCGATCGCGAAGGCGACGGGGACACCGAGGATCAGGAAGCCAAAGAACGTGGCGCCGAGAATGATCAGTTCCATGAGGGGACGACCTCTTCGCCGCGCAGGAGAGCAATGATGTGTTCAATCGAGAAGGAGACGATCATGACGCCGGAAGCGATCAGCGGCACGTAGCGGATCACCTCAGGCAACCCGAGATTGGGGATATGCACGGTGCCTACCGACGCCCCGAGGATCCAGCCGTTGTAGACCATCGCAACACCGAAAATCGCTACCAGAACGTGGATCACGATCTCGATCTTCTCGCGCACAAGATCCGGAAGCATGACCAGCAGGCTGTCCATGCCGATGTGCCCGGCATCGCGCACGCCGACGGCGGCGCCGATCAGCGTGACGTAGAGGATCAGAACGAGTGCGAGGTTCTCGGTCCAGGTCGGGCTGGAGTTGAGCACGTAACGTCCGAACACCTGGTAGAATACGATGGTGACGATGACGAGCAGCCCGGTCACCGACAGATACATGCCCAGGCGAGCGATGGGGGCATTGATCCGCGACAGCAAGCCAGTCGACGGAGGTCCGGCGACCTCCTGCTCGTGGCTTGCGACGTGTGGGTCTGTCATCGGCGTCTCCTTGCCAGCATCGCCTTGCGAAGATCCGGCGTCGCCCCGCGGCGACACCGGCCCCGGCGCGATGGTCTTACTTGGTGTCCTGGATGCGCTTGACGAGGCCCTTCAGCTTCTCGTCACCGGCGAACTTGTCGTAGACCGGCTTCATCGCATCGACGAACTCCTGCTTTGTGGCGATCGTGACGACCTGAACGCCGGCCGCTTCGACGGTCTTGCGGGAAGCCTGCTCACGCTCGTCCCACAGCTTGCGCATGACCGGCACCGATTCCTTTGCCGCCTTGCGGACCATCGCCTGATCCTCCTTGCTCAGCGTGTCCCAGACCTTCTTGGACATCACGAGGACTTCGGGCGCCAGCGAGTGTTCGGTGACGTTGTAGAACTTGGCGGCCTCGAAATGGCGCGACGACTCGTAGGAGGGCCAGTTGTTCTCGGCGGCGTCCACAAGGCCGGTCTTGAGCGCGGTATAGACCTCGCCATACGGCATCGGCGTCGGGTTGGCGCCAAGGCTCTGGATCATGCCGACCCACAAATCGGACTGCTGGACGCGAATCTTCAGACCCTTCAGGTCCGCGAGCGACTTGACCGGCGCCTTCACGGTATAGATGGACCGGGCGCCGCTATCGTAATAGGCAAGGCCGACCAGGCCCGCCGGCTCCATCGCCGCCAGGATCTCGTCGCCGATCGGCCCGTCGAGGACGGTGCGCATGTGCTGCGTGTCGCGGAAGACGAACGGCAGGCACAATGCGATGGTTTCCGGCACGAAGTTGTTGAGCGGCGACGCGTTGATCCGCATCATGTCGAGCGCGCCGATCTTGAGTTGCTCGATGGTGTCCTTCTCCGAGCCCAGGGCTCCGTTGGGAAACACCTTGACGCCGAGCTTGCCGCCGCTCGCCGTCGCGAGCTGCTTGCCCATGAACTTGACGGCCTCGACGGTCGGATAATCTGCGGGATGGATGTCGGCGGAGCGGAAGTCGCGTGCGGTCGCCAGCGGCGCTGAGAGCACCAATGCAACGGCTGCGATGATACCGGTGAGTGTCTTCATCTAGGCTTCCTCCTGGGTTGATTATGTCGTTGTCGGCAGGCTGCAGGCCGCCTTGGGTCGCTCCCCTTCAGGTGTGAAGTCAAGCGCCAATGTCGTCCCTAGGGCGCGCGGCATTCCATGTCCAAGCCAAATCCGGCATTGATCGATGCAGCAGTTGCATCAATCAATCTGGCGCATTTCGCGTCGTTGTGGAAGCCGGCAGGACGGCTTGCGTCGCCGGCACGTGACTTGACGCGACCAAGAGAGGCCCCTCAAGATGTCCGAAACAGCGGACAATTTCGAAGGAATGCCCATGCCGCGGAAGCTGATCGATATCTCGGTGCCGCTCAGAAACGACGTGACGGCCGATCCGCCGGGCAACCATCCGACCATCCAATACATCGATCACCAGCAGGGCCTGCCGCGCATGCTGCAATTTTTCGAAGGCCTCAAGGCGCAGGATTTGCCCGATGGCCAGGGCTGGGCCGTCGAGCAGGTCTCGCTGTCGACCCATAACGGCACGCATCTCGATGCGCCCTGGCATTTCCATCCGACCATGAACCGCGGCGAGCGGTCATGGACGATCGACGAGGTGCCGCTGGAATGGTGTTTTCAGCCCGGCGTGAAGCTCGACTTCCGGCGTCTGTCCGACGGCTACGTGGCGAGTGCTGAGGACGTCGAGACGGAACTGAAGCGCATCGGGCACACGCTCTCGCCGCTGGAGATCGTGGTCGTCAACACCAGCGCCGGCGCCAAATTCGGCAAGGCCGACTACGTCAATTCCGGCTGCGGCATGGGCTATGAAGCCACCATGTATCTGCTCGAACGCGGCGTGCGGCTGACCGGCACCGACGGCTGGAGCTGGGACGCGCCGTTCCTCTACACCGCGAAGAAATATGCAGAAACAAAAGATGCCGGCCTGATCTGGGAAGGCCACAAGGCGGGACGGCACATCGGCTATTGCCATCTCGAGAAGCTGCACAATCTCGACCAGCTGCCCTCGACCGGCTTCACGGTCTCATGCTTTCCGGTGAAGATCGAACGCGCCTCGGCGGGCTGGACCCGCGCGGTTGCGATCATCGAGGATTAAGACGGCGCCACTACTCGCCGTCGAGGCCGCTCTCGGCGAGTTCGCGCAGCGCGTCCGTATCGAGCACGACGATGGCGCCGTGCTCGAGGCGAACCCAGTTGCGGCCGGCCCAGGCGCGCAATTGCTTGTTGATGCTCTCGCGCGTCATCCCCACCATCTCGCTGATCTCCTGCTGCGTGATGGCGAGCGTGCCGCTGCCGGAGTCGAATTTGCGCTCCTCGGTGAGACCGAGCAGTGCGCTCGCCAACCGGCCCGGCAGATTCTGCAGGATGACCTGTTCGACCTGCTGGCTGGTCCAGCGCAGACGGGCGCAGAGCAGCTCGATGAATTTCATCGCCAGCGCCGGCTGGCTCTTCACGAACGGGAGGAAGTCCCGGCGATCGATGATGTAGAGCTCGCAATTGGTGTTGGCGGTCGCATCGGCCGACCGGGGAGCGCCGTCGAGCACCGCGATCTCGCCAAAGATTTCTCCGGGACCGATCAGATTGAGAATGGCGTTCCGTCCGTCGGGCGACGAGGAGGAAATCTTCACTGTCCCCGTGATCACCGCGAACAGATTGTTGCCGGGATCGCCCTTGGCAGCGATCGTCGCGCCGCGCTTGACGCTGGTGTGCTTGGCGTAGCGGCAAAGCTGATCGAGCGCTTCCGGCTCCAGATCCGCGAAGATCGGGTGCTTGCGCAGGACCGATAGTTTGTTGCCCGCCGACTGTCGGGGGTCGCCGGTCTTGTCCTGAGGCACGCCGCGGGGCTCCTAAGACTGCGAGGCACTGAGGTTCCTGCGTAGTCAACGTTATCAGGCTTTTCAACCGGAAAGCACCCGCGCGTTTTGTGGCAAATGCCGCGAAAAGGCCGCGTTCGAGCCGAAAGCCTGCATCCGAAGGCTGCGCCGATGCGGTCCGGTCGATGCAGAGTTGCAGGCAGCGCAAGCCCGCTTGCGTTGAGGCGCTGGCGACGGCCACGCCGGCCGAGCGTCGGCTGTTGGCGCGTCTGAGCAAATCAAGACCTCAGGAGGTCAGCGCTTGGTAGCCGGACCGAGCCGGCCTGCACTGGTTTGCCGGTCTGCCCAGGCCAGAGCTGCGGCGAATGCGACGAAGATCACGACGACGACAATGGTCACCAGCAACGCGTCAGCAGGCATTATCCCCTCCCGATAGTCTGGGGCATTATTTTGCTGCAGCAGGCCGGCGTCATTGATCGAGATCAAAAACGTCGGAACGTTGCGGACGGGCTATCAGGCTGCGGCCAGCGCCTCGGCACGGGCAGGATCGAGCAGGCTGATGCCGCCGTGAATGATCTCGATCACGCCGTGACGCTCCAGCTTGGTGAAGGTGCGACTGACGGTTTCGATGGTCAGGCCGAGATAGTCGGCGATGTCCTGACGGCTCATCGGAAGCGGGACCGTGTCGGACAGCCCCTTGAGCGCGACCTGCCGTTCCCGCCAGCCGAGCAGGAAGGTCGCGACCTTCTCGTCGGCGGACCGGCGGCCGAGCAGGACCATATGGTCGCGTGCCTGGCTCAATTCGCGGATGGCCAGCTCGTTGATCCGCCTGAGCAGAAGCGGCCGGTCTTCGATGAAACGGCCGAAGGGCGCCTTGGCGAACTGGCACACGGTTACCGCGCCGATCGCATCGGCCGAAAAATTGTGCCGGCCGGAGATGTTCATCCCCAGGAAATCGCCGGGCAAGGCAAAACCGACGATCTGCCGCCGGCCGTCGGGCAGCAGCTTGTACAGCCGCATGACGCCTTCGAGGAGATTGTAGAACGAGGTCGTCATGTCCTCCTCGGAGAACACGGTCTCGCCGGAGTCAAAATGAACGCGGCGTCCGAGATGCTCGAATTCCCTGAGTTCGGCCGCGTCCAGCGACGAACAAACCGCCGCGCCGCGTACGGCGCAATCGCTGCAAAAATGCCCGTTCGGCTCAATCGTGACCACGGAAGGCTTCATCCACCGCTCCCCGCGCCGGCTGCTCCCGACACCTGGCCGAGTCCACCGCGCGGGTGCATTTTACTGCACTGCGCCAGAGCCAATTGACAGAGATCAAATCTGAGTGGCATCCCCGTCATATTCTGCTTGCAGAGTTCGACGGGAATCACTGTCCATGCTGCAAGCCGCCCTGCGTCACGGCCTGATTGGGCTGCTTCTGCTTACGCCTGCTCTGGCGGCCCCGACCGCCGAACAACGCGGCAAGGGCTTCGCACGGGCCAATTGCGCACGCTGTCACGCGATCGACCGCATCTCCCGCAGCCCGCTCGAGGGCGCGCCTCCGCTGCGCACGCTGCACCAGCGTTATCCGATCGAGACCCTTGGTGAGGCGCTGGCCGAAGGGATCTACACCGGTCACGACGACATGCCGGCCTTCGAGCTCAGTCCGGACCAGATCCACGATCTCCTGTCCTACCTGAAGACGCTGGAATAGACGGCGTCACACTGCCTGCACGCTCCACCCGATCAGCTCCTTGGCGATGCTGGCAAAGGCTGCATCGAAGGCGGCGACTGCAGCGGCCGGCTCGACCTTGTCGAGCTTTTCGCTGGTCTCGACCAGGCGGGATGCCACCGCCTTGCCGTTCTTGTCGACGATCCGCGCCGACAGTTCGATCTCCACCCGTGTCTCGCCCTCCGTGGCGATCCGAAAGCGCCTGACGTCGATCAGGAGCTGGTAATCCGCCTGACCGAGGTCGCTCGTGCGTAGCGGGGCGTGGGCGATGTCGTAATTCTCAAAACTGTCGATCAGGCGTGCCTGCACCAATTTCGGAATGCTGTCGGCCCAGAGAAAGTCGGCAAAGCCCGGCCTGTCCCCGACGGGCGCGAACAGCATGCGCTGGGTCTGCAGCATTGCGACCGCGGTCGGCTCGGGAATGGCCAGGGAGGCGGAGAGCGTCTTGCCGGCCGGCCCGAGATTCTTCGGCGTGCGCAGGTCGTAGGTGATTTTTTGCGCGGGCGTCCCGCCGCCGGTCATCTTCTCCAGGCCCGCAATGATGCCGTCGAGCTTGCCGGTGTTGCGCGCCAGGCCGTCGGAGAACGTCTTGAAATTCGCGATGGTGTCCTTCAGCGGGCCGGAATTGTCCTGAAGCACCGTGTCGACCCGCCGCAGCGCATCGCGCGCCGCTTGCGTCATGCTCTGGCCGGCACCGGCCTCCGCGATCAAGGTCACGGGCTCGCCTGCTTTGGCGACGATCGCGCCACCCTCCAACGTCACCACCGGCACGCCGGTGAGGCCCTGGAATTCGAGGCCGACCCTGGTGTCGGAACGCACCGGCGTGGCGGTCGCAACCGAGATCGTCGCATTGACGAAGCGCGGGTTATCAGGCGCGAGCCCGAGCTGGGTCACCTCACCGACACGGATGCCGTTGAACAGCACGCCGGCGCCGACCAGCAGGCCCGGGACCGGCCCCTGGAATTGCACGTGGTAGTTCGTGCGCGGCCCGATGCCGCCGGTGTTGTTCAGCCAATAGACGAAGCCGAACACCGCGAGGATCGCGGCCAGCACGAAACTGCCGATCAGCACGTAGGGAGCGCGGGTTTCCATGTCTCATCTCATCTCGTGTTGCAGCATCTGCGAGCGCTTGCCGTGGAAATAGGCGCGCACCCAGGGATGCTCGGATTGCAGCAATTCGCGCATCGGGCCGATCGCCACGATCTTGCCGTCGGCGAGCGCGGCGACGCGGTCGCAGACCGTGGTCAGGCTGGCAAGGTCGTGGGTCACCATGAACACGGTCAGCCCCAGCGTCTTCTGCAGCGTCGTGATCAGCGCGTCGAAATCGCCGGCGGCGATCGGATCGAGGCCGGAGGTCGGCTCGTCCAGGAACAGGATCGGCGGATCGAGCGCGAGCGCGCGCGCCAGCGCCACGCGCTTGGTCATGCCGCCCGACAGCTCCGCCGGATATTTGCCCGCGTCCTGGGCGCGCAAGCCGACCATCTCGAGCTTGGCGATCGCGATCTCGTCCATCAGCTCCTGCGACAGGACGAGATTTTCGCGTAAGGGAAACTGGACGTTCTGGCGGACCGTCAGCGAGGAGAACAGCGCGCCCTGCTGGAACAGGATGCCCCATGTCGTGGCTGCGCCGCGGCCGTGGCCGCCGGTGGGCTGTCCCATGACCTCGATGGTCCCGCCCTGGCGCGGGATGAGGCCGATGATGGTGCGCATCAGCACCGACTTGCCGCCGCCGGACGCCCCCACCAGCCCGAGGATCTCGCCCCGGCGAACGTCGAGCGACAAATGGTCGAGCACGGTCTGGCGGCCGAATCCGACCACGAGGTCACGGACGCGGATCGCGAACTCGTCCTGCGATACGTCCATCGTCACATTCCGATCGAGGCAAAGAAGATCGCGAACAGGCCGTCGAGCACGATCACCAGGAAGATCGACTTCACCACCGACGTCGTGGTCTGCCGCCCGAGCGACTCCGCGCTGCCCTTGACGCGCAGTCCCTCGCTGCAGGCCACGATCCCGATCACCAGCGCCATGAACGGCGCTTTCAGGATGCCCACCTCGAAATGGGTGACTGAGATCGCCTCATGCAGCCGGGCGATGTAGATCGCCGGCCCCATGTCGCCATAGAACTGCGCGACGAGACCGCCGCCATAGAGCGCGGCGACCGATCCGATGAAGGTGAGGATCGGCAGCGCAATGACGAGGGCCGCAACGCGCGGCAGGATCAGGACGTCGACGGGATCGAGCCCCATGGTCGAGAGCGCGTCGATCTCCTCGCGCATCTTCATCGAGCCGAGCTCGGCGGTGTAGGCGCTTCCCGACCGTCCCGCGACCATGATGGCGACGATCAGTACGCCGAGCTCGCGCAGCACCAGGATGCCGACCATGTCGACGGTGTAGGACTCCGCGCCGAACCTGCGGAAGTGGAAGAAGCCCTGCTGTGCGATGATGGCGCCGATCAGGAAGGTGATCAGCGCGACGATGGGGATCGCCTGCCACCCGATGCGGTAGAGCTGATAAACCAGCGAGGTCAGCCGCAGCGAACGCGGCCGGCGCAGCACGCCTATCACGGCCATGAACAATGCGCCGAGCATCTGGAGGAAGATCGTGACGTCTTCCCGCGCGTCGGCCGTGGACTTGCCGAGGTCGCCCAGCCTCGCCAGCACCGGATTGAGCGCAGCCGTCGGGGCCGGCGTGTGGCGGTTGACCTGGCGCACCTCATCCAGCAGCCCGCTGAAATGATCGGCGACGCCGACGAATTCGGCCGATCTGCCCGATGTTGCGGCCCTGCGCGACAGCTTTTCCAGGACCCAGGCACCGAGCGTGTCGAGCGCACTGACGCCCGACATGTCCAGGGTGACGACGCGCGAGCGATCGACGTCCTCACCGACCGAGCGGGACAATGTCTCCAGCGTGACCACATTCGCGGCGGTCCAGGGCCCTTCAGGGCGCAGGTTCAGCGCGTCGCCGGACGGCGTCGCGAGCAACAGCGGTTCGTGGTTCACGCTTCCACCTCATCGGGACAATCGGTCCCCATTCAGACGGTATTTCTAGGCCAGCATATGGCGGCCGGCTTGACCTGTCTCAAGATGCGGACGGCGGCCACCGCTTGAGGCAAATCAAGCGCGAACGCGTAGGCGAGCCTTAGGCTCGCTTCCATTCAATGGGGATACGAGTCCATGTTCGACAGCGACAGGATGAGCGAAGAATTGCGGGCGCTGAAGGTTGACGTCACACGCTTGCTGAGCACCGCCGGCGAGGAAATGTTCGAGAGCTCGAAGGACCGCGCCGAGGCGCTCGCCGATCAGATCAGGGCCGCGCTGACCGAGCTCGGCGAGACCGTGGACGAAGAGCAGGCGCAGCTTCAGGGTCTCATTGCGGAGCGTCCGATCACCTCGCTCGCCTCCGCCTTCGCGCTCGGCGTCGTTGTCGGCTTCATGCTGAGGAGACACTAGGTGAATACCGAGAATGTGGTCAAACATCTGCGCGCGTTGTGGCGCACCGACAGGATCATCGCGGACATCAGGCTGCGCCATCTGCTTGTTGGCCTCGGCTTGCGTGCCTTTGCGGCCCTGATCGCGGCGTTCGGGCTTCTGATGCTGGAGCTGTCAGCCTATTTCGCGCTGGTCCAGATCTGGAGCGCGATTGCCGCGGCGGCCATCCTCGGCGCCGTCAATTTCGCCATCGCGGCCGCTCTCTTCGCAATCGCCGGCCGCGCTCCGTCAGGCCGGGATATCGAGCTTGCCAACGAAATCCACGACACCTCCATCGAGGCCCTGCAGCTCGAGGCGCGCGCGCTCCAGACCCAGGTGTCGGGCGCGGTGCATCATCCGCTCAGCACGATCGTGCCGGTGCTGGTGCCGCTGATCGCGATCATCATCAGGAACCTGCGGACGTCCTCCAAGACGTCCGCCTCAGCGAATTCGGCTGAAGCGCGCTCCTGAAGCAGGCGCGCTCAGAGCTTTAATTTGACGTCGCAGATATCGGGCTCGGCCGGATCGGGCTTGACCTCGAAGCCGAGCTGCCGGCACATTTCGAGCATCACGGTGTTCTCCTTGAGCACGTCGCCCGAGATGACTTTCAGCCCCTCCGACCTGGCGTAGTTGATGATGAGCTGCATGAGCGCCCAGCCGAGCCCCCTGCCCTTGAGGTCGGACCGCAGCAGGATCGCGTATTCGCCGCTCTCGTAGATCGAATCCGAATGGAGCCGGACCACGCCGACCATTTCGCCGGTGGCCTCGTCGAAGGCGATGAAGGCCATCGCGCGCGCATAATCGAGCTGGGTCAGGCGCGCGATGAACTCGTGGGTGAACTCCTTCATCGGCGCGAAGAAGCGCAAGCGAAGGTCGTGCGGCGTGACGTGACGCAGGAATTCGTGGATGGTCGGCTCGTCCTCGGGGCGCATCGGCCGCACGAAGATGCGCCAGTCGTCCTTGAGCCTGAGGCGGCGCTCCCATTGCGACGGATAGGCGCGAACGGCGAAATTGGCAGGGCCTGAGCCGACAAACTTTCGTTGCGGCGGCCCGACCGCGACGCGGGCGTCGACCGCGGTCACGCCGGTTTCGTCCGCCAGCAGCGGATTGATGTCGAATTCGCGGATCTCGGGAATGTCGGCCGCCATCTGCGCCAGCTTGACCAGCACCATGGCGACGGCGTCCTGCTTGACCGCCGGCACATCACGATAGGCCTTTAGCAGCCGCGACACGCGCGTGCGGTCGATCAAATCGCGAGCGAGCTGCAAATCCAGCGGCGGCAGCGCCAGCGCCTTGTCGTTGATGATCTCCACCGCCGTGCCGCCACGGCCGAACACCACGACGGTGCCGAACGTGGGATCGTCGGCGAGGCCCAGGATCAGCTCGCGCGCCTTCGCCTTGACGACCATCGCCTGGACGATGACCCCGCCGATGCGGGCCTCGGGCCGCAGCTTTCTCGCCCGGGCGAGAATGTCGGAGGTGGCCGCTCGCACGGCCTCGGGCGTCGTCAGATTGAGCACGACGCCGCCGACATCGGATTTGTGGATGATGTCCCGCGACATGATCTTCAGCACCACGGTGCCGCCCTGCGCGAAGATTTCCTTCGCATAAGCCACCGCCTGCTCGACATCGGTTGCCGCATAGGTAGGCACCATCGCGATGTCGTAGGCCTCGAGCAGGTGCTTGATCTCGACCGGCTCGAGCCATTCACGGCCGTCCGCAATCGCGGCGGTGACGATCTGCCTCGCCCCCCGGGCATCCGGCACAAACGTATCGGGCATCGCGGGAGGAATCTGGCTCAGCTCCTCCACCACTTCGCGGTGCCTGACCAGATGCATGAAGCCGCGCACCGCGTCGTCCTCGGTCGGATAGTTCGGCACGCCGGCCCCGGAAAGGGCCTGAATGATGTGCTGATCGGCCCCGACCCAGGCGGCCAGCACGGGCTTGGCCCATCGGCGGTGCTGCTCGCGATATTTCCCGACGATCTCGGTCACGGTCGTGGCGATCTCGGCGGCCGAGGCGATCGCCGTTTGCACGTTGAGAACCAGGACCGCATCATTGT
This sequence comes from Bradyrhizobium sp. 25ACV, assembly GCF_054863005.1. NCBI lineage: Bacteria > Pseudomonadati > Pseudomonadota > Alphaproteobacteria > Hyphomicrobiales > Nitrobacteraceae > Bradyrhizobium > Bradyrhizobium sp. 25ACV. The sequence goes on from NZ_JAVAYO010000009.1 coordinate 259,964, forward strand.
CGCGATCGGCCAGCAGCACCTCCAGCACCGCCGCGTAGCGCGAGGCGTCAGCATCGCCCACGATGTCGACGGGATTTGCACCGGACCAGGTCGGCGGCAGGGCCGCATCGAGCGTCTTGCGCGCCTCCGCAGAGATGGTCGCCGGGATTCCGCCGAGTTCGACCAATCGATCGACGGCGAGGACGCCGATGCCGCCACCGTTGGTCAGGATGGCGAGACGCTTTCCCGTCGGCGATTCGACGCGGCCGAGCGTCTCGGCGCAATCGAACAGCTCACGCAGATCTGAGACGCGCAGGACACCAGCGCGGCGGAACGCCGCGTCATAGACCGCGTCCGCGCCGGCGAGCGCGCCGGTATGCGTGGCGGCCGCCTTCGCGCCCTGCGCCATGCGCCCCGACTTCACCACGACGACGGGCTTCACGCGCGCGGCGGCGCGCGCTGCCGACATGAACTTGCGCGCATCCTTGATGGATTCGATGTAGAGCAGGATCGCGCGGGTCTTGTGATCCATCGCGAAATAGTCAAGCAGATCGGCGATGTCGACGTCGATCTGATCGCCGATCGAGACGATGCCGGAAAAGCCGACGCCGCGCTGCGCAGCCCAGTCGACCATGCCGGCAGCGATCGCGCCCGATTGCGAGATCAACGCGAGGCTGCCTGCCCCCGGCATGTGTGCGGCAAAGCTGGCATTCAGGCTGACCCCCGGCATCATGATGCCGAGGCAGTTCGGTCCGATCAGCCGCATGCCGTATTTGCGGGCCGCCGCGATTGCAGCCTCGTGCAGAGATCCCGGTCCGTGGCCGAGCCCGGCGGAGACGATCAGCGCGCCTGCCGATCCGCGACGGCCGGCCTGGTCGATGATACCGGGAATCTCGCGCGCCGGCGCCGTGATGACCACAAGCTCGGGCACGAAGTCCAACCCGTCCAGATTTTTCACCGCCGCGACGCCGCCGATTTCGGCATGGCGTGGATTGACAAGGCCGAAGCGCCCCTTGAATTCGGCCTTGTGAATGTTCTCCAGAACGGCGCGTCCGACGGAGACCGGACGGGCGCTCGCGCCGACGAGCGCAACTGAACGCGGCGCCAGCAGATTGTTGAGGCGATAGGTTGACATGAAAGCAAATGCGCCGGGTCAGCGGCGGTTCCGATGGTTGACGATCAAGCCGGGAAAATGGCGAGCCTAGTGCGAGATCATAACCCAGCAGGGTGGCTGGCCAATGACGGTCTTTGTCACACCGCCCCAGACGATCTCGTTCAGGCGTGAATGATGGTAGGCGCCCATCACGATCGCATCCATGCCATGGGAATTCGCCCAGCTTCCCAGTACCTTGCCGATCGAGCTGCCGTTGCCGTTCACCGTTTCGAACGAGGCATAGACCCCGTGTTCCCTGAGATGGTCGACGAGAGCCGCGCCGGATTGCACGACTGCGTCATCCCTGTCCTGCGTTACTGTCACCACACGGACCACGCTGGCAGCCTGAAGAATCGGCAAGGCATCGCCGACCGCACGCGCAGCACGGGCAGAATGATCCCAGGCGATCATGACGTTCTCGAATTCCGGCCGCAACTGCTCCGCATGCTGCTCCGGGCAGAGCAGCAGCGGCCGTCCGCATTCGAACAGGAGAGTTTCGATGATGTGCTCCGTTCGGCTGTCGTGCGGCTTCACGGGAAACAGCGTGAGATCGCTGAAGCGGGCATGCTCGGCCAGGATCGCCGCGATCTGGTCAGCCGGCACCTTGCCCGTTCGGCTCTGGGCGCGGATGTTGGCGCGGGACGCCGCATTGGTGAAGGCATTGAGGAGCTGCTGCGTGTCGTCCGCCTCACGCGAACTGCCGGCCTCCGCGGAATCGCGATCATGAGGCAGCATCACCTTCGGCCGCTCGAAAACGTCTTCCTCGAGCGCAAGCGCCGTGATCCTGGCGCCGAGGTCGGCGGCGACGGCCACACATTTCTCGATCGCAATCAGGGCCGGTCCGCGGGGCTGGCCGACAAGCGGCAGAAAGACATCCTTGATGGGCATCGGGATTCTCCTTGGGCGTCAGAATACGCCCGCGTTCGTCCGGATGCTTGATCCTAGTCAAGCCAAGGGAACCTCGTCCAGTTCACCAGTAACAGGTGTTAACCGACGTCAAGGACTGGCCGCGATCTGCTGCTAAGGGTTACCTTGGTTGGCGGACGGGCCGCCTTCCGACGCATCTGGATGTGCCAGCGGGAATGACAGACGATTCTGCGACCCAGGACCGGACTTTGCGGCGCTCTCCGATTCGGGCAGGCATCCGGGCGTGAAGCGGGTCGACACGCACGCAGCTTCGGTCTTTCTCGAAGGCAAGCGAGCGCTGAAGATCAAGCGGGCTGTGCAGTTTCCCTTCCTCGACTATTCGACGCTCGAGAAGCGCAAGGCAGCATGCGAGGAGGAGATCCGGATCAACCGGCCGCTGGCGCCGCAGATCTATCATCGCGTCGTGGCGATCACGGAAGAGCCGGACGGCTCGGTGCAGGTCGACGGACCCGGCCGGCCGATCGAGTATGCGGTGGAGATGACACGCTTCGACGAAAATCGGACGCTCGATCATCTGGCAAAGGCCGGTCCGCTGGATGCGAAGCTGGCTTCGGCTGCCGCCGACGCGATCGTGGCTTCCCACGGCGCGGCGACACGCGCGGACGGCGAAGCATGGGTCGCCTCCATCCCCGGCCTGATCGACGGCAACGGTCACGGTCTGCGGGCCGGCGGTCATTTCAATGCGGCAGACATCGACAAGCTCGGCAAAGCCTCCCACGAGGCATTCCTGCGTGTTCGTCCGCTGCTCGCAGAGCGCGGCTGTCAGGGCTTCGTGCGCCGCTGCCATGGCGATCTGCATCTCGCAAACATCGTTCTGATCGATGACCGGCCGGTGCTGTTCGACGCCATCGAGTTCGATGCGCAGATGGCAACCGTCGACGTGCTCTACGATCTCGCATTCACGCTGATGGACCTGTTGCACCACGATCAGCCAAATGCGGCCAACATCGTCCTGAACCGCTATCTCGCCGCGACGCCGGCCGACAATCTCGACGCGCTCTCGACCCTGCCGCTGTTGATGTCCATCCGGGCGGCGATCCGCGCCCAGGTGGCCCTGGCACGGCTGAAGCCGCCGCATTCCGATGCCGCCGGCATCCTGGATGAGGCGGAGCGTTATTTTGAGCTCGCGGGGATGCTGATCCATCCCGCCGCTCCGCGCCTGATTGCGGTCGGCGGATTGTCAGGCACCGGCAAGACCGTCCTGGCGAATGCACTCGCGCCCGTCGTCGCACCGCCCCCGGGGGCCGTCGTGCTGCGCAGCGACCTCGTCCGCAAGCAGATGTTCGGGGTCGAGGACACGCACCGCCTGCCGCCGTCCGCCTACACGCCGGAGCACGCGGCCCGCGTCTACGACACGCTGGCTCAGCACGCCCGGCGGGTGCTGGCGCAGGGCCATTCGGCGATCATCGACGGCGTGTTCGCCCGCGAGGACGAACGGGACGCGATCGCCGCACTGGCGCGGGAGCGCAAGGTGCCGCTGAACGGCCTGTTCCTGGTTGCGGACCTCGCGACCCGGCAGATGCGGATCGGAGGCCGCCGGGGAGACGCATCCGACGCCACACAGGAGGTTGCTGCGCAGCAAGAGCACTATAATATCGGTCACGTCGGCTGGGCGACCATCGATGCATCCGGGACACAAGAGCAGACGCTCCAGAACTGCCGGGACGCCATCGCTGAAAGCAAATAAGGCAATCTGATTGGCGCGGGCAAAGATGGCGCGACCCACCACGACCTCGACGGCCGCTCGCGCCACGCCGGCGGCGAGGCGCAATGCCCTGCCCGGCCGCCTCAGCCCCGGCATGGCCTGCGATACGGCGTTCCGCATCATCGCGCGCCGTCACCTCGATGCCGTACTCGCCCAGCATGACGGCACCTGCCGCGGCGATCCCGACGCGCTGCATCAGATCCGGATCGCGTTGACGCATCTGCGAACTGCCATCCGCTTCTTCTCGCCGATGGTCGACGACGCCCTGCGCCCGAAGGTCTGGGCCGAACTGAAATGGCTGAATGGCCAGCTCGGCATGGTGCGGGATCTCGACGTGGCGATCGAGCGGATCGTCGCCGAGAGTGGCGACGATCTTGCGGTGGTTGCCGAGCTTCAGCATTGGGACGAAAAGCGCGCCGAGAGCCACCGCCTGCTGGCGCGTGCGCTGCAATCCGCGCGGTATCGCCGCCTTGTCGAGCAGACCTCGATCTGGATCGAGCGCGGCCCCTGGTCGACCCGGCGCAGCAAGGAAGCCATGCGATTGCGCCGCTGCACGCTCGCCGACCACGCCACGGAGCGGCTGACCGAGTGGGAGACGACGCTGCTCAAGAAGGCGCGAAAACTCCGCAAGCTCGACGTCGAGAAACGACACAAGCTGCGGATTCTCAACAAGCGGCTGACCTATTCGATCGGGTCGCTCCAGGACCTGTTCGCCGAGGAATCGCTGACGAAACAGAAATCGATCCTCAAGAAATTGCGCAAGGCGCAACGGTCGCTCGGACGATTGAACGACGATGCACGGGGACGAGCGCTGGCGGCCTCATTGAACGGCGCCGGCCTCGAAGCCAGCAATCGATTCCACAACCGCAGGCGCGAAAAGAAGCTGCTGCGGACGGCATCAATGGCCTACCGCAAACTGGACAAGACCAAACCCTTCCGCTCCTCGGACCTCGCACCGAATTCCGAGCCGGAGGTTTAAGTGTGGACGTAGTCCCCCGGCGCATCGGGCAGGCCGGGAGCGTCTCCAAGCCCGATCGACGGCGGATCGCAGGGCGCACCGGAGCGCGCCGCCAGCCATTTGATCCATTCCGGCCACCACGACCCCTGGACGCGCGGAGCCAGCTTCAGCCATTCGTCCGCACCGACATACGGCGCGTCCTCGGCCTTGCTCAGCACTTGATAGCTGTGGCCGGGCTCGTCGGGAGGCGCGACGACGCCGGCATTGTGGCCGCCACTGGTCAACAGGAAGGTCACGTCGGCATCGACCTGATAGTGGATCTTGTAGACCGATCGCCACGGCGCCACGTGATCGGCCAGCGTGCCGACCACGAACATCGGGGCGTGAATATCGGACAGCGAAACGTTCCTGCCGCCGACGTGATAGCGCCCGCCGGCCAGATCGTTGTCGAGGAACAGCTTTCGCAGATATTCCGAATGCATGCGATAAGGCAGCCGCGTTGCGTCCGCGTTCCACGCCATCAGATCGTTCAGTGGCGCGCCCTCGCCCATCAGATAGTCATGTGACAGACGCGACCAGATCAGTTCGTTGGAGCGCAGCAGCTGGAAGGCGCCGGCCATCTGGGTCGTGTCGAGATAGCCGCGCTGCCACATCATGTCTTCGAGAAAGGCGACCTGGCTCTCGTTGATGAAAAGCGTCAGCTCTCCGGCCTCGGTGAAGTCAGTCTGGGCGGCAAGGAGAGTAACGGTGCCAAGGCGCTTGTCACCGTCGCGCTCCATCGCGGCGGCAGCGATCGACAGCAATGTACCTCCCAGACAATAGCCGAGCGCATGGGTCTTCCGACCCGGCATGACGCGGCCGATCATGTCCAGCGCCGCCATGACCCCCAGCCTGCGATAGTCGTCGAAGGCGAGATCCCGATCCGTCGCATCCGGGTTGCGCCAGGAGATCGCGAACACGGTGAAACCCTGACCGGTCAGATATTTGACCAGCGAGTTCTGCGGCGAGAGATCGAGGATGTAGTACTTCATGATCCAGGCCGGCACGATCAGGATCGGTTCGGGTCTCACCTGCGCAGTGGTCGGATGATACTGGATCAGCTCGATCAGCTCGTTACGGTGAACGACCTTGCCGGGCGAAGCCGCCACCGACTTGCCGACCACAAACTGCTCGCCGTCCGCCGCTTTCGACGTGGAGAGCAAGCGCATCAGGTCGCTGCACCAGTTCTGCCATCCAAAAACGAAATTCTCGCCGCCACTCTGGAACGCCTTCTCCAGCACCTTCGGATTGGTCGCCGCGAAATTCGACGGCGCCAGCATGTCGAGCATCTGGCGCATCGAGAACTCGACGATGGCCTGATTTGCGTGCGACACGCCGCGCACGCCGGTCGTGGCATCGTGCCACCAGCGCTCTCCGAGCAGAAACGCCTGCGCCAGCAGATTGAACGGCGCGGTCTCCCATTGCGGTCCGCTGAAACGGCGATCCCGTCCCTGCGGCTGGATCACGGACCACGGCTTTTGCTCCGGCGATGCTGCATGCGCGGCGGCTTCGGCCAGCCGGCCGGCGTCACGCAGGACGTTGCGGGACATTTCCAGCTGGCGCTGCGGCGCCGCAGCCAGATGCGAGCTCCAGTCGAGCCAGGCCAGCGACAAGGCCAGCGGCGAAATTCCGCCGGTGAATCGCGCCAGCATCGCGTGAAATGCGCGGTCGAGCGGATATGGCTCCAATGCAGGCGGAGGATCGGCGGCGGCAGGCACTCCTGCGGGTGTTTCGGGGCTCACCGACGAGGCTTCGGGAGCAGCGACGGGATTGACGGGAAGAGCCTGCGCCGCCGGCTCTTCGGCCCGTGGAAGGATCTGCACGACGCTCATGACTCAATGTTCCCGAGGGCTTCTGATTTACGTCGGCAGCAGGATATGGCGAGGTTTCGCAGAGGCGTTGAGCTGCATCAAATCCGGAGCGCGGATCACGATTGCTTAATCGGGACGGACGGGCTTCGTCCAATTGACCTGAGTCAAGCCGCACCCCGATGCCCGAGCTAGTTTTCGGCGCATCGAAATTCGATAGAGCCAGCGGAGTTGTCCATGCGCGCCCACCAGATCATGACCCGGTCGGTCATCTCGGTCACCCCCGACACCAGCATCGTCGAGGCGGCAAATATCATGCTGAAGCGGCATGTCAGCGGTCTCACGGTGGTCGACGATACCGGCAAGCTGGTCGGCGTCGTGTCGGAAGGAGATTTCATCCGCCGAAGCGAAATCGGCACCGGGCGCAAGCGCGGCCGCTGGTTGCGGTTCGTCCTCGGTCCGGGCAAATCCGCCAGCGACTTCGTCCACGAGCACGGCCGCAAGGTCGCGGAGGTGATGACCGACACGGTCGTCACCATCACGGAGGACACCGCGCTCGCAGAGATCGTCGACCTCATGGAGCGGAACAACGTGAAGCGGCTTCCGGTGGTGCGCGGCGACAAGGTCGTCGGGATCGTATCCCGTGCCAATCTGCTGCAGGCTGTGGCGGGGCTCGCGCGCGAAGTGCGGGATCCGACGGCGGACGACGACCACATTCGCAGCCGCATCATCGACACCATGGAGAAGAACGACTGGTGCCCGTTCGGGCTGAACGTCATCGTCCGCGACGGCATCGTTCACCTCAGCGGCGTCATCACCGAAGAGCGCACGCGGCAGGCGGCGGTCGTCGCAGCGGAGAACGTCGATGGCGTGAAGAAGGTGCACGACCATCTGTGCTGGGTCGACACCATGTCGGGCGTCTATCTGAACTCGCCCGAGGACGACGAGCTCGCCAAGGCAAGCTAGCAAGACAAGCTAGCAAGGCAAGCTGACAAGGCGAGCTGAACCAGACGCGATTCAGCGCGGAATGACGGCGGTGGCCTCGATCTCGACGCGCGCCGCCTTCTCCACGAGGCGCACCACCTGCACCAGCGCCATCGCCGGGTAATTTGCGCCGAAGATGGCACGGTAGACCTTGCCGAGCTCCTTCAGGTTGGACAGGTACTCGTCCATGTCGACGACGTACCAGGTCAACCGCACGAGGTGCTCGGGCCTCGCGCCTGCCTCGGCCAGGATCGCGGCGATGTTGCTCAAGGTCTGCCCTACCTGTGCGACAAAGCCGTCGGCAAGACGCTCCTCGGCATCCCAGCCGATCACCCCGCCGGTGACGACGATGCGCCCCTCAGCGGCCATGCCATTGGCATAGCCCTTCGGCATCGGCCACCCCGACGGCTGGAGCACCTGCACCCGCGAACGGGTGTCATCATCGGCTGCTGTCGGCAGCACCGCGAGTTGCGGGCCTTTCGGCGTCGTCACGGACAATTCTTCATCCTCTTCTCATTCCGCCGCGACGCCTGAGGACGTTGCGGCAGCCTGCGCCAGTTGCCGCAGGGCAAAGCGCTTCAATTTTCCGGTCTCGGTCTTGGGGAGTTGTGTCACGAATTCGATGGCACGCGGATATTTGTACGGCGCGATCTCGCGTTTGACATGTTCCTGCAACTCGGTCACGAGCTGAGCGTCCGGCGTCACGCCGGGCGTCGCGACGACATAGGCCTTCACGATCATGCCGCGCGCCTCGTCGAGGGCGCCGACCACGCCGCACTCGGCGACCGCCGGATGCGTGAGCAGCGCCGCCTCGACGTCGGTACCCGCGATATTGTAGCCGGCCGACACGATCATGTCGTCGGAGCGCGACTGGTACCAGAAATAGCCGTCGCTATCCATCAGGTAGGTGTCGCCGGTGATATTCCAGCCGTTCTGGACGTATTTGCGCTGCCGCTCGTCGGCGAGATAGCGGCAACCTGTCGGCCCGCGCACCGCGAGGTTTCCCATCGTGCCCGGCGGCAAATCGTGGCCGTCATCGTCGACGATCTTGGCCTCATAGCCCGGCACGGGCTTGCCCGTTGCGCCGGGACGGATCTCGTCCTCGGTCGCGCTGATGAAGATGTGCAGCAATTCAGTCGAGCCAATGCCATCCATCAGCTTGATCCCCGTCGCTTTGAGCCAGGCGTCGAAGGTCGGCTTGGGCAGCGTCTCGCCTGCGGAAACACATTTGCGAAGCGAGGAGATGTCGCGGCCAGGCAGCTTGCCGATCATCGCCCGGTAAGCGGTCGGCGCCGTGAAGCAGACCGTGGTCTTGTATTGCTCGATCGCCGTCAGCATGTCGTCGGGCGTCGTCTTCTCCAGCACCACGAAAGAGGCGCCGATATGCATCGGAAACAGCACACCGCCGAAGCCGAACGTGAACGCGAGCGGCGCCGAGCCGACGAAGCGATCCTTCTGTTCGGCTCGCAGGATGTTGCGCGCATAGCCGTCGCAGACCGCGAGCATGTCGCGGTGGAAATGCATGGTGCCCTTGGGATCGCCTGTCGTGCCGGACGTAAAGGCGATCAGACAGACGTCGTCGGAGGCGGTATCGATGGCCTTGAACTCCGGGCTCGCGTCGGCGCCGAGCGCTTCGAGCGAGTCCGCCGCGCCATTGCCCCAATAAACTACTCGCTTGAGAATTGGCGCCGCAACCTTCGCCTTCTCCATCTCCTCGGCGAGCTTTCCGTCGCACAGCGCCAGCGCAATCTCCGCCTTCTGAATCGGATAGGACAGCTCCTTGGCGCGCAAGAGCGGCATCGTGGCCACGACAATGCCGCCGGCCTTGATGACTGCGAGATAGGTCGCGACCATCATCGGGTTGTTGGCCGAGCGCAATAGCACACGCCCGCCGGGGATGAGACCGAGCTTGTCGACCAGCACGTTGGCGATGCGGTTCACCAGCGCTTGCAGCTCGCGATAGGTGTAACTGACGGCGGGACTGACGACGCAGGGAGCCTCGCCATGTCCCTGCTCGACCCAGCGATCGAGGAAATAACTGACGCAGTTCAATCGCGGCGGATAGCGCAGCTCCGGCCGCGTGAAGATGAACTCCGGCCAGAGCTCGCGTGGCGGCAGATGCTGCCGCGCAAACGTATCGACATGGGCCGTCGCAGCGTTGCCGTCATGCGAGCCCGACACTTGAATCTTGGCGGCGTTGGCCATCGCACGCTCCTTTCAGCATGGATTGCACCCGGCAGCACGATCTGGGAAACATTTTAGGCTTAAAACAATTTGGCGCAATAGCGGATTTTGGGCACCCCGTGCTTTTTCCTGCGGCAAAAGGGATTGGGCGGCGGTTCTTACGGCCGGCGGCGCGCGGCCGATTTCTGCGCCGACGCCTTGGTCTTGGCGAGCAGCCGCATCAATTCGCGCACATCCTTCGGCGAGAGGTCGGCGAAGAGATCGGCGATCCAGGTCTCGTGCTCCGCAGCCATCTTGCGGAACTCGGCGCGACCGAGTTTCGTGAGACGGATCACCTGGACCCGGCGATCCGTCTCGGAGGTCCGACGATCGAGATGGCCGGATTCCACGAGGCGCTCGACGAGGCCGGTGACATTGCCGTTGGACACCATCATCCGCTTGGAGACATCGGACAGCGTCATGCCGTCAGGCGCCTTGTCGAGCTGAGCCATCAGATCAAAGCGGGGCAGCGTGACGTCGAACCGCTGCCGCAGCCGGCCGCGAACCTCGCCCTCGATCAGGGTGGTGCAGGTCAGAAGGCGCAGCCACAGCCGAAGCTCGTCGGCATGGTCTTCCGGCGTTTCGACGGCCTTGGTCTCGGAATCGAGCATCTCGGTGCGTTCACTCTCGGCGGGCATTGGCGCCGGCACGGATTCCCCAACATTTTGAGCTTCAAATAAATCGACGCCGGCCGCAAGTCAAAAGCTGCAACAATCGACCGCACGCTACTTTCTTTAGGCTTCAAATAATTGGCGCGCCGCTTGCATGCGCCGCTGCCGCGGGATGACGACACTTTGAGCGCTGCTTGCCGCGGCCGCCATCATCGGCATAAGCTTGGATTGGAGCACGCGGCTTGCGGCGCAAGCCTTGATGTCACGAGGGACAGATTATGAGAATGCAATCGACCTTGGCCGCAACCGCCTTGCTGCTCGGCACTGCCGTAACCCCTGCCTTGGCGCAGGAGAAGATCAAGCTGGGGGTGATCGTGACCCTGTCGGGACCCGCCGCAGCGCTTGGCCAGCAGGTTCGCGACGGCTTTGCGCTCGCCGTAAAGGACCTCGGCAGCAAGATGGGCGGCCGTGACGTCGAGGTCGTCGTGGTTGATGACGAACTGAAGCCAGACGCGGCGGTGACCAAGGTCAAGGGTCTGCTCGAACGCGACAAGGTCGACTTCGTGGTCGGCCCGATCTTCTCCAACATCCTGCAGGCGATCCACCGGCCCGTGACGGAATCGAAGATCTTTCTGATCAGCCCCAACGCGGGCCCGTCGACCTTTGCCGGCAAGGACTGCAACCCGTTCTTCTATGTGACCTCGTATCAGAACGATCAGGTGCACGAGATCCTCGGCAAGGTCGCGCAGGATCGCGGCTACAAGCGCATGTACCTGATGGTGCCGAACTATCAGGCCGGCAAGGATTCGGTGGCGGGCTTCAAGCTCGACTACAAGGGCGAGATCGTCGAGGAATCCTACATGCCGCTGAACACGCTGGACTTCCAGCCGGAGCTTTCCAAGATCTCCTCGCAGAAGCCCGATGCGCTCTTCACGTTCATGCCCGGCGGCCTCGGCGTCAATCTCGTCAAGCAATACCGGCAGGCCGGCCTCGCCGACAGCATTCCGGTGCTCTCGGCGTTTACGGTGGATGAATCGACCTTGCCGGCGCAGCAGGACGCGGCCGTCGGCATGTTCGGCGGCGCCAACTGGGCGCCCAATCTCGACAATCCCCAGAATAAGAAGTTCGTCGCGTCCTATGAAGCCGCCTATAACGTCGTGCCCGGCACCTACGCCTTCCAGGCTTACGACGCCGCGATGCTGATCGACAGCGCGGTCAAGGCCGTGAAGGGCGATCTGTCGAACAAGGACGCGGTCGGGACTGCACTGAAGAAGGCCGACTTCACCTCGCTGCGCGGCGCCTTCAAGTTCAACACCAACGGCTATCCGATCCAGGATTTTTATCTGACCAAGGTCGCCAAGCGTCCGGACGGCAAGTTCCAGACGGAGATCGTGCAGAAGGTCTTCGAGAATTACGGCGACCGCTATGCCAAGGATTGCAAGGCGGCGAACTGAGCCGAGCGTCGCGTCAAGGGAGGACTTCAATGAGCACCGAAATCACCGGCATCACGCGGGCCAACGAGGGAATCCAGGGCATTTCCTGGAACATCCTCGGTCAAACCTACGTGCCGAAGAGCAAGACCGAGCACAGTTTCTCCTGGCATGCGACCTTGCCGCCGGGCACGTTCGTGCCGCCGCATATTCATCCCGACCAGGATGAATATCTCTACATGCTGGAGGGCAAGCTCGACTTCATGCTGGGCAATTCGGAGTCGCAGGCCACCGCCGGCGACCTGATCCGCCTCGGCATGGGTGTGCCGCACGGCATCTTCAACAAGTCGGAGCAGACCGCAAAAGTGCTGTTCTGGGTGTCTCCGACCAAAAAGCTGTTCGACCTGTTCTGGGGCCTTCACAACATGAAGGAGCAGAAGCCGGAGGACGTGGTGGCGATGGCCGCCGAGTTCAACATCCACTTCCTGCCGCCGCCGCCCGGCGCTGGCTAGCGGCAGATCTCAAGCGCGCACCGCCGCGAGCCCCGGCACGGCGGCGAAACCCGCCTTAGTGGCGTAGCCGCGCACGATGGCCTCGCGCTGGGAATAGCTCAGCACGTTGTCGACATTGTCGAATCCATCAGGGGCGAGCTGCTCGACGGCGTCGATGACGCCCTCAGGGCCGCCGCGCCGGTTTGAGCGCACGATATCAGCCGTCATCGGCAGGCGCTTCTTCTCGTATTCGAGCAGCGCCTGGCGCGGATGCTCTGCGCGCACCAATGCGTCCGCAAGGCAGCGCGCATCGAGGATCGCCTGCGAGGCGCCGTTGGAGCCGACCGGATACATGGGGTGCGCGGCGTCGCCGAGCAGCGTGACGCGTCCGGATGACCAATAGGGCAAGGGATCGCGGTCGCAGGTCGGATATTCGTAGAATTCGGGCGTCGCCGAGATCAGGCTTTTGACGTCGACATAAGGCACCGAGAAGCGAACGACATGCGGCATCAGCTCCTCGCGGCGGCCCGGCCGAGACCAGTCTTCCTTCCGCGGCGGTGGCGCATTGCCCTCGCCCACCTTCACCAGCACCGCCCAGTTGGTCAGGCGGCTCGCCGGGCTCGATCCCTCCGCGATCGGATAGATCACCACCTTGGCATTGAGGCCGCCGGCCACGATCATGGATTTGCCGGTGAGGAACAGCGGCCAGTCGCGTGCACCGCGCCACAGCATCAAGCCGTTCCAGCACGGCGGCCCCTCGTTCGGGAACAGTGTGTCGCGAACCCGGGAATGAATGCCATCGGCGCCGATCAGGATGTCGCCGCGCGCGGTGTGGACATGCGCGCCGGCACGATCGAAAAAGTAAGCGGTGACGCCGCCCTCGTCCTGCGTGAAGGCGCCGAGGCGGCAGCCGGTGTGAATCGCCTCGTGCCCGAGCCGCTCCTCGACGGCGCGATGGATGACGCCCTGGAGCCGGCCCCGATGAATCGAGAATTGGGGCACGTCGTGACCGGCGTCGATGCCGCGGGCTTCGCGCCAGACCTCCTGGCCGTGGCGGTTGAGATAGTAAAGCTGGTCGGTGCGGATCGCGACATCGTCGAGCTTCTGGAGCAGGCCGAGTCCGGCAAGCTCGCGCATGGCATGCGGCAGCGTATTGATGCCGACGCCGAGCTCACGAATGGTGTCAGCTTGCTCGAATATCTCGCATCCGATGCCACGCGAACGCAGCATCAGCGCCGTGGTGAGGCCACCGATGCCGCCACCGACGATAATCGCCTTCATCGCCCTTACTCCACTCGAAACATGCCAGGCAATGAGGTTAACGTCGCACGGGCGGTTACTCCGCCGCAAGCGGCTTTGTCGCCTCCGCCTTGAGCTCGGCCCGGGTCTTGGGCTTAGCCTTAATGCGCAGCTCCTCCAGATCCTGCCGATCGCGGACGCTGTTGCGGAAAATCTGATCCATTCCGGGCAGATATTGCGGCGGGCAGAACGCGTCCTTTGCCCCGTACCAGGCCGCCGCCCTCATGGTGAAGAACGGATCGACCAGATGCGGCCGCCCAAGGGCCACGAGATCCGCCCGGCCAGCGGCCAGGATGGTGTTGGCCTGGTCCGCGGTCGTGATGTTGCCAACGCACATCGTGGCGACGCGCGCCTCGTTGCGGACCTGGTCAGAGAATGGCGTCTGGAACATGCGGCCGTAGATCGGCTGTGAATCACGGACGGTCTGCCCGGTCGAGACGTCGACCAGATCGACCCCCGCTTCGGCGAAGGCGCGCGCAACCGCCACCGCATCGTCGCCGGTGATACCGCCGTCAGCCCAATCGGTCGCGGAGATACGTACCGACATCGGCTTGTGCGACGGCCAGACCGCGCGGAGCGCCTCGAATATCTCGCGCGGGAAACGCAGACGGTTGTCGAGCGAGCCGCCGTATTCGTCCGTCCTGGTGTTCGTCAGCGGCGAGATGAAGCTGGCGAGCAGATAGCCGTGGGCGCAGTGCAGCTCCAGCATGTCGAAGCCGCAGCGCTCGCCGCGCTCAGCCGACGCAACGAAAGCGTCACGCACCGCGGTCATGCCGGCGCGATCAAGCTCGCGCGGCACCTGGCTATCGGGAAAATAGGGAAGCGGCGATGCGGAGAACACGTCCCAGCCGCCTTCGTCCAGCGGGCGATCCATGCCGTCCCACATCAGCTTGGTCGCGCCCTTGCGGCCGGCATGGCCGAGTTGCAGGCAGATTTTCGCGGCCGAATTGCCGTGGACGAAATCCACGATGCGCCGCCACGCCGCCTCCTGCTCGTCGTTCCACAGGCCGGCGCAGCCCGGCGTGATCCGGGCGTCGCGGCTGACGCAGGTCATCTCCGTGAAGATCAGGCCGGCGCCACCGATCGCGCGCGATCCGTAATGCACGAGATGGAAGTCGGTCGGCACGCCCTCCTTGGCCGAATACATGCACATCGGCGACATGACGGCGCGGTTGGCGATCTCCATCTCGCGCAGCCGGAACGGCTGGAACAGCGGCACTGCCGGCTTTTTGGTGTCGACGTCAAAGCCGCTGTCGCGAACCTGTTTGGCAAATGACTTCTCGACCTCGGCCACGAAATCGGGCGCGCGGAGCTTGAGATTGTCATAGGTGATCGCCTTCGAGCGCGTCATCACGCCGAAGGCAAACTGCACGGGATCAAAATCCCAGAAGCGGTCGACATGCTCGAACCAGACCAGCGAGACGTCGGCAGCATGCTGCGTCTTCTCGACTTCCTCACGGCGGCCATGCTCGTAGACATCAAGCGCCGCCTTGATGCTGGGAGCGTTCTGCATCGCTTCGGCCAGCGCAATCGCGTCTTCCATCGCGAGCTTGGTGCCGGAGCCGATGGAAAAATGCGCGCTCGCCTTGGCATCGCCGAGCAGCACCATGTTGTCCTTGACCCAGCGCTTGCTGCGGATCATCGGGAAATTGCGCCACATCGAACGGTTGATGAGCAGCTTGTGTCCATCGAGGAACCAGCCAAAAATCTCGGCCATCCGCGCGGCGGACTGCGTCTCGTCCAGCCCCGTGAGGCCAGCCCGCTCGAACGTCTGCGGATCGGTCTCGAAGATCCAGGTCGAGTGTCCGGCCTCATACTGATAGGCGTGGGCGATGAACGGCCCCCACTCGGTCTCCTGGAAGATGAAGGTGAAGGCATCGAGCGGCTTGGTCGAGCCCATCCAGGCGAACTTGTTGGAGCGGAGGTCGACCTCCGGCTGGAAATGACCGATGTATTTCTCGCGGAATCGGCTGTTGATGCCGTCGGAGATCAGGATGAGATCGGCATCGGCGAAGCGGGATTCGTCGTCGACATCCACTTCGAAATGCAGGACGACGCCGAGCTCGCGGGCCCGCTCCTGAAGGATCAGGAGCAGCTTGCGCCGCGAGCAACCGCAAAAGCCGTTACCGCCGACCCGGTGGACCGTGCCGCGAAAATGCACGGCAATGTCGTCCCAGTAGGCGAATTCCTGGGTGATGCGGCGATAGCTCGGCAGATCGTGTTTTTCGAAATTATCCAGCGTGGCATCCGAGAACACCACGCCGAAGCCGAAGGTGTCGTCGGCTCGATTGCGCTCATACACCGTGATGTCGGCGCCCGGGCGCTGCTTCTTGAGCAGGATCGCAGCGTAAAGACCCGCAGGTCCGCCACCGATGATCGCGACTTTCATGGGAGCCTCGCCAATTCACCCGGCCATGAAACTATTTTAAGCCTAAAATAATTTCGCGCAAGTCCCCCGTTGCTGGCCGGCTCGGACAAAGACGCCGTTTAGTCGCCCCTGAAGACCGGCTTGACCTTGTTGGCGAAGGCCTCGAAGGCGCGCTCGAAATCGGCCGTGGTCATGCACAGGGCCTGGGCAACGGCTTCCGCCTCGATCGCCTCCTCCACCGACATGGCCCATTCCATCGCCAGCATCCGCTTGGTCATGGTGTTGGCGAAGGTCGGCCCTTCCGCGATCTGCTTGGCCAGGACCTGCGCCTGGGGCAGCACCTGCTCCGACGTCACGATGCGGCTGAAGAAGCCCCAGCGCTCGCCCTCCTCCGCGGTCATGAACCGGCCGGTGTAAAGCAGCTCGGAGGCGCGGGACTGCCCGATGATCCGCGGCAGGATCGCGCAGGCGCCCATGTCGCAACCGGCAAGGCCCACCTTGTTGAACAGGAACGCAACCTTGGTCCCGCTCGCCGCGAGGCGCATGTCCGAGGCCATGGCGACGATCGCACCGGCCCCGGCACAGATGCCCTCGACCGCGGCTATGATCGGCTGCGGGCAGGCGCGCATCGCCTTGACGAGGTCGCCGGTCATCCGCGTGAACGCCGTCAGCCCCTTGGTGTCCATCTTTACCAGCGGGCCGATGATCTCGAACACGTCACCACCGGACGAGAAATTGCCCCCGGCGCCGGTGACGACGATGGATTTGACCTCGTCGTCGAACGCGCAAGCGCGGAAGAAATCGGTCAGTTCCCGGTAGCTTTCAAACGTCAGCGGATTCTTTCGTTCGGGCCGGTTGAGCGTGACCGTCGCGACGCCGTCGACCACCGCCAGCACGAAGTGCTGCGGCGAATAGTCCGCGAGCGGAATGGTGACGGGATTTGCTGGTCTGCTCATGCGATCTCCTTGGCTTCGTTGTTCCGCGCCTGCGCCATTCAGGCTAGACCTCGCCCCCGGCCACGGCAATCGCCTGCCCGGTAATCGCGCCGGCGCCCGCGCCGCACAACCAGAGCACCGCGTCTGCCACTTCCTGAGGCGCGATCAGGCGTCCTTGCGGATTGTGTTTCGCGAGCTCAGCGATCGCCTGCTCGCGACTACGCCCCGTCTTGTTCATGATGTTCTCGATGCTGCTCGCGACGAGATCGGTGTCGGTAAAGCCGGGACACACCGCGTTCACGGTGACATTGCTTCCGGCCATCTCGATGGCAAGGGAACGCACCAGACCGATCACGGCATGCTTGGCCGCGCTGTATGCGCTGACATAGGCGTAGCCCTTTAACCCCGCCGTCGACGCGACCGCGACAATTCGGCCATAGGGACGATCTTTCATGCCCGGCAGCACAGCACGGACGGCGTGGACCACGCCCATGAAATTGACATCCATCATGCGCGCAAAAAGAGCGGCGTCCGACTTCGCGAATGGCGCCGATTCGGCGCTTCCTGCGTTGGCAATCAGGATATCAATCGGCTGCCGCGCGCTGGCCTCGCTAATAGCGGCCTTCAACGACGCTTCGTCCGAAACATCGGCGACGGCCGCAAAATGCGCGGCGCCGGCGTCGACCACCTCTGCGAGGCTCGCCGCATTCCGGCCAAGCACCGTCACGATGGCCCCGGCACTGACGAGAGACGCCGCGATCGCGCGGCCGATGCCGCGGCCACCACCGGTCACCAGTGCGTGCGGCGAGTGCGGCAATCCGGACATGCGCTAGCTCCCTCGGATCCAATGATCGTTCCTCCGATATATTTTAACCTTCAAATTTTTGCAACGAAAGCGGCGCTCGCCACCTCAAACGTAACGGCACGAGAGGGCGGCCCGAAAATTGCTTTAAGTATAAAATTATCGCTTCCCATCCCCCACAGGCCTGTTAGCATCAAGGGCCAAGCAAAAGGATGTCGCGTGTCGCAGCCTGCGCCAATGATAACAAAGGACGGACGCTTCGCCTACGAAGCCGCGGGCGATCCGAATGCGATACCTCTGATTTTCCTGCATGGCATCGGCGGCGCAGCGCGGGCCTGGCGGCGGCAACTTGCCACGTTCGGTGACCGCTTCCGCGCGATCGCATGGGATATGCCGGGTTACGGCAGATCGGCACCGCTCGCCAGCGTCAGCATCGCTGCCCTGGCTGAGGCGCTCCAGCAATTCATCGAACAACTCGGCGCAGCCAGACCCATTCTGGTCGGTCACTCGATCGGCGGCATGATCGTGCAGAAGTGGCTGGTGCAGTCGCCAAAGCTGGCACGCGCGGTCGTGCTGGCGCAGACCAGCCCAGCCTTCGGCAAGGCCGATGGCGACTGGCAGAAATCGTTTATCGCTGCGCGGCTCGGGCCGCTTGATCGCGGGGAGACGATGAAATCGCTGGCGCCGTCGCTGGTGAAGGAGCTTGTCGGCGACGATCCCGATCCGAACGGGATGGAGCTTGCATGCGAATGCATGGGGAGCGTGCCCGAGGCAAGCTATCGCGCCATGATGCTGGCTCTCATCGGCTTCGACCAGCGCAGCACACTCAAGGACATCTCCGTCCCCACGCTGTTGCTGTCGGGTTCCAAGGACAACAATGCGCCCGCGCCGATGATGGCAAAGACGGCGAGCTACATTCCCTCGTCCGAATATGTCGAGCTCCCCGGCGTTGGCCATCTCGCCAACCTCGAGCGCCCCGAGGCCTTTGACGAGGCCCTCGGCCGGTTCCTGAACTCTCCCGCAACGTAAGGTGACTGCGCAATGACCATGCAAGTCAGCAAGACGATCGGCACGACCGACAAGGTTGCACTGGATGCGCCGATCTTCGATCCCGTTGCATTCCGCCTCAGCGACGAGCAGGCCGGCATCATCACCCGCGCAAGGGAGATCGGCCAAACCGTGTTCGCCGCTCGCGCCGCCACATACGATCGCGAGGCTACCTTTCCGATCGAGAATTATCGCGACCTGCACCGCGTCGGCCTGCTCGGCATTGCCGTGCCCAAGAAACACGGCGGGCTCGGCGCGAACTATCAGACCTATGCTTTGGCGGCCGCCGAGATCGGCCGCTATTGCGGCGCGACCGCGCTGACCTGGAACATGCACGTGTGCTCGACCCTGTGGTCGGGGCCTCTCGCCGACGACCTCGACATGGACGCAGATACCCGCGCCGAGCACGAGCGGCGTCGCGCAGTCCACTACAAGCGCATCGTCGAGGACGGCGCGATCTACTCGCAACCCTTCTCCGAGGGTGGAGCGGCCGCCGCAGGCGGTGTCGCCTTCGGCACGGAAGCAAGGCCGGTCGAGGGCGGCTGGATCGTCAACGGCAAGAAGATTTTTGCATCGCTCTCTGGTCACGCCGACTATTACGGCGTGCTCTGCACCGAGATTGAGGAAGGCGAGAAGGCGTCGCGCCGCAACACGCTTTACCTCGCGATCTCAGCCAAGTCCGAAGGCGTCTCGGTCGTCGGCGACTGGGACCCGCTCGGCATGCGCGGAACGGTATCACGCACGCTCCTGTTCAAGGACGTGTTCGTGCCGAACGACTCTGCACTGATGCCGCGCGGCGTCTATTTCCAGGCCGCGATGCGCTGGCCGCACATGTTCCTGACGTTGTCGCCGACCTATATGGGCCTGGCGCAAGCCGCCTATGATTTCACCGTACGTTATCTGCGCGGCGAAGTGCCGGGCATGCCGCCGGTCAAGCGCCGGATGTATCCGACCAAGCAGATCGCGGTCGCGCAGATGCTGATCAAGCTCGAACAGATCAAGGCGATCTGGTTTCAGGCAGTCACCGAAGCCTGCGCCAATCCGAGCAAGGAGCAGGTGCTGCGGGCCTATGCCGCGCAATATTCGGTGATGGAAGGCGCCAACGAGCTCGCTGCGCTGGCGATCCGCACCTGCGGCGGTCAGGCCATGCTTCGATCGCTGCCGCTGGAGCGAATCTATCGCGATAGCCGCTGCGGCTCGCTCATGTTGCCCTGGACCGCCGAGCTCTGCCTCGACCGGATCGGACGCGAGGCGCTGTATGAGACCGGCGAGACGGACGACTGACGGTGGACCTCTGCAGTCTGATCGATCGCAATGCGGCGTTCGCGCCAGACAAGACAGCCATTGCCTTCGAAGGCGAACGGCTGAGCTATGCGGCGTTCGCCGCGCGTATCGAACGCACCGCGACGGCATTGAAGCAGGAGCTCGGCGTCGGCCGCGGCGACCGCGTCGCCATTCTGAGCCTGAACCGGCCGGACTATCTGGTTCTGCTTTATTCCTGCGCGCGGCTAGGCGCGATACTGGTACCGCTGAACTGGCGGCTCGCGGTCGCCGAGCAGCTCTTCATTCTCACCGATGCAGGCGCCAAGGTGCTGGTGCTCGAACGGGCCTTCGAGGGCGTTCTCCCCGAGCTTGCGCCGGGGACGTCCGTCGTCGGCCTCGACTTCACGCCATCTCGCGGCACGACATTCGAAAGCCTGCTCGCGCGCAGTGACGGCACCAGCCGAAATCCGCACACAGATCTCTCCTGCCCGCTGCTGATCGTCTACACATCGGGAACAACCGGGCGGCCGAAAGGCGCGGTGCTGCGCCAGGAGGCGCTGTTCTGGAACGGCGTCATGAGCCAGCACATGCACAACATGACGTCCGATGACCACGTGCTGACCGTGCTGCCATTCTTCCACGTCGGCGGCCTCAACATCCAGACCACGCCGGCGCTGCAGCTTGGCGCGACCGTCTCGGTCCACGCGCGCTTCACGCCGGATACGGCGCTCGCGACCATCGAACAGGAGCGGCCGACACTCACGGTCATGGTGCCTGCGATCATCCAGGCGGTGAGCGAGCATCCTGCCTGGGCGGCCACTGATCTTTCGTCACTCAAGGCCGTCGCCACCGGCTCGACCATCGTGCCTCCGCATCTGATTGAGCGTTTCGTCGCCCGCGATGTGCCGGTGCTTCAGGTCTACGGCTCGACGGAAACCTGCCCGATCGCCGTCTACACGCGGCTCGGCGGTGACCTTTCGCGGGCAGGATCGACTGGCCTTGCCGGCCTGTGCTGCGAGGCAAAAATCATCGACCAGGCTGGCAACGAAGTGCCTGCGGGCACGCCGGGCGAGATCGCGGTGTGCGGACCCAACGTGTTCTTCGAATATTGGGGCAATACGGACGCCACGCGCGATGCGTTGCGCGACGGCTGGTATCGCACCGGCGACATCGGCCTGTGCGACGCCGACGGCTATTTCTGGGTCCGCGACCGCAAGAAGAACTTGATCATTTCAGGCGGGGAAAACGTCTATCCGGCCGAGGTCGAGCGCGTCCTGCTCGAACATCCCGATGTCAGCGAATGCGCCGTGATCGGCCGGCCGGACCCGCGCTGGGACGAGGTTCCGATTGCTTATGTGATCCGCAGATCCGGCTCCCGGCTCGAAGCGGATGAGCTCAGAAGGCACGTCCAGGCGCAACTGGCCCGCTATAAGGTGCCGCGCGACATCGTCTTCGTCACCGACCTGCCGCGCACCGCGCTGGGCAAGGTCCAGCATTTTCTGCTGAAGCAGCTCGATGCGCAGTCCCGCGCGCAAGGAGAAGCATCTTGAAGATTGCAGTTCTGGGTGGGGGAAACGGCTCTTTCGCGGCCGCCGGCGATTTTGCGCTGTCGGCGCATGAAGTGCGGCTCTGGCGCCGCGATGCCGATCAGGTCGCGGCACATCGCGCCGCCGGCTCGCGCATCCTGGTCAAGGATCACAACGGCCGCCACGACGTGAAGCTCGCGCTGGTCACGACCGACATCGCCGAAGCTGTCAACGGCACCGAGCTGATCCTGTGCCCCGCGCCTGCCTTCGCACAAACCGATATCGCTCGCCTGCTCGCGCCGCATCTGCGGGACGGTCAGGTCGTCTTTCTGCCGCCAGCGACATTCGGCTCGATGATCTTCGCAGAGGCCGCGCGGGAAGCTGGGAACCAGGCCAAGGCAAGCTTTGCCGAAACCGGCACACTGCCGTGGCTCACCCGCAAGCACGGACCGTTCGAAGTCGCGATCACCATCCGCGCCAAGCGGCTTCCGGTGGGCGTATTCCCGCTCGACCACGCACCGCACGCACTCGACGTGATCGGACGCGCTTTCCCCGATGCGATCGAGCCGTGCGGAGACGCGCTGTCCGGTGCGCTGATGAATGCCGGCCCGATCATCCATCCGCCGCTGATTGTGATGAATGCCGGCCCAATCGAGCATTTCGAGCGCTGGGACATTCACAAGGAAGGCACACAGGCCGCGATCCGCCGGGTGACCGACGCGCTCGACGCGGAACGCATCGCGGTGCGCGAAGCGCTCGGTTACGGCGCACCGCATTTCCCGCTCGCTCATCACTATGCGAAAGAGGGCGAGATCTGGATGTATGGCCGCGGCTCGCATGACCGGCTGACGGATTCAGGGGACTGGCGCGAACGGATCGTGCTGACCGAGCACCGCTACATGCGCGAGGACCTGCGGCTTGGGCTGTCGCTGCTGGTTTCCGTCGCCGGCCTGGCGGGTGTGGCCACGCCGCTGGCCAAAGCGTTCCTGTCGATCGGCGGCGCGGTCTGCGGCGAGGATTTTGCGCAAGGTGGCCGAACGCTCGAGACGCTGGGACTCGCTAATCTCAGCAAGGCTGAATTGCAGACGCTGCTTCGCAATGGATTTTGACTGATGACCAATCGCGCCAATATCGTCTGTCTGGGGGCTGGCCGGATGGGGCGCGGCATCGCCGTCGCGTTTGCCTACGCTGGCCATCAGGTCACAATGATCGACGTCAAGGCCCGTAGCGCAGAAGATTTCGCCAAGCTTGAGGCCGACGCGCTCGGCGAGGTCACGAAGACCTTTGCCAGCCTGTCCAAGCTGGGGCTGCTGACGGAGGCCGATGTCGATCCACTCATCGCGCGCGTTTCGGTGGTGCCCGCCAGCCAGAGCGAGGCAGCGCTCTCCGACGCCGGAATGGTTTTCGAGGGAGTTCCGGAGGTCGTCGAGCTCAAGCGCGAGGTGCTTGGGTCAGCCTCACGGCAGGTCCGACCCGACACGATCATGGCATCGACGACGTCGACCATCCTCGTCGATGATCTCTCCGGCGCGATCGTGAATCCTCGCCGCTTCCTCAACGTGCATTGGCTCAACCCAGCCTATCTGATCCCGCTGGTCGAGGTTTCGCCCGGCAGAGCCACCGATCCCGCCATCGTCGCGGAGGTCAAGAGGCTGCTCGAAGACATCGGCAAGGTACCGGTGGTCTGTGCGGCGACGCCCGGGTTCATCGTTCCGCGTATCCAAGCGCTGGCGATGAACGAGGCCGCACGCATGGTCGAGGAGGGCGTCGCCAGCGCCGAGGAGATCGACAAGGCGATCCGCTACGGTTTTGGCTTCCGCTACGCCGTGCTCGGACTGCTCGAATTCATCGACTGGGGTGGCGGCGATATCTTGTACTACGCCAGTCGCTATCTCGAAGGCGCGCTCGGCAGCGACCGCTACCGCGCGCCGGACGTCATCTCACGCAACATGCATGAAGGCCGGATCGGCTTGCGCACGGGTGCCGGCTTTCTCGACTATTCGGGCATGGACGTTGACGCCTATCGCGTAAAGCGGCTTCAAGCCATGGTGGACCTGCTGCGGCACTTCGACCTGGCTCGCCCACCCGTGCTCGACCGCAGTTAGCCGAAGACGTCCTGCAACACGCCTTCGCGGACGACCGCAACGCCATCGAGCTCGATGGTCGTTCCCATCATCGGCAGATCGAAATGCCCCGCCGTGTAGCGGCCGGCGAATTCGTTCGCGCCGGTCGAGAACAGGAAATTGCCGGAGACGGCCCGAATCTCGGTGCCGTTGGTGTCGCGCTGATCATACATCGACAGCGCTTCATAACGCGCGCCGGGGTTCATGCCGAAACCAACATGCGAGACGGCATAGGCCTCGCGATCGCCCCACGCAGCGAGATAGGCACGCATCATCGCGGCATCCGTGCCCTCGCCTTCCAGCTCGACGACATAATCGTCCTTCAGCGTCATCTTCACCGGCGAGGTCAGATAGCGTTTGAAGGTCAGGTTGATGTCGCCCGGCGCCATCACCAGCGTGCCGTTGATGGTCCCGCTCTTGGGGAAGCTGACGACGATTCCACCAGGCCAATGCGCCAGCGTGCCGGGCTTGTCGGTCCAGCCCCACACACCAACCGTGGAGGCGCCGACCATATCGACATCGAGCGCCGTGCCGGCCTTCGACGTCACCCGCATCCGCTTGGTCCCGCGCAACATCTTGGCCGCCGCACGGACGCGCTTCTCGAGCGCGGGATCCGGCACCATCCGCTCCAGCGCTTCGGGATGCTCGTTCGAGATCACCAGGATCCGCGCGCCGGCCTTGAGGATCTCCGGCGTCTCCACCGCGTGCATCAGGCCCTCGATGGTGCAATCCACCACGAAACCGGCCTGCTGAAGCGCGGTGATGACCGGTCCAAGCTTCTGGATCGCTTCGCTCGCCCCCGTTGAGCGAACCGGAACGATATTGCGGTTGCGCGGTGTCGGCATCACCACGTGAAAGGGCCGTGCGCCCATGCGCAGCAGCGCGAGCTCCGCCAGATGCACATTCAACGCACGCGACTGGGTTTCCGAGAGGATCGCCGCGGTATCGCCGGCCTTGACGGCGCAACGTTCAAAGATCTCGCAAAATGCGTCGATCCATTTTGCCTCGATGCGATCAGCCAGCATGGTTCACTCCCGGTCTTCTGGTTTCTTGTCAGTTCATGCCTCGGGAAAGCCTCGCAACAGGTACGAGCGCAGCGCCCCGAGCAGGCCATTCAAGATCAGGCCCAGCAGCGAGATCGTGATCAGCGGCACGAACATGTCGACGGCCTGGAAGGTTCGCGCCGCGGTCACGAGCGCGTGCCCCAATCCGTCCGTCGACGTGATCATCTCGGCCAGAAACACCACGATGCAGGAAATGACAAGCCCGATCCGGCATCCGGTCAAGATCGACGGCATCGCCGCCGGCAGCACCACCTTGAAGAGGATTTCGTAGCGCGACGTTCCCGCCGCCATCGCCGACCAGATCAGCTTCTGTTCGACAGTCGACGCGCCGTAATAGGTCGAGAGCAGAATGGGAAAGAGCGCGTCCGCGGCCACCAATGTGATCTTCGACCCGTGGCCGAATCCAAGCAACAGCAGGAGTGCCGGATAGAGCGCGACCTTGGGCAGCGGGGCCAATACGCGGACGATCGGCCGAACCACGGCATTGATCGCCGGACTGGCGGCGGCGGCAATGCCGACACTGACACCCAGCACGACCGCAATCGCGAAGCCTGCAAACAGCCGGATCAGGGTTGCGACGATCTCCTGCTGAAACGTCCACGTCACGAGTTGCTGGAGCAGCCGACTGAAGACGAAGCCCGGCGGCGGCAGCAAGACCGCGGGCGCGAAGCCGAATGACACCAGGCCTTGCCACAACGCGATGACCAGCACGATCGGGGCAATGCCGAGAAGGACGTTTGCGGACAGAAGGCGCGACATCACGAGAAGCTCAGCGGCATGTCGAACTGCGGCTCGGACCAACGCACGAGCCTGGCACGAACCCTTTCAAAAATAGCGTCGAGGCAGATTCCCATCGCACCCACGATGATGATCATCGCAAAGACGGTGTCGTATTGGCCCATGTCGAGCGCATTGAACAGGATGTTGCCGGCGCCGGACTGGCGGGCGATCATCTCGCTGGTGATCATCGTGATCAGCGCCAGCACCAGTCCCGTGCGGCAACCGGTCAGGATCTCCGGCAGCGCCGCGGGCAACACGATCCGCACCAGGCGCTGTGCCGGCGAAAGCCCCATCGCGGCACCTGACCACAGCATCTTCTCTTCGACAGCCTTGGCACCCTCGAAGCTGTGATAGATCACGGGGAGGCTGACGCCCAGGAAGATCACCAATGTCTTGGTGATGTCGCCGACGCCAAGCCAAAGCATGATGATCGGCATCAGGGCGGCCTTCGGCACCGGATAAATCACCATCAGGAGCGGATTGAAAAAGGCCGCGACACCGCGGCTGCGTCCCATCAACAGGCCTAGCGGAATCGAAACCAGCACCGCCACACCGAACCCGAGCGCCATGCGGCGAAGCGAGGCCAGGATGTTGATCAGGGATTCCTTATCGCCGAGAATATCCGGAATTGCCCTGATCGCCTCGGTTGCCGTCGGGAAGCTGTCGTTCTTGAGCGCAAGCGACGCAACCTGCCACAGCGCTAGCAATCCGATGCAGGCCAGCACCGGAGCGGCCCGTCTGAGCAAGGTGGCCGACGACATCATGATGCCGGCCCGGCTTCGTCGCTTTCATCGAACATGCGCTCGATATCGACGATGTACTTCTGATAGCGCGGGTCGAGCAACAGCTCGTTGCGGCGGCGCGGTCGCGGCAGATCGATGTCGATGACCTCACGGATGCGGCCGGGCGATTTCGACATCATCACGACTTTATCGGAGAGAAAGACGGCCTCGTCCACCGAATGGGTGACGAACAGCACCGTCTTGCGGTCACGCTCCCAGATGTTGAGAAGGTCGTTCTGCAGGCGCGTCCTTGTGTGCGCGTCGAGCGCACCGAACGGCTCGTCCATCAGCAGAACCTCTGGATGGTAGGCGAGCGTCCGCGCCAGCGCCACGCGCTGCTTCATGCCGCCCGACAATTCCTTGGGGTAGAAACTCTCATAGCCCTTGAGGCCAACCATCTCGATCAAGGCCAGGCTCAGCGCTTCCGCCTCGGCGGCGCGCACACCTTGCTGACGCGGGCCGTACATCACATTGCCCAGCACGGTCTTCCAGGGGAACAGGGCGAACTCCTGGAACACCGGTCCGCGATCCGGACCGGGACCCGTGATCGCATGTCCCTTGATCTTCGCCGAGCCGCTGGTCGGACTGACAAAACCGCCGACGATATAAAGCAGTGTCGACTTGCCGCAGCCGGACGGCCCAAGGATGGAGACGAAGGCGCCCTCCTCGATCGTCAACGAGATCTCGGAAAGCGCCACATGATCCTTGCGCGCCGAAGTCTGAAAGACCTGCGAGACGCGGTCGATCTCGATGATTGCTGAAGCCGGCTCTTGTGATCTCACCGGTCTCACCCATTCGCTCGATCTCGCAGGCACTACCGTCATCCCGTCTCTCGTCTCACTCGCGCGAACATTCCTCGACGAACCTGCTGAACGTTCTTCGTCAGCGGCACGAGCTTAGCAAGAAACCTGCCAGACAGGCGGTCGTTTTCGCACCCGTACGGTGCGTCATTCGAACCACGGCCATTCTGCCGGGCCTTCATGCGTCACGGCCCCGCCCGGCGCCTGCCCCACCAGTCGCGCATACTTTGCGAGCGCGCCTGCACGGTGACGCGGCGGACGTTGCTTCCAATCTCGTCGTCGCGCGGTGAGTTCCCGCTCATCGAGCAGCACATCCATCCGCCGGTTTGCGGCATCGATCCGGATCCTGTCACCGTCGCGAACGAGCGCCAGCGGACCACCAACAAATGCTTCGGGGGCCACGTAGCCGATGCACATGCCGCGGGTCGCGCCAGAGAACCGGCCATCGGTGATCAGCGCGACCTTTTCGCCCATGCCCTGCCCGTAGATCAGCGCGGTGACGCCGAGCATCTCGCGCATGCCGGGTCCGCCGACCGGTCCCTCATTGCGGATCACGAGAACCTCGCCCGCCTTGTAGCTGCGGTCACGAACCGATGCGACGCAGGCTTCCTCGTCCTCGAAAACGCGCGCCACGCCTTCGAAGAATTGACTCTTCAAACCTGCGACCTTGATCACCGCACCGTCGGGACAAAGATTTCCCTTTAGCACCGCCACGCCGCCGTCAGGCATGATCGGCGCGCGAGCCGCATACACAACGTCTCCATCGGGCGCGTTGGCGGTGCCATACTCTTCGCCAAGCGTCCGGCCGGTGATGGACAGGCAGCTGCCATCGATATGCCCGCTCTGGATCAGCTCACGGATCACGACCGCCGCGCCACCGATGTCGTAGACGTCCTTTGCGGTGTATTTGCCGCCCGGCCGCAGGTTTCCGATCAACGGCGTCCTGGCGAAGACCTCGCCCACATCATCGATCGTGAATGCAATGCCGGCCTCGTTCGCGATCGCCGGCAGATGCAGCGCGGCGTTGGTCGAGCCTCCCGTCGCAGCAACGATCGCCGCGCCGTTCTCGAGGGATTTCCGCGTCACGATGTCGCGTGGCAGCGGCCCGCCGCGTTCCAGCATCGCCATGATCAGGCGTCCGGCGCGTCGCGATATCTGCGCACGCTCGGCATAGACACCGGGCACCATCGAGACGTTGGGAATGGTCAGGCCGATCGCCTCCGAGACCATTCCCATGGTGTTGGCGGTGAACTGGCCGGCGCAGGCGCCGATCGTCGGCAAGCAGGCACGCTCGATCCGCTCCAGCGTGGCGCCGTCGATCTCACCCGTCATGAAGCTGCCGACAGCCTCATAGGAATCGAGCACCGTCAGCGTGCGCCCATCCACGCGGCCCGGCAGCGAGCTGCCGCCGTAGATGAAGATGGAGGGCACGTTACAGCGAACCATGCCCATCATCACGCCGGGAAGCGTCTTGTCGCATCCGCCGTATCCGATCAGCGCATCGTAGGCCAAACCATGGATGACGGCCTCAATCGAGTCGGCAATCAGTTCACGCGAAAACAACGAGAACTTCATTCCCTCGTGGTTCATGCTGATGCCGTCAGAGACCGACACCGTCGAGAATTCGCGCGGCGTGCCGCCGGCCTCTTCGATGCCCGTCTTGGCCGCGGCCACCTGAAAATCGTGGGTCATGTTGCAGGGCGTCTGCTCGCCCTTCATGCTGACGACGCCCACCATCGGCTTGGCAATCGCAGCGTCGTCGAGCCCCATCGCGCGCATGAATGCGCGGTGCGGAGCCCGATCGAGGCCGTCTGTGGTGACGCGTGATCGCAACTTCTTCATACGTGCATCTTCTTCGTGCCACGTCCCGGATCATCCGGGACGCCGCAAACTCCACGTTCGGATCGTTCGCTCGCCTATTGCAGCGGAGCAACGATCGTCGGATGCTTGAACTGCGCGACATCCAGTTTCGGCAGCATTCCGGTCTCGGCGTAGATGTCCAGCATCTTCTGGATTGCGGGGAAGTTGGGCGCTGCACCTGGATCACGGCCGAAATCGTTGTCCTTGAGCAGGTACGTCTCGAGCACCGGGATGGGCGCCTTCAGCACTTCATTGACGACCTTGAGAGTCTCCTCGCGGTTCGCCAGCGCCTTCTTCATGCCCGAGGTGATGTCGCGGACATAGGTCTTGACCAGTTCCGGGTTCTTGTCGACGAAATCGGCGCGGCAAGCTTCCAGGATGTGCACGATATTCGGCATGGCCTGGGACAGGGAGAAGAGCTTCCTTGTGCCGCCCTTTGCCTCTGCCCGTGCGGCGAACGGCTGGTTCATATTGACCGCATCGACGCGGCCTTGGCGCAGCGCATCCTCGGAGACGGCAAAGCCGACCTCGACCAGCTTGATATCCTTGGTTGGATCGACGCCATTCTGCTTCAGGAGCAGGTTGAACGGGCCTTGCGTGCCGCCGCCGATCACGGAAATGCCGACCGTCTTGCCCTTGAGATCAGCGATCGTCTTGATGGGCGAGTCATCCATGACGGCCCAGTAGACCGAGAAGCCGCCGGGCTTCTCGAACACGTGCTGCGCCACGATGTAGGCTTTGAGATTGCCGCCGACCACACCATTGGCAAGCGACAGCGGCGCCTGC
Organism: Bradyrhizobium sp. 25ACV; assembly: GCF_054863005.1. NCBI lineage: Bacteria > Pseudomonadati > Pseudomonadota > Alphaproteobacteria > Hyphomicrobiales > Nitrobacteraceae > Bradyrhizobium > Bradyrhizobium sp. 25ACV. Next base: position 289,707 of record NZ_JAVAYO010000009.1, read on the forward strand.
GTCGCGCAGTCCAGCGCGCCGGCTGCCAAGGCCTGCGTCATCGGCGCGGTGCCCTGGAATTGGGTCCATTCGATATTGTAGGTCTTGCCGATACTGGGAAATTCAGCCGGGCGGCGCATCATCCAGTACTTCGATTCCTCGGCCGGGATCGTCCAGCCGACGCGGATCGTCTGCTGCGCCCATGACGGGCTTGCCCCCGCGCTCACGGCTGCCGCCGCCCCCAAAGCCAGGATCCATCTCGATATGGTTCGCATCGTGCCCACTCCGCTGCTCCGGCGCCGACCGGCGCCACCCAACCCCGACCGGGCTCAAATCTTTCATGGTTCAAACAATCAGGCAAGCCATGCGAGCCCGGCGGTTTTGCCGTCCGGTGCGCCATGTATGGTAAAGCGACATCGCGCTGCGGCAGAAGGAGGCAACCTATGGCTGATGCGAGCAAGGCAAACCCGCAAGGCGCCGAGAGGCTCGGCTATCTCGGCCTTGGCCTGATGGGAACGCCAATGACCCGACGCCTGCTCAAGGCCGGCTATCAGGTCACTGTCTGGAACCGTTCGGAGGGCAAGGTGGCTCCGCTCGCCGAGGCCGGAGCCCGGCGCGCAGCCACGCCTCGTGATCTCCTGGCGAACGCCGATATTGCCTTCATGTGCGTGACGGATGCCGCGGCCGTCGAGGAGGTGATCTTCGGGCCTGAGGGGCTGGCGGCAGCGCTCGGCGCAGGCAAGCTTGTCGTCGACTTCTCGTCGATACATCCCGACGCCGCGCGCGATCTGGCAAAGCGACTGAAAACCGCCAATGGCGCCGCCTGGATCGATGCGCCGGTTTCCGGCGGAACGAAGGGCGCCGAGGAAGGTACCCTTGCGATCATGGCCGGCGGAGAAGCAGACGAGATCGAGAGGGTACGCCCTTACGTGCTGGCCATGGCGCGCAGGTTCACCCACATGGGCCCGACCGGCGCCGGCCAGACCACGAAACTCTGCAATCAGGTGATCGTGGGATGCGCGATGGCCGTGCTGGCAGAAGCCACGCGCCTGGCCGTCAACGCCGGTATTGACGCCAATCGCCTGCCCGAAGCGCTCGCCGGCGGCTTCGCGGACTCGATCCCGCTTCAGCTTTTCGTGCCGAGAATGGTGCAAGGCATTCACTCGCCTCCGCTCGGCCACATTGCCACGATGCTCAAGGATCTCGATACGGTCGCCGACGTCGCGCAGGCGACGTCGACGCCGGTGCCGATGGCCTCTCTTGCGGGACAACTTTTCAGGCTGGCCAAGGCCGCACGCGGCGCGGAAGCGGACGCGCTGGAGATCTACAAGCTTTCAGCGGCAGAGCGCTAAGCCGTCGAGCGAGATCTGAAGCACGTCAAGGCGACGTCTTGCGCTCGTCATCTGCGAGGAATCGGCCGAACGTCCCCCGCGCGAAGAGCAGCGGCTCCTTCGTACTGTAGGTGTAGGCCTCGACCGCGCCGAGAAAGATCACGTGGTCGCCGCCATAGTAGCGATTCACGGAGCGGCATTGAAAATTGGCGACGCTCTCCGCAAGCACCGGCGCTCCGCCGAGGCCCGGCGCCCAGTCCACACCTGTGAACTTGTCGTCCGACGACTTGGCGAATTTTGTCGCAAGCGCCTGCTGCGAAGCACCAAGCACGTTGACGGTGAAATGGCTGGCGTTCTGGAAGATGGTCAGACTAGCGGAATAGACGACCAGGCTCCACAGGACCAGCGGAGGGTTCAGCGAGACGGAGGCGAACGAATTACAAGTCAGTCCGTAGGGCTTGCCGTCAGGCGCCGCGGCCGTGATGATCGCCACGCCCGTTGCATAGGTTCCGAGCGCGTTGCGAAAGTCGCGAGGATCGATCGACGAGCTGTCGCTCGCGAACTCGTTGGCGGGATCGGGAGCGCCGGGCTGCTGCGGCAGATCATTCATCGGCCGGCCTCACAGCGTGAGATTTTCGGACGGCAGGCCCAGCGCCACCCGTCCATAGTTGGTCCCGGCCGCATCGAAATTGAATGCGAGATGCGAGTTGATCGCGTGCGCATCGCGGAATTGCCGCTGCAACACGCCGGTCGTGAACAGACCGCGCGCGCCGCTCGCGGCAAACAGCATCGAGACCGCGTCCGTGCACAGGTTCACCGAAAAAGATCCGTCGCGCCGATAACGGGTCTTGGTCGCCATGTCAGGGATGTGACCAAGCCGCGCATCCTCCATGGCATCGAGGCACGCCGACCGCATGATCAGGCGCGCGGCGTCGATCTTCGCCGAGGCCTCCGCGATCTTGATCTGGGTGCTTTGAAAATCGCTCAATTTGGCCCGGTTGTAGGTTGAAATACGATGACGTGCGACCTCCGTATAATCGTCGAGGCACGCTTGCGCATTCCCCAGCGCGACACCGGAGAGGACGTATGGGAACAGCGAGAACACGGGCAGCGCATAAAGCGGATTTGGATTGACCGTGCTTCCCGGCGTCGGGCCGCCTGAGAGGTCGCCGACGGCGACTGTCATATGGTCAGCCACGAAGACATCCCTGACCTCCACGTCGCAGGACCCCGTCCCGCGCAGTCCCGCGACGTTCCAGGTGTCCAGCACGCTGTAATCGCCTTTCGGCAGCAGAAAGATGCGATACTCGATGCCATCCGCCTCGTCGTCGGAATAGACCACGCTTGCAAGCATGTTCCATTCGCAGGAGGCAACGCCGGAGGAGAATGGCCAGCTGCCGCGCAGCTGATAACCGCCCTCGACTCGCGTGGCGCGTCCGGCGGGAAAAATGAACGAGGATGCGATCAGCGCATCCGGATCACGGCCCCAGACCAAATCCTGCGCCTTTTGCTCGAACATGCCGAGCATCCAGTGATGGCTCGCCAGATTGGCGAGATTCCACGCTACTGACGCATCCGCCTGTCCGAGCAGTTCAGCGCAGTCGACAAGAGCGACATAGTCGAGCTCGGCGCCGCCGATCCGTGCCGGCTGAAGCATCCGGAACAGGCCGGCTTCATGGAGGTCCGTCTCGGTTTCCGACGGGAGATGCCGCAGTTCCTCCGTCCGCGCCGCCCGCTCTCGTAGTCGCGGCACGAGGGCCCGGGCCTTCGCGATTATCGCCGCATAGGCGCGTTCGTCGGCTTCCGGCCCGGTGGGCTGACCCATGCTCGGCTTTCGACCAGGCGCCATTCGCTTCCCTCACTTTGGCGTATTTATGCGGCCGGCCCCTTACCAAATCAAGCCAATGCAGCAGGCATCATGAAGCATCGATTCCGAATGCCGCGCGATGTCTGTTGCCAGGGGACTGACGGCTCCGGCTCAAACCGGAGTAGAGGGCTTGCCCGAGCCAAAGACGCCCTTCCGGGTAAACTCCGCGATCCGACGCTGGTCATAACCGAGCACGCTGCACAAGACGTCCTCGGTATGCTCACCTAACAGCGGGGCCGCAACGGGATCAATCGCGGCGGTCAGGCTCATGGTAATCGGCGGCTCCATGTTGGGCACCCATTCCGCTGTACGGTGCGGAATGCGGCTCAAGCGATGGCGCTCGCGAGCCTCTGGCGCATTGAACCCCTCCTCGACCGTCCGGAGATAGCCGACCGGAATATTGGCCAGCTTCATTTTCGCCATCCAGTTCTCGAGCGTATCGCTGGCAAAGACCTCCGCAATGGCTGCTCGCAAAAGCTCCTTGTTCTCGGAACGAGCCTTGCGCGTGGCAAACTGCGGATCGTTGATGAGATCAGGCCGGTTCAGCACCTCGACCACGAGCCGGCGATACAGCCGATCGTTGGCGCAGGCCATGTAGAGCGGCCCATCGGAGGCCTCATAGACGCCGACGGTGGGGGACCCGCTGGGTGAATTGCCGAACCGGCCGGGATTTTCGCCGTTGATGAGATAGGCCATACCGTAAAAGCCGGTCATCCCCATCGCAACGTCGAACAAGGCGACTTCGACATGCTGCCCGCGGCCAAGCCGGTCCCGCGCCAACAGCGCCAGCAGGATGGCGTTACAGGCAGACATCCCCGTCGCCATGTCCACGATGGGAGGGCCGGTACGAACCGCCGGACCGTCGGCAAATCCGTTGAGCGACATGAAGCCGCTCTCCGCCTGCGTGATGGGATCAAAGCCGGGGCGCGAGGCGAACGGTCCGGAGCGGCCGTAGGCGGAGATCGAGCAATAGACCAGCCGTGGATTGAGCGTGGCGACCGCCTCATAGTCGAGCCCGAACTTCTTCATGACCCCGCTCGAGAAATTCTCCACAACCACATCCGCCTTGCGGATCAGATCCAGCGCGATCTCACGGGCCTCCGGCACGGCAAGGTCGAGCGCAATGCCGCGCTTGTTGCGGTTCAGGCTGAGATAGGCGGCGCTTTCGCCGCCAATTTCCGCGTGCTCGTAGGCGCGCGTGTCGTCGCCGCCGTCGGGATTTTCGATCTTGATGACGTGCGCGCCAAAATCGGCGAGCGTCTGCGTGCAGGCCGGGCCGGCGACGACACGCGTGAAATCGATGACCAGCAGACCGTCGAGCGCACTCGGCCCTTCCGTCGCTCGCGACGAACGTTCCGGCAATTGAGGCTTGGTCGGCATCGATAGCGCTCCCTTACATCGGCTTATGGCCGCCGAATTTCCTGCAAGAGCAAACTTAAAGCCCGGCGCCGCCAACTTCGCAAGGGGGCTCGCTCGCTTCACCTGAAACGCAAAAACGGCCCGGCAGCTGTCAAGCTGCCGGGCCGTTAGATATTTGAGCGTAGGGAGGCTGTGCGCATCTTGCGCAGCCACTCTAGTCTGAGAAGGTCGCGTTCCGCATCACGGGAAACCACTCCAATTGCTCAGCGCAGCCACTTTCGCCAATAAAGCGTATGCGACCAGGCCCAGGGCGATTCGGGCTCGTACAGCCGATAACCCGCATGGATGAAATTATTGGCAGATACCGGATTGTCCGTCGTATCGGAGACGATGCTGTCCCATCCGAGACGCCGCCCTCGCGCCTCGATCGCTCGCATCAGCCTGAGTTGAAGTCCCCGCCCCCAATGCCGCTGCAAGACGCCGACCCGACAAAAATATCCACTTTTTCGCGCATGCGTCGACGGCACAACGCCAGCGAAGGCAACCGCGTCATCATCGTGATAGGCGAGCCACCACGTACCCGATTCGAACTGCGGCAGGGCCGCCCCACCGAAGAATGTCAGCTGGTGCAAATCGCCGAGAATTTCGGCAGTCTCATCATCGTCCGCATCAACGATACGAATTCTGTACATGGGATACCTATTGGCGAGGCAATCGCGAGTGCTGGCCCTGCGATTCCGTAGCGGTCGAGGCTCACTTGCCCAGCACAACCTTGACACCGAGCCAGACCGCACCCATCAGACCGGTCGCAAGCACTGTGATTACGGCCTTGAAGGTGTAGCTCTGCGCCTGTTCCACGCTCTTTCGCCAGCGCCGCAGGTGCTGGAAGTCAGCTCTGACCTGAAGTCCGCGGAAGATGATGAGCCCGTCGCCGGGCGTCTCGATCTTGTCGCTGAACAACTTGAAACCGTGGCCGAGCCGAAGGCTCGAGATCTTGCCTTCGATCAGACGCTTGGAAGATTGCGCCAGCGAACGCTGCGCCTCGCGAATGCAGACCGCGAGCGTGCCGCGCTCGGCCTGGCAGGTCTCGACCAGGAGCTCGCCGAAGAAGTGCGATTTGCCCGAGCCGCGCCCGCCGTAAACGCCCTTGTAGCGCGCAGGCTTCAGCAGCGGCTCGAAGATCTTCGCCGTCGGAATTTTCAGGATGGACAATGGCTACGCTCGCTCGCCCTAGGGCAGGCCAGTGCGCCTGCGCCACATCGCGGACCAGTCTTCGGTGTTTGGGGTATCATGCGATGCTGATGCTGATCGCATTCGCCTGCGCTGCGACCGCACAAGAGCGCCCCGCACCGGCATTCGACAAATGGCGTCCGAAGGCCGGCGCCTATGCCGAACCCGGCAAGAATTTCGCGTCGTCCTGCGATGAAGGCAACGACATGACGATCGGCGAAGAATCGGTCAGCGGTGACGAACACCAGATCGAGATATCCGGCAGCTCAGGCCTTCGGACCAGCATCGCCCTCGACGGCGTCTTCCGGACGCACGATGACGCGCTCGACCCGGTGGACCAATTCCGGCGCGCCGTCCTCGCCGTTCTCGATCGGCTGTGCGGCCTTGCCCCAGCCGCGATCGAGGATGGCGTTGGCCGCCGAAAGGCGCACGGCCGGTGTCGCGTCATTGCTGCGCATGATGCCGACGAGAACCCTGAGGGCCGTCCTGGTGTGGCTGCGCGCCAGCGAGCGGATCTCGGTCAAGCTCCGCGCCCTCGACGTCTTCCTGGCCGCGGGCTTGGGCGACGGCTCGCTTGCGAGCTCGCGTTCGACGTCCTCGCTCACGACAACATCTCCCACAGCACGATTGCGACCAGGCCCGCGAGCGCCAGCGATATCAGATAGGCAGTCATCGTCCCTCCATAAGAAGAAAATGCGCGGCAGATCGCGCCAGGCGAGGCGCGATCGTTTCGGGCGCGAACCCTATCTCCGTGTCTTCCGGAGACCGCAGCGGCGCGGGCAACTGGCCCCAGCGCCGCGGGCCGGCACGTTCGCGCGTGCACGGCCGGCAATGGTACGGACGACGGCGCGCCGATCGGCGCTCCAGGTTTGACGAGTGCGTGGCCGTAATGCGCCGCCGCCGTCCGATCTCGAAACCGAGACGAAAAAACCCGCGGCGGATGTGCTCCGCGCGGGTGAACCAAACTCGTCTCGATGATGTCATTATGCCGGTGTTTTGCCCGACGTGTCAAAGCCCCGTTGAAATGAAACAGCCCGCTGCAGATATTCTCCGCGCGGGCTGAACCAAACTTCTTTCGATGATGCCATTCTGCCAGTGTTTTGCCCGACGCGTCAAACGAACTTACCGGCCCGGCGAAAGTTAGCCGATCAGGAGGATCGGTGAGATGACATTCGAGATGACGTCACCAGAGACATCGCGAGAATTGCCCGGGGCCAAGCCGCGCATCGACAAGGAGCGCGAGCCGCAGGAGGCGATCATCGAAGACGCCGGCGAGACAAAGGAGAGCGATCGCGATCTCGTGCACGGCGATGGCGGCACCATCGACATTCCCGCCAAACCGGGCGATTTGTCGAAGGACGATTAGGCGGACCGGCGCCCGGCGGCCGTTTCGAAGATGCCGTACCGCCGATGTTTTGCCCGAGGCCGCAAACATCTGTCCACGCGGCCGGGCCTTTGCGGGAACTTATCCGGCGAGAGGCGCGTTGAATGCCTCGTCAGAAGGAACGTTCCTGCGATGCGCCGCACTGTCCTGGTTGTTGACGACGATCCCGCCGTCCTCGACGTGATCGTGGGCATGCTGGAAGATCTCGGCTGCGAGGTGATCAGCGCCCAAAGCGGCCTTGATGCACTCGAACGGCTCGAGCAGAACCAGGACATCTCCATCCTCATCACTGATATCAACATGCCCGGCATGGATGGTCATGAACTGGCCGAGCTGGCCAAGCGCGTCCGCCCGGAGCTTAAGATGCTGCAATTGTCGGGTCGCGAGCCCCGGCGCGGCGGCCTTCCAATGATCAGGAAGCCGTTTTCGTTCGAGGAGCTCGCCGACATCATGCAGCGGACCACCGGCCTCAGCTGACCATCCAATGCCGCAAAAGAAAACCCGCCGCAGATTGCTCTGCGCGGGCTGAACCGAGCTCTTTCGATGATGCCTTTATGCCGGTGTTTTGCCCGACGTGTCAACGCGGCGAACGCGGAGGAGGAAGTCCCTCCTCCCAACTCAATATGTGGTGCGCAACGGGCTTGCTTCAAGTCCCCGCCTCTGCCGTAGAACCCCCGACCCAGGAAACAGCCAAAGCAACCAGCCGAGGGGTCACGACATGCCTGTACTGCTTCCGACGTCCCGTTCACGCCGTCAGCCACAGGGAGCCGACGCGCGGAACCAGATGCCGCCCGACCATGCCGTGGTGATCGCCGGCGGCGGCCCGACCGGGCTGATGCTGGCCGCAGAGCTCGCGCTCGCCGATGTCGACGTTGCCATCGTCGAGCGCCGTGCCGACCAGGCACTGGTCGAGACGCGCGCCGGCGGACTGCACGCACGCACGATCGAGCTGCTCGATCAGCGCGGCGTCGCCGACCGTTTCCTGCGCGAAGGGCAGCGCGTCCAGCTCGCGGGCTTTGCCTGGACGCGGCTCGACATCAGCGACCTCCCCACAAGGCACGCTTACGGGCTCGCGCTGCGGCAGACCCACATCGAGCGCATCCTGGCCGACTGGGTCGCGGAGCTCGCGGTCCCCTTCTATCGCAATCGCGAGGTCACGGGCTTCGCACAGGACGAAACCGGCGTCGACGTGACGCTGTCCGGCGGCGAGCGGCTGCGCGCAGACTATCTTGTCGGCTGCGACGGCGGTCGCAGCCTGGTGCGCAAGGCCGCCGGCATCGATTTCGCCGGCACCTCACCGACGCTGAGCAACCTCATGGCCGAGATCGAGATGCGCGAGGCGCCGGAATTCGGCCTGCGTCATGATGCGCTCGGCTTTCACGGCCTCAGCAAGACCGAGAGCGGACGCGTGCTGGTCGTCGTGACGGAAGCAACGCTCGCGCGCACCGGCGAGCCCTCCTTGCGCGATCTCAGCGAGGCCCTCGTCGCGGTCTACGGCACCGATTTCGGACTGCAAAATCCCGCCTGGATCTCCCGCTTCACCGATGCGGCACGGCAGGCCGCCTCTTATCGCAGCGGACGCGTCCTGCTCGCCGGCGATGCCGCGCATATCCATCACTCCGTCGGCGGACAAGGCCTCAACCTGGGTGTGCAGGACGCCGTCAATCTCGGCTGGAAGCTGGCGCAGGTGGTCCATCGCATCTCGCCGGACAGCCTGCTCGACAGCTACCACGCCGAGCGCCATCCCGTCGGCGCGCGCGTGCTGCGCAACACCATGGCGCAGATCGCCCTGCTCCGCCGCGGCGACGACGGCCTCAAGGCCGCGCGCGACACCGTCTCCGAGCTGCTCGGCATGGACGAGCCGCGCAAACGCTTTGGCGCCATGATGAGCGGGCTCGACATTCGCTATGATCTCGGCGAAGGCCACGCGCTGCTGGGGCGGCGCATGCCGGATCTCGAACTGACGGTCGAAGGACAGAAGCTGAGGCTGTTCACGCTGCTGCACGGCGCGCATGCGCTGTTGATTGATTTCCGCGACGCGCGGGATTCCGACATCGCGCCCTGGGCTGATCGCGTCAGACACATCAACGCTGGGCATGATGGCGCGTGGGAATTACCTTCCATCGGGCAAGTCACCGCGCCAACAGCCGTGCTGGTACGGCCAGATGGCCATGTTGCATGGGTGGGACACGAAAACCAACATGGACTCGAGGACGCGCTGACGAAGTGGTTCGGACCGGCTGCTGCGTAACGCAGGGGAGCGTTACCCGCCGAAAGAAAGCCCGCGGCATCCCGCGGGCTCGATCCAAACTCTTCCGATGATGCCATTCTGCCGGTGTTTTGCCCGACGTGTCAAACGATCGAGCTCGAGTAACACCTGCCAGACTCCATCGCTCGCCCTCACTCCGGTCGAAGAAGCGGTCGTATCCAGCGCGAGAACCACTCTTCGGCATCACTTCGCGGATTGCTCGGATCATCCGTCCCGAAAATCGGCGGGGGAACGAGATAGCTCGGCTCATCCGCGAACGCGCCGATCGGCCGGCTCGCCTTCAGTGGCCGGCCATCAGCAGTCGGCCTCGTCCAGTCGCCAAACCGCTCGTTGAATTCGGGGGAATGGAGATATGGGACCGGCGCACTTCCCGATGTGAAGACGCTGTCCGCATTTAACGCGTTCACGCGCATGAGACGGCGAACCTCGGCTGGTGCAACGGCTCCTGCGGCGGGAGCTGTCGGTGCTTGTACGTCCCGGGTAGGCACAGTCCCGCTTGGCCTGTCGGTCCAACTTCCGAAGCGATCTGCGAAGGTGCCAACGTCTATCGGGCCTTGATCGAACGGGTTGCCCGCGGCTTCGGATGCAGCGGAGCGAGATCCCACCGGGCGGCCATCGTTACCGCCCCTGGACCTGTCGTCATTCGGATCGAATGGAGGATAAGGAGACGCCTCTGTGGCGCGTGGACCACCTTTTCCGTCGCCCGCTGGCTGCGCACGAGCAGCCGTTGCGCCCACTAATCCTAGAGCCGCCATTGGGGCCAAAGCCGGCAACAGCGGCAGCAATGCTGGTGTCGCCATGGCCGCCGCGAACAATGCCATGCCGCGCAGAACCGCCGGACCGCCTGCAGGATCATGCGGCATGTTGTACGGGTCCGGTCCCATCAGAGGCGATCCATCCGAAAGCTTAAGCAGATCGCCCGTCTCGGGATGGAATTGCAAAACTTGTGGTGGCGGCGGCATGGCAGCGCTGGGAGGCAATTGACCAAGTCGCTGCTCATCTGGAGACAGCGTTGGGAAGGCCGGCAATCCGCCCGAGAGGCGCGGATCACTCCGTGTTAGCCCTTCTTTCTCGCTTAGATCGGAGTGAGCTGGTTGGGAGTAGCCCGGCAAACGAGTGTCGATTAGGGAGGGAATAAGTCCCGGAAGACCGGGAACAGGGCCGACAGCGGTGGACTGCAGCGAGATTGGAGAACCCTCCGGAAGCCCCTCAAAAATCTTGATTCTCTCTGCCATGGTGAGACCGCTGGTCGGGGACAGAAGCGGAAAACGCAAGGCCGCTTCCCGCTGACCGGCGCGGTCAAACTGGTCGACCGTTTCCTGCATGTGCCGGATCTCTTCTGCATTGTCCGCGGCATATTTCCTCCAGTTTGTGAACCAATTGGAGTTCTCAGCATTTGCCTCCTCAGGCGTCATTCCCTTGGGAGTATTCGGAAACAGATGGCCGTTCGCTAGCGCGTACTTGGCAGCGGCTACAAGCGCGTTCACGTCGGAGGCAATTTCATCCAGCGCACGTGCATCGCCTGCACTGGCCGCGACAAACCTTGGAGACTCTTTGAGCTTTTTCAGAGACTCGCAAAATCCCTCGTAGTACGTTCCGAGATGTCCCCCCGTATGCGGACTCGCACTAAGCTCCGTTGCCAGCCGCTGCTTGGACGGCATCGATATTAGATTTCGAATCGCATCATGGTTGAACCGTCCCCCCAAGAGACCGATGACCGGATGGCCTCGAAATTTCTGCGGCAAAACATGATGATCTTGGAACATGCGACTGCTACTTCCTGGCGCAGAACCGCATCCGAGCTGCTGGTAATCGCAGCCGGCGGATCTGGTCTGAAATGTTTGGTGGATGGCGGGCCGCGAGAGCCGGCCTCTTTGCGTGGACGCTAGATATCCGTGCCGCCGCTGCGCCCGGCATCGCCGCTCGGGAAACAGCGCCTAAAAGGTCGCCGCCTTAAGGTCGGCGTAACGACGGCTGCGCTCCACAATGCTGAAATAAAATCGGGTCATCCGCCGCTCGACTGGAGTCGCAAATGCCTCCGGTAAGAGAGCGATTCAGCGACCAGCCCACGACCGGACAAAGCCAGATCTTCCGCGAATCTCGACGTGAAAAAGCTAAGGACGAAGCCTCTTGAGGTTGCCGTAGGGATCTCCGAATCTCAGACCTCTAACACCAGCAGCTTTACAGGCGTCCTTCATTGTCTGGTCACAAATAATGCGCGACTCTAGAAACCGTGGCCGGAAAATACGGGCCGAGCCAATGGCCTCCTCTCTAAAGACAAAGCTGGAGATCGCCATGTTATCGTACCGCCTGAAATCCGTTCCATCATCCAGGACTTCGACGATCGACTTTTCCTCGTCGATGACATCGAGCCGGCGCACGATATCGCAAAGCCAATAAACAGGCGCCCCCCCCTTCAACGACCGCGTTTCGCACCTCAGGAACGACACACCGTCTCTGTCGACCGCCTCCAGAAGGTTCTTCATCCGATCAGACACGAGCCAAAAATCATGAAATAGCTCCCAATCGACGGGCGGCCGGCCGAGAGATTTGTCGATCAGAAAGCGTGGTGTTTCAGCGAGCGGAGGAAAGCTTCGCTTGCCCCGCGGTGAAAGCAGCACGCGGCCGGCGCCAAGGGCGGCCAAATTCTCAATTTCCAAACCGGGAGGCGTGTGAATTCTGAAATCCAGCCCGACACTATAGAGTTTCGGCGCCTTTGGCTTTCGCCCTTTATTATCGGACGCGGCCATGAATTATTGCTCCTTTCCAATTGCGCTGGGCTCACCGCCAATCGCACGACGCCAGCGACTCTGAAAATGTCCAGCCAATGCAGTGACGCCTTCACGTAGGTTGGATCTCGTTACGCTCAGAAAGTCTTAGAGACGCCGTAAAATCGCACGTAGTCGCGGCGCTGTGTGCTCTGGGTGGCCTCGCAACGGAATTTGCTTTCTCGTCACTCATGATCGAGCCTCGTTGACCATCGCGCCTGCAACGACACCGGGCGGAGACCACGATGAGCTGCGCAACAATAAAGCCCGCGGCATCCCGCGGGCTCGATCCAAACTCTGTCGATGATGCCATTCTGCCAGTGTTTTGCCCGACGTGTCAAACGATCGAGCTCGAGCAGTACAGCAACGTCATATACGGAAGGGAAGCAGCTCATTGAGATCAGCGTTTCAAGTCATCGGTACAGTAGAACACCGGCAAACCTCCAAGCACATCGGAGTTCTCATAACGAACAGCGATGCGCTCGTTCTCGGTTGCCCCGATCGTGTCGCCGTCCTTGACCACGTTTCCGTGCTCGATCAGATACACGGACAGTCCAGCCACTTTTTCGATCATCGCGGCAAGCGTAAGCTTACCCGTCACAAACTCGATCTCACGGCCGACGAACGCGGACAATCCCATCGTGATTGCGCCGATCTTCGCGTCTGATCGGAACGGAAGCGTGTCGATCCACAACGTGAAGGGATAGTCCGGAAATTGCGCAAACGACCAGTTGGACATCTCCAGCCATAGTTGGGCAGGCCGCGCGACCCGGCCCGCCCACACCACGCCGCAACACTCAGGCATCGTCGCAATCAACGCGCCGATGACCGCGGTCGTGACCCGCGCGGCGACCAGCGGCTGTTCGCTTTTACCGAGCATCGATACGATCATATGACCTCGATGCCGGGCGGCCACCGCCTTGCTCTCCGGCCACGTCGTGGCAGCGCGTGCCCACAGTCCCTGATCGTCCGGGATGGGTGCCGGCATCGACATCACGGCGACAAGCTCGTTGCCGCAACGAATGAGCGGCGAGTTTGCTCGAGCCTGCGGTGCACGCCCGTCATCCATCGTCTCCGTTGCCAACTCCGGATGTCGGGCGTGAAGGACCTCAGCAACCGCAGACATGTCCGGCGTCACCGGATGATCCAATAAGACAAAAGCGAGAAGGGAGCTACTCATCGACTGCCCGCGGAATTTTGGGACGAGACACGATCCTTTTGCCCTGCTCGCCCAACAGTTGAAGTGTTTCCCAGTCTAGAACAAAACGGGAACGTTGTCAACCAGCGTTTCTTTGCGTCATATTATGCGGCCGCAGTCCGAGTGCCGACACAGCTCCCAAACGGTCCCCCATGTTCTCAATCCACCCCGACGATCTCACCTCTGAACCAACCCGCCGCCTGCTCGCGCTGCATCTCGCCGGCATGCATGCGAACTCGCCGCCGGGCCACGTGTTCGCGCTCGACCTGTCGGGGCTGCAGGTGCCCGGGGTCACCGTGTGGTCGGTGCGCGAGGGCGACGACGTCGTCGGCATCGGCGCGCTGAAGGAGCTGGAGGACGGCGGCGCCGAGGTGAAGTCGATGCGGACCCACCCCGATCATTTGCGCCGCGGCGTCGCGGCGCTGCTGCTGGACCACATCGTGCGCGAGGCCAGGGCGCGCGGGCTGACCCGGCTGAGCCTGGAGACCGGAAGCGGCCCGGCGTTCGAGCCGGCGCTGGCGCTGTACCGCAAGCGCGGCTTCGTCAACGGCGAGGCGTTCGCCGACTACGAGGCCAGCGCCTTCAACCAATTCCTGCACCTTGCGCTTCGCGCCTGAGCCGGCGCGCGGACGCCGCGCCAGGGAGTGGCCGGCGAAGTTTCCTTCTCGAAGACGTTCAGGGTTGCAGCCGCGAGAGGAGACGTTGTCGATCCTGATCGCGACGTCGCTGATCTTGGCGCATCCGTTCAAGTTCGGCTTCGGCTTTGGCTGTGTCCTGGCCTTGGCGCTTCAAATCAACAATCAGAGCCTCTTGCTCGGCAAGCCGCCGTTCACCTTCGACCACATCGCTCTCGATCCGCCTCAGCTCGTCAAATACTGCAGTCTGGTCCATCACGACTTCGGCGCGAGTGTGTTGCGATTGCATGTCTGCAGAGCAGAAGCACGCGGCATGATTTCTAACTCAGCCAACTTCTCGGATGTTCCGACCGATGCCACAATTTCCCGAACGTCTGACAACCCGCATCGTCAGCTCCCTTCGCGGCAACAGCGACATGCCCCTGATTTCTAGACCTGAAGGGAATGACGGCAGCCCCTGCGGGGGTAAACGACCTGCCTGGCCGACGACTGGCAAGATCGGGGAAAACATGCAATCCTCGGGCAGAAAAACAAAAAACAGAGCCCATCATGAAGGACTTTAAAGCGCAGGCGGAAAAGCTACGGACCGACGCCGCCGAATGCGCGCTCATTCGGGATCTTGCCACCGAGCCGCACAAGCGAGAGCTGTTCAATCGATTGGCAGAGCACCTCGACACTCTCGCAGCGGAGGTCGAAAAGGCCATGGAGGACGAAGCCAAGAGGCTCGCCCGCGGTGCTTGAGATGATCCTATTGTTGCTTGCCTCCGGCGGCGCGCTGCTGGTGGCGATTGTCGCCCTCTTCGAGCTCAAAGCCGCGCGCGAACGAAGGCGGATGGCACTGAAGGGCCGTTACCGCGGGAACGTCCAGGCTGACCGCGGGATTCCGGAATAGGAACGAGGCGACGCTCGACAGGTTAGTCCAGCCCGTGGAGGGCGCGATGAAGCTTCTGGTCGAATATCTGGAGCGAGCTGTTCAGCTTGAACGTTTGGCAGCGACCGAACGCGATGCGGGCTTCAAAGATCAACTGCTTGCACAGGCGCTGGCGTATCGGAAGCTGGCCGCCAAACGGGCAAAGGATTATGGGCTGCCGGCCCCGAGTCCGTCCGAACTGGCGAGCTAACTGACATCGCGCCTGGACGAGGCGCGGCGCGCCATCGAAGAGTACGCCGCAGACCTCCGCGAGATCATCATGAAGCTGCGGCAGAAGTTGTGACGCTCCTGAGGGAGCGGACAGAGAGGTTCTTTCTGTGTCCGCTGCGAGGCACGCCAGGCCAGCGACAGGAACAGTCGACCGTCCAGCGGTGTTGGCCTAAAGGGCGCCTGCCCTTTGGAGCCGCTACAGTGCGAACTTCCCTCAAATCGCTCGTGTCCATCTACGTGCGCTTGAAGAATCGGCGAGCGCTCGAGCAGATGAGAGAACTCCGGCGCAAGCTGCTTGATGACCTCCATAACTCGCCGAACCACGACGCCCGCCGTGCTCTTCACGATGATCTGCGAACGATTGAAGATGGACTTAAGCAACTCCTCGCCTGACGGGATTGAAGGTGAGCGCCCTGAATAGAGCAGCGAAGTTCTTGACGCTGCCGATTGCCGCAGGCTCGCTGAAGCGTACCGCTCTCGCGCGGAGGCGTGGTGACCGAATGCGTGGAAGATGCCGCCTCGGAAAAAACCGGGAGGAAATGGAACTCGGCGCGCTGCTCCCACTTGATATTTTTAATTTGATTTAATTCTATTTAAAGCGTTAATTCCTTTTGCTGCATCCGGGAGGACTTTGCCATGCCAGATCAAGACGACGACCGCCGCGAATTTCTCAAGACGTGTGGAAAGTTCGCCGCCGTGACACCGCCGACCATCACACTGTTGCTCTCGACCTCCCTCACCTCCAATGCAATTGCGCAATCTGGTGGAAGGCCGGTCAGCGGCAACAATGGCTGGGGCAACGGCGGCAACGATGGCACCCCCAACGGGAAGGACGATAACGGCCGCTGAGCGGACGCGCGACCTCCGGAACAAGACGCGATGCCGCCCAGGCGCCGCGATATGGATCAGCAATTCGCACCTTTATCGTTTCGCTGGTATGGCTAGTGATACTGGTTGCGGCACTTCTGCTATTCCGAGGGCAATCCTGAACGCACACATAGGCTGGTTTGGCCATCGTCGGGGTGCTCGCCGTCCTGTGGCTAAATCAGGCGCCCGCGCCGGCGCGTTTCGAACCCTAGCGCTGGTTCGAATTTCCCAGTGGTCTGGTTGGGTCGAGGCGCGAAAAAAGGCCCCAGCTCCTTTGGCAACGGGGCGGTGGAACTGGGGCCAGCGGGGTAAGCCCTTGGGGAAGGGCATCGGGAAAACCTGGCAATTGGCAAAGCGTTCCGCGCTGCTTGGCACTGCACCGCAAGCGCGGCCTCGTCAACGGCGAGGCGTTCGCCGATGACCAGGCGAGCGCCCTCAACCAAAATCCTGCAGCTTGCGCTTCGCGCCTGAGCCGGCGCGCGGACGCCACGCTTCGGCGACCATTGAGGAAAAATCAAAACTGCTTCGGCGGCTGCAAGCCGGGCGACCGTAGCCATTCGCTCATGTGCGAGCCGGTCTCGGCCTGTCGGGCCTTTCGTAGCAGTTCCTCGCGAGCCGCCCCAGGTGGAAGCAATGCGGCTTTAGCACGTAGGCGAGTCGCTTGTTCGGCAAGACGGACCTCCAGGGTGGTTGTCTGTTTGAACCGACGCCGCTCACTCATCGCTCAACCTCCGAATACGGGTTCCTAATCCGTCAACGGGACTGCCGATCTAATATCCTAATATGCAGATACACTGCTGTCGGTTCCAAAGTTGGATTCAAATTAGCTCCGGCGGCCAACTATGGCGGACTTACGCCAAGCTCTTGAATGGCCAGTGCCGACAACTGCTTCGCCTCGCGAACGCCGCGCTGCTCCAGTTCTATGATCTTTTTTGCGATCAGGTCCGCGATTGGGTCGTTGCGGTCAACCAGACAAAGCGCGTGCAAAGTGCGCTCATAGGCGTCCGTCAATATCGTTATTTCCTCCGGGCCCAACGGAGAGTTCTGTAACAGGCGGTCGATGGTCATTTGGGGCTCAGCTCCGGACCCATTATGGCGCCCGAAAATCCAAATAGGACACAGCTAAATTCAGCTTGGGATACTCGGGGGGAGATCCCGCAGTGCAAACAGAAGCGGGCATCAGTGACCGGATTCGGCCAGCACCCACGCATCAGCCGGCATCCGCGTCCGGCTTCCGCTCTTTCGGAGGCGCGGTGATGTTTGGCCGGTGATGTCCTGCAAACGACCAGAGGTGGCTTTGGTCCAAAAGTGAACTTAACTCTCGTGTCGCACTCAAATTGAGTAAGTGGCTCAAAGGGCTGATTTTGCACTCGAAAATTTAATTTACGGACATACCAAATGATACAGACTCGGCACCGCTGGCGGCGTACGGTTAAGCATCACCGCAAGGCTCGTGGCATTTATCGGTGATGAGAACGCCGTTTGCGCTCCCGCCTCCTCGAACAGGAGAAGCGCCATGCTGACGCGGCGTCGTTTCAAACAGACCAAAACTCTCACCGAAAGACTCGCCGACGAAGCCACGCGCTGTCGCGAGGAAGCACGCGCGCTCTCGCCGGGACGACGTCGCGAGATGCTGTTGCGCCGGGCGCGGCAGGACGAGACGGCCATGCAGATCGAGGCCTGGCTGCGCTCCCCCGGCCTGAGGGCACCGACATGATGCAGCAATATCGCGCTTACCTCATCGGCGAGAACGGCGTCTTCCGCTCCGCCGAAGCGTTCGAGGCCCCGTCGGATTCCTCCGCTCTCAGCTTCGCACGACAGTACACCCGCCATGGCAAGGTCGAGGTGTGGCAGCTTGGCCGGAAGATCGCCGTGCTGGATCCCGAGCAGTCGCCGCCGGGCGCGTTGACGCGTCAATGATCGCCTGATTGCGATCGCGAGCTCGGCGTCTCGATCTCGAACCAGAATGTCAGCTGCATGACGGGACCGCTGGCGTCGCGAACGTCGATCGCCATCGTCTGCCTGCCGCCCGTGGGCGGCGCGGAGAGGACGGCATCGCGCGCCATGTCGGCAAGCGACTTGGCGGCCTCGGCCCGAACGGCGCGCGGGCTGGCCAATTCCAGCCCTTCCTCGTCGAGCGCAATTCCCTGGTGGTCACGAAGGTCGAAGTAGTAACGCGGCATCGTTGCATCCCTTTGTCCTAATAGGTCCGGGACGGGCAAAGGTTTCAATGCGACGAGAAATTCGCTTGGGATCAATGGGTTCCGGGAACGCCGCCGAAGTCGATCCGGCAGGACCGGGACTGTGCCTGCTTGCGCAGTCCCCTACTCCTCCGCCAGTTTGTGCTCGATATAGGCATCCACCGTCTCGGCGAACGAGCGCTGCACGCCGACCGCCACATCGTGCTGGTCGAGTGCGTCGCGCTGGAGCACGCGCAGGCCGCGCCCGCGGGCGCTGAGCGGCGCCGTGTTCAGATACTGATCGATGGCGCCTTTGGCGAGCGGGATGGCCTTGGGATCGCCCCTGGCGATCAGGAGCCTGAGCAGGCTCTGGCATTCGGCCAAACCTGGCATGGGTTCAGCCTCTTTACCTTTGCTGCGATTTCGGCTTCGGCCGCTGCACCGGCTGGGTGTGGGTGCCGAACAGCGCCAGCAGGAACGCGACTTCTTCCTTCGAACCGATGGATCATGATTGTCTCTCCTCTTCGCTCCGTTGGTCGGGACGAGCGGGCGCGGAGTTCAGGACGATCTGGTTTCAGCAATGTTTCAGCCGTGTTTCGTCGGACGGGCGGCTCGGGGTGCCGCCTGCTTGTGTCCACAATTGAACATGGTCACCGCGAGCTCATCTGCGCGGCAAGCGGACGAGGCATCACCTACAAAAAGCCCGCGCGGATCGCTCCACGCGGGCTTCTGCTTGACGCTTGCGCAACCCCAGCAAGGTGGGCCGTGGGTGCGCCAGGCACCCGCGGCGTCCATTCTCAGTGCATATGGCCAATCAGATAAACGCCGCCACCGATCACGATCACGGCCGGGACGGCCCAAAGCAAAAGTACAGGCATCTGTCCTTACTCCTCAGTTCGACGTGCAGACCTTGACGGTCTTCATGCCGGCCTCGGCTTCAGTCCTGGTCTTGTACACGGTGTCACCGCTGACGACGGTCGTTTCCGTGGTCGTCGGCTTCGCCTCGGTGATGGTGCACTTCTTGGTCTTGACGTCCTGCACCACGTAGAACGACTGCGCGAATGCGGGAGCCGCAAATGACGTCAACACGGCTGCGGCAATGATGGTCTTGATGTTCATCGTGTCCTCCTCCAGCAGTCCGGTCATCCGGACCTGTCTTCTTCAAACATACAAAATTACCACTTGTTCCCGATCTCGCCCGAACCAAGTCCCGCTGCCTGCGTTGACGCGGAAACTGGAGGCTTCGATGCTGGATGTGAGACTTGTGACGACCTCGCTGGCGATGCTGATTGCACTCTTGTCCGTGGCTCTGGCCGAACCTGCCAGGGAGCAAGCCCGGCCTGCTGGTCAAGGCTCCGCTGAGGCTCGTCCGATCCGCGTCATCCTTCCCGCACCCTGGGAGCCCGCCAGGACGCAAGCCGACGCACAATCGTCGAAGTGACGCGGCCGCTTTCCGCCTCGCTCACATGCGGGCCTTCGAATTAGCCGTTTTCAGCGGCTTGCGCCTCTGAATGACAAGCCGCAAGGCGATGCCGTGCTGCCAGGCACGCACTCTCACCGCCGCTTCGCTTCGATTGAGCTCACCTGCAATTTCGTCCGGCCGCCGGCCTGCTTCCGCCAATGCCTTCAATCGCTCGTGGTCTTGCGCAGTCCATTTCATCAACAGCGGGTAGCCAGATTGCATGATGGGAGCCGCCTCGATTTCCGGCGCGACAATGGACCGGCGCAGTTGAGGTTTCGGGGAGCGAAAATGCCGGGGCCGTCAGCGCGCCAACTCAACGCGCGCGCCGGCTATCATCCGCCCCTCACGCCTTCGTGCCGTATCAATTGATGCGGCGGCTGAAATAAATCTGCCAACGGCATCCGCAGGGTGCGCATAAACGGGACAAACCGGCAGACGTTCCTAAACTGGTTCGATGCAAACGCGCGTTTCGCGCGAGGCAGACTGCGGCACTCGGCATCTGCAAACGTAAGCAACCAATTCGAATCTCACTTGTTGTCGCCGGCACATTCACCTGCCGGAGGACAAAAAAATGCGACGACTTACTCTACTTGCCACGACCATTCTGCTGCTCGGAGCGGTGCCCGCTAGCGCGCAATCGCAGCCTGCCCAGAGCGGACCGGGCAACAACGCCGTGAACAGCTCGGACCAGAACAACTCGAACAAGCCGGTCGCCGGCCGCAACAGCTTCACCGAGGGGCAGGCCAAATCGCGGATCGAGGATGCCGGTTATTCCAACGTCTCCGGCCTGCACAAGGACAACGAGGGCGTCTGGCGCGGCAAGGCCGACAAGGCCGGCAGCAAGAGCGACGTCAGCGTCGACTTCCAGGGCAACGTGAACCCCACCAAGTAACAAGCAAATCGCGAGGAGATCTCACAATGACCGTCACCATCTCACGTCTTTACGACAATTACTCCGATGCCGAACGTGCCGTGACCCGGCTCGAAGGCGCCGGCGTGCCGCATTCCGATATCAGCATCGTCGCCAACAATTCGGACAATTGGTACGGCTCGCGGTCCGGCAAGGTCGACCGCGATCGCGACGGCGTCGACGATCGCGCTGAAGGCGCCGGGACCGGAGCCGGCATCGGCGCCGGCCTCGGCGGCGCAGCCGGCCTGCTCGCCGGGCTCGGCCTGCTGGCGATCCCCGGCCTCGGGCCGGTCGTCGCGGCAGGCTGGCTCGCCTCGACCGCCGTCGGCGCGGCTGCCGGCGCGGCCACGGGCGGCATCGTCGGCGCCCTGACGCAGGCCGGCGTCTCCAGGGAAGATGCCTCGCGTTATGCCGAGGGCATTCGCCGCGGCGGCACGCTGGTGTCGGCCAGGGTGCCCGACCAGGACCGCTCACGCCTCGATGCGCTTCTCCACGAGAAGTCCGTGAACCTGCAGGATCGCAGCGCGGCCTGGCAGAAAGCCGGCTGGACCGACTTCGATGCCGCAAGCCCGCCCTTGTCTCCCGAGGACATCGGCCGCGAGCGCGAGCTCTACGGCGTGGGCACGCGGCGATAGGCCATCCCACACCCACCACGACAAAGGCCCCGCGACGCGGGGCCTTTTTTGATGAGGAAAGTGGCTATCAGCGCAGGGCCACCACGTCCCGATTCTCTCATCCTGCGGATGCTTTGCCCGACAGATCAAACTTTAACTCAAATGCAGCAAAGCGGATTTGGCGAAATGCAATCTCTTCGCGCCATGCTGGGACATGTGCTTGCGCGAATGCAATCGGGAAAGCGTCGGAGAGATTGCCATGTACTACGTCGCCGCTGCATTGCTGGTGCTGTCGGGACTGTTCTACTCCGCGAGCCATCACGAGATCGGCTCGTTCGGCGTCACCATGTGCAGCTATGGCGGCGCATTCTGCGATAACCCGCTGATCGTCTTTTCCGGCGCGGCGCTGGCCGCGGCCTGGGGCATGTTCGTCAGCGTGAAGTAGCGCGGCCGACGTCCTTCATCCCCAACGTTCAAAGGCCCGCCGCCGGGGCAAGCAGCCTCGCGGACTGACTTGAGCTTGCGAGAATTTGGACTGCGGGAATTTTTGCGATGATGGCAATCTATACCTGTTTTGCCCGACAGTCAAGTCGATTTAGCATTATCAGAAATCGATAGGGCGCCCGCGCGGCGAGGAACTTTCGTTCTCCGATTAGCATTTGCTGTGAAAGCATCTGCCCCGATGAGGTCTCCTTTCATGAGCGACAGCGCTGTCACGCCGACGAAATCCGCGCCGACGCTGCTGCAAAGGCTGGGGCCGGGCCTCATCACCGGAGCTGCCGACGACGATCCCTCGGGCATCGCCACCTACTCGCAAGCCGGCGCGCAATTCGGCTACGGGCTGCTCTGGACGGTGTTTCTGACCACGCCGTTCATGATCGCCATCCAGCTCGTCAGCGCGCAGATCGGCCGGGTCACCGGCAAGGGGCTTGCCGCCAACGTCATGAAGCTCGCGCCACGTTGGGCGGTGCTGAGCCTGGTCGCCATGCTCGTTGCCGCCAACACGTTCAACATCGCCGCCGACATCGCCGCGATGGCCGAGGCGCTTTCGCTGGTCATCGGCGGCCTCAACCACGAGCACGCGCTGATCTTCGCGGCGGGCTCGACCCTGCTCCAGGTATTCCTGCCCTATCGCCGCTATTCGCCGGTGCTGAAATTCCTCACCCTGGCGCTGTTCGCCTATGTCGCGACCGCCTTCACCGTCAAGATCCCGTGGAGCACGGCGCTGCTCGCCGCGGTCTGGCCCGAGGCGAACGTCACCGGCGATTATTTTCTGATGGTCGTCGCCGTGCTCGGCACCACCATCAGCCCCTATCTGTTCTTCTGGCAGGCCTCGCAGGAGGTCGAGGAGATGAATCAGGGCGAGCGCGACAAGCCGCTTCGCGAGCTCAAGCGCGGCGGCACCCACGAGCTCGATCGCATCAAGACGGACACCATCTCCGGCATGCTGCTGTCCAATGGCATCGCCTTCTTCATCATTCTCACCACCGCATCGGTCCTGCACGCCAACGGCGTCACCAAGATCAATTCGGCGACGGAGGCGGCCGAAGCGCTGCGGCCGCTGGCCGGCGATTTCACCTTCGCGCTGTTTGCGATCGGCATCATCGGCACGGGCCTGCTCGCGATCCCGGTGCTGGCAGGCTCGGCCGCCTACGGCGTCGCGGAGATCTTCGGCTGGCGTGCCACGCTGGAGGCCAAGCCCGACGAAGCCGCCGGCTTCTACACCATCATCGCCGCGGCAACCATCATCGGCTTCGGCCTCGGCTTCACGGGCATCGACTCCATCCACATGCTGGTGTGGAGCGCGGTGCTGAACGGCATCGTCGCCGTGCCCATCATGGCGATGATGATGCTGATCGTCTCGAGCCGCGCGATCATGGGCCGCTTCAGGGCCCGGTCATGGCTGATCGCGCTGGGCTGGCTCGGCACCGCGCTGATGGCGCTGGCCGTCCTCGCTTTGCTCGGCTCGTCGGTGATCGGCTGAGGTCAGAGCGGCGACAACGCCGCCGAGATCTGCGAGGCGGCTCCACTCATCCTGAGCAGCGAAGCTACGGCGTCACGGGGTTGACGGTCGGCGACGTCTTGGGTCCCGGCCGTGACGGCTCGATCGGTGATTTCGGGTTGGTCGGGAGCACCGCGGCACCGGCGGCCCGTGCCGCTTCTCCCGTAGTCGCATACATCGCAATATGGGCCGGCTGGGTCTTGGCGCGGCTCCAGGGGCCGTGATCGACAATCAGCATTGCCGCAATCGTCACGCCAGCCACGATCAGCGCGATCACACCGGGATGGCGGAGGGCGGCAGAGATGGAGCTCGCGAAACGAGTGTTTGTCATCGAAAGATCCGCTGTTGTCCTCATGCAGGGTTAATTCAATGGCGTCCCTCCCGGTTCCCTACATCCTTCGGGCGGGCGGTTCCAGCGTGCAGAGGCCACGATCTGCGGTCGGGAAATCGACCCGGCCCGGCACCGCATTGCCGAACCGAGTGTATAACTTCAATACACGTGGCTGAGTGTGAAGCGCCGCTGCAAGCGGCTCCGGTGTGGGTCGGCATGAAAAGGGCCTCCAGATGGAGGCCCTCGATCTCGAGAACGTTGCGTCCTGTCAGTTGTAGTCCGAATATTTGAACTGCGGGAGAGCCTTCAGCTGCTCCTTGTTTCCGCTCATGACGGCGTGATCGGGGACCCAATCATTGGTGTTGCGGGTCGTGGCGTTGGTCGAAGCCGCGCCGGTGGTCGTCTCGCGCGACGTCGTCGAAGTGCTGGTCGAGCTGGTCCGCACGGGCTCTTCCACGAACTTCAGCTTGTCCATCGAGACGGCGATGTCGTGCTCGCCCATTCCCAGGAAGCCACCGATGCCGATCACCACCGCGTTGATCTTGCCGCTCTTGTCGACGAGCAGTTCGTTGATGTCGCCGAGCTTCTCATTGGCTTCGTTATAGACGTCTAGGCCCATGAGCTTCGAGGCGCGCCAATTGTCCTTGAGCATCATCTTATCGGCCGGCTGTGCGGTAGCAGCCGGAGCCGCTCGATCAGCCGGCGGAGTGGATTGCGCGAACGCAGCGCCGCCGATCAGAGCGCTGCTGATCAGAGCTGCGGCGAAAGTGGTTTTCATCATCGTCTCCTCCAGTGAGTCAGCATCCACATGGATGCCTGGCCGCCAACGCCTGGATATTCCACTTGTTCCCGGTTTGGCACTCAGCGAGCGGAGCCCCAAGCCCGGCGGTCCGATCTAGCTCCCGAACATGATGCGCAAGGCGATCACGATGACCGCCGAGACGAGAAAGGAAATCGCCAGCAGCGTCCAACTCGGCCTTGTGCTTCCGCGGGCCACGCGGGCAACGAGCATCTTCATGTCCGTCAACATTCGCCCTGGGGAAGCCGGTGCAGGTAGGCTATCCCGAAGCTGGCGAGTTCTTCGGCATCGCTTTCGCGCTCTTCCCATCTGCAAAAAAGGCCGCGCTCCGAACGGGCGCGGCCTTTTCCTTTACAACACTTGCGAACTTTTCCGCTCACCACCATCCGCCGGACGACGGGTCGTGCCGCTCGAAGGCAAGCCGTCGCTCGGATGCGCTTTTCGATGATTTGGCCGAGCGCTTCGGATGCGTACGGGCCTCTGCGGAGACGCGGAGGGCCGGTTCTTTCTTGATCTGGTCGGACGTTGCTGCAGGCATGGCGGCCATGGCTTCACGCATTTGCTGCCGCGGTTCTTCAGGAATCGGATCGGCCTGCGCGATCTCAGGCATATCGGCGCGCGGTCGCGTATCGAAGACAATCTTCTCCGGTAGCTTCCTTGCCGATGCGATCCGGATGATGGTTCTGTCAGGATCTGCCGTCGCTGCAAGCTCGCCCGGAGCCGGCAAATACCGGTCGGCAGCGAACAGCAAGGCCAGCAGGACCCCGCCGACGAAGGCGAAGTATCGAATGATCGGCATGACAGCCGCTCGCAAGCAAGAATAAGGGGGAAGGTATTGGGCGGGGCCGTGGTTGCGGGAGGCGGGCCGCCTGCTCAGCGACCCGCCTGCCGGGACTTAGTCGATCTCTTGGACGACCGTGCGCGTCGACGGATCGACCAGCATCACGCGTTCGCCCGAGTAGACGTAACGATACCTGGTGAGCGAGGGGCCCCAATCGGCGGGCACGGCCTCGAGCTCGACCTCGCGCGGCACCGGCTGGCCGATCACGATTTTCTCTCGGATCTGCACCGAGCGCACCTTGTGTTCGGTCACGTAGGTACGGATCTTCGTGCGGTATTCCGGCTCGATCTGCACGGCGGCGGCATGGCCGGTGCCGGTGGTGGTGACGACGGTCGACTGCGCCAGCGCGCCGCTCGAGATCAGCGCAGCAGCCGCGCACGTCAGCATCAGCTTCTTCATGGGTATCTCCTCACCGCAGGACGCGGCGCTGCGAGAACCCGCGAATTGGTGACAAGGTTCCAAGATGTTGCCACTTTTTCCCGATCCGCTGCGACCTCGCAGGCCGGAATTTGGCTGAAGGCAATCGGTCGGCGTTCGCTAAGGTCGCGGTGTCGGCTGCGGCGGCGCAGCGGGTTGCTGCGAAGGTGCGGCGGGCGGCTTGGGCTGCTCCGCCGGCGCAACAGAATCTCCCCCGCCGTGTGGCACACAGGTGCCTACGTTGCTCAGCAGTCTTTTCGCCTCGAGATCGCGGGCCTTCCTGTAGTCGCTACGCCGGTCGATTCTTGCTGCGGCCACACGGTCCCAGGCATCGAACGCATCGGCGTAGTGCTGTCGCATTTGCGCTTCGGCGGACAGGCAGTCACTGAACTTGTCGAATACGAGATCGGTATTGACGGGGGCGACGCCACCGACGAGGACCACAAGCATCCATTTCATGGTGTCCGCCTACGTTCGCGCCCGCGCATCGGGAACGGTGTTATGTCGGCAAAGTTCCGGGCGGCGTCGTCACCCGGTCGCGATGGAAAAAGGCCCCAGCTCGGGGGGCGATTGGGAGCTGGGGCCATGCGTAGTCACCCTTTGGGAAGGGCACCGGGAAAACTTGGCAAGCGTGGGAATGTTCCTGCCCGATCTACGATATCAGCTTGTGCTCTAGTCTTTAGGCCAACATCTTCCACGACCAATAGACGCCTATCGCCATCTGCACTGCGAAAGCCGTGAAGCGCAGACTGACCGCGATAGGACTGCTCGAAAGGAGATGGATAATCGACTGCACGATTCGTGCGGCGAGAAACCAAGGCGCCAAGGGATCCGTAATCGCTGTCCTTGATGTCATGATCGCAATCGCCAATAGACCGCCAAAGATCGGCAGACCTTCGACGCAGTTGGCATGAGCACGGGCGAGGCGCTGCATAAACGGCGACAGTCCGGAATTATCCGGCGTGAAGCCATTGGCTGCCACATCACCCGTCACCACGAGATAAGCTCGGATGCTTTCCATGAGCACCAGCAGCAAGAGCGCCCACGAGATGAAACCTGTCAGCGCGTAGCCGGTATTGGACACTTTTCCCCTCCCAGGTCATTCCTCCCCTCTCTTTACATTAGCTGAAAGCAGTGATCTCCGCTCTGGGTCAAAGGCCGCTATTGGCAACTTGTCCGACGTTCGGGTCACCTTTGGGAAGCAGACTCCGCGGCGGATTCGACCATGGCCCGCTACGGGCCACTAGCTGACGCATTCCTACAGGGCTTCTCACTGTCTTCTCAAACTCCGGAAGCAGGAGAACTCCACCGGACGCCCGGCGGGTCACACGGTGAGACGGCGAGCCGAACGTGACGTCACATAGATGCCGAGTAGGAACGGAACCGCCGTGAGCGCTATGCTCGGCAGGAGGTCAGTGACGATCATTTTGAAGGAAGCTAGACGATGTGTGCGCTGCCAATCATTAGTCGGCAGAGCCCATACAATGATCGCAAAACTGAGCCAAAGCATAATAGCCGTCACTGCAACGCTGACGTATGTAAGCCTTCCTGAGCAGCAGGGCCGAGATGGGCACGCCAACCACCGTGGCAAGCGGCAACAGGTAAATTAGCGTGAGCACTGAGGCGTAGACGGTCCAGCCCGGTACGATTGACCAACGTTGGGTCTCTTCAAGGAGACCAGTCGAAACGCGCTTGCTGAATTCATTATATGACCAGACAAAATTACTGGCTAAATGGCCGAATGCACCGCATGCGTATCCACTGAGCAACGGCCTAACGCCGATCCGAGTAGATGTACTGCCGAGGATCACGGACCAGACGAAGAGCGAGAGCCCAAGTGCCATCCCAACGAGCAAGAAACCGGCTGATCCCATCATCCAATAGACAACCCAATCGGTCGGCACTTCGCAAACCTCTAATGAAGGAGCTCTCGGCGGCACTCGGGCAGGATTAAGTGTAGCAGGTCGCCCCACCATTGCGAGCCGGGCTTCCCGTTTGGGTCACAAGCGGCCCTCAGCGAGCATCCCCGTGAAGGTCCGCTACGGGCCAGAAGCGGAAACCGAAAACTCACTCGACCGTCCTGTCAGCGCGAGTGAGTAGCATTGGCGGCATTTCGACACCTAGCATCTTGGCTGTCTTGAGATTGATGACCAGCTCGAATTTTGTCGGCTGCTCAACAGGCACCTCGGCTATCTTTGCGCCTCGCAATAGTCTTGCGACCTGACGCGCGCATTGGTCGAAAACCGTGGTAAGGCGGGGACCATATCCCATCAGTCCGCCTTCTTCCGCCTGCTCGGGCCACTGCAGAATTGCGGGCAGGCGGCGGAGGGCCAGCCGATCGCGGATCAGGTACTGGAATTTCGATGCCAGGATCGGCGAGGCCAGCAGGTTGACGGCCCCGACCTCTTCGACCTTCAAGGCGTCAATCACACGGATGATATCTTCCTCGGATCGTGCGGCAAACGGAACGATCTCGACGCCGAGCCTCTTAGCAGCGCTTTCGAGAGTACTCATATTTGGTATCGGCAGGCGGTCGGCGAGAACAGCTATTCGACGGATTGCTGGCAGCGCTTCATGCAGCAACTCCAATCGCTTGGCGTCGAGCTGGAACGCAAAGATGGCAACACCAGTGGTGTTGCCTTCGGGATGCGGCATCGAGGCGACAAGCTTGCTGCCAAGCAAGTCGTCCGCGATCACCACGATCGGAATACGCTGCGTTGCTTTCTGTGCTGCACGACCTGCTTCGGCCCCGACCGCCATCAGCACATCTGGACTTGCCTCGACCAGCTCAACGGCCACACTGGCATAAGACACGGTAGCCACGCCTTCGCCACGGCTGTCGATCTCAACGTTTCTGCCTCTGACAAAGCCGGCTCTGTCCAGCTCATCGAAGAAGCTGAGCGGTACCGGCCCCAATGCCGCAACGCGATACCGCCGACCAGCCCGCTGTGCGCGGGCTTTGAGCGGCAACGCCGCAGCACCAGCAATCAGCGTGACGAACTCGCGCCGCTTCATGTGGACCCCGGGAGCATCTGACCGGTCTCAGTCTAGCACATAGGAGGCGAAGAGTGGCGTCGGCTCCGGATCACAAGCGAACTTTTGACCAAGCATCGATGGACGTCAGCTAGGGGTCAAAAGCGGGCCTCAGGCGGCGCCACCGTGAACGTCCGCTACCGGCCACAGCGGACATCGCAAGCGTGGCGTGGTATAGCCAATTCGCACCAATAGCTGTGACAAAGAAGATGCCACGCCCACTTACTTCCAACGAGCGAGACCTAGTCGTCTATATTCTAGGGCAGTCTTCACCTTTGCAGGGTCATTTTGGCCTCGTAGAACAAATGAACGACGGTGGGATGGGTAGCCTTCGCTTTGTCGGTAGCGCAGACCGGCGTTTGGGCAAGTGTGTTGGCGAAGTCGAATTCGATGATGCAGATGGAGTGACCGTCTCAGTCGCGCTCAATGTCGATCAGAGAGGAGAATTGTTTGAGCTCGATCTTTGGAAGGTGGACTTTTCACCACTACAGCGCATCGCGGCTGTAGCTGAACTCCGCCCCGTAACGGGTCGCCACGGAACTTCGGTCTGAGCGAAGCTCAAAGGTGTCAAAAACTCAACGTGGCGGCGCTTCGATGCTTAAGAGATAGTTCAGTTAAGGCCACAAGCTGACCAGTGCGTCCGGACACCCAATACGTTTATTCAATCACCTGATCCGCGCGGGCGAGCAATGTCGGTGGTATCACGATGCTCAAAGCATTAGCCGCTTTGACATTGATCACTAACTCGAACTTTGCCGGCTGTTGAATCGGAAGGTCGGCCGGTTTGACGCCTTTGATGATCTTATCGACGTATGCTGCGCCTCTCTTGAAGAGATCGACGAGGTCGGGGCCGTAGCTCATCAGCGCCCCCATTTCGGCAGCATCGCGATAACCGAAAATCGCCGCCAGTTTTGCCTCTCGCGCAGCATCAACGATATTACGCCGATACGTCCATAGGAGCCCTTCTGGAAACACAAGGAGCGCCTCAACGTTTCCACGAAGCGAACGGAACGCACTGTCGATCTCCTGCGCTCCGCGCACATCGTAAGCGTTGAGAATAAGCTTTTGCGATTGTGCTGCCTGCTTTACGGCTTCAAGGTAGAAACGGCTGCCAGGGTTGCCAGAATTCCAAAGCGCGCCAACTCGAGTGAGTTTAGGGGCCGCTTCGTGCAGAAGCTCGAGCATTTTTGCGTTTGTTTCCGCTGTGACCTCCAAAGAAAAGCCAGTCAAGTTGCCACCGGGATGAGAGATGCTGGCAGCTAGGCCACCTCCAACGGGATTAACGACGGCAAGGGCGACGATTGGTATCTGTGCTGTAGCTTTCTTGATGGCAACAGCTGGCGGATGACCCGCCGTGACAATCACGTCCGGCTCACTCTGAGCCAACTCGCGCGCTATGTCGTCATATTGGCTCTCTTGCCCGGCCATCCAGCGGTACTGGATAGAAATGTCGCGCCCCTCACTATAACCTAGCTCCTTCAATCCTTGCCTGAAGGACTCAGCAAGAGGGTTCGGACCAGCCGCAACTGAAAAGAAGACAACACGCCATACCTTTCCTGGTCTCTGCGCCCTAACCGATCGCGGCGCAAGCACCGTGATAATCCCACTTGTAACGAGGCCTCGTCTATCGATCATGCGACGCTCCCCCTGAAGTGCGTTACGCCTTTGCGACGGCAGGATACGCGCGTGTGCCGTTCGTGACCCGCGAATGCTCCGCTGGACTTATCGACATTCGGCGTTTGACGCCTCCATTGCGGCCAGGACTTGTTGGACTTTAGTGGTCGCATATTCGACCACCTCGCGATGGGTCATCGCCGCACCACGGCTCTTAGCCGCCGCGAAGGAGGCGTTCCCCAGCACATGACGAACGCGCGCGAGAGTATCAGGCAGTTCCTGGAAAAAACCGATCGATGGGATCATTTGAGAGAGGGCGCCACTAAGCGTGGCCGCGACCTCTGGGTTGCCCAGCCGCTCAAACAGAAGAATCAGGGTGGCGGTCGTGAGCGTTGCGAGACCGATCTCTGTTGACTGGCCCCAAATCTCGAGCATTCGCGGCAGGGTTCGCAGCGTCTTGACCGGATCGCCGCTCCGCACCTGCAACTCGGCGACGGCTGGGATGATGACGATCTCCCAGTAACGGTTACCGGAGGTCCGGGCATGCGCCAAGGCCTTCTCGAACGCGTCCAAGGCGCGGGGCGGATCGGCTTTGCTAAAGGCCCTTCCCTTGGAAAACAGCGCAGCAATCAACGAGCTTGGAGTGCGAGCGGCCGCGGTCTTGTCCACGATGTCGTCGGCGAGCGCCATCGCCTCCTCATGCGCGCCGGCCATGGCAAGATAGAAGGGAAGCGTTGCCAGGCATTGCCGCTCGCGCCGGTCCGCCGGGTGCTCGGCGCCGGCACGCGAAAATTTGACAGCCCTTTCTGCATCGCCCTCTCGAGACGCAATCATGGCCAGAATCGCGAACGCCCAGACCGGCGGATCAAAGTCGGCATTGCCGATCAGCGCTATCGCTTCCTCGGCGTAGAGCGTCGCCTCTTGAATTCGGCCCAGGTTCCACGCTCTTTTTGCTGCATAAGTCAGCAGGCCGCCGAGCCGGCGGTGGCCGACGCGCCGTGCTTCATCGACGATCTCCGTCGGCCAATTGAGAGGTTCGCTGCGCACCCGGAGGACTGCCATGCTCGGGATCCTGGATGCGATCCGGGCCGCAACATCGATATCCTCTCGGCTGCTCGCCCACCGAAACGCCGCGCGCAGATTGTCCACCTCCTGATCGAGCCAGTGATAAGCCATGAGTTGCTGTGGGCTTCGCCAAATCCTGTGGTGAGCCTCCGTGTCCTCCGCGAAAAATTGTGCATGGCGCCCCCGAAAGATCTCGGTTTCGCCCAGCATCTTGAGCCGCTCCTCGGCAAACTGTCTGATCGTTTCGAGCTGGTGATAGCGGACCGCCTTCCCGGCTCGTGTGACGCTGAGCAGAGACTTTCGCACCAACGAATCCAGGAGGTGGAGAATGTCGGCGGCATCGATGTCGCCACCGCTGCAGACGCGCTCGGCAGCCTCCAGCCTAAAACCTCCGGCAAATACCGACGCGCGCGAAAGCACGGCCTGCTCAGCTGACGACAGCAAGTCATACGACCATTCGACCGCGTGGCGCAGTGTCTGATGCCGCTTCAAGACGCGTCGCGACCCGCACGTGAGCAGCCGGAAGCGTTCATCCAGGCGATCGCGGATCTGAGTGGGAGTCAGTGCCCGGGTTCGAGCAGCTGCAAGCTCGATTGCCAGAGGGATGCCATCGAGGCGACGGCATATTTCGCAGACCGTTTCACCGTCACCATTGAGCTCGAAGTATGGTTGAACGAACCGCGCGCGCTCCACGAATAACTCCACTGCCGGCGCATCAACTCCCTCGCCGCATTCAAGTGGAAGCACCGGGTAAGTCCGCTCGCCGTCGATCATCAACGTCTCCCGGCTGGTCGCCAGCAGGCTGACATGTGGGCATGCTGACAGGATCTCGCGTGCAAGGCCGGCGATCGCATCGATCAAGTGCTCGCAGTTGTCGAGGATGAGAAGAAGGCTTCGCGTGGCAAGCGAGTTGGCGACGCTTTGCTCGATTGTTTTGCCGGCTTGCTGCGTGATGCCGAAAACGTCGGCGACAGCGTGACCGGTCGCATTGGGATCATCGAAGGCGGCAAGCTCCACCAGCCATGTGCCGTCTGGATAGTTGTCGCGCAGCTTCGCCGCAAGCTGCCGCGCGAGCCGCGTCTTGCCAATCCCGCCGGGGCCGGTCAGCGTGACCAGCCGCGCGCCGGAAAGGATTTCGCCGGCCGTGGCGAGATCAGTGTCGCGCCCCAGAAAACTCGTTGCCTCGACAGGCAGATTACTCGGTGCGCCATTGGCGTGCATCGATGGTGGAAGGCTTCTGGCCAGGCCTTCCGCGTCTGATGATTGAGCGCGGGTCCCACTGACAGGACCAAGCGGCATCAAACTGCGTACCGTTGAGGCCGTGGGCAGCGTGCGGTTCCACTCGCGCAGGATATGGCGGTGCAATGCCTTGGTCTGCGCGTCCGGCTCAATTCCCAGTTCTCTGGAGAGCAATTCGGCACAGCTGCGATATTGGCGGAGCGCCGCGCCTTGTCTGCCCTGCCGGGCGTACAGCTCCATCAGGGTGCGATGAATACGCTCTTGCAAGGGATCTGCGGCAAGCAGGCGTGTCGCAATGTGAATGCCACGCTCGATCTCACCTGCGGACAGGTGATGGTCGAGCAGCTTCGCCATGGCGTGCAAGGCGAGTTCACGGAACCGCTGACGTTCCGCCGCTCCCCAATTATCAAACTCCGGCGCCGATATCTGAAAGCCCTCGAGGAATTCGCCGCGATAGAGTCCGACGGCACGCTCCAGGTTCTCCACCCCCGATTTCGCGATAAGATATTCGAACAATTTTGCGTCGATCTCCAGCGCGGCCGACGCAAGGCTGATCGTGTCCTCGTGAGCAATCAAGGCATCGGGACAGGCGCGTGACAAGGCCTTGCGCAAAATGCTCAGCGCCTGTCGCAAGCTGTCGCGGGCCTGCGCCTCGCTGTGGTCACCCCATAACAGAGCGGCAAGCTTTGGTCGCGCCTGTGCTTCACCTGCGTGCAATGCCAGATAGGCCAGCAGGGCTGTCGTCTTTTTGGTGGCCAATGGAATGGGCTCTCCGGTGTCCATCTGGAGCCGGAAACTGCCGAGAAGTGCGAGGTTTGCCTTCGCCATATCCGCCGGCCCTTTGCTCAGGGTGCAAAAAAGCACCCGGTCCGACGATTTTGCGAATTTATCACGCTGGCCCCGACAGGTCCATTGCGGCGGGCCAGTAGTCTGATTGTGAGGTCAGGGCCACCTACCAGATGGAGATGACTATGTGGAATCGCTTTGGGATCGCAGCCGCCGCAGCTCTCGTGATGGGAACAGTCGGGGCCAACGCGGCGGAACTGCCAACGTATGAAGTGATGGGCTTTCCGATCACGCCGCACCAGTTCGTGACGTTGGGGCCGGCCAACGCTCAGCAGGAGACATCTGCAGCTGGCGTGTCGGCTCCGGTCTTGGCGCCGCGCCAAGGGGCTCGCGATGAGCAGATTGCCAGCAACGGGGAACGCGCGATCACAGCGCTGGCCCTCTCCCCAGTTGTTGCGATCGAGCCTGCGCGGTAGCTGACGCTGTCGCGCGGCGTCTTGCCTCCAGCTGCCGCCGCGCGGCAGTCCGCGCTATCGCCGCACTCCTGGCCCGCGGGCGACCGTCGCCCGCGGGCCAGACGTGACCGTGGCCGTCGAACGGGATGGTCAAGACGTGTTCGCTGCCGTCACAAAGCGGCCCTCAGCGGACGTCACGAATGCGCGCGGGCAACATGTTGGATGTCAGCCGTGTCGGTGACGTACACCACGGTCCGAAAATTTCGCCGCGACGCATCCCCGGACCGCGAAGCGGCCAACTCGCAAGCTCATGATCCACTCGGTCGATTGCATCACTCGCCCGGAGCGATCGCGTTGCTCGGCGTCGGCCGGTCGGTGATCTGCTGGCCGAACAGGCTGCCGATCAGTTCGACCGCCGTGCGCGCGGTCCGGCCACGCTCGTCCAGGAAGGGATTGAGCTCGACGATATCGACCGATCCCACCACGCCGGAATCGTGCAACAGCTCCATGATCAGGTGTGCCTCGCGATAGGTCGCTCCGCCCGGCACCGTGGTGCCGACGCCCGGCGCCACGCAGGGATCGAGGAAGTCGACGTCGAAGCTGACATGCAGCACGCCGTTGCTCGCCTTGACCCGCTCGATGACGCGCCGGATCAGGACTGCGACGCCGAACTCGTCGATCTCACGCATGTCGACCACCCTGATCCGGCGCGCGCGCATCAGCTCCTTTTCGAGCTTGTCGACCGAACGCGCGCCGAACAAATCGAGCCTATCAGGGGTGATCGAAGCGCGCGGATCGTCGCCGAGCAGGCCGTCGAGGCCGGGCTCGCCGCACAGGAACGCGGCCGACATGCCGTGCATGTTCGCGGTGATCGTCGTCTGCGGCGTGTTATAGTCGGCATGGGCATCGAGCCAGAGCACGAACAGCTCGCGTCCACGCTCCTGCCAATGACGCGCCATGGCGTTGACCGATCCCATGGACAGCGTGTGATCGCCGCCAAGGAAGATCGGCAGCGCACCGGCCTTCGCAATCTCATAGCCTTTGCGGCTCAGAACGCGCGTCCAGCGCTGGATCTCGCGGTAGTGATTGGCCCGCGCCGGCGGCCTGTCGGTAAGGTCCCCGACTTCGGCCACGGAAAGATCGCCGTAGTCGGCAACCTCAAAATCCAGGCTTTCGAGCACTGTCGCAAGGCCTGCGGTGCGCAGCGCCGCGGGGCCCATCAAGGTGCCGCGCTGCGAAGCCCCCATGTCGATGGGAGCGCCGAGCAAGGCGATGCGCCGGCCTCGATCCGCCACGGTCCGATCGGTCACGGCTGTCTCCTGACATCAACGAGCTACCGCCAGCCTAACAGAGATTCGCACCCGTCGTTTCCCGGGGAAGGTCCGCCACGATCGTCCTATCGTCCGGAACAAAATCCCGCGCGCTGAATTGCCCATCCAAGGCCGGCACCCGCCGTAAACCACGGCGCCTGTCGCGGATAGCCAAAGGTCATCAAGACCCGCTGTTCAGAACGAGCGCTCGCGCGGATAGCCAAAGGTGCCGGCCCATCGTCAGGTCTGGAGGTCGCGCACTTGAGCACGGAGATATCGCAATCCACCTCGCAACCAGGCATGGCCGAACGTGCTATCGATACCGCGGCGGACGTCTCCCGCACGGTGGGTGAAGTCGCCGGCGGCCTGCACGCAGCGGTCGATCGTCTCACCTCTGCAATCGAGCAAGCACGAAAGCCCGGCGGAGCGCTCGCGACCGTCGCAGCGATCACGCGCGAGGCGCCGCTTTCGAGCCTGTTCGTCGCTTTCCTTTTCGGCGTCGCGGTCGCTCGGCGGCGATAGAACGAAGCCGCCCTGCTCATGCAGCGCTGGCCGCGTCGAGCTCGGCCGCCAGGAATTGCTTTTCGAACGCCTCGGCCGGCATCGGACGGCCGAAGAAATAACCCTGTCCTTCCGCGCATCCCATGCTGACCAGGAAGTCGGCAGTCGCGCGGTTCTCGATGCCTTCCGCTACGACCGTGAGGCCGAGCTGCTTGCTGAGGCCGATGGTCGAGCCGACGATCGCAGCATCGTCGGAATCGGCCAGCAGATCGAGCACGAACGAGCGGTCGATCTTGAGCCCGTCGAGCGGAAACTTCTTCAGATAGCTGAGGCTCGCATAACCGGTGCCGAAATCGTCGAACAGGACGCGCACCCCGAGCTCCTGAATTCGCTTGAACATGTCGAGCACGCGGAGTTCGTCATGGATCAGGATGTCTTCGGTCACCTCGATCTCGAGCAGTGACGGGGTAAGCCCGGTCGCTTCGAGCAACGCCGCAACCGAATGCGCGAGATCGCCGGAGTGAAGCTGCGAGGGCGACAGGTTGATGGCGACGCGCACGCCGTTGCCGGACATTTCCCAGTGACGCGCCTGACGGCAGGCGGTCTCCATCACCCAGTTCGCGATCCGCTCTGACAGTGCCGAGGTGTTGACCACCGGCATGAACTCTCCGGGCGAGACGTAGCCGCGCACCGGATGCCGCCACCGGATGAGCGCTTCGGCCCCGACAAGGCTCCCGTCGATCAGACGAACCTGGGGCTGGTAGAACAGCTCGAACTCGCCGCGATCCGCCGCAAGCGCCAACTCGCTCTCCAGCGTCAGCCGGTTCTCCAGCTCCTGCCTGATCGCAGCCTCGAAGAGCACATGGCTGCCGCGCCGCGTCGTCTTGGCCTTGCTCAACGCCAGATGAGCATTGCTGAGAAGTTCGTCGGCGCCCTGTCCGCCTTCGCCGTAGACCGCGACGCCGAGGCTGATCCTGACGCGATGCTGGCGCGTGCCCGTCGCGAGCGGTGTTTCGAATGCACGCGCGATCCGCTCGGCGAACTTCGCGATCGGCTCACCGCCATCTGCGGCTTCCCGCGCAATGGCGAATTCATCTCCGCCGAGCCGGGCGACGATCGCCCGATCTCCGGCCTGCGCCTCCAGGCGAATGGCGACCGCCTGCAGCACCAGATCTCCCGCCGAATGCCCCAGCATGTCGTTGATGCCCTGGAAGCCGTCGAGCCCGATGACGAGCAACGCGACTTCGCGGGGCCGTCGCTCTGCATTCGCAATCATGCCGGCCAGTCCGGCATGCAGCATGTTGCGATTGGCAAGACCGGTCAGCGCGTCATGTTCGGCGAGATATTTGACGCGTTCGGCTTCGCGCTTGCGGACCGAAATGTCGCGCAGGATCGCACCGTACTGAAAGCCGTCCGTTCCCTGCCAGCCCGAGAAGCTCGCCTCGACGGCGAAGGTTTCGCCGTTCTTGCGCCGGCCCTCGAACTCGACGACGACCGCCCCGCCCGGAACCAGCAGCGCCTGGCGCGCGGCGTCATGCATGGATGATCTTGCATCACCGTCCGCCGCCACCGCGCATAGCGTTTCGAACGGACGGCCGATCATCTCGGCCGGCGCGTAGCCGAAGATCGCGCTCGCGCCGGGATTCCAGACCGTGATCCGGTGATCCTCGTCGGTGCAGACGAGACCATCACCAAGCGACATCGCGATGCGGTGAAAGCGGCTCTCGGCGATGCGTCCCAGGAGGCTACGGAAATCGATTTCGTCCAGCGCGATCGCGGCCAGATAGGCGACGATCGCGATGTGGAATAGCGATGTGTCGATGACGAGGGGCCATCTTGCCTGCACGAGGGCCGCGACCAGCTCGATAGCCAACCCGGAGGCGATCAGGACCGCGACGCGAATTCCTGGCGCGAGGCGGCGCCACGAATACATCATCAGCAGGCAGATCACGCCCAGGCCCAGGATCATGCCGATATCGGATGTCCAGTGCAGCATCCGGCCCTGGAGGATCGATTCTGCCGCAAGCGCCTGGAGCACCGGCCCCGAGACGAGCCTGCTGTTGGGAACGCTGAACCGGTCACCGAGCTCGAGCGCGGTGGCACCGACAATGATCTTCTTGCCTCTCACCTTGTCGAGAGCAGCAGTATCACCGCGCAGCGCGTCGACATAAGAGACGCTCGGAATGGAGGTTGCACGAATGCTGAAGTCGATCAGGAAGGGCGGCCGCCGGTTGGCGTCCTGCCCGGCCAGCACGACGGCCATCGACGGCATCAAGGCATCGCCGAGCTTCTCGCCGAACGGATAGCGGCGAACGAGTCCGTCGGATTCGACCGCGACGTTGACGACGGCCGGCCACGACTGGTTGCTGAAACCCTTCAGGGGGCGATTGATGTGCGCCGTGCCGCCATTCGGCGTCGGCTGCTTGAAGGACGGCAGGATTGTCGAGCCGCCGACATCGCGTAGCGCCTTGACGAAGGCCTCGTCGGACGCCGGATCGGACGGCGTGCTGAAATCGACGTCGAAGGCAATGTCCCCCGCGCCCGCCGCCTCGAGCCTGCGCAACAGCTCCGCGTGGAGCCGGCGCGGCCACGGCCACACCCCGATCTGATCGATGGACGGTGCGTCGATGGCCACCACGACGACATTGCCGCTGGCCGCACGCGATTGCCAGCTAAATCGCAGATCGGTAAGCGCGTTGCGAAGCGCACTATGCCATCCCGTGGACAGCACGATCGCAAGCGCGATCACAACGAGAATATGCGGCCGATAACGTTTCACCCGATCCTCCCGCGCACCCGCTTCAACGGATGCGCCCCCTCATCCCCTAGGAAACCGCCTCAGCGCCTGTTGTGGCCGTAGGCATTGCCATGGCCGTTGCTGCCGCTATTCCCGTTGCCGTTGCCGTTGTTGCCCCTGCCGTTGCCGGTGGCACCATTGTTGCCGTTGTTCCCGCTATTTCCGTTATTGCCGTTATTACCGTTGCCGTTGTTGCCGGAATTGCCGTTGCCGCCGGAGTTTCCGTTATTGACGCCGGGGCTGTCGCTGGATGCGCCGGCTGCCGCGATCGCCGCATTCGCAGCCGACGCGCTGCTGCCGGCAGCTGCACCGCTGGTCGTTGCCGCAGTCTGGACTGAGCTGTTGGATGCCGGCGTATTGGTTTTGCCATCGCTCCAGACCGTCGCGGTGTCGGCGTGGGCGTTCGCGTTGCGCACCTGTCCGGGAGCAACCGCGCCGTGGGCGAGCCCATTCGTGACCTTGTGGACATTCAGCTTGACCTCGCCGAGCGAGCTCGAGATGCGCACGACGCCGGCCTTGGAAACATGACCTCCAGCCGCCTGATGCGACGGCTTCGGCGCGCCAGCCGCCTTGGCCCCCTTGTCGATCGGACCGAGCGCATGGATCGCATGGCCGCTCGCGGCATTGCGCGGCGCCGACAGGCCCGATTTCGGGACGGGGACACGCTCGATCGTCGAGGCGCGCGGCTTGCCATGCTCGATCGGATTGAACGTCCCCGCGCCGCTCAAGCTGAGACCAGGCTTGCCGTGCTCAAACACGGTGGCCGCTTGTCCCGGCATGACCTGGGCAATCTGTCCCGTCTTGAAGTCGGAGACTTCGACCTGGCCGCGGAGCACGCCGACCTTGGTGCTGCCAGCCCCCACCGTGACGCTGAACTGCGTTCCCTTGACCACGGCGGCGAGATAGGGCGTCTCGACCTCGAAATGCTTGACGTTGCGCTTCTCGACCTCGAGCAGGATCGATCCCGCCCGCTGGATGATCGTGGTCGAGAGCCCCTCCTTCTTCTCCGAGGGCAAGCCGACCACGGAGTTGGGAGAGATCAGAATGGTTTCCTCGCCGCGGACGAGCAGCACCCGGCCATTGCGTCCGGTGCGGATGGTATTGCCAGGCTTGAGCGTCTCTTCCCGGTTCAGCGACACCGGTTGCGCGCCCTCGGTCGCGATCCACACCTCACCGGTGGCCTTGCTGACCGACCAGACGCCATCCTCCGCGGCGAACGCAGCGGAAGCCGTTCCAAGGGTCAGCGCCGCCACGAAGGCACACCGCATTCCAATTCTGCCAAGCATGATGATCCTCAGTCCGCGTTACAGCCGGGGCTGAGGGGGTATCCGAAAATCACTCAAGAGAGGATTAGCGGCAAGCGGCCAGTGGAGTGGCAGCATTAACCAATCATTGACCATAAAAAACTATGAAAAATCATGCGGATAACGAACCCTTACCGCCCCATCGCAAAGTCTCCGTCAAACTACGGAGGCAGATTCGCGACGTGCGTCGAGCGGCGGCATCTCATTACCGCGTTCGCAGTGCTGGTATCGATCTTTGCGGGAGTTTCCCAGGCGTTCGCACAACAGGCGAACCAGCCGGGTTTCGATCCGCGCCAGCCCGAGAAATATTTCGATAACCAAGCCGAGCGGGAATCGCTGAGCCGGCCTCCGGTCCGGCTTCCGAACGTCGGACAGCCCAACACCGGCGGCGATACCAAACTGCAATTCGTGCTGCGGGGCATCGACGTCAGCGGCGCACACACCGTGTCCCAAGATCGGATCGCCACGACCTATCAGCCCTATCTCGGCAAGCAGGTCTCACAGGCGGATCTCGCCGCGATCGCCGGCGCGATCAGCGATCTCTACCGCGCCGACGGCTTCCATCTGAGCCGGGCCATCGTGCCGCCGCAGGACATTGCCGACGGCCGGGTGCGGATCCAGGTGATCGAAGGCGCCATCGTGCAGGTCGAGCTAAAAGGCGACGGCGCCGAGCAGTTCGGCGTAAGGCCGATGCTCGGGCCGGTTCTGGCCGAGCATCCGTCGCGTCTCCCGACCCTCGAACGCCAGCTCTTCCTCATCAACGGCAGGTCGGGGGTTCGGATCACCGACACCGCACTGGAGGAGATCGGTGGCGCCACCGGCCGCTTCCGTCTCACAGTCGTTTTGAAGACCTGGCACGTCTTCTCCTCGTTCGGCCTGGACGATCTCGGATCTTCCTCGGTCGGCCCGTGGCAGAGCTACGCGACCGGCGCGTTCAACTCCTACCTCACGCCCGGCGACACGCTGGCGGTCAACCTGTCGACCATTGCCAACGATCCTCGCCAGCTCGGCTTTGCGCGGCTGTCCTACGACACGCCCGTCGGCGTCGACGGCGTACGCCTCGGCGCTTCCGTCCTGTACAGCGCGGTCCGGCCGGGCGATGCCCGCCGCCTCGACAGCGACGTCACCACGACAGAGGCGTTCGAGCTGCGCGCCAGCATCGTCCCGCTGCAATCGCAATCCTCCACGTTCACGCTGACTGCGGCGACGACCTTCAGCAACGTGTC
The DNA here is from genome assembly GCF_054863005.1 of Bradyrhizobium sp. 25ACV. Classification (NCBI taxonomy): domain Bacteria; kingdom Pseudomonadati; phylum Pseudomonadota; class Alphaproteobacteria; order Hyphomicrobiales; family Nitrobacteraceae; genus Bradyrhizobium; species Bradyrhizobium sp. 25ACV. The sequence continues at coordinate 330,621 of NZ_JAVAYO010000009.1, forward strand.
CGAGCACGACCTCTACGGCCCTTGGTACAATGACCATATCAGGACCGCGAGCCTCACCGCCGACTACCGGCTGCAGGATCGCTTCGGCGGCACCAATCTTGCGACGCTGACCTACCGCCAAGGCCTCGACATCTTTGGCGCCTCGCATTTCGACGACGACCTCTTGTCGCGCGACGGCGCATCCTCGAACTTCTCGGTGCTGAACCTCTGGTTCACGCGCTACCAGACGCTCAACGATACCTGGTCGCTCAAGCTCTCCGCGGCGAGCCAGACGGCATCGCGGCCGCTGTTCACCTCGCAGCAATTCTATCTCGGCGGCGCGGCCTTCGGCCGGGGCTATGGCGCAGCCGAGATCAGCGGCGACAACGGCCTTGCCGGCTCGCTCGAACTGCGCTTCGACCAGAAGCTCAATTTCCGCTACTGGACCGGCTATCAGCTCTACGCCTTTGGCGACGCCGGCGCCGTCTGGAACGACGGTTACCGCCTGAGTGACGGCCTGTCGCTCACATCGGCCGGAGCCGGTGTGCGCTTCTTCCTGCCAGACGATCTCCAGGCCGATCTCGGCGTGGCGGTGCCCTTGAGCTACCGGGCACCGGACAACGAGCGCCGCAGCCCCCGCTTCCTGTTCACCCTGTCGAGCGCGTTCCGGCTCTGCCCCGAACGCGGCAAGTCCGGCTGTCTGTAGTCACCCCGTCGTTCGCGCGATGAGCCTGGCATGCGGTCCTTTTTGCGGGCTTGCTCACAGACTTGCCTAAATTTAATCCCGTAAGCTGCTCACGATCGCTCGATCCGGGAGTTCCCAATGACCATGTTCAGTCAAATGTGATTTGAGATGAAACCATGAAGAGGGTGTCTGCAATCCTGGCGTTTCTCTGCGTCCTCGGCGTCGGGGAATATTTCGTCGTTAGTCGGTTCGCGATCCGCCATGAGACTTTGGCGCTGTTCGACGCCTCGCGGCAGCGGCCGATCTCGGTCGACGTGGCGGTGCGGCGCGACTACGAGACCAAGGCGAATCTCGGCCTCTGGAAGCTCCCGCTCGCCATCATCAGCAACGGCAACACCGTCAAGGCCACCGAATACTCCTTCCTTGCCAACGTGCTCGCCGCGCGCGGCTATCTGGTTGCCAGCATTCAGCAGGACCTGCCGAGCGATCCGCCATTGATGACCCATGTCGGTCAGCAATATGTCGGCCGGCGCGAGGTCTATATCCGCTGCGAAGCCAACATTCTTTTCGTGCTGGACAAGCTGAAAAAGCAACAGGAGAACGTCGACTACGACCACGTCACCCTCGTCGGCCACTCCAATGGCGGCGATGTCTCCATGTATGTTGCCCATCAGCACCCGGAGCTGGTGTCGAAGGTGATCACGCTGGACAATCTGCGGGTGCCCTTCGTGGTCAGCGACGGCATGAAGATCCTGTCGTTCCGGTCGAAGGACCCGCATTTCGTGACCGATCCCGGGGTGCTGCCGACGCCGGAAGAAGCCAAGGCGCGCGGTATCGACATCGTTCACACCGGCGCGCAGCACACGGAAATGAGCGATCGCGGTCCCAACGCGGTCAAGGAGAAGATCCAGGAAACGCTCGACCGCTTCCTGCGCGACAGCGCCAGCAGCGCGCTCGCGCCGGCTGATACGAAAACCCCGATGATCATGAATCCGGGCGACTATTAGCCGGGAACGCTTTGCGGCAGATCAAGGCGGCTCCGAGGCGCCGGGATAAAAGGGCGATATAGCCTCGGAGAGACACGTGTCGCACTACATTGAAAGTCTGGATACGAGAAATCTCGATATGAGAAGTCTCGACACGAGAAGTCTTGACACGAGAAGTCTTGGCCTGCCCGCGGCGAGGATGCCGGCTTTCCTACGGCATCTCTATCGTTCGACCCGCAAGCTGCTGCGGTCGATCATCGCCCGGATTGATCTCTCGCAATTTCCGGGATCGTGCTGCGGATAGGCATGGCGGCCGCTAATCGATGCATGAAGGTTACCCTATGCACCAGCATTTGAGACGATTTTTCCTGCTGCTTGCCGTAACCTCGAGCTTCGGCACATCGTCCGCTCTCGCGGCCAATGCCGATCACGGTGCGGACCTCGCCAAACGCTGGTGCGCAAGCTGCCATGTCGTCGCGAACGGCCAGACCCAGGCGAGTGCCGACGTCCCCTCCTTTGCCTCCATTGCGCGCAGGCCCGACTTCAGTCCGGAGAGGCTCGCCTTCTTCCTGCTTGATCCCCATCCGAAGATGCCGAATTTTCCCCTGAGCCGAACCGAAGCCGGCGACATCGCGGCCTACATCGCATCCCTGCGCTAGAGCATGATCCGGAAAAGTGCGCAGCGGCTTTCCGAAAGGATCATGGCTTAAACAACACGCGCTTTAGTCGCGCGCCGAGCACGACGCTGCCACAAATGCAAATCCCTACCGGTGGGCCGACAGGGATCAGCAGAAGGGATGACGGACGACGAATGTGGTCGTTCGGCGGCCTGTCATCGACCTACGGTGCGCGCGCAGAGAATCAGGACTTCCCTTTGCCCGATTGCATGAGACTGCCGGTCATCTGGCGCATGTGATCTCCGGCGCTGGTGAACTGGCTGCGCAGAAAATCAGACTGGATCCGCATCGCTTCCTGAAGGTCGGTGGCATGAACCAGCTTGCGCGCATGCTCGAAGGCCGACTTCATGTTCTGCTCAGTGAAAACCAGTGCCTGCTTCGACACCTCCGTCCCCGGTCCTGGAACGGACGACATCGATTTGGTGGCGGCGTCGAAAAACATGCCGAATGCTTTCTCCGCCTGATCAATTGTCTTCTCGGCCAGGTCGCGCAGTTCGGCCGGAACTTCGAGCTTCGGTTCGATCATGGTCGACTCCTCCCATTTTCCCAATTGAATACCACACTTGCCGGATCGCCTTCCAGCGGCCAGCCGCGTGGAAACGTCGCCGGCGGTCCGGCTCCGGCGGGAAAATGAAAGAGACGGCGTAAGGCCGGCGCGTGGCCGGGTTCAGGACAAGGGGTGCTCGGGCAGAATTTCTTCGGTGGCGAGGTCTTCGACCAGCTTGATGACCTCGAAACGCTGTCGTGGCGCGAGCTTCAGGAACGCGCGGAGCAGGCGCAGGCTTTCGACCGTGCCGCTTGCGGGCGCGCCGAGCTTGAGGTGCAGTTCAGCCGCGAAATTGAGGTTTTTCATCTCGCACCTATGACAAGCATCGGCTTCGTGACCCGCTCAAGAACCGAACGCCAAGACGCCATAACAGGACCTATGGCCACGAACTCTCGGCCGGGTGGCCCCGGCAGGTTACACGCCGAACGACATGTCCAAACGACCGGCCAACCATCTGGTTGCAATTATGTCAAGGAACAACCCGTCCGGCAAGCCCAACAGTGGTCATAGCGATGCTTCGTCTGCATCGCACCACGGCAATTCCGGATAACAGGTATATCGACCGCCGTCACCCACCTGCGTCAAGAAGCGTCATCAATCACACACACAGCCCTGATCGCCGTCAATCGGCACAACGTTTCCGCTTGTTTCCGACATGAACGGACATTCGGCTACGAATGAGCGCTTTTGAGCGCCTACACGTAATTGTTGAGTGCGGCCTCGGCGGTTGTATTAACGGCGAAATCACGATCGCTCTCGCAAGCCGGATATGTTTCCGCCCGTGAACCGTTGTCCATGAACGAACGACCAAGCCGTTGCGACACGGCCACGCAGACAACGGGCGCCATGGCTGAAAACCCTTCGATTCGGGCGCGCCTCAGCACCAAAGGACGACGGCATGCTTTCTCGCTGCGATCTCATCAAGGGCGCCGCGGTCGCGCTTTTCACCCTCTCGATACAAGGCGCATGAGCGCAGGAGACCAAGATGAACCTGTTCAAGATCGTCACCATCAAGGACGAGATCGTCGTCGGGTTGTCGGCGGAGGAGCTTCAGGCGCTCGGCGGCAATGATGCGAGCGCGGTTGCGCACGCGCTGGCGCAGAAGGGCGATCTCACGGTCTGGCAATATAACGTGCATCGCGGCCCGAACGGCGAATTGCAGCAGGCACCGACCGCCAGGATCGGGCTTTTGGCCAACGCCTCGCTCCGCGTCGAACCCTATTCGACGCCCTACCAGATCGAGCCGCATCCGTGAGCGGCTGACCGGCACGCCCGCGGCCCAAACCGCAGGCGTGCCGTTGTCATCTGCGCCGCCCTGCCTGCCGTGTCCCCGTTTCCGTCGCAAAGCCGTAGATCAGCGCCAGCCGATCGAGGCACTCGCGAAAGCGTCGCGCAAAATAGTCGTTCCAGCGCTGCGTACGGACGGCACGACGCTGCCCGATCTGATCCATGGTCAGGCCCAGCACCAGCACGTCGTGCACCAGCGCAGCGCCGTCGGTCCCGAGTTCGCGCTCGACCTGATTCAGCCGCAGCACCGCCTGGCGCTGGCTCTCGGTGACCGGCTCGCGCATGCGCGCGCCATCGACATATTCGCGGGTCGGGTCCATCGCCTGAGGGCCCCGCTCCGCTCTCTCCCAATCGTTCTGGAAGGCGCGCCCGCCGAGATATTGCGCCTCGTCGATCTGGTGGTGTGCATGCAGCCGTCCCAGCGGATCGCCACGGATCGACCGGATCGCCACGATCTTCTCACCAGCATCGAGCGCCAGCGGATTGTCGACCTCGACCTCCGCCACTTCGGCATTGAATGGCACGTCGCGGGACCGCCGGTCGTAGATCTGCGCCAATTTGTAGGACTTGCTGCGTCGGACACGAGCCACTTGGATACTCCTTGCAAAATCGACGATGAAACGGGTGAGAGTTCAGGCTGCGAAGACCAGCTTCAGCACGACGGGACCGGGGACACGGGCGGACGCAGCCCCACAGCGACGCGTCAGGCCCGCATGCGGCGCGCAATAGCTGGAGCCCGGCTGGCGCGGATGGCCGCAGAAGGCGATCTCCTCCCCGTCCTTGTCGCCGCCATAGGGATAGCGGCAGTCGGCCCGCTCGAGGTCGACCAGCTGGATCAGGCGCGGCTGAACGCCGACGCAGCGCAGCTTCAACCGCACCGCAGGCTTCATTGCGGACTTCGGCGGCACGTTCAGGTTCGGTAGCACCGCGCGGCGCTGCGAAACCGGAGCTTCACCGGGCAAATATGGCGCGACCGACGGGCTCACGATCCATTCGGGTATGACGAGCCCGAGCCGCTTGGCGCGGCCGATCACCGCATTGCGCGTGTAAGCCGTTCCAAACCTTGCGTTAATCTGTCTTCCGATCTCCGCATAAGACATGCCTTTGAGAAAATAGTCGCGAAGCGCGTCGGAGTGCTCCGACGGCCAATGGCCCGGTTCCATGCTGCTGTCCTGTGATGCGCCTCCTCCGATCGCACGACCGGGGGCGAAACAGACATTCCGGTATTCCGAAGCTCAAGTCAAGCAATAATTCTGATATTCATAATTGCAATAATTCCGAATTTCGGATTACAAGAGCGAGACGATGGGTAATCGAGGGAATCACCATGTTGGACGTTGCAATGATCGAGCGGGGCCTGGAAAAGACGGGCAAGAGCAAGGGCGGCCTGGCGGCGGCCATGGGCGTGCGGCCCGGCGCGGTCTCGGAGATCCTCGGCGGCGAACGCCTGGTGAAGGCCTCGGAAATCATTCCGATCATGGAGTATCTCGAGCTCAATCTCGCGCCGATCATGGGCCGCGTCGGCGCCGGCGCCGTGATCGAGCCGGATTACGAGCAGGTCCCCCCGGAGGGTCTCGGCGACATCGCGCTGCCCTTCCCGATCATGGAAGAGACTGTCGCCTTCGAGATCGTGGGTGATTCGATGCTGCCCAAATACGAGAGCGGCGATGTGATCGTGGTCTACAAGGACCAGCGCCATCCGCTGTCGAGCTTCTACGGCGAGGAGGCCGTGGTCCGGCTCAAGACCGGCGAACGCTATTTGAAGACGATCGAGCGGGGGAAAAGCCCGTCCGTCGTCAATCTCACCAGCTTCAACGCCAAGCCGATCGTTGGCGTGAAGCTCGATTGGGTAGGTGAGATCTGCCTGTCCATGCCCAAGGGCCAGCTCGAGCGGCTGCGCGCCAAGTCGGCGCGTCCCCGCAAGAAGGGCAAGTAAGGCCTCGGCACGACCGAAGATTTCGCTTTTTTAGAAATCGCTCTTGACTTGATTCTGTTTTTCGAAAATAATCTGCCGCGCGCCCGCAATGGGGGCGCGGCAGAGTCGTTTTGATGCAATATTTCGTCGTGATGATCGACTATGGACGGCGGGGCCGCGAGGCGGTCGTCGACCCCGAAATCACAAGGCGTGAGGTCATCTCCCGCATCGCCTCGGGCGAATACCGGAATGTCTCGTTCATCCACGAGATCACCCGGAGTTCGGTCGAGGACGTCACCGAGGCGATCCTGACCGAGGCCGCCCTGCCCCAGATCCCGCCCGAAGACGTCGACCTCCAGGCAACTCGCCTCGATCACGCCCGCGATGTGCGCAAGCACGAACGGACGTGACGCAGGCCCGGACATCACACCAGAAGGACGGTCGATCCCGTGGTCTTGCGTGCGGCGAGATCGGCATGCGCCTTGGCGGCGTCCTTCAACGGATAGGTCTGGTGTACCTCGATTTTGACCGCGCCGGACTTGACGACGTCGAACAGCTCGTTCGCCATCGCGACCAGATTTTCGCGCTTGGCGGCGTAGGTGAACAATGTCGGCCGGGTGACGTAGAGCGAGCCTTTCTGGGCCAGCAGGCCGAGATTGAGCGGCTCGACCGCGCCGGAGGACTGACCGAACAGCGCGGCGACGCCGAGCGGCGCGAGGCAGTCCAGCGATTTCAGGAACGTGTCCTTGCCGACGGAGTCATAAACCACGGGGACCTTCTTGCCGCCCGTGATTTCGTCGACCCGCTTCACGAAATCCTCGCGCGTGTAGATGATGACGTGATCGCAGCCATGCGCCTTGGCGAGCTTGGCCTTCTCGTCGTTGCTGACGGTGCCGATCACAGTCGCGCCGAGGTGCTTGGCCCACTGGCTCAGGATCAGACCGACGCCGCCCGCGGCGGCATGCAGCAGGATGGTATCGCCCGCCTTCACCCGATAGGTCTGCCGGATCAGATATTGCGTGGTGAGACCCTTCAGCATCATCGCCGCCGCGGTCCTGTCGTCGACCCCCTCGGGCAGCTTCAGCAAGCGGTCCGCGGGGATCAGCCGCGCCTCGGAATAGGCGCCGAGCGGCGAGGCGCCATAAGCGACACGATCGCCCGGCTTCAGATCGGTGACACCGGGCCCGACCTCCTCGACGACACCGGCGGCCTCGCTGCCGAGCCCGCTCGGCAGTTGCGCCGGATACAGGCCGGAGCGGTTGTAAATGTCGACGAAATTGAGGCCGACGGCGGTGTGGCGGATGCGCGCCTCGCCCGGCCCGGGCTTGCCGACGCTGACCTCCTCCCAGACCAGGACTTCCGGACCGCCGGTCTTGTGAAAACGAATGGCATGCGTCATGGGCGTTGCTCCCTTATCGTTGGTTGAGGGTCCGAAAAACCGGATCGGCCGCAGAAATAGGCATTCAGTCCGCCCGTTACAGTACAGACACGTAACAAGAATGTCACAGCGCGCGACAAACGTCCGCCGTTCCATCTCCGTTCGATAGAGTTGATGATGCGCCCGGAGCAACCGGCAGTAGCTTCTGCGCGGGGTTTGGTTGTCGCCTGCGAAGGAGAGCCGAGATGCCAGCTTATGTACAGCATCATCAGGACATCGAGATCGCGCCTGTGAATTGCCCGACGTGCATGGGGTTCCTGCCGATGTATGTGCGCGAGGTCGAACCGCATTGGAGCCTCGCCAAGATCGACTTTGTCTATGAATGCGCCGATTGCGGCGCCGAGGTCAGACAGACGATCCGCAAGCCGGAGCTGCTGCGGCACTGATCGTGCGACGGCGAGCCGCGCAAATATCCGCGCCGACACATATTTGCGTCGAGCGGAAAAAGCGCCGTCCGTGCGGGTCTGATGCCTCCCAAACGAGGCTTGTTCTTTGCCGGGAACGCAGGCAGAACAAGCCTCAAGCAAGACCTTTGGGAGCGCCCTTTCGTGGCTGATCAGAAGGCCTCGACCTCGATCGAGGCAGTGGAGAGCGGCCTCGCCGCGCAGGGCTACATCGCGAGCCGGCAGATCGCGACCGCCGTCTATTTGTCGCAGCAGATCGAGAAGCCGATCCTGGTCGAGGGCCCCGCGGGCGTCGGCAAGACCGAGCTTGCCAAGGCGATCGCGGCTTGGCGCGGCATGAAGATGATCCGCCTGCAATGCTACGAGGGTCTCGACGAGGCCAAGGCGCTCTACGAGTGGAAATACGCAAAACAGCTTCTCTACACGCAGATCCTCAAGGACAAGCTCGGCGAAGTCCTCGGCGGCGCGCAGACGCTGCACGCCGCGCTCGACCAGCTGCACGATTTCGGCGACGTGTTCTTCTCCAAGGAATTCGTCGAGCCGCGCCCCCTGCTCCAGGCGCTGGAACAGCCCGGCGGCTGCGTGCTTCTGATCGACGAGATCGACAAGTCGGACGCCGAATTCGAATCGCTGCTGCTGGAGATCCTGTCCGATTTCCAGGTCACGATCCCCGAGCTCGGCACCGTCTCGGCCATCACGCCACCAACGGTGATCCTCACCTCCAACAGCGAGCGTGACCTCGGCGACGCCCTGAAGCGGCGCTGCCTGCATCTGCATATCGGCTTCCCCGAGCAGCGGCTCGAGGAGCGCATCGTCGAAAGCCGGGTGCCCGGCATCTCGCAGGCACTGCGCCGGCAGATGGTCGGCTTCATTCACGAGATCCGCTCGCTGGATCTGAAGAAGCTGCCCTCGGTCAGCGAGACCATCGACTGGGCGCGCGTCCTGGTGCTGCTCCAGGCCTCGGAGCTCGATACCGAAATCGTCAAGGACACGCTCAACGTGCTCTTGAAATACGAAGCCGACATCGAGGCAGCAGCGCCGCAAGTGACGACCTTCATTGCCAAGGCGGCACGGTCCAACGTCTTCGGTTGACGCCGATGCGCGAGAACCTCCATCGTTTCTTTCGGGCAGCACGCGGCGTCGGCGTTCACGTCTCGCCTGCCGAGAGCATCGATGCGATGCGCGCCGTGTCGCAGGTCGGCTTTTCCGATCGAACCATCCTGCGCGACGCGCTGCTTCTGACGCTTGCCAAATCGCAGGACGAGAAGCTCGCACTCGGCGACTGCTTTGATCTGTTCTTCAGCCAGCCGGAGCCGCGACAGGATCAGACCGAAGCGGGCAGCGAGGAGAGCGCCTCGCAGGATCCGGATCAGTCGCCCTCCTTGGGCTCGGCCAGCGAAGCGGGCGAAGGACAGCCTCCCGAGGGCTTGGGCCCGCTCGCGCAGATGCTGCTGTCGCAGGACCGCAACGCGGTCGCGGCCGCCATCGCCAGCGCGTCCGGTGCCGCCTCCCTGTCGGACATTCGCTATTCCACCCAGCGCGGCATCTTTTCCAGCCGCATCCTCGACGCCATGGGTCTCCAGCGCCTGCGCGACGATCTCGACGCGGTGACCGCGACCAACCCGGCACTGTCCGAACGTCTGCGCGCCGCGCTCGACGCCTTGCGCGAAGCCGTGCGCGACACCGTCTCGCAGGGGCTTGCGCTCTACGCCCGCGAGGAGGCCGAAAATCTCCGCAACGAGATCCTTCGCAACGCGCCACTCGCCCGCATCGAGCGGCGCCAGGTCGCGGAGATGCGCGCCCTCATCCGCCAGATCGCGCGCCGCCTGCGCGAGCGCTATTCGAAACCGCGCAAGCGCCAGCGCCGCGGTCATCTCGACCTCCGCCGCACACTCCGCCGCAATGCGGCCTGGGGCGGCGTGCCCTTCCTCACCGCATGGAAGCGCAAGCATCGCGACCGGCCGAAGATCGTGGCGCTCTGCGACGTCTCCGGATCGGTCGCGCAAGTCTCCGATTTCTTCCTGCTCCTGATCCACTCGCTGCACGAGGTGGTCGACGACGTCCGCTCCTTTGCCTTCTCCTCGCACATGATCGAGGTCAGCGAGATCCTGGAAAAGAAATCGCCTGAAGAGGCGATGGCCGAGATCATGTCCAAAGTCGGCTTCGGCTCGTCCGATTACGGCTCTTCGCTGGTCGATTTCGAGAACGACTTCATGAGCACGCTGACGCCGCAGACCACGGTGATCGTGCTCGGCGATGCCCGCAGCAACAACCTCGACCCGCGTGCCGACATCTTGCGCCGCATCTCCGAGCGCTCGAAGCGGCTGGTCTGGCTCAATCCTGAAGGACGGCTCGCCTGGGGCTTTGGCGATTCCGAGATGCCGCGCTACGCGACCTTCTGTACCGTCGTGCGCCAATGCGCCACCGCGCATCAGCTCGAGCGTGCGGTGTCAGATATCGTGGCGACTTATCAGTAGGTCTTGCTCGCGGCCAGCGTCAGCTCCGCGCAAGCTCCGGCTGGCCGATATTGCACTCCCGGAAGTGACAGGCAATTTCGTCGAGCGCGCGCTGTTTCCATTCCTCGGCTTGCGCGAGCCAGAAAACCCGGCGATCGAAATCGAGCGCGGCGCGCTCCCGGCACAGGGATTCCTGACTGCGAATTTCGACCAGCCTGTTCATGCACTCCACTCCTGCAGCGTGAAGTCATTCCCCGGGAATCACCGTAACAGAATCCTCAACCTTTCGCTTCACGATTTCTGTGCATATTGCGACGCAGAATGGGACAGCAGCGTTTCCCGTGCATCGCGGTAACTTGCAGTGCAACATCAATCCGGAATCATCAATATGTGATCGAAGCTCGGGACGATATTCGCCAACGAGCGATCTTTACTCTTGTGGCGCAATGAAGTGCGGCAATTCGTGAAGAGAGGTTCTAAACAGCGCACCGAATTCCCGACTCATTGTCGTCGCATGGTCTTCATGCAGCGTCGCTAACAGAGGCGCGCGAATGGTACTATCGCTTGAGGCAACATGAGCAACGACGTCGACTTCGATCTTTCACCGGACCAGTGGGAAGCCCTGCGCACACTTCGCAACCCGGTCTCAAGCGGTCGCCTCTCGAAGGCCTATCTCATCGAAAGTCTCGTCAAGTTCGGCCTCGTTGTCGTCAATGACGGCGTACCCGTGATGACGCCCATCGGACGCAAGGCGCTCGTGCGCGGATCGTGCCGGCTGCTGGATCTTGCGGCGTGACGATGCCTTTCGTGTCGGCGTAGGCATAACGACTGACGGCGGGTCACGCGGCTTCCTCCCCACGCGACTGTTCGGCGAGATAGCGTCGCGCCCTCGCCACAGAGCGAAGTCCTGCGCCGCTTTCCGGACTTCCCCGCGACAATCTGGCACGGTTGTTGCTCCTTTTTTGACGTCCAAGTCGCGTCAAACCAGGGGAATCCACCATGTCGACCATCACCGCGGCGCCCGCCGCCGAGCCGAAGCCGCTCTACACCTCGCTGTTCGTCCAGGTCCTGGCCGCGCTGGTGCTCGGCGTCATCCTGGGCATGGCCATTCCGGATTTCGCGATCGGGCTCAAGATCCTCAGCGACGCTTTCCTGAAGCTGATCTCGATGATCGTGGCGCCGATCGTGTTCTGCGTCGTCGTGCACGGGATTGCCGGCGCCGGCGACCTCAAGAAGGTCGGCCGGGTCGGCGTCAAGGCGCTGGTCTATTTCGAGATCATGACGACCGTCGCGCTCGTCGTCGGCCTGCTGCTCGCTTATCTCTTCGGCCCCGGCCACGGCATGAACATCGATCCCTCGACGCTGGATGCCAAAGCGCTCAACACCTACGCCGACAACGCCCACAAGCTGTCCGGCGGCGGCATCGGCGCCTTTCTGATGAACGTGATCCCGACCACCTCCTTCGATGCGCTATCGCGCAACGACGTGCTCCAGGTGCTGTTCTTCGCGGTCTTGTTCGGCGTCGGGCTCGCGCTCGTCGGCGGCGAGAAGGGCAAGCTCGTCACCAGCATGATCGATGCGGCCTCCACCGTGCTGTTCCGCGTCATGGGCCTGATCGTCCGCGTTGCCCCGCTCGGCGTGCTCGGCGCGGTCGCCTACACCGTCGGCAAATACGGCGTCGGTTCGCTGAAGCAGCTCGTGTCGCTGGTGATGCTGTTCTACGTCTCGGTCGGCATCTTCGTGCTGGGCGTGCTCGGTGGCGTGATGGCGCTCGCCGGACTCAACATCCTCAAATTCCTCGCCTACCTGCGCGAAGAGCTGACCATCGTGCTCGCGACCGCCTCCTCCGATGCCGTGCTGCCGCAGATCATGAAGAAGCTTGAGCGGATGGGGGTGAAGGATTCCGTGGTCGGTCTCGTGATTCCGACCGGCTATTCCTTCAACCTCGACGCCTTCTCGATCTATCTGACGCTCGCCGTCGTCTTCATCGCCCAGGCGACCAACACGCCGCTGTCCTTCGGTGACCTCCTGCTGGTTCTCGGCGTCTCCCTGATCACCTCGAAGGGCGCGCATGGCGTGCCGGGTTCGGCGATCGTGATCCTGGCAGCGACGCTCAATGCGGTACCGAGCATTCCCGCGATCGGCCTCGTGCTGGTGTTGTCGGTCGACTGGTTCATCGGCATGGCCCGCGCGCTCGGTAACCTCGTCGGCAATTGCGTCGCGACCGTCGTGGTCGCGGCCTGGGAAGGCGATCTCGACCGCGCCAAGGCGGCCAAGGTGCTGGAGGGCGGCGAGCTGGTGGACGTGACGGCGGGATAGCGCCCCCGCTGGATCAGTCGTTCCATTGCAGGAGCGGCGTTCCATGCGCCCTCCTCCAGACCGACAGGAAGCGCGGAAACCAGGAATGGGCCACGGCGCCCTTGTAGGCCCAGGTGCGATACTTCAGCCCGTGTTCCGAGATCAGCTCCTGATATCCGCCGTGGACTTCGGTCGCGGTGCGAATGTCCTTCAATATCCCTTGCGCGCAGGACCGGTAGGTATCGCCGCCCGAGACTTCGTCGTAGTCGAGCATCCGGTCCGCGAACTCGACGTTGAACGTCGGCCAGGATGAACGCCCCTGATAGGCTGGAGCCGCAATCTTGTGGATCATCTTGTTCCGCGGATTATCCGCAGACACCAGGAAGTGGAACGTAGAGGGTATGCGGAAGCGCGGCTCCGCAATGATCAGATCCGCCGTGGCAGCGAACAGCACCCGCTCGCTCGCATCGGTCATGTCCCAAAAGCCGCGATGCACGCTGACGAAATCCAGCGCGACCGAGGACGCCGGCGGGCCCTTCGGACCATCCAGGGAATGCCTGATGTAGCCGTCCGTGCCGAACAGACGGAGCAGGTCCTTCTTGTACTGCGCGAGGCCGCGTCCGAGCAGCCGCTTCAGCTCGTTCTCGTCGACGATGCCGAGCTGCACGCTCCACAGGAAGGTTGTGTAGATGCAGGCATTGGTGACAAAGCGCCCGCGTTCCGCACGGGTATCCGTTGCAGCGGAGCGAGGGCCACGGGCATCACACAGCAAATACCTGGTGCCGTCATCGTCGAACGGCTCGAGCTCGCTCGCGAGCTGCAGGATCGCACGCTTCAGGTCACCGCCATATTCAGCCAGCAGCAGCCGGCCGGCATGCGCGCATTGCGCCATCGCCAGATAGGACGACGCCCTCTGATCGGCCGAGATCATCTGCTGCAGGCCGGCCAGAATGCCAAGCAGCGTATCCGACGGGCGCGAGAAATAGTTCACGCCGAGGTACCGGCCGCGCCCCGCCGGAACGATGGTGGTTGTGACGACATCGGCGCGAACCGCATCGAGCAACAGACGGATGCTCTTGTCGAGCAGCCGGGCCCGCCGCACCGCGTCCTGCGCATCCATAATCGTCTCGGGGTCGAGGACATCAGGATAGAACCAGGCGAAGTCACGGGGATAATAGGCGGATGCGTGCGGCGCGCCCGTGACGAGGAAGGCCTCGGTCACCGAAAACGCGCTGTCCATCGAATGCCGGTAGAGGTCCTCGATGGCCGACAACGAATGATGCGACTTTCTCAGGAATCGATCACCGAGAAAATTGACCGCCTGTAGGGCGTTGGCGAAAAAGGTCGCGGCCACGCCTTGGTAAAATCGGTTTCCGCGATCTGAGGGCAACGAGATATCGCTATTCATCTGTGGCTAGGGTCACTCCGATGGTGCGGCCACCATCCGAAGCATGGCTGATTCGTATTTCCTCCAGATGACGCGCCGGCTTCCCGGGGGGCTTCTTCAGCCTGCCCGGCCTACCCTTCCTGCGGCCTGAAATTCTCGATCACCCGCAGCAGCACCCGCGCACCGGCGTCGGCATCAACGAGCTCCACATGCTCGTCCGGGTGGTGGCTGATGCCGCCGCGGCAGCGGACGAAGACCATGCCGACATCGGCGATGTCGATCATGGCCATGCCGTCATGCCCAGCTCCGCTCGGCAGCTCGAACACGGAGAACCCCTCCGCTCCGATCGCCTGCGCGATCTGCTCCTTGAGCCACGGCGCGCAAGGCGCGGTGCGGTTCTCGTGGGTGACGTCGAGCTGAAGGGCCAAGTGCCGGCGCTTGGCGATCGCCTCGATCTGGCGGACGATATCCGCGACCGCGCGCTTGCGGTGCATGTCGGTTGGCGCGCGCATGTCGATGGTGAAGGACACCTCGCCCGGGATGACATTGGTCGCGCCGGGCCGTGCCTGGATGTAGCCGACGGTGCCGACAAGCCCACTCTCGTCGGTGCGGCAGAACTGCTCGATCGCGCCGATGCATTCGGCCGCGCCCGTGAGCGCATCACGCCGAAGCGCCATCGGCACGGTACCGGCGTGCCCGGCCATGCCGGTCAGCCGCGCGGCGAGCCGCGTGGCACCGGCAATCGCGGTGACGACACCGACAGGCAGGTCCTGAGCTTCCAGCACCGGCCCTTGCTCGATGTGCAATTCGAGATAGGCAAGCAGCTCGCGCCGCGTCCGCGCGGCCGCTCCGATATGATCGGGATCGAGGCCGAACTGCACGAGCGCATCGCGCATCGACACGCCGTCGCGGTCGCGCACATTCAAGACACTCTCGTCAAAAGTGCCGGCCACCGCACGGCTGCCGAGCAAGGTCGAAGCGAAGCGCACGCCCTCCTCGTCGGCAAAGCCGACGATCTCGATCGAGAACGGCAGGCGCTTGCCACGGCGATTGAGATCGGCAACGCAGGCAATGGCCGTGATCACGCCCAATGGCCCGTCCCATTTGCCGGCATCGCGTACGGTGTCGTAGTGCGAGCCAAGCATCAGGCAGGGCGCGCCCGGCCGCTCGCCTTCATAGCGGCCGCAGACATTGCCAATCGCATCAAGACGCGCGCTCATGCCGGCGTCGCGCATCCAGCTCAGCAGGAGGTCCGCCGCCTCACGCAACTCCTTGGTGAGATAGATGCGGGTGAGGTTGTCGCCGCCTTCCGAGATCGCAGCCAGATCGTTGATCCGACGCACGATCTCTTCGCCGAGCGATGCATTTTGAACGGCGTTGACGGCACTCATCTCGACGAGCTTTCTCTTCTCTGGACCGCGGCAGCGGCTGTCTGGCGACAATCGGTACACGTTCGGCGGCAAATCACGCACCGCGTCCGTCCCAATCAGCGCGTGGTTAGCATGAATGCGCGTACGCGGCAGGCTACGTCGCGCGGTCGTGCACAGGCGCACCAACCATTTCACCAGTATCAAGACCCGAACGGCCCGCGTAATCAATATTTTCAATCGGTTATCCGGAAGATACCGTCAATAACCCGGGCCGGCTGGTGGAGATGTTCCACGGCGAATTCGTGTATGAAGGACGGGCCAGCGAAGCCGGTCTCGCCGCGATCGGCCGCGCATGGCCGGGCACTGACCGCGGAGGATTGATGGCCGGCGCATCGAAGCGTGACGAGCAGTTTCTGCGTTTGTCCTTCGCGGTCGCGCGCCGCTCCCTCACCCATGGCAACCACCCGTTCGGCTGCATCGTCGTCGATGCGGACGGCAAGGTGTTGATCGAGACCGAGAACGGCTACATGCCGGATCATGACGGCACCGCGCATGCCGAACGCCTCGCGGCCACCCAGGCCTGCCGCACACTCGGCCGCGAGGTGCTGGCGACAGCGACGCTCTATTCCTCGGCAGAGCCCTGCGCGATGTGCGCCGGCGCGATCTACTGGGCCGGCATCGGTCGCGTCGTCTACGGCCTCAGCGAGCATCGCCTGCGCGGCATCACCGGCAACCATCCGGAGAACCCGACCCTTGACCTGCCGTGCCGGGAGGTCTTTGCCAGCGGCCAGCGGCCGACCGAGGTCGTTGGTCCGCTGCTCGAGGACGAAGCCGAAGCGCTGCACGACGGCGTGTGGTCGAAGTAGACACAAACTCCGATCAGTAGGGTGGGTTAGCTGGCGGCTGCGCGAAGCGCAGTCCGCTGGCGTATCCCACCACGCATCCGCGCTCGACGCCCGAAGTTGGTGGATTACGCCTGCGGCTAATCCACCCTACGTTTTCTCCACAAACCTCAACCGGTCAGAACTTCACGGTGATACCGGAGTAGAGCGAGGACTCGGTGCACGCCCCCGTGCTCACCGTCCGGCCACCGACCGCCGTGGTACAGCCAACGGCAAGGTTGTGATCGAGACCGAACTTGTTCTGCCAGTAGCGGTAGGCCACCCAGACGTCCACGAAGTGGGAATACTTGTCACCCCAGGCGGCCTTCGAGGCATCGAAGGTCAGGCGGATCGGCTCCGAATTCAACTCGACCGCCGTGTTGTAGACGCCGTTCGCGGGGCTGTAGGGAAGCGGCTGGGTGTCGGTGCCCTTCTTGCCGTACCAGCCGGCGCGACCGCTGATCGAGAAATACTGCATGTTCGGCGGCAGGAAACCGAGATCCATGTAGTAATTGACCTCGACCGCCCAGGTCGGCTTGAACGAGGTGTTGCCGTCGGCGAGACAGGTCACGCCGGGAACGCCCGCACCGAACAGTCCGCACTGGCTGAATGAGTTGTGATTGGCGAACTCCCAGTACACCAGCGGCGCGACGTTGATATAGCCCTTGTAGGGCAGATCGAACGCAAACTGCAGACCGCCGACGACGTCGCGCTTGGCGGCACCGAAATATCTGTTTTCGGTATTGGCATCCATCCCGACCTCGAACGAGATGTTGTGAAGCGGCCCCGCGGTGAAGGCCTTGGTGTCGAAGAGTTCGTTCCAGCCGAACGTCGAGCGGAACAGTCCGTAGATCTCCGTCGCACCGGCGCACGTTGCCGGCGCGCCGAAGATCGTGCCCGCGTTGGTGCAGGGCGCAGACGGGTCATTGTGATCGGACTTGAACATCGAGATGGTGAAGAAGTTCGTGCCGTATGCCCAGAGATCGAAATGCGTGAACGAGTAGACCTGCTTGGTGGTCTTGCTGTCGATCGACCCATCCGGCCGGAACGACCATGCACCGGGCTGCGAGGCGTTGAAGATGTAGGAGAACGTGACGCGGTTATCGATCACCAGGAAGAACGGGAGATCCGCCGCCTTCTTGGCAGCCTTGACCGGCAGATCCGCCGCGAAAGCCAGGCCACCGATGGCCAGCGTGGCAAGTGACAGCGCCGTTGCTGCAATTGCCCTGAAACGAAACGACATCCTGAATACCCCCAAGTTTGGACACGTCAATGAACGCCCTTGGGTGCGAGACTTGCGCCGATCTCCCGGAGGGAGAAGCCTCAACTTTTTTCAAGGCATGCCGCTTGTTTTGGCAACGGGCGGCGTTTCTTCGTGGGATTTAGGAGGTTTTTTTGAAGCGGGCATGCGGCCCGTAAGGCCGATTATTGCAGGACACTCCCGTTTGATTTCGCTCTTCTTTCATGTCGAGCGGATGTTGGGGGACGGACGGTCAGGAGCCAATGTTGCGTCGATCCGCAATGCATAAGCGCGATGGCGCAACTTTGCTCACTGCGACGTCAAGGCTGCATAGCGGGTTCCGATTTGCCTTGAACCGTCACAAATCTGCAACAGGTGCCCGCGGAAGCCGCGCCCACGGGTGTGTGTGCGGGCTTTGGAGCAGGAGGCTTCATGCCGTCTGGCACAGGCGCGCGGACACAAGGCCGCTGCCGAAGCGTTGAGCAAGGGATGACGCATTTTCCCACCTTACGCCGCGGTTCAAACTGGCCCACTATTGGGCATTTCACCATGCAAGCGCATCAGCGAATGTTGGATTCGACACCTGACGGCCTGAATTCCGGCGAGCCTCCGCTGCTGCGGACGATCGGACTCACCAAACGCTATGGCGATTTCCTCGCCAACGATTCCATCGACATCGATATTTGGCCCGGCGAAATCCACGCGCTGCTCGGCGAGAACGGCGCAGGCAAGTCGACCCTGGTCAAGGCGATCTACGGACTGATCCAGCCCAGCGCCGGCGAGATTCGCTGGCAGGGCCAACGAATCCTGCTGTCCGGTCCCTCGGAAGCACGCAGCCTCGGCATCGGCATGGTGTTCCAGCACTTCTCGCTGTTCGACAATCTCACCGTCGCCGAGAACGTCGCGCTCGGCCTCGACGGACGAGAATCCTTCAAGGACATGTCGGCGCGACTGGAGCAGGTGTCGAAGACCTACGGCCTTCCGCTCGATCCCAAACGCGAGGTCTGGCAATTGTCGGTCGGCGAGCGCCAGCGCATCGAGATCGTCCGCGCGCTGATGCAGGATCCGAAATTCCTGATCCTGGATGAGCCCACCGCCGTCCTGACGCCGCAGGAAGCTGATCAGCTCTTCATCGTGCTGGAGCGGCTCAAGGCCGAGGGCCGCGCCATCCTCTACATCAGCCACAAGCTCGAGGAGGTGAAGCGGCTCTGCGACACCGCCACGATCCTGCGTGGCGGCAGGAAGGTCGAGACCTGCAATCCCCGGCGCGAAACCGCCGCTTCGCTGGCGCGCATGATGGTCGGCGGCGAGATCAAGGAAGTGAAGGCGGCATCCGGCCGGAAGACCACCGTTCCGCGCCTCGTCGTCAACGATCTTTCGCTCGCACCGGGCGAGCCGCATGGCGTCCGGCTCGAGCACATCTCATTCGAGCTGAAGGGCGGCGAAATTCTCGGCATCGCCGGTGTCGCCGGCAACGGCCAGGACGAGTTGTTCGCCGCGCTGTCCGGCGAGCGGTTGTCGAAGGACCCGGGCACCGTGGTGATCGAAGGCATTGCCGCCGGCCATCTCTCCATCACGCAGCGACGCAGGCTGGGAGCAGCTTTCGTTCCCGAAGAGCGGCTCGGCCATGGCACCGCGCCGCGCATGAAGCTCTCGGAGAACGCGCTGCTCACCGGACACGCGGCGAGCGGCATGGTCCATCGCGGCTTCATCAATACCGCGGCCACGCTGAAGACCGTCGACCGCGCGACCGAAACATTCGACGTCCGCAAGGCCAAGCGCGATCCGGAAGCCGCATCCCTCTCCGGCGGCAATTTGCAGAAGTTCATCGTGGGACGCGAGATCCTGCGCAACCCCGCGGTGCTGGTGGTCAGCCAGCCGACCTGGGGCGTCGATGCCGGCGCCGCCGCCGTCATTCGCCAGGCCCTGCTTGATCTGGCAACAGCGGGCGCCGCCGTGCTCGTGACCAGCCAGGATCTCGACGAACTCGCTGAGATCGCCGACCGCATCGCCGTGATGTTCCACGGCAAGCTGTCGGCACCGCTCGCGACCCGCGAGGCAACGCGCGAAAAGCTCGGCCTTCTCATGGGCGGCAGCAGCCTCGAGCCAAGGGAGGCCGCGCATGCAATTGGTGCTTGAGAAGCGCGCCGAACGCTCGGGCACGATCGCGCTGGTCTCGCCGCTGATCGCGATCGGCCTCACGGTCGTGACCATGATCATCCTGTTCGCGATCCTCGGCAAGAATCCGCTGCTCGCCTTGCACGCCTACTTCATCGCGCCACTGACGGACGGCTATTCGCTGCAGGAGATCGCGGTGAAGGCGACGCCGCTGGTGATGATCGCGATTGGCCTGTCACTCTGCTATCTCGCCAATGCCTGGAACATCGGCGCAGAGGGCCAATTCCTGATCGGCGCGGTTGCGGGAAGCTGGATCGCGGTGAAGACGCAAGGCACCGACGCCGGCGCCTGGGTGCTGCCGGCCATGCTCGTCCTCGCTGCCGCTGCGGGCGCGCTCTATGCGTTGATCCCGGCGATCTGCAAGGTGAAGTTCGGCGCCAGCGAGATCCTGACCAGCCTGATGCTGGTCTATGTCGCCGACCTCTTTCTCGACTATCTCGTGCGCGGCCCCTGGCGCGACCCGAACGGCTTCAACTTCCCCACCACGGCCGAGTTCGATCCGGTGGCAACCGTCCCGTTGCTGATCGAGGGCGGCCGGCTGCATCTCGGCTCGGTCATTGCGCTTCTTGTCGTCGCGGCGGCCGCAATCCTGCTCGGGCGAACCATCAAGGGATTCGAGATCCGCGTTGTCGGCGCAGCTCCCCGCGCGGCACGGTTCGGCGGCTTCAACGCCAACCAGCTGATCCTCCTGACCTTCGCGGTATCAGGCGCGCTCGCAGGGCTTGCCGGCATCATCGAGGTGGCAGGTCCTGTCGGACATCTCCAGCCTGGCATCTCCCCGGGCTACGGTTTCACTGCGATCATCGTCGCCTTCCTCGGCCGGCTGAACCCGCTTGGAATACTAATTGCAGGCCTTTTCCTTGCGCTGACTTTTATCGGCGGCGAGCAGGCGCAGATCGCGATGAAGATTCCATTGGATGTCACCAAGGTCTTTCAGGGCATTCTGCTGTTCTACGTGCTCGCCTGCGATTCCCTGATCCTGTATCGCTTCAAGCTGAGCTTCCCGAACCGTCAGGTGGCCCGTGGAACTCATTGAAGCCATCATCCTGGCCGTGCTCGCCGCGTCCACGCCGCTCCTGATCGCCGCGACCGGGGAGCTCGTGACCGAGCGCTCCGGTGTGCTCAATCTCGGCGTCGAGGGCATGATGATCGTTGGCGCGGCCTGCGGCTTTGCCGGGGCCTGGCTCACCGGATCGGTCTTCATCGGCGCGCTGTTCGGCATCATCGCGGGCACGATGATGTCGCTGATCTTCGCCCTGATGGCCCTCGGGCTCGCCGTCAACCAGGTGGCGACGGGTCTCGCGCTGACCATCCTCGGCGTCGGGCTGTCCGGACTGATCGGCGCCGGCTTCGTCGGCGAGCGCATCACGCCGGCAGTCCATCTCGCCATTCCGGGCCTCACCGACATCCCGCTGATCGGGCGCGTGCTGTTCGGCGAGGATGGCTTCGTCTACTTCTCGATTGCACTCGTCGTCGGCGTCTGGTGGTTCCTGTACCGCACGCGGGCGGGATTGATCCTGCGCGCCTGCGGCGACAACCATGCCTCTGCGCACGCGCTGGGCTATCCCGTGCTGCGCATCCGCACCTTCGCCGTGATGTTCGGCGGTGCCTGCGCAGGCCTTGCCGGCGCTTATCTGCCGCTCGCCTATACGCCGTTCTTCATTCCCGGCATGACCGCGGGCCGCGGCTGGATCGCACTGGCGCTGGTGGTGTTCTCGTCCTGGCGGCCGGGCCGGCTCGTGGTCGGCGCCTATCTCTTCGGCGCAGTGACGATCCTGCAGTTGCACGCGCAGGGCTGGGGCATCGGCATTCCCTCGCAATTCATGTCGGCGCTGCCTTATCTTGCGACCGTCATCGTGCTGGTTCTGCTCTCCCGCGCGCGCAGCGGCGGCTCGACCGCACCGGCCGCGCTCGGCACCGTGTTCGTGCCCGACCGCTGAATTCATTTCCGCGGCGGGCGCGATGGGGCGCGCACGCTGAGGATCGTGGCTTTCCCCTGATGATGTTTGGAGATCGATGATGAGGAAATCACTTCTTGCGCTGGCCGCCGGACTCTTGCTCGCCGGCAGCGTCAGTGCAGCCTCCGCCGCCGACAAGCTCAAGGTCGGCTTCATCTATCTGGGTCCGATCGGAGATTTGGGCTGGACCTATCAGCACGATCTCGCACGGCAGGCGCTGGTGAAGGAACTGGGCGATCAGATCGAGACCACCTATCTGGAAAACGTGCCCGAAGGTCCCGACGCCGAGCGCTCCATCGAGCAGCTCGTCCGCGCCGGCAACAAGCTGATCTTCACGACCTCGTTCGGTTATATGGATCCGACGCTGAAGGTCGCGAAAAAATATCCGAACGTTCATTTCGAGCACGCCACCGGCTACAAGCGTAACCCGAACATGTCGACCTACTCGGCCAGATGGTATCAGGGCCGCTACATCCAGGGGCTGATCGCAGCCAAGATGTCGAAGTCCGGCGTGCTCGGCTATATCGGCTCGTTCCCGATTCCGGAGGTCGTCTCCGGCATCAACGCGACGATCCTGGCGGCACAGACCATCAAGCCTGACATCAAGGTCAAGATCATCTGGGCCAACACCTGGTTCGACCCGGGCAAGGAGGCCGACGCCGCCAAGGCGCTGATCGACCAGGGCGCCGACGTCATCATGCAGCACACCGATTCGCCCGCCGCAATGCAGATCGCCAGCGAACGCGGCAAGCTCGCCTTCGGCCAGGACTCCGAGATGATCAAGTTCGGGCCCAAGACCCAGCTGACCTCGATCCTCGACACCTGGGGCCCCTATTACATCGAGCGGGTCAAGGCCGAGCTAGCCGGCACCTGGAAGTCCCAGGACAGCTGGGGCGGCCTCGACAGTCACATGTTCGCGATGGCGCCCTATACCAACATGCCTGACGACGTGAAAAAATTGGCTGAGGATGCCCAAGCCGCGATCACCGCAGGCAAGCTGCATCCGTTCAAGTGCCCGATCGTTGGGCAGGACGGTAAGCCGGTCGAGTGCAAAGGCGGCGATCACCTCGACGACGGCCAGATCCTCGGCATGAATTTCTACGTCAAGGGCATCGACGACAAGCTGCCGGGCAAGTAGCACGCTTCTTGCTTTACCTAAATCACCTGCTCCTCCCGGAGGAGGTTCGGAGGGGGTGGCCAGAAGCACCCGGCACTTGTGGTCGCCCCCTCTTTCATCCCATCCGCATGGCCCGCGCCGCCAAACTGTGGCGGCGGATGAGGTCTGCCACATCGAGGCGCGGGATCGCACCGTCGATCACGGCCCATTGTCCCGCCACCATCACCCGGTCGGCCCGGTGCGCTCCGCACAGCACCAATGCGGCCAAGGGTTCGCCATGACCGGAGAAGCGCAATTCGTCGAGCCTGAACAGCGCGAGGTCCGCAGCCTTGCCGACCGCGATCTCGCCGAGTTCCGGCCGGCCGACGCAGGCTGCCGACCCCTTGGTGGCCCAGCGTAGCGCGTCCTTGTGGCTGACCTTGGCCACGCCATAACGCGCCCGTTGCAGCAGGAAGGCGGCCCGGACCTCCTGCATCAGGTTCGAGCCGTCGTTCGACGCTGAGCCGTCGACACCGATCCCGATCCCGACGCCGGCCTCCTCCATCTCGCAGACAGGACAGCAGCCAGACGCGAGCAGCTGGTTGCTGCACGCGCAATGACTGATGGTCGTCTTGGCCTTCCCGAGCCGCTTCATCTCATCGGCGTTGAAAAATATACCGTGGGCGAGCCAGGTTCGCGCATTGAGCCAGCCGCACTGCTCGAGATAATCGAGCGGACGGCAGCCATACATCTGCTGGCAGAATCTGTTTTCGTCCTCGGTCTCGGCGAGATGGGTGTGCAGGCGCACGTCGACCTTACCCGCGAGATCGGCGGTGGCACGCATCAGCGACGTCGTCACCGAGAACGGCGAGCACGGCGCCAGCGCGATCTGCACCATCGCATCCTCGCCGCGCTGGTGGTGCTTCGCCACCACGCGCGCGCTGTCGGCGAGGATCGTGTCCTCGTCCTGCACCACGCTATCGGGCGGTAGGCCACCGTCCCGCTGCGACAGGTTCATCGAACCACGCGTCAGCAGCACCCGTACGCCGAGGCGCTTCGCCACGGCGACCTCGATATCGACGGCGTCCTCGAGGCCCGCGGGGAAGACGTAGTGATGATCCGTCGTGGTGGTGCAGCCCGAGAGCAACAGCTCGGACATCGCCACGGTGACGCCGAGCTCGAGCGCCTCGGGCGTCAGCCTCGCCCACACCGGATAGAGCGCCTGGAGCCAGGGGAACAGCTCCCGATCCATCGCCGCCGGCAGTGCCCGGGTCAGCGTCTGGTAAAAATGATGGTGGGTGTTGATCAGGCCCGGCAGCACGACGTGTGCGCTCGCATCGAACACCGCGACGTCAGCGGTCGCAGGCGCGGCGCCAGCCGGCACGAGCTCGACGATGCGGCCATCCCTGACCACGACCCCGCGCTCGGCACCGTCGGCGAGGATGGCCAGGGGATCCCTGATCCAGATCGGCTTTGCATCGCTCATGATCCCGCTTCTCCCTCACATCCGCCGACAGGCCAGCCAGTAAACGCTGGCCCAGCCACCCTCGCACCACGACTTGTTTGTTGCGACTTGGCTCCGGGCTTGCAAGACTCATCGTCGCGATTCACCCGGTGGAAGCGTTGGCGCAGCCATGGATTTGAATACCATCACGACAGTCGCCCATCCGCAAACGCGGGCGCAATTGCCGGCCTGGACGGCAGGGGACGCCTGGCTCGCGGGCGGCACGTGGTTGTTCTCGGAGCCGCAGGTCCATCTGAAACGGCTGATCGATCTGACCGATTTGAAATGGCCGGCGCTGACGATCACAGACAGCCATCTCTCCATCGCCGCCACCTGCACCATCGCGCAGCTCGACGGACTTGCCTGCCCGTCCGACTGGCTCGCCGCGCCGCTGATCAACCAATGCTGCCGCGCCTTCCTTGCCTCGTTCAAGATCTGGAAGACCGCGACCGTCGGCGGCAATCTCTGCATGTCCCTGCCGGCGGGACCGATGATCTCACTCACCGCAGCGCTGGGCGGCGTCTGCACTATCTGGAAGGCCGGCGGCGGCGAGCAGAGGATTCCTGTCGTCGATTTCGTCACCGGCAACCAGCGCAATCGCCTGACGCCGGGCGATCTGCTTCGCCAGATCGATATTCCGATTGCCGCGCTGAAACGCCGCACGGCATACCGCCAGATCTCGCTCGCGCCGGTCGGCCGCTCGGCGGCGCTCCTGATCGGCAGCCTCGATGCCGACGGCACGCTGACGCTGACGGTCACCGCATCGACGGCGCGGCCGATCCAGCTGTCCTTTCGCCGGGCCCCGGAGGCGAGCGTGCTGCACGATGCGATCGTCCAGCAGATCACTGACGATCTGTACCACACCGACATCCATGGCCAGCCGCTCTGGCGCAAGCATATGACATTGCGGCTCGCCGAAGAGGTTCGCCGCGAGCTGCTGGGAGCAATGCCGTCATGAGCTTCGAGATCAACGGCAAGCCGTTTGCGCAGGAGCCGCGCGCCGGCCAGTGCCTGCGCACGTTCCTACGCGAGCTCGGCCATTTCGGGGTGAAAAAGGGCTGCGATGCCGGTGACTGCGGCGCCTGCACCGTGCTGCTCGACGGCGAGCCGGTGCACAGCTGCCTGATCCCGGCGTTCCGGACCGAGGGACGCGCCATCACCACGATCGAAGGTCTTGGCGGAGATCACGGCACGCATCCGATGCAGCAGGCGTTCCTCGACGCACAGGGCTTTCAATGCGGCTTCTGCACCGCCGGCATGATCCTGACCTGCGCCTCGCTGAACCAGGCCCAGCGGACCGATCTCGGCGCGGCGCTGAAGGGCAATATCTGCCGCTGCACCGGCTATCGCTCGATCGAGGATGCATTCCTCGGCAAGACCAATGTCGAGGCGAGCGTCGAGCCCGGAGCCGCGTTTGGCCGCAGCCTGCCGGCGCCCGCGGGCCCCGACATCGTGCGCGGCGAGGCGCGCTACACCTTCGACACCGCCATCGACGGACTGCTCCACGTCAAGCTGGTGCGGTCGCCGCATGCCCACGCCAGGATCGTCGCGATCGACAAGTCGGAAGCGCTGAAGGTTCCCGGCGTGCACGCGGTGCTGACGCATGACGACGCACCTTCGATGCTGATCTCGACCGCGCGGCACGAGATGGACTGGATGGACCCCGAGGACACCCGCGTTCTCGACGACGTCGTGCGCTTCATCGGCCAGAGGGTTGCCGCAATCGTCGCCGAAAGCGAAGCCGCCGCCGAGGAGGCCTGCCGCCGGCTGAAGCTCGATTACGAGGTTCTGCCTGCGCTGATCGATCCGGAACAGGCGATGGCGCCGGGCGCGCCCATCATTCATCCCGACCGCACCACCGCGAACCGCATCGCCGACGCCCAGCGTAACCTCGCTGCGGAGACGCATGGCGAGTTCGGCGACGTCGCGGCGGCGCTCGCGACATCTGCAGTCACCTTCGAGGGCACCTTCCACAGTCATCGCGTGCAGCACGCGGCGCTGGAGACCCATGGCGGCCTTGCATGGCTCGACGCTGCGGGCGTGCTCAATGTCCGCACCTCGACCCAGGTGCCGTTCCTGACCCGGCGCGCGCTGTCGGATATCTTCAAGCTTCCTCCCGACAAGGTCCGCGTGTTCTGCGAGCGGGTCGGAGGCGGCTTTGGCGGCAAGCAGGAGATGTTCGTCGAGGACATCCTGGCGCTCGCTGCGCTCAAGACGGCACGTCCGGTGAAGCTGGAGCTCACCCGCGAGGAGCAGTTCATCGCGACCTCGACACGGCACCCGATGCGGGTCCACATCAAGGCCGGAGCGGATGCCGGCGGCAAGCTCACCGCGCTCCAGCTCGACGTACTCTCCAACACCGGAGCATACGGCAATCACGCCGGCCCCGTGATGTTCCATTCGCTGTCCGAGTCCATCGCGGTCTACAATTGCCCGAACAAGCGGGTCGACGGCTACGCGGTCTACACCAACGCAGTGCCGGCGGGCGCGTTTCGCGGCTATGGCCTGTCGCAGACGCTGATCGCGATCGAGGCCGCGATCGACGAGCTGGGCCAGCAGCTCGGCATCGACCCCTACGAGATGCGCCGGCGCAACATCGTCAGGGACGGCGATCCCATGCTGTCGCCGCCGCCGTCCGAATTTCACGACGTGCTCTACGGCTCCTACGGTCTCGACCAGTGCCTCGACCTCGTCGAGCGCGCGATGCAGGCTGACGGCGCACAGCCGGACCTGTCGCCGGACTGGCTGATCGGCGACGGCGTTGCGCTGACCATGATCGACACCGCGCCACCGGCCGGTCACCTCGCCGACGCGACGATTGCGCTCAACGATGAGGGCGGCTTCGATCTCACCGTCGGCACCGCCGAATTCGGCAACGGCACCAGCACCGTGCACCGGCAGATCGCCGCGACCACGCTGGCGACCACCGTCGACAGAATCCGCTTGCGCCAGTCCGACACCGCCCACGGCGGCCACGACACCGGTGCCTATGGCAGCGCGGGCATGTTCGTCGCCGGCAAGGCGACGCATGCGGCGGCCCTGCAGCTCGCGACCGAGCTGAAGGCGGCCGCCGCCGGCGCGTGGCTGTGTGACGTCGGGAGCTGCGTGCTCGAGGACAACGCTGTCGTCAGCGGCGTCCGGCGCATGCCCTTTGCGGAGCTAGTGAAGCTCGCGCGCGAACGCGGGCAGCCGTTCGCAGGCAGCGGCAATTCCGGGGGAACGCCACGTTCGGTCGGCTTCAACGTGCAGGGTTTTCGTATCGCCGTGAACAAGGCCACCGGCGAGCTCAGGATTCTCCGGAGCGTCCACGCCGCGGACGCTGGAGTCGTCGCCAACCCCATGCAGTGCCGCGGTCAGGTCGAAGGCGGCGTCGCGCAAGCGCTCGGCGCCGCACTCTACGAGGAGATGGTGATCGACGCGACTGGTCGGGTCACCAACCCGAAATTCCGCGACTACCACCTGCCCTCCTTCGCCGACGTGCCGCGCACCGACGTGTTCTTCGCCGAGACGTCCGACACGATCGGACCGCTGGGGGCGAAGTCGATGAGCGAGAGTCCGTACAATCCGGTCGCGGCCGCACTCGGCAACGCGATCGCGAATGCCACCGGCATTCGTTTCACCGCGCCACCCTTCAAGCCGGACCGGCTGTTTCCGGCGCTGCACGCGAAGTTCGGCGACTAAAGCGCGATGCGATCAGGATAAATCGTCATCGCCCTTTGGGTTGTTGATTAAGCATGATCTCTTCGGAAAACCGCCGCGCACTTTTCCGGATCATGCTTTAGCTGCCGCGATAGGTCGAATAGCTCCATGGCGTGACCAACAGCGGCACGTGATAGTGCCCCTCTGGCTCGCTGACGGCAAAGCGCAATGGAATCTCATCGAGGAACGGCGGCTCCGACAGCGGCACATTGCGCTCGGCGTAATATCTGGCAACGCTGAAGCGAAGCTCATAGCGGCCGATCGGCAGCGGGCGACCGCCGATCAACGGCTGATCGGTGCGACCGTCCGCATTGGTGACAGCGCGCGCGATCACACGGCTCTCGCCAAGGCTTGCGAGCTCCACGAGCTCAATCGGAATCCCCAGCGCCGGTTTGCCGACGTGGTTGTCCAGCACATGGGTCGAGAGCCGGCCGTGCACCTTCAGCCTGTCGTCGGCGACGATGAGCTGATCCAACCGCAGCGCGGAGATCCGGCCGATCTCCTCGATCGCGCGCCGCGTCTCGGTCTTGGCGATATTGCGTAACCGCGTCTCGAAATCGTGCAGCACGGAATCCCGGGTGTGGCGGCGCACGCAGACGATATAGGGGAAGCCGAACTTGTCCCGATAGGCGCTGTTGACGCGCTCGAACGCCGCGTATTCCGCATCCGACAACCTATCAAGACCGGCGCTGTTCTGCTCGTCGGTCGATTCCACTGTCAGCCCCGCCGGGCGCTGGGTCTTGCTGGCGAGATCGGGATGCGCCCGGATCAACGCCAATTGCGCGTCGGGTTCGGCGCTCTGGATCGCCGCCATCAGCGCCGTGTGCAGCTGGTTGATGCCGGCGAACGGCCGCTTGGCGGCAAGCTGCTCGGCGATCCACGGCGAATATTCGACGACGTTGGCGAGCGCGGCGACGAAGTCGGCCTTGCTGGCGGCATTGAGATCAGCGAGCAAGATCTGCGGCATCGTCGTCAACCGATCTCGAATGCATCGGCCGCGAGATGCGCATGCTTGCCGTGCCAGTGCTGGGCGATCTGCAATCGCGTCGGCACCCAGACGCGTTCGTGCTTGCCGATATAATCGAGGAAGCGCATCAGGCCCGCAGCGCGGCCGGGCCGGCCGGCGAGACGGCAGTGCAGACCTACCGACATCATCTTCGGCGCTGTTTCGCCTTCCGCATAGAGCACGTCGAAGGCGTCCTTCAGATAGGTGAAGAACTGCTCGCCCTCGGCAAAGCCTTGCGGGTTGATGAAGCGCATGTCGTTGGCGTCTAGCGTATAGGGAATGATGAGCTGCTTGCCGCCCGCACCCTTGACCCAATAGGGCAGATCGTCGGCATAGGAGTCGCAGAGATAGAGGAAGCCGCCCTCCTCCATCAGCAAACGGTTGGTGTTGATCGAGGAGCGCCCGGTGTACCAGCCGAGCGGACGCGATCCAGTGGCCTCAGTGTGGACGCGGATCGCTTCCGCGATCTCGGCGCGCTCCTGCGCCTCGGTCATGTCCTTGTGCTCGATCCATTTCAGGCTGTGGCTGGCGATATCCCAGCCCGCCTCCTTCATGGCAGCGACGATTTCAGGGTTGCGCTTCAGCGCGGTGGCGACACCGAACACGGTGGTCGGCCAGTTGCGTGCGGTGAACATCCGCCACAGCCGCCAGAAGCCGGCGCGCGAGCCATATTCGAACATCGATTCGATATTGGCGTGGCGCAGGCCCGGCCAGGGCTGTGCGCCGAGCACGTCGGACAGGAACGCTTCCGAGGCGCGGTCGCCATGCAGGATGTTGTTCTCGCCGCCTTCTTCGAAATTGACGACGAACTGCACCGCGACCCGCGCATCGCCGGGCCACTCGGGGTGCGGCGGGTTGCGGCCGTAACCGCGGAGATCGCGCGGGTAGCGTGTGTCAGTCACTCAGACTTCCTCGAAGCGGATCGGCAGCGCGCCCTTCCACAGCACGCTCTTGCCCAGCGTCGCCAGATTCTCCAGGCCCGAGGTCAGCGTGATGAAGTGATTGCCGGCGAGCTGGCCCATCTTGCTGGCGAAATGCACGCCGCCATAGGCCAGCAGGATCTCGGTCTCGCTGATGCCGCCGGGATAGAGGATGATCTGGCCCGGTGCGGGATAGCTGGTGTGGTTCTCGTAGCCGACGCCGAAATCGAGATCGCCGAGCGGCATCCACACGCCCTCGCCGCTCCAGCGCACATGGATGATGTGGCTTTCGAACGGCAGTGCCTTGCGGAAGGCGGCGACGGTCTTGGGTGCCAGTTGCTCCTCGAAACGGGCATCGAAGGTGAAATCGCCGGCACGGATAACGAGTTTGCTCATCTCATCTCTCTGGATCGGGGCCGGTGGCCCCACGGATAATTTTCAAGCAAAGAGCACTCCCGACAGTTTCGCGCAAGGGGCGCGGACGCGTCACCTGCGGTCGTAGGACCAGCCGAAAATGCCGCTCCGCCGCGTCTCCGGTTCCGGCTCGGCGGCCGGCGGAGGCACTTCCTTCAGTTCCGCCTGCGGGGGCGGGGGCGGCACCGGCAGGTTTTCGCATTTCATGGAGTAGACCAGCTTGCCGTCCGCGGTACGCCCGATCGGGGCACAGGGATCGGGATGTCCGGCCGCGGTCTTCGGCGCCAACTTGACTTGCGCGGCCGCAGGTGAGGCCAGCAGCAGCAGGACCAGCAGATATCTCGACATCGTTGTCGCCTGAAAGCTCGATTGGCCCATTGAACCGGATTGGGGCGGGCAAGTCCATCGGCGCCGGAGGGCGCGATTGCCGAATATTTAGCCGTGTCCCGGACGCGCTGCTGCGCTTCTTGCCGCTGCTGCGCAGAGCTCGGATCCAGATGGCGACACGGTACGACGCGGATGGGCCCCGGCTCTGCAGCGCACCGCACCGGACGATGCTTCGCACCGCCGGGGACGCTGCGCTGCGTCCGGGGCACGAGAGTGGAATGTGGCGCACGCTGTCTCCACATGTCATTGCGATGCTCCAGTGCACTTCCCAGCGGCGCTGCCGTAGGGTGGGCAAAGGCGCATAGCGCCGTGCCCACGATCTCTGTCCATAAGCAACAAGGCGTGGGCACGCTGCGCTTTGTCCACCCCTACGAGATCGAGTCTGTGGCACGCAGCTCGGCTCACAGGCATGCCTTCGCGTCCTCGCGGCTTAATTCGCCCGAGCTTTGCTGGTCGCTCCACCCTCTAAAGCCAAGAGGGCGCAGGGAAGGCCGGGTGCCGGCTCGCACCCGCGGTCCGCTGCGCGAAATGCACACAGGAAGAACCGCACAGCAGCATACAGGTGGTGCCGATCACTCGGCCTTCCCTGCGCAGTGGTCGGACGGCTTATGCCGTGATCTCCCGGGAGCCGACCATTCCTTCTGGCCTCCCTCGCCCCGCGAATTGGATGATGCAG